>NZ_DASQEU010000040.1:0-1511 GCF_035633495.1 Mycobacterium sp. | reverse complement strand
GGCCGCCCGCCAGCGGCGCTCGCCCATGACCATTTCGTAGCCGCCGTCGGCCGCATCCCGGACAACGACGGGCTGCAGCATGCCGAATTCGCGGATGGAGTGGGTCAACTCGAGCAGGGCGTCCTCGTCGAACACCGACCGCGGGTTGCGCGGGTTCCGGCGGATGGCGTCGATGGGAATGTCCCGATAACGGGGTCCCACGCCGTTGGATGACGCATCAACGTCTGGGTTCGACCCCGGCTGGACCGCTTCGCCGGTCTGGCCGTCGGTGGGTGCAGGGAGCGCACCGCCGCCGATCAGGGTCAGCGCGGCTGGCTCCCGGCGGGCGGGACCGCCGCTCATGAGCACGTCGGAGACGGTGGTGGTGTCCGGACCGGTCGGGATCAGCGCCGCCAGGCCTCGACCCAGTCCACCTCGTGGCTTGCTCATGACAACTCCCTCGCGCCGCGGTCGGCGATCTCGCGCGCCGCATCCAGGTAACTCATGGCCCCCCGGGAACCGGGGTCGTACGTCAACACGGACTGCCCGAAGCCCGGTGCTTCGGAGACCTTCACCGACCGCGGTATCGATGCGGTCAGCACCTTGGGCCCGAAGTGCCTGCGCACCTCGGACGCGACCTGGTCGGCGAGCTTCGTCCGGCCGTCGTACATCGTCAGCAGGATCGTCGAGACATCCAGGTCCGGGTTGAGGTGCGCCTTGACCAGGTCGATGTTCTTGAGCAGCTGGCCCAGGCCCTCCAGCGCGTAATACTCGCACTGGATCGGGATCAGCACCTCGTCGACCGCAGCCATCGCGTTCACCGTCAGCAGGCCGAGCGATGGCGGGCAGTCGATGAAGATGTAGTCGTAGTACGTGTCGATCTTCTCCAATGCCTGCTTCAGCCTGGTCTCCCGCGCGACCATCGACACCAGCTCGATCTCCGCACCGGCCAGGTCGATAGTGGCCGGCACGCACCCGAGCCTGGGCGCGTCCGGGCAGGTCTGAATCGCCTCCGCCGCGGTGATCTCGCCGATCAGGACGTCGTAGACCGACGGCGTGCCGGCCTTCCGATCCACGCCCAGGGCCGTTGACGCATTGCCCTGCGGATCGAGATCGATGACCAGCACGTGCAATCCGGCCAGGGCGAGGGCCACGCCGATGTTCACCGTGGTGGTCGTCTTGCCGACACCGCCCTTCTGATTGGCGACGCAGAACACCCTGCGGTGACGCGGGCGCGGCATGGTGAGGTCGCCGGAGCGGACCTCCATCGCCTGCAAAGTCGCGCGAGCCAAGGGTGTGTCGTCGTCATCGTCGAAGGTGTCGGGTGTTTCACGTGAAACTTCTATCCCGATACTCACGGGCTGCCTGCCTTTCCTCAGTCTCCCGGGCGATCCGAGGCGGAAGGTGCGTCGCCGTGAGACCTCTCGCACGCTACGGCGCATGAACGATCCGATTGCGGCAGCGCGCCGCGCGCGTCATGACAATTCACCTGTCCGGCGGTGCGGGCGTGTTGCGGGACGCGGAGCGTCATT
>NZ_DASQEU010000039.1:0-4432 GCF_035633495.1 Mycobacterium sp. | reverse complement strand
TGGGCTCGGGCGGGACGCTGCTGGACGCGTCCCGCCCGACCCATTCGGGTGAGCTACCGGGGGCTGAGCACCGGTGCCGGCGCGACCTTCGGGATCGAGGGGGCCTTGTAGAAGCCGTAGTCGGTGACGATGGAGGTACCGAGGTGATTTCCGCTCCGGCCATACAGCTTGCAGATCTGGTCGCGGTCCACGCCGCGGCGGACCGTGCTGTAGACACCGCTCTCTGCCCCGGTGGCGTACAAACCGGGACTGTCCTTGCACGACTGCTCGAAGGTGACCGCACCGGCTGGTGAGCTCATCGCGAGCGCTCCGACGGCGATGGCGCTCGCGCCGAGAGCGCTGGCGACGAAGCGGCGAAGGGTGGTGGTGTTGGCGTTCATGGTGTCTCCTCGTGTTGGTCGCGGCCCGTGTGCCGCGTTCACAGGTAGGAGCGACCAGCCAGTGGTGTTCCCTCACTTTTTCTCGGGCACATTCTCGGAGTTCTAACGCGGTGGCATCCACGCAGCTCAGGAGCCCTTGGTCCTTGATCTCTCTGCCGTAGATTCCCGCGACGAACGGGTCACCGCAAGGCCATCACCTGTGTCCCCGGCAACGGTGCACCCGTTCGCGCGCAGCGTCGAATCTCCTACTGAGCGAGCGCTTCGACTGGTTGGCCCGTGATCTGAGCGATCAGATTGAAGTCCTTGTCTGCCGCCAATACCGTTAGCCCGCCCCTCTCGGCCGTTGCGGCGATGAGCAGGTCGGGTATGGATGGCGCGCGGTGCTGCCCTCGGTCGGCCAAGAGCATCTGTACCTCGAGCGCTCGGTCCTCGATACCCGGTGTCAGGTACTCCAGCGGCATCAGGGCAAGCGGGGGACTCGCGAACTGGCGACGGCCGCCGTCGCCCGTGCGGGCCGAGTAACCAAGTTCAAGCCGGGTGATCGTGGAGAGACGAACCAAGCCGCGACCGATCCGGGCACTCCAGTCGTCGATGTCCGAAGTCTGACCAAGCTGGAGACGTGCGTAAGCGGACTTGTCGATCAGCCACCTCGTCACCGCCACGCGGCCGCCATGACGTCGGGGTCGGCCAAATCCGCAAACGTCACGGCCGACCGTTTCCAGTCCTCGGCAGAAACGGTCTGCTCGCCGGGCTGGGTGACGGAGTGATCGAACCTGCGGCGCAAGTATTCGTTTCGCGAAAGCCCGAGATCCGCCGCAGCTGCGTCGATGCGGTCAATGGCATCCTGGGACAGGTTCCGGATCAGGATGTTAGGCATGATTGGTCCCTTCTTCGGTCACGTGTTAATTGACGATATCATGATATCTTCGTTGCTCTCACTGGGACGATGCCGTCGCACGGCCGCAGCGTCCTAATGGCCGGTGGAACCCGGCGCCGATCATCAAGATCGATTGCACGGTGCGGGCACAGTACTAACTAGCCGAGGCGGATGACGGTTACCGCGGCGCCAAGTCTGGGGCTTGCGCGGGCGCGGGCGCCAAGGGCGGCGGCGTCGTGGTGGTGACGGGGGCCAGTCCGGGCTGGCCGGCTTGCGGTGGGGTCAGCCCTGGCTTGCCGGTGGGAGGACCGGTGTCACCAGGCGAGCGGTCCACGGGTTGAGCTGGCGGCGCGACGCACTTGCCTCCTCCGGGGAAGAGTGAGTTCGGGTCGTCAACCCATTCTCCGCCGCTGAACAAGCAGCATTCGAACGCGGTCTTCGCGCCGCCTAACCCTCTCCTGCATTCGTCGTATTCTCCGATGTCCCATGAGGGTTCGGCGGTCGCAACGGCGGCGGATGCCATCGCAAAGCTGAGGGCGAACGTCGCTCCGACAAGACACTGCCGGACGCGGGCGGGGATGGTGGTGTGGTTCGTCGACGTCATCTCAAGTCTTTCGATTCTCGAGTCAAAAGGGTGCCGACCTGGGTATTCGGCGTCAAGTTGAATTCGCTGTATCGTTTCCCGACGTCGCAGATGGTATTCGGACTCTGAAATCGACGCAGTAAAACGGCAAGCATGACAAAAGGTGCCCGCGAACGCCCTGCGAACAGATCAGGTCTGCCAGTCCGCGCTTGACGAGGTGGCACCACCGTTCCTGGAACAATTGGCTCTACTGCCATGAATGTGGATGGCTTTACATGTGATATGGCAGGTTCACGGTGACCGGCCCGCAGACGAGCATGATCAAGGCAAGGGCGTTGTCGGCGTTGTGGAAGCCGTAGGCCCTGCGGATGATCAACCGGACCTTGTTGTTGAGGCCTTCGTGGCGTCCGTTGGCCAGGCCCCGCTCGATCGCGGCCTTGATGCCATCGACGTGCTTCTTGATGGTTTGGCCGAGTTTGACGAACTGCGGGATCCGGCACCGCTGCGCCCAGGAGCACCATTTGTCCAGCATGTCGGTGACGGTGTCGGTGTCTAGGTCGCCGGCAAACACCGCGCGCAACGACTCCTTCATGTCGTAGGCCCGGACCAGGGCGCCGCCCTCGCGTTTGAGCTGGGCGAGGGTGGCTTTCTGTGTGTCGGTGAGCTTTTCGGGGTTCTTCAGCAGCGCCCAGCGGGCGCCTTTGTAGGTGCGGGCGATCTGCTTGTTCGACAGCTTGCGGGCGGACTGCCAGACCTGGCGGCGGACGTCGTCGAGGGCGTCGGTGGCAAGTTTCACGACATGGAACGGATCGAAGCAGATCACCGCCTGCGGGGCATGTGTCCGAACGGATTTCGCGAATGCCGGGCCGAGGTCCATCGACACCGCCTCGATCCGTGCGACGGCCCCGGCAGGCAGGGCGCTGGTAAAGAACTTGTCGAGGGTGGCGGCGTTCTTGCCGGGCGCGCCCCACACGATCTTGCCGGTCGCGTGGTCGGAGACCAGCGTCAGGTACTTGTGATGCTTGCGCCAGGAGATCTCGTCGACGCCGATGTCGACCAGGCTCGCCAGGCGGTCGTCGTCGAGCCTCTCGGCCACGATCCGCGCGCACATCGTCCCGACGGTGCGCCAGGCGACACGGCAGAACACCGACACCGTCTTCTTGTCACACTTGGTTGCCAGCCAGACGACGAGCTCCTCGAAGTCGCGGGTGAACCCCGATCCGGGCCGCGCGAACGGCACCGATTCGGCCAGCACGCCGTGCTCGGGGCAGCGCAACCGGCGTCGCCGCAGCTTGAGCACGCAGACACGCCCGCCCAGGTCCAGGTGCCGCCACGCCGAGTCCACGGCCCGTGTGTCGTAACGGTGCCGAGTCCGGAAATCGCAATGCGGACAAGACATCACCCGTTGCTGCGGACGCACCCACACCGTCACCGCGTCGCCGAACTCGACGTCGCGGACCGCCGTCTTCGGCAGGTTGAGGACGCAATTGAGTAACGTGGTGGCGCGCACGGGCAGGCTCCTGGATCGGTCGTGTAGGAGCTTTCGAACCTATGGGGCTGCCCGTGCGCCCATCCTTTACGCCACGCGAGACATAGCACACCCCACCCGACCCACATTCATGGCAATAGAGCCAGATATTCTTCGTGGCTCCACCCGCCGTCGCGGGCTTGTTCGGCCAGTTGGGCAGCCGAGCCCCGGATCCGCGGTGCCTTGAGCGCTTGGGCGTAGTGGCAGATTTCTTTGATCGGGTCCTCAGCGATGTTCAAGCCACCTCGCCATCGGAACTGGTTGCGCTGCTGGTGAAGTCGACACCGAACGCACGGTCGTAGTCGGCGAGATCACGCACCAGATGATCACCTGCCATTGGCGGTGGACCCACTTGTAACCGACGCCGCAACAACGCGGCGGTCTGGACGCGGGCCGTCAGTGAGGTTTGTCGCGCGGCCCAGCACGACCTTGAATATGTCGGAGTCGACGTCAACTTCCTTGTTCGCCAGACTACTGAAGAACAGCCCGTAGAACTTGGCGGTTACAGCGATCGTGACCACTTCTTAGGCAGGAGATCGCCTCTTCTAGGCGTCCCGGATCGCCATTAACGAGACCGAGTAGGCTCTGTCGTTTGGCGCCCAGCGCCGGACAGCGACGAAAGGCCACCCACATGCTGACCTTGACGCGTCATGGTCAGACGCTCAGGTTCGACGACGAGGGATTCGTCGAGACGCCGTACGTGTACCGACCGATCGCGGCAGGCAAGCTCTATGAGGAAGGGTTCCTCGAATACGTGCGTTCCCTGAACCTGGTCGGTCAGTACGTCGACGTGGGCGCTCATTTGGGCACCCACACTGTCTGGTTCGCGAAGATGTGCCGGTCAACGCATGTCCATGCCTTCGAGCCGGTTTCTCGGTATGCGGACGTGGTGGTCCGCAACGTCGTGGCCAACGGTGTTGACGGCAAAGTCACGGTGCACCGGCAGGGGCTCGGCGCCGAAGCTGGCCGGGCCGAGAACTTCCTGGACAGGTCAATGCAGGTGGGTTTTGTTGACGGCGTGAACGACGGGGTCATGGAAGAGTTCGCGGTTGGACCGTTGGACA
>NZ_DASQEU010000038.1:0-62956 GCF_035633495.1 Mycobacterium sp. | reverse complement strand
GTCGGGTTCTAGACTGATGTCTTCTCCCGGGTCGCTGCGCTCCTGCCCTTCGGGGGGGTTCAGCCGGCTGGTGCCAGCATCTCCTTCCATCCGTTCTCTCCTGGGTCACTTGAGTTGGTGACGGAGTACGTGACTCCGTCGGGTCCGACGACCTGCCCGTTGGACGGGGTGTAGATCGCGGTAGGACCTGATGCCGGAGTGTAGATGCACGGGTTGGGCTGCTGGCCACTGCAGGCGACGGTGCCCTGGCCAGGGGACGTCAACGGGTCACTCATCGGCGACGGCGGCGGCGGCAACTGATCGGCGGGCAACGGGTTCAACCCGTTGTTGATCGACGGGGCAGGTACCACGTAGCCGGGCTTGACCGGTTGGTCGCATCGCGCTCCGGCCGCGGGGCACGTCAGGATCTGGTTCGGATCGCCGTACCAGGGGTTGGTGCCGAGCGGCTCATACGGAGTGTTGCCGCGGCATTCCTCCGGCGTCGCCGCGCGCTTGCCTGGCACGTCCGCACACGGATAGTTACGCGCACCACGAACGACGTTCCCCTGGAAGTCCTTCGGGATCTTGCAGTACAAGCCGTCGGGTAGCGGCTTCGTCGAGGTGTCGGCCGGCGCACGCCACTCCGACGCAGGCAGGAAGCCGGTCAGGCACGGCGGCGGCTGGCCGAGCGACAGACCGAAGTGCAGCAGACCTTCGCCCTCGAAGATGGTGCCCGCCTGGGCCACAGTCGCACCCTGCGGCAGGATCACTAGCGCCTGTTCCAGTCCGGAGTGATAGCGCTTGAGCAGATCGGTGACGATCGCGAGATTCGCCAGCGTCTGGGGCAGCGCCTCACGCACGTCACCGAACACGGCGTTGAGTTGATCCGCCGTCGGCGCGGCCTGCTGCAGCGCGCTCCGCAACGCCGGATCCTGCTCCGCGGTCTGCGACGTGATGGTGTTCAGGTTGGCGGCCCACTGCGAGATCGCATCACCCGAGTTGGCCTGGCTTTCCAGGATCGGTTGCAAGTTGTTGACGACGTCGTTCACCGGCCCCAAGTTGTCCTTGAAGTCGCTCGCGATGGCCGTCGTCGACTCCACCAACCGCTGCAGTGCGGGGCCGAGACCGCCGATCGCCTCAGACGTCTCGGTCAACAGCGAGTCGATCTTCTCCCTGGGCAGGGCGGCGAGACCGTTGTTGGCGGCGTCCAGCGCGGGCCCGACCTCGCTCGGCACCGTGCCGTTGGTGATCGTCGAACCCGCGGCCAGATACTGCCCCGGCTTGTCCGACATCGACACCAGGTCCAGGTACTGCTCGCCGATCGCGGAGACCGAGTGCACGTTCGCGGTGGCATCTGCCGGGATCTTGTACTTGCTGTCGATGCTCATGGTGGCCAACACGCCCCGCTCGGTGGGCTTGACGTCGGTGACCTTGCCGATCTGGGTACCGAGATACGTCACGTTGGCCGTCGAGTAGAGACCACCCGACCGAGGCAGCTCGGCCTTCAGCTCGTACTGCCCGATCCCGACCAAACTCGGCAGCCGCAGGTAATACCAGCCAAGGACGACCAACGCGATGACCGTCAGGATGGAGAAGACCACCAGCTGGATCTTGATGAAGCGGGTCAGCATCGCTCACTCACCTCTCTCGACCAGCGGTCCGCCCGGTGCATTGTGCGGGTTCGGGGTGAACCGCACGTCCGGGATCATCGTGCTCGGATCGCGGCCCCACGACTGTTCCAGCGCCCGCAGCATGCCGGATACCCCTGTGCCGCTGAGGAATCCGTTGTCGATCGCGGACAGCGTCAGGTCGACGTTGAGCGACACGTTGATGTAGTCGCCGCGAATGGCCTTCGGCACGTTCTCGATGCTGAACGGCGCGGTTCCGATCACCTTCAGCGCGCCGAGGAGGTACGGGGACGCCTTGCCCAGCTGGACCAGCGGACGTTGCAGGTTCTTCAGGTTGGCCGCGATGTCCGGGTTGGCCTGCGAAAGCGCACCGTCTGCAGCCTTGCTGACGCGACCAAGTGCAATCACCGCGTCGGCGAACAGGTCCCTGGTGTCCGCGAAGTGCTTGATCAGTGGCGGGAACTCCGTCAGGACGCGGTCCAGCGTGTTGTTGCGCTGCGCAATGATGGCCAGCAATCGGTCCGTCGAGTCGATCGCGCGGGTGAGGTCCTGGCGCTGGTTGTTCAACTCCGCGGTGAACGTGTCAAGGCGTCCCAAGAACTCGCGGATCTGATCCCCGCGACCGGTGAGGAGGTTGTTCACCTCGGTGGTGATCGTCTCGAGGTTCGGGATGCCACCGCCGCTCAGAATGGTGCCGATGCTGGCCAGCGTCCGCTCCGTCGTCGGGAACGCACTCGAGTGATCGAGCGGAATGGTGTCGCCGCTCTTCATCAACGGGCCCGAGGAGTCCGCCGGCGGGGTCAGCTCGACGTGTTGCGAGCCGAGCAGTGACGTCTGACCGATCGCGGCCCTGGTGTCGGCGGGCAGCTTCAGACCGGGCTGGACGTCCAGCGTCATTGTCGCGACCCAGTTCTTCAACTCGATCGCCCGCACGCTGCCGACGAAGACGTCGGCAACGCGCACACGGCTATTCACGTTGAGCGCCAACGTATCCGGCATCTGGACGTAGATCGTCATGCTGTCCGAGCCGGTGCCTGCGCCACCCGGCACAGGCACGTTCGCGATGCCCTTCCATCCGCACGACGTCAGGATCAGACCCGCGGCGAGCAGTGCTCCACCGCGCTTGACGACGGTTCTCAGCTTCAAACGCTTCAGCAACCCGATCGTCTCTTCTTCGCGCAAGCGGCTCATCAGGTCCGTCTCTTCTTCGCGCAAGCGGCTCATCAACCGGCTCCTGCTTCAGCGGGCAGCGGTGGTCCAGCCGGCGCGGGTGCGGCGGCGGGCGCGGGTCCGGCCGCAGGCGTGATGGCACCCAGTGGATCACCGGGGATCACGCCCGGTGCCGGCACCGGCGGGGGACCCGGCTGCGGGTACCACGGTGGGGGCAATGGACTGTTCTCGCCGTAGGCATTCGGGGGCCCCGGCAGCCTGCCGTCGTTGACCCCGAACGCGTAGGGCGCAGGCGGGGCGACGATGTCCGGGCCGCCCATGAGTTCGGACAGCGACTCCGGCGTCAGCATGTTCTCTGTGAACGGCTGCACCTCGACGCCCTGCATACCCGGGGCGACGGTCCAGCCCGGCTCGTGGTTGCCGTGGGAGAACAGGGTGTCCCGCGAGAAGACGCCGGGCACCGTCGTGTCCTTATACCCCGGCGGCGGCTGCAGTCGCGGCTCGGAGTAGGCGATCTGCTTCGGCAGCGTCATCGCCGTGTTGAACTGGTTCAGGCCGAACGGCAGCGAGTTGAACTTGGTCGCGTCCAGGATCGGTGCCAGGTACTGCGCGCACAGTTCCGCCGAGTCCTGATAGCCCAGTCGGCTGCCCGCCTGGATGGCGCTGCACAGGAACTGCATCGGGTTGGCGTAGTTGTTGATGGTCGGCAGACCGACGATGCCGCCGGCGTTCGGCGCCGCGATGTTCATGAGGTTGGCCGCGAGGTTCGGGTACACGTGCAGAACCGTCTCCAGGCCCTTGCGTGGCTCCGGCTGCAGGATCGCATTCGTCACGTCGGCCAGATTGTTGACGTCCTTGGTCAGCACGGTCGCGTTCTCGTCGAGGAAGCCGCGCGTGGTCGTGAGCAACTGGTTGAGGTCCTGGACGGCGGTCGCCACTTCACGGTCGGTGTTGGTGAAGGAGTTGGTGAACTGCGCCAGATTGTCGTTGAGTGCGACGAATTGCTGGTCGCTTCTGTAGAGCGCGTTGACGAACAGCGCCAGGCTCTTCACCACGCCGAAGAGGTCGCCACGACCCGAGTTCAACGTGCTCAACGCCTCGGACAGGTTGTTCAGCGTCGTGTTGAGCTGCTGGCCCTTGCCGGCGAGACCGTCGGAGAACGACTCGATCACGTCACCGATGGGGCCCTTGGGCTGTTCCTTGGTGGGGCCGAGGTCGGTCAGGAGGCGGCTGAGCGAGTCGCGCAATTCGTCGTACTCGACCGGCACCTGGGTGCGGTCCTTGGGGATGACGGCGCCACTCTCCATCACCGGGCCGCCGGTGTAGGGCGGAGCCAGCTGAATGGTGCGCGACGCGACGAGGCTGGGGTTCAGGATCGATGCCGTCGCGTTCGCCGGCACCTTGTACTTCGACTCGTAGTTGAAGGTCACCCGCATCTTGTCGCCGGCCGGCTCGATCTTCTCGATCGAACCCACCCGCACGCCCATGATCTCGACCCTGTCGCCGGGATAGAGCGCCAAGGCCTGCGGGAACTCGGCCACCACGGTGTTCGTCGTGACCTTCTTGTAGAGCTGCCAGCCGAAGAACCCGGCGACCAGCGCAGCGATCACGATGAGCGATCCGACGATCACGGAAGTCTTGGTCAGCGCGGGCAACTTCATGTTTCGGACGTTGAAGATCGTCGACATCTCTGTGGCCCCCTAACCTTGTGATCCGGGCGGAAGGAATGGCGGATTGCCCGGCAGCGGTTCGCCAGCGCCACCCACCTGCGGCCCCGGCCCCGGGGGCGGGATCGGACCGACCAGTGCGGGCGGCAGCGGCGAGGTGCCGTCACCTTGAAGGGACCCCGGGGCGATGTACGGGTCGGACGGACCGGGCGTGGCCGGGACCGTCCTGGCCCCGGGCGGGCCCGGTGCGAACGGAGCCGGTGGGACGCCCTGGACGGGCGGCGAGAACTCACCGGGGAACGCAGCGCTGGGAACCCCTGGCGAAGGCGGCGGCGCACCAGGATTCGCGGGCGCGCCGAGCACGTCGGGCGGTCCGTAGGTGTTGGAACCGTACGGGTTGGGGCCGAACGGTCCGTTCACGGCCTGCGTGCATGGCAAGGGATTGCCCGGAGTCGGATAGTTTCCCGGTCCCGGTGTGTAGGAGCAGGGCGAGCCGGCGATCACGGCGGGACCGGGATTCTCCGGCGTCCCCTCCAGCGGCGTCGGCGCGGGCGGTGGTGCACCGTTGGGCTGTCGTTGGCCGTTGGGGTCCGGGTACCGGAACGACGGAACCCCGGCGTTGCCCCAGAACTCCTCGGGACTGATGCCACGCTTCTTGAAGGCGGCGTCCACCCACGGCTGCAGGATCCAGTAGGGCAGCAAGTTGACCAGCATGACCTTGAAGTACGGGCCAGAGGCGAGGGACTCGGCAAGTGACGCGGTGAACTTGCTGAGCAAGGCCAGCGTGTCGGTCAGGTCGAACTTCCTGGCCACCAGCACGTCGCTGATGGTCTGAAGTTGGTTCAGCACGCGATTCAGGTTGGGGTTGTCATCGATGAAACCCTCGACCTGCGTGGAGAACTCACCGACGCGCTCGAGCAGCATGCTGACCGCGTAGGACCGCTCGTTGATCGCCGCCAGCAGGGTCTTGGCGTTGACCAACAAGTCGTTGATCTGTCCGCCGCGGCTGCCAAGCACTCCGGCGATCTTGTTGGCGTTCGCCAACAGTTTCTTGATGTCCTCGTCGCGCTTGCCGATCGTGTCCGAGAATCGCGAGACACCGTCCAGCGCCGCGCTCAGGTGCGGGTAGGTCTGGTCGATGGTCTCCGAAAGCACGTTCAGCGACTTCTTGACCGACTCGGTGTCCCAGCCGGACGCTGCCTTGGTGAGGTCGAAGAACGCATCGTAGATCTGGTACGGCGTCGTGGTCTGGCCGATTGGCAGCACTCCGTTGGCTCCCAGCGCCGTCGAACCCTTGGGCTCGATCTGGAGGTTCTTACGCCCGAGGATGGTGTCCGTACGAATGTTGGCACGGCTGTCGGTACCGATCTTCGTGCCGTCGAGTGTGTAGCCGATGAGAACCTTGTCGCCGTCGATCGCCAGCGTCTGGACCTGGCCCACGTCGACGCCTGCGATGCGCACCTTGTCGCCGGTGTCGAGGCCGCCGGTATCAGAGAACTCCGCGTAGTACTTGGGCTGCGCGAAGATCATCGGCACACTGGCGAAGCTCTGGCCTACGCCGATGACGAGCGCCAGGATGATGATGCCCATCAACCCGTTGCGGATCCGGTTGTCGCCTTCGATACTCCTCATTGCGGTGTGCACCTACCCGATGGCTGAGACCAGACCTTGACCGTGCGGACCGGGCCACCCGGCTGCAATCCGTTCAACTTGAGGGTGACGTCGCAGGCGTAGAAGTTGAAGAAGTCGCCGTAGATGCCACCCGCGCGCCCGATGATCTTCAGAGCGGCGGGAATCTTGATCAGCGTGTCGTTCAACTGTTCCTTCTGGTCGACCAGCGGCTGCTGAATGATCTCGAGGTTGGTGATCGTCTTCTGCAATAGGGGACGGTTGTCGCCGAGCAGGTCGGCGACCGATCCTGCCGCGTCGCTGATGTCGGCCACCGACGCCGCGATCGGGTCGGCCCTGTTCTTCAGTCCGGTGACGAGCGTCTCGAAGTTCTGGAGGGTCTCGTCGAACTGCTGCTGGTGTTTCACCGTCGTGGCGAGGACGGTGTTGAGATTCTTGATCACCTCACCGATCGCCTGGTCTCGGTCGGCTAGCGCAGAGGTCAGCGAGGCGGTCTGGTCGAGGATGTCGTTGATGGTGCCGCCCTGACCCTGGAAGATCGTGATGATCGACTGGGCGATGTTGTTCACCTTTTCCGGTTCCAACGCCCGGAACAGCGGCCGGAACCCACCGATGAGCGCGTCCAGGTCGAGTGCGGGTTCGGTGCGGGAATCCGGAATGGTGCCACCTGCGGGCATCTTGGCGTTGTCGTCGCCACGCTTGAGTTCCAGGTAGCGGTCACCGATCAGGTTCAGGTAGCGGATCGAGGCCGTCGTCCCCTGGAACAGTTGAAGCGAACGGTCCACGGCGAAGTTGACTTCGACTTCGTTGCCACCGTTGATGAGTTCGACCTTGGAGACCTTGCCGACCTCCACACCCGAGGCGCGAACGAACTGCCCGGCCCGCAGGCCACTGGCGTTCTTGAAGATCGCGGAGTAGCCCGTGGTGCGATCGAACCGCAGCTGACCGAACACCACGATGATGATCGCGGTGAACATCAGCAGCACCAGGGAGAGTGCGCCGAGCTTGATCGCTGTACCGGTGATTCTCATGGGTTGATCGTGTTCTCCCCGATTTGGCGTCCCCAGACGTACTCAATGGCGATGGGCTGACCGAGTCCGATGTGGTTGTAGGGAGCGATGCTGGCGCCGGTGTCCATCACCAGGTACGGATTGGGCCACAGGTCGCGGGTGACGGGCTGCCAGCAACCCGGCCTGCCCTCGGGTCCGCCGTGGGCGTTCACCCGGGGCAGGTTGTCGGGATACACGTAGGGGTTGCCTGCACCCAGAACCTCCGAGTGGGTGTTCAGCGAGTATCCGTTGCCACCGAGAGACGAGGCGATCTTCGGTTCGACGTCGTGATAGTTGCGGATGGTGCAGAAGAGCATCGGGCTGTACTCGTCGAGCAGCGCACTCGTCGGGACCAGGTCAGCCGAGCTGCGGACTAGATACGGCCCGCTCTTCTCGAAGACCTCGCCAGCGGTGTTGCCGAACCCGACGGAAGCCATCAGCGCCTGGTCGATGTTGCCCTGCTCGTCGTTGAGCGTCTTCGCCGTCGTGACGGCGTTCTCCAGACCGTCAAAGAGGTCGGGCCCGGCGGCGGAGAAGATGTCGGCGACGTCGGCGAGGCGCTGGGTGTCCTGCCGGAGTCGAGGCAGCAGCGGGTTGACGTCTGCCAGGATGGTGTTGCCGTTCTCGATGGACTCGCCGAACCGATCACCCAATCCGTCGAGTGCCTGTGCCGCCGCCGTCAGGGTCTGGTTCAGCTTGATGGGGTCGACCTTCTCCGCCACCGACACGACGGTCTCGAACAAGGTGTTGAACTCGGTGGTCACGCCGGAGACATCGATCGGCGTGGACGGCTGGAGCTTTCCGCTGGGGTTCTTCGGCGAGGAGAAGGCGATGTACTTGTTGCCGAACACGGTGGTCGCCTTGATCTGGGCGTCGACGTTCGCCGGGATCAACTTGATGAACTGCCTGTCGACGTCGAGGGTGACCTTGGCCTTCGGCTCACCGTTCTGGTTGATCGCCGCGACGCCGGCCACCCGGCCGATCTCGACACCGTTGAAGGTGACCTTCGAACCCGGATCCATCGACAGACCCGAACGCGACGAGATCAACGTCAGCTTCTCCGGATCGCTGAAGCCACCGCGGAACTGAGTCCAGACGAGCGCGACGACGACCGCGACGATCAGCAGCAGGATGAGCCCGGCCACCTTGTACGGAGGCGTCCGCGGCATGTTGACAGGCAGTTGCATCTGGCCTGGAGCGGTCATCGGCTACACCGTCAGGTTGAAGTTGGCGTTGGTGCCGTAGAGCGCCATCGAAGCGAACAGGACGACCAGGACGATCGCGATCAGCGAGGCGCGCATCGAGCGGCCGACGGCCTCGCCGACGCCAACCGGGCCGCCGCTGGCGTAGAAGCCGTAGTAGCAGTGGATGAGCATGACGATCATCGAGATGATGATCGCCTGCACGAACGACCAGGCCACGTCGTCGGGCCGCAGGAACGTTCGGAAGTAGTGCTCGTAGGTACCCGTCGACTGCCCGTAGAACAGCGTCGTGGTCACCCTCGCCGACAGGAACGACATGATGATCGCCATCGCGTACAGCGGGATGATGACGACGAAGCCGGCCACCAGACGCGTCGACACCAGGTACGAGATCGACTTGATGCCCATGACTTCGAGCGCGTCGATCTCCTCGCTGATGCGCATGGCGCCCAATTCGGCGGTCGCACCGGCGCCGACCGTGGCTGCCAGCGCCTGACCCGCGACCACCGGTGCGGCAATGCGCACGTTGACCAGCGCGGCGAAGAATCCGGTGAACGCCTCGACACCGATGTTTCCCAGGGACGCGAAGCCCTGGATCGCGATCAGCGAGCCACCGGAGAGGGTGACGAAACCGACGATGGCCACGGTGCCACCGATGACGGCCATGGCGCCGGTGCCCATGCCGATCTCGGCGACCAGGCGCAACATCTCCTTGCGGTACAACCGGAAGGCGTGACCGATCGAGCCGACCGCGGTGACGACGAACCAGGCGATGTGGCCCATGCTGTCGAGGAAGCGCGCCGGCGAACTCGCGAGCCGCTCGCCGCCTGCCACGGTGCGGGGGAAGCGGGACCTCAGTACTGCAGTAGTCGACATGTCAGCGCCCCGTTCCGAATCGAACGCCGATGGTGGTCATGATGACGTTCACCGCGAACAGCGCGATGATGCAGAGCACCAGCGTCTCGTTGACCGCGGTGCCGACGCCCTTGGCGCCACCGGAGACGGTGAGGCCGCGGTAGCAGCCCACCAGCCCCGCGATCATGCCGAAGATCAGCGCCTTGATGACAGAGATCAGCACCTCCGGAAGTCCAGTGACCAGTGTCAGCGTCGCCACGTAGGCGCCTGCGGAGATGTTCTGGATGTAGACGCCGAAGACGAAACCGCCGACCAGGCCGATGGTGATGACGGCGCCGTTGAGAAGGAAGGCGACGAGCGTGGAGGCGATCACGCGGGGGACGACGAGGCGGTGGATCGGGTCGATGCCGAGGACCTCGAGCGCGTCGATCTCCTCGCGGATCGTCCTGGCTCCGATGTCGGCGCAGATGGCGGTGGAACCCGCGCCGGCAACCACCAGCACGGTTACCAGAGGTCCGAGCTGGGTAACCGCGCCAAGTGCCGCGCCCGCGCCGGAGATGTCGGCGGCACCGAATTCGGCGAGCAGGATGTTCAGCGTGAAGATTATCAGCACCGTCAACGGGATGGCGACCGCGATGGTGGGCAGGAACGCCACCCGCATCAAGAACCAGCCCTGGAGGATGAACTCGCGCGTCTGAAACGGTCGGCGGAACAGCGCCTTGCCCGTGAGCACGCACATCTTCACGAAGCCACCGACGGCCGTCAGACCTGGTCTCACCCGGTCGCGGACGTTGTCGACGAGACCCGGCGTCTGGGCAGTCACCGCCTGGCACTCACGATCTCGCGCCCGACGAAGCCGCGACCACTGTGGCGCAACGGCAGAACCTGTCGCACGCCTTCTCCTTGCTCGAGCTTCGTGTGTGTGATCACTGTCTCCCTACTGGTGGGCAGTAAGGCGGACCACAGGAGAGTACCCGATGGCAACGGCGCGGTGCACCGCATCCGCAGGATTGTCACCCCGCCCGTTGCAAACTCGTGATCGCAGGTCAGCCTTCCGTCACTGTGGCTGAAACCGTTGGAGCAGAAGAACTTTCGCCGGGCGTCAATCGAATCCTCTGAACCAAAGCGCGCCCTCAGTTCCGTCTTGACCACCTTGCCCGCTGGGTTACGGGGCAAGGTGTCGACGACTTCCAGCACCTTCGGATGCTTGTATCTGGCGAGCCGCTCGGTGAGGAACTCGACGAGTTCGGCGAGCGTCAGACCGGACGGCGCGGTCGCTCCGATGGCCACGACCGCCACGGGAACCTCGCCCCACTCGGGGTGGGGCCGACCGATGACCGCCGCTTCTCCGATCGACGGGTGCGCGGCCAGGACGTTCTCGACCTCGGCGCAGTAGATGTTCTCACCGCCCGAGATGATCATGTCCTTCTTGCGGTCGACGACCCAGACGTAGCCCTCGTCGTCCTGGCGAACGAGGTCCCCCGAATGGAACCAGCCACCGGCAAAGGATTCGGCCGTGGCCTTGGGGTTGTTCCAGCCTTGGGGTTGTTCCAGTAGCCAGCCATCAGCGTCGGCGCGCGGTACACGATCTCGCCCACCTGACCGATGGGGACGTCGTTCATGTCCTCGTCGACGACGCGCGCCGCGACGGTCGGGATGACCTTGCCGACCGAGCCCAGCTTCCTGACGGCGTCGTCACCCAGCAGCATGCAGGTCACGGGCGACATCTCCGTCTGGCCGAAGGCGGCGAGGATCTGGGTTCCTGGGAAGGTCGCGGCCATTTCACGAAGGAGGTTATCCGACGCCGGGGCTGCGCCCCATGACAGCACTCGCAGCTTCAGTTGGCGCGGGTTGGCCCGCTGGGCGGCGCACACCACCTGCCATTGCGCGGGCACCAGGAAGATGCCCGTGACGCGCTCGCTCTCCAACACGTCGAGCAGGGCGCCGGGATCGAATGCGCCGAGGGGGTAGATCACCTTCGGTCGTCCCAGCAACAGGCCGGTGATGGTGTTGCCGATGCCCGCGATGTGGAACAGCGGGACACCGACGAAGCCGATGTCGTTGTTCAGGTCGACGCCGCTGGTGAACAGGTGCGTCATCGCCTGGCCGGAGAGGTTGACGTGCGTGAGCACCGCACCCTTGGGACGCCCGGTGGTTCCCGAGGTGTACATGATCAGCGCGGGCGAATCGTTGGGGATGTCGACCGGTTCGGGCGCCGAGCCCTCCTCGGCGAGGAGGTCCTCGTACCCGAGCAGCCCGTCCTCGGTGGTCCCGCCCGTGACGATCACGTCGGCCAGCATCGGATCGAGCTCGCGCACCGCCGTCGCGACGGCCGCCAGCACCGGCTCGGTCACGATGATGCGCGCCTCGCAGTCGCCGACGAGGAACGCGATCTCCGGCGGCGTCATGCGGAAGTTCACCGGCACCGCGATCGCGCCGAGCAGATTCGCCGTCAGCACAGATTCGATGAACTCGGTGCCCGGCGATTCACCGCGCGACTCGATGAACTGGGCCTCTGGACGTAGGGCTACCCGCCGGCTGCCAGAACCTCGGCGCGCGTCTTCAGGTTCCCGGCCAGGTGCTCGAGCGCGTCGTTGACCATCTTCTTCACCATCGGCTTGGGCACGGGCATCGTCGTCTCGACGCACAGGTCGACGGTCAGCAGCGTGGTCGGGCCCATCGCGACGACGGAGAACAGCTGCTCCTGCTTGGAGAAGAGGTCACCCTGCTGCATGACGGTCTGAATCTGGTTCTCGCCGGGATAGTAGATCGCCTGGACGTAGGTGATGTCGAAACCGCCGACGGCAGCGTCGAGACGCAACTGGCTGGGGCGGCCGTCGTCGTAGTGGGCGAGCACCGAGACACCCTTCACTTCCTCGTTCCACTGCGGATAGGACTCGAAGTCCGCGACGATCGCCATGATCGATTCGGCGGGGGCCTCGACCTCGACGGTCTTGCTCACGAGTGGCATCACGCGAGTTTATCGGCTGCGGATGGACGCGATCGGGTCAGGTGACGACGGCGTGGTCCAGCACGGTGCGGATGGCGTCGGGAATCGGCACTGGACGCCGCGAGGTCCGGTCGACGTAGACGTGCACCCAGTGACCCACTGCAGCAACGGTTTCCGTGGCGTCGGGCGCTTCGGGTGGGTGGAAGACCGCGAGCCGGTAGGTGACGCTACTGGTCCCCAGGCGGGTGACGGCCAACCCGACGACCAGCGGGTCGGGGAGCTGGAGTTCCGCGAAGTACCGACAGCCGGATTCGGCGACCACCCCAAGCCACGGTGCCGTCAGCGGGTCGAGACCCTTAGTGGTGTCGAGCCACGCGTTGATCGCCGTGTCGAACAGTTCGTAGTAGACCGCGTTGTTGAGATCGCCGAACATGTCGTTGTCCGTCCACCGCGTCAGCACCGGCCAGTGCACCGGGAAGTCGTGCGACGTCAGCTCCCGCTCGCTAGCGCTCATCGGGCAAGTCTTGCAGCCCCTGGCAAGCTGGTAGCGGTGAAGATCCGGGGAGCCGTCCTCGACCGGATCGGGGCGCCACCCCGCTATGCCGAGTCCACACCGTTGACGATCACCGACCTCGAGCTCGCGCCGCCGGGTGACACCGAACTGCTCGTCCCCATCGAGGCGGCCGGGCTGTGCCACTCCGATCTGTCCGTGGTCAACGGCTCCCGCGTCCGGCCGGTGCCGATGCTGCTGGGACATGAGGCGGCAGGCATCGTCGAGCAGGTCGGCGCCGCAGTGGGCGACCTCGCGGTGGGGCAACGCGTCGTGATGACGTTCCTGCCGCGGTGCGGCGAGTGCACGGCCTGCGCCACCGATGGGCTCGCACCATGCATCCCCGGCAGCGCCGCCAGCGCCGAGGGCGCTGCTGCTGGGCGGCGGCACCCGACTCGCCGCCGAGGGTAGGCCGGTGCTGCACCACCTCGGTGTCTCGGCCTTCGCGACCCACGCCGCTCCGTCGTGCCGGTGGACCAGGACGTGCCACCCGTGGTGGCGTCCCTGTTGGGCTGCGCGGTGCTCACGGGCGGCGGCGCGGTGCTCAACGCGGGCCAGCCGCGGCCCGGTGACACCGTCGCGATCGTCGGCATGGGCGAGGTGGGCATGGCGGCGCTGCTAACCGCGCTCGCGCACGACGACGTCAATGTCATCGCCGTCGACCAACTGCCGGACAAGCTCGCGCTGGCCACCAGCCTCGGCGCGCACACCGCCGTCACCCCCGACCAGACGGGCGACCTGAAGGCACGGATCGTGATCGAGGCCGCGGGTCACCCCGCAGCACTGGAGACGGCCATCGCCCCGACCGCGCCTGGTGGCCGCACCGTCACGGTCGGACTGCCCCGCCCGGACGCCCGAATCAGCTTGTCGCCGTTGGGTTTCGTCGCCGAGGGCCGGTCGCTCATCGGCAGCTATCTGGGGTCCGCGGTCCCGGCGCGGGACATCCCGCGTTTCGTCGCGATGTGGCAGGCGGGCCGGCCACCCATCGAGTCACTGGTGTCGGCGACGATCGGCCTCGATCAGATCAACGACGGTATCGACGAACTGGCCGACGGGCGCGCGGTACGCCAGATCATCGAATTCGGCTGAGGTCCGTCCAGTGTGCGCTCACCGCACACTAGAACCAGGCGTCGCGCATCTCCAGCGTGGTGCGATCCAGCCGCTCCAACAGGTCGAGTTGCGGTGCGGTCCTCGGAAGTTCGTAGCGGAAGAAGTATCGGGCGGCGTGGCGCTTCCCGTCGTAGAAGTCGCCCGTTTCACCGCGGGCCACGATGAACTGTTCCAGCCAGATCCAGGCCATGACGACGTGTCCGAACGCCTCGAGGTAGATCGCACTGTTGGCGAGCGTTGCCTCGGCGTCACCGGAAGCGAACATCGCGCCCGTGACCTCGACGACGCGCTGCCAGGACGAATCCAGCAGGGCGGCAAGGTCGGCCGCCTCGCCACCCGCGGCCGTGGCCTGCGCGATGGTCGCCGACACGGCCTTGCCCAACTCCGCGAGACTGGCCCCTCCGCGCTGAGTGACCTTGCGACCCAACAGGTCCAGGCTCTGAATGCCGTGGGTGCCCTCGTGGATCGGGTTCAGTCGGTTGTCGCGGTAGTGCTGCTCGACGTCGTACTCGCGGGTGTAGCCGTACCCGCCGTGTACTTGGATGGCTAGGCTGTTCGCCTCGAGGCACCACTGCGAAGGCCAGCTCTTGGCCACCGGAACCAGGATGTCGAGAAGCAGCGAGGTGGCATCGCCTTCCCCGTCGGATTCCGCGGTGCGTTGCAGGTCGATCAGCTTGGTGCAGTACAGGCCGAGGGCGAGTCCGCCTTCGACATAGGACTTCTGCGCCAACAACATTCGCTTCACGTCGGCGTGCTCGACGATCGGCACCTGGGGCGTCGACGGGTCCTTGAGCAGCCTGCCCTGCGGACGTTCGCGCGCGTACTCCACGGACTTCAGGTAGCCGGTGTAGCCCAACGACACCGCGCCCATCCCGACGGCAAGGCGGGCTTCGTTCATCATGTGGAACATGTACATCAGGCCGTGATGGGGCTCGCCGACGAGATAGCCCACGGCGCCCGCTTCCCCACCCGGCGTGTAGACCCCTTCGCCGAAGTTCAGCACGGTGTTGCTGATACCGCGTTGGCCCATCTTGTGATTTAGCCCGGCGAGGGTGACGTCGTTGCGCTCCCCGATCGTGCCGTCGGCGCCGACGAGGTGCTTCGGCACGACGAACAGCGAGATGCCCTTGGTGCCGGCCGGCCCACCGGGGATCTTCGCCAGCACCAGGTTGACGATGTTGTCGGTGAGCTCGTGTTCGGCTCCGGAGATCCACATCTTCGATCCGAACAGCCGGTAGGTGCCGTCGTGCCGCGGTTCGGCACGGGTCAGGATGTCGGCCAGCGACGAGCCGGCCTGCGTCTCCGAGAGTGCCATCGTGCCCGTGAAGCGTCCGGCGAGCATCGGTTTGACGAACGCCTCGATCTGCTCGTCGCCGCCGAACTTCGCGATGAGGTTCGCGTTGGCCACCGTCAGCATCAGATACCCCGAGGTGCTGACGTTGGCCGCCGAGACGTAGGCGAACGCCGCCTGGGCCACGCAAACCGGCAACTGGGCGCCGCCGAGGGCCTCGTCCATGCTGGCGCCGATCAGGTCGGCCTGCGCGAACGCGTCGATGGCCTCCTTGACTTCGGGGATGACGATGACGCGGGTGCCGTCGAAGGTCGGCTCGTTGGCGTCACTCTTCTTGTTGTGAGGGGCGAAGTACTTCTCGGCGAGCTCCTCGCTGAGGTCGAGCACCCCGTCGAACGTGTCGCGGGAGTGCTCGGCGAAGCGTTGCCGCTTGGTCAGTTCGTCGACGCGAAGCCATTCGTACAGCAGGAAGTCGAGGTCGCGTCGCGACAACAGGGTGGACCTCACGTCGTACCCGCGAGGTCGATGCCGAGCGGCTCTTCGGTGCGCACGGCCTCGTCGCGGATCAGGCCGCGCAACAGTGCGGTGCTGAACTCGACGGCGATCTCCTGCGCGGTGCGGCGGCCCTGCGGGCGGAGCCAGCGGTAGGAACCCAGCGTCATGCCGATGTACCCCAGCGCCAGCACGTGCGAGTCGCAGTCGTAGAACTCACCACTGGCGATGCCGCGGTCGATGACGTCGCGGCAGTGCTCGTACACCGTGGTCTCGGCCTTGCGGATGTAGGCCACCTGATCCTCGGTGAACCATTCGGTGATGTACGGCGCCTCCTGGAAGTAGACGGCGCCGCGCTCGACGTCACTGGCGATGCCGACCAGCAGCCGGCGCGTGAAGTGGTAGATCATCTCGCGGGCCGACGCCGACGGATCGTCGTGGAGCGCATCGACCGTGAAGTCGGCGGCGCTCTTGCAGATGTCGAACAGGATCAGCGACTTGCTGGCGTAGTAGTGGTACACCGTGGCCTTGTTCAGGCCCACCGCATCCGCGACGTCGTCCATCCGGGTGCCGTGGTAGCCGCGTGCCGCAAACAGCTTGGTGGCGACCGCCAGCAGCTCCTCCCGGCGGGTCAGGCCGTTCGCGGACGGCGTTGAGCCGCTCGCGCGAAGAGAATCAGGCTCGGTGGACATCGCGACTCACTATATGTATGCCGGGCCCTTCCCCGGGTACCAATCAACTGGTTGGCCAGTTTAGGCAAACGGCACGTTCCACTGTTCGGCGCGGGGTGGCGCGGGCTAGACTTTGTCCAAGTAATCGTCTCGCTTGGAGGTAAAGATGGATCCGAATCCGGACTACGACGCCAGCGACGAGATCGAGTACTTCTTCAACTTCATTCCGTGGGGCCTGCGCGGCGTTTACCCGCCGCCCGCTTATCCACCGGTCTGAGTCCGGCCTGCGAGCGACGTAGCTGGAGTCAGCACCACGATGCGCGAACCCAGGAACGCGGCCTCGTCGGCGCTGTGCGTGACGAAAATCGTCCTACGACCGGTCTCCGCACTCACCTGTCGCACGTCTTCCTGCAGGCGTTCCCTGGTGAGGGCGTCGAGGGCCGCGAACGGTTCGTCGAGCCCAATTTCTACCGGCCCGTCAAAACCTGATGAATGGCTGTGCTCAGCGCGAGTTTTAGTCGCGGTCTACCTGGGCTCGCCACGAGGGCGTACCATTGCCGATGTCCACTAGGACATTCCCGTTTAGCGCCAAGCGGGCCACAAAGCCCCGCGATTCCATTGGGTAGCGCCGCATTCGTTGAGACTCCTGCGGGTGGTTGCGCCCTTTAGCCCCGCGTGGCCACGGCAAGTCGCCGGTTCCGTCGCTGACGGATCGGGCTCCGCGTTGCATTGAGACCCTCCGTGTACCGCTGCGCCCTTGGATGCCTCTTAGGGGGTCCCAACGTGGAAGCCCATTACTACACAATCGAACTCATCGAGATCACCGCTGCCCAGGTGGTGACCCAGTGACCGTTCAACTAGAACGCACGCGCACCCCGGTCGAGCAGGTCGACGAGTACGCCGACGTGATGGAGATGTTCGTCGTGCTGGACGGCATGCCGTCCCCCTCCGACGTCGATCGTCAACGGGAAGCCATCTTCAACCGGTGCCTCGCGCTGGCCGACCGCATCGCGCGCCACTACGGCGGTCGCGGCGAGGACATCGAGGACCTGACGCAGGTCGCCAGGCTCGGCCTGGTGAAGGCCGTCAACAGGTTCGATCCCAGCAAGGGATCACACTTCGTCGCGTTCGCCGTCCCCACCATGATGGGCGAGGTGCGTAGGCACTTCCGCGATCACGGGTGGTCGATGCACGTCCCTCGCCGCCTCAAGGATCGGCATGGGCACATCACCAGGGCGACGATGGAATTGACCCAGTCGCTGGGGCGGGCTCCCACCGCCGGCCAGTTGGCCGATGTACTCGACATGAGCCGCGAGGACATCGTCGACAGCATGCTGGCAGCCGAGGCGTACCGGGTCCACTCCATCGATGCTCCCGTGTCGAGCGGCGACTCCGCACCGAGGATGGTCTCCGACACCGTGGGTGAGGTCGACTTCGCGTTCGACCGCATCACCGACCAGGAGACCGTGCGACCACTGCTCGCTGCGCTGCCGGAGCGCGAGCGCACCGTGCTCTACCTCCGCTTCTTCGAGTCCATGACCCAGAGTCAGATCGCCGAACGGATCGGCGTATCGCAGATGCACATCTCCCGCATCCTGGAGAAGACCCTGCGGGAGCTGCGCGAACAGCTCTAGACCCGCCACGATGAGGCCCCTCCCTGGCATCCGGGGAGGGGCCTCGCTCGCTTTGTTCAGTGCCGAATGCTCCGAACCTTGAGGGCGATTCGCGACGACGCCGGGCCCGCGAGAGAGGAGGCCTTGGCGCGCAATCCGGTGAGCCAGTTCGCGGCCCGTCGGCGACCCAGCTCGAGTGCGCTCGGCGGGGCGGCGGGAGGGGGAACCACCAACGCGTCGACGGCCGCCGTGAAGTCGGGTGTCACGGGAGTGTGGACTTCGCAGTAGGCCTCACCGCACCGCCCGCAGTGCACCTCGTAACGCAACGAGTTGGGTCCCGACTCGACGAAGGTGTAGTCGGCGACCGCTACGCATCGTGGACACCGCGCGAGTCCACGTTCAACCACCACACTCACGGCAGCAGCACTCCTTCAGTCGAACTCGAGTTTCACTGGTCGCCATCGTGAGGCCTGAAAGTCGTGGGTGCACCATGCCCGCGGATCTCGATACGCGATCGGTGCGCAATCGAGATGACGCCCTGCGGGATGATGGCGTGATGACTGAGGTGCGCGGACGGGTGTGGCGATCAGGCGAGCCGGTGGACGGCTTCACGTTCTCGGCCATCTCGGAATGCCTGGCCGCCGATGACACGCTGGTGTGGGCGGACGTCTACGACCCGGACCACGACGCGCTCAGCGCGCTGGCCGACGAACTGGGACTCAACATCTGGGCCGTCGAGGACGCGATGGCGCCCAACGAGCGCACCAAGGCCACCGTGTACCGCACGCATACCTTCTTCACCGTCTACGCGGTGCAGGCGCTGACTCCCCCGGTCGGCGACGACACCACCTCGTCCCTTGTCATGCACCGCATCTCGGCGTTCGTGTTGCCCCGCGGACTCATCACGGTACGGCTGCCACCGACCGCGGGTGACGACCCCGGCTTCGGCATGGACGAAGTCTCCCAGCGGTTCGACGAACTCGGTGGTCAGCAGCATGGCGTCGGCGCGTTGGTGCATGGCCTGCTCGACGCCGTGGTCGACGGGCACTTCGACGCGGTGCAGTCGCTCGACGACGACATCGAATCACTCGAGGACGAGTTGTTCGCCGAGGACGGTCCTAAACGCGGGTTGCAGAGGCGCACCTACCGCTACCGCAAGGACCTCGTCGAACTGCGCAGGGTGGTGTTGCCCATGCGCGAAGTGGTCACCGCGATCAAGAGCCGACGGCTGGACTCGCAGTCCTCCCCGGACCTGGATCCGCTCTATGACGACCTGTACGACCACGTGCTGCGGGCCTCGGAGTGGACGGAGTCGTTGCGCGACATGGTCACCACCGTCTTCGAGACCAACCTGTCGCTGCAGGACGCGCGGCTGAACACGGTGATGAAGAAGCTGACCGGCTGGGCGGCCATCATCGCCGTCCCGACGGCCGTCACCGGCTTCTACGGCCAGAACGTCGCGTATCCGGGCATCAGCACGGTAGCCGGGTTCGTCAGCAGTAGCTTCGTCATCATCGCCCTGGTCACGCTGCTGTACGTGATGTTCCGCAGGCGCGGCTGGCTCTAACCCCGCCACCCCCTCGCGATTTCGGCGCGCCAACGTTCGCTCGGCGACGGTTGACGCGCCGAAATCGCGTTGGGCGTGGGGCTAGAGGGCCTTGAGTTCCTCGATGACCGCGTTGACGGACTTCTTGGCGTCGCCGAACAGCATCGAGGTGTGCTCGAGGAAGAACAGCGGGTTCTCGATGCCGGCGTAGCCCGAGCTCATCGACCGCTTGAGCACGATGACCGAACGCGACTGATCGACGTTGAGGATCGGCATGCCGTAAATGGGGCTGGACGGGTCGTTGCGGGCCGCCGGGTTGGTCACGTCGTTGGCGCCGATGACGAGGGTGACGTCGGTACGGCTGAACTCGCCGTTGATGTCGTCCATCTCCTTCATTGCGTCGTAGGGGACGTCGGCCTCGGCCAGCAGCACGTTCATGTGCCCGGGCATCCGGCCTGCGACCGGATGGATCGCGTACTTCACCTCGACGCCCTTGGACTCCAGGATCGCGGCCATGTCCTTGACGGCGTGCTGGGCCTGCGCGACGGCCAGGCCGTAGCCGGGCACCACGATCACCTGGTTGGCGTAGGCCATCTGGATCGCGGCGTCGGCGGCCGAGGTCGCCTTCGCGGTGCCCTGATGATCACCCCCAGCGGCGGCGGCACCTGCCGAGCCCGCCCCGAAGGAGCCGAACACGATGGCCGGGATCGACCGGTTCATCGCCACGGCCATCAGGTTGGTCAGGATCGAGCCGGACGCGCCCACGATCATGCCCGCGACGATCATCGCGGTGTTGTTCAACGCCAAACCTGCTGCCGCAGCCGACAATCCGGTCATCGCGTTGAGCAGCGATATGACCACCGGCATGTCCGCGCCACCGATCGGGAACACCACGAACAGGCCCATGATCCCAGCGAGCACCAGGACCACGACGATCATCCAGGTCGGGCTGCCCTGCCCGGCGTTCAGGCCAATGTAGACCGCAGCGGCGACCGCGCCGAGCAGTAGCACGACGTTGGCGGCCTGGAAGATCTTGGCGGAGCGGACCAATGCCTTCTCGACGTTCTTCGGAATCGATTCCTGCAGCTTGAGGAACGCCACCAGCGAGCCCCAGAACGACACCGAGCCGACGATCGCCGCGAACAGTGATCCGACGACCAGCGCGACGGTCGGCGACTGGTCGGGCCGGAAGTGCCCGAACCCGTCGGTCTCGATGAACTCAGCCCACGCGACGAGCGCGACCGTGCCACCACCGACGCCGTTGAACAGCGCCACCAGTTGCGGCATCGCCGTCATCTTGGTCTTCTTGGCGGGCGGCACACCCAGCACCACGCCGATGACCAGGCCGGCCACGATCAGGATCCAGTTGATCGAGGCCGTGTCGCGCACCTTGATCAATGTGGCGACGACCGCCACGGCCATACCGACGGCGGCGATCAGGTTGCCGCGCACGGCCGTCTTGGGGCCGGTCAGTCCGGACAGGCCCAGGATGAAGAGGGCGAACGCGAGGATGTAGAGGCTGTTGACGAGATAGGTCATTTGTCGGCCTCCGCCTTCGCAGGCTCAGGCTTCTTGCCCTTGAACATGCTAAGCATGCGGTCGGTGACCAGGAAGCCGCCGATGACGTTGAGCGTGCCGAAGATCAGCGCGATGAACGCGATGATCCGCACGCCCCATGACGCGTCGGCCGGCAACTCGCCCAACACGATCAGGGCGCCGAGCACGACGATGCCGTGGATGGCGTTGGTACCCGACATCAGCGGCGTGTGCAGCGTGTTGGGGACCTTGGAGATCACGGCGAACCCGACGAACCCGGCCAACACCAGGATCGCGAGATTGGCCAACAATTGGTCATACATCAGGCGGTCTCCCCCGCAGTTCGGGTGACGCACGACGCCGAAACGACCTCGTCGTCGAAGTCCGGTGCCAGTGCACCGTCGGTGATCAACAGCTCCAACAGAGAGGTGATGTTCTTGGCGTACAGCTCGCTGGCGTGCTCGGGCATCGTCGCGGGCAGGTTCAGCGGCGAGGCGATCGTCACGTCGTGGCGGACGACGGTCTGGCCGGGCTCGGTGAGCTCGCAGTTGCCGCCGGTCTCGCCGGCCAGGTCGACGACGACGCTGCCCGGCTTCATGCCCTCGACCGCGGCCGCGGTCACCAGGCGCGGCGCGGGCCGTCCCGGCACCAGCGCGGTGGTGATCACCACGTCGAACTTGGTGATCGCCTCCTCGAGCGCCTTCTGCTGCTGCGCGCGTTCGGATTCGGTCAACTCGCGGGCGTACCCGCCCTCGCCGGCCGCGTCGATGCCGAGGTCCAGCCACTGCGCACCCACCGAGCGGACCTGATCGGCCACCTCGGGGCGTACGTCGTAGCCGGTGGTCTTGGCACCGAGGCGCCTGGCGGTGGCCAACGCCTGCAGGCCCGCCACGCCGACGCCGAGGATCAACGCGCTGGTCGGCTTCACGGTGCCCGCCGCGGTGGTCAGCATCGGGAAGAATCGCGTCGACAGCGATGCCGCCAGCAGGACGGCCTTGTACCCCGACACGTTGCCTTGGGACGACAGTGCGTCCATCGCCTGCGCACGGGAGATGCGCGGGATCGCCTCAACGGCGAAGGCCTGCACGCCGGCGGCCTTGAGCGCGCCGATCTGGTTCACCTCGTTGCGCGGCGCCAGAAACCCGATCAGCGTCTGGCCGCTCGTGAGTTTTGCCACTTCCTCCGTCGAGGGCGGGGCGACCTTCACCACGACCTCAGCCGACCACGCGTCACCGATCGTCGCTCCGGCCGCCGTGTACAGGTCATCCGGCAGCAGCGCGCGCTCGCCTGCGCCCGATTCCACGATCACGTCGACGCCGGTGTTCACCAGCGACGTCACCGCCTTGGGTACCAGCGCCACCCGGCGCTCGTCCGCGCCCGACTCGGCGACCACACCCACAGTCGTCTTCTTCTCAGTCATGTCTACTTCCCCCGCCGGCTCACCCGCGGTGTGATTTGAACTCAGACACCCTAACCGTTACCGCCGGTCACGAACGATTCACGTCCGGATGCATCGATACAGTTCGGCGGGGCCCCAAAGCTAGGAGTCGAAACCATGACTGTCGACCGGATTCTGCCGACGGAGGACGCCGACGAGCTCATCGCGCTGACGCGGGACGTCGCCGACAAGGTGCTGGATCCACTCGTCGACCAGCACGAGCGCACCGAGACCTACCCCGACGGCGTGTTCACGCAACTCGGTGCCGCGGGGCTGCTGAGCCTGCCCCAGCCCGAGGAATGGGGCGGTGGCGGCCAGCCGTACGAGGTCTATCTGCAGGTGCTCGAGGAGATCGCCGCGCGGTGGGCTGCCGTGGCCGTGGCGGTCAGCGTGCACAGCCTGTCGTCGCACCCGCTGCTGGCGTTCGGGACCGACGAGCAGAAGCAGCGGTGGCTGCCGGAGATGCTGTCGGGCGACCGGATCGGCGCGTACAGCCTGTCCGAGCCGCAGGCGGGTTCGGATGCGGCGGCGTTGCGGTGTGCGGCCGTGCCGACAGATGGCGGTTACGTGCTCAACGGGTCGAAGTCGTGGATCACCCACGGCGGCATCGCCGACTTCTACACCTTGTTCGCACGGACGGGCGCGGGCTCCCGCGGCATCAGTTGCTTCCTGGTGCCGGGCGATCTGCCGGGGCTGACGTTCGGCAAGCCGGAGGAGAAGATGGGGCTCTCGGCCGTCCCGACGACGTCGGCGTTCTACGACAACGCCCCGATCGACTCCGACCGCCGCATCGGCGCCGAGGGACAGGGTTTGCAAATCGCGTTCAGCGCGCTCGACGCGGGCCGGTTGGGTATCGCCGCGGTCGCGACCGGGATCGCGCAGGCCGCGTTGGACGACGCGTGCCGTTACGCCAATGAGCGAACAACGTTCGGCCGCAAGATCATCGACCACCAGGGGCTGGGCTTCCTGCTGGCCGACATGGCCGCCGCCGTGGGCAGCGCGAGGGCCACCTACCTCGACGCCGCGCGGCGCCGCGACCTGGGGCGGCCGTACTCGTCGCAGGCCAGCGTGGCAAAGATGGTGTGCACTGACGCGGCGATGAAGGTCACCACCGACGCCGTGCAGGTGCTCGGGGGTGCCGGCTACACGCGCGACTACCGCGTCGAGCGCTACATGCGCGAGGCCAAGATCACGCAGATCTTCGAGGGCACGAACCAGATTCAGCGACTCGTCATCGCCCGCGGCCTGACGACGTAACCGCGTCGCGAGTGAGTGTCGATTTCAACCTTGATGTCGCCGGCAATATCGAGGTTGAAGAAACACCTTGGGGCGGTCCACCGATCGGGGGACACGCGATTCAGCCGCTGTGCCCACCGGTCACCCGACAGACACCGCCGCCGCGCCGGGACACAGTTGAGGCATGACCAACTCGATCGCTCCCAAGCTGGCCCGTTACGCCGCCCTCCCGATCCTCGCCGCGGTCATCGCCGCTGGCGCCCTCCTCGGCACTGCAGGGGCGGCCTGTGCAGCCCCTTCGATCTCGTCCAACGACTCCGGCAACTTCTACGCACCGACGATCCGGGCCACACCGCCCGTCCTGGTGCAGCCCGGCGCCCGCTGGCACCGCCAACACCACCGGTTCGACTTCGGCGCCGAGTAATTCTGTCAGCTCTCGATTCTGCAGCCACGGTGAAGAAGTGCGAGTGGCCCTCGCCCTGAGCGCAGAGTCGGCGAGGAGACGGCCTACGCGGGCGCCGCCTACTCGGTCGCCGACTCCTCCGGAGGCGACGTCACGGTGACCAGCGTGCCGCGGCCGACGGTCGAGTCGATCGTCATGGCACCGCCCATCGAGTCGAAGCGGGCCTGCAACGACGCCAACCCGATGTGCCCCTCGGCCACGCGTTGATCGACGATCGACGGCTCGAAACCCGCACCGTCGTCGGCGACGGTGAGCACCACGCGATCGCCCTTGCGGAACATCCGAACGGTGACCGAACTGGCGCCCGCATGCTTGTTGACGTTGGCGAGCAGTTCGCGCGCCGCCCGGTACAGCAGGGCCTGCGACACTGGTTTGCCGACGTCTTCGAGCTCGGCGTCGACGGTGAAGTCACCCCGACTCTCATACTGTCGCAACAGTTCTCGTACGCCCGGCGTCAAGCCGAGCTGGGCGAGCACCTGCGGGTGCAGCGCCGTCACCGTCGACCGCAGGCCGGCGGCCGTGTCGTTGAGCGCCGCGTAGACCATGTCCAGGGCGGGGTCGGGCATGCGTTCGCGCACCTCGTCGAGTTCCAGGCGAGCGGCGAGCAGGGTCTGCAGCGGGCCGTCGTGCAGATGCTCGGCCAGCTCCCGGTTCGTCCGTTCGTCGGCTTGCATCGACTCGGCGACCAGCCTGCGGCGCACGTCCAGCAGCGCGGCGACGCGGGCCGCACGCCGCGTCAGCACCAGGCACAGCGCCGTGGTGGCGACCGCGAGCCAGATCAGGAAGCCGAACTGCAGATACACGACGTCGGGCATGCCGACGTGGTCGTCGCGCCTCGAGTAGACGATCCACGCCCCGAGGTAGCACGCCGCGGTCCCCAACCCGAGGACACCCGTCAGGACCGGTCGGTCACCGAACGCGACGGACAGCGGCAGCAGGAAGAACACCGGCAGCAGCGCCGCGGTCGCACCCCCGGAGACGACGCAGAGCGACACGACGGCGAGCACGTCGACGCCGGTCGAGAGCCACCCACCCCACGAGGGCACCGGTCCGCGGAAGACCAGCACCGCCCACAGCAGCGCGGCGACGGCGTAGGCGCCGAGGATCGTGGTGTAGACCTCCGGCAACCAGCTGTCGACCTCCCACAGCCACACCAGGACGCCCATCAGGGCGATCAACGGCAGACGAAGCAGCGCCGAGACGCGGACGGGTTCTGCGGCGAAGTAGTCGACGATTCGCTGGGGAAGGCGATCCACCGCTATTCCAGAAGCCCGCGACGCATCGCCTCTGCGACTGCGGCACCGCGGTCCCCGACGCCGAGCTTCTCGTAGAGCCGCTGCACATGGGTCTTCACCGTGGACGGGGCCAGGAACATGTGCTTGGCCATCGCCGGGATGGTCTGCCCACTGGCGATGTGGCCGAGCACTTCGCGCTCGCGGGCACTGAGGGTGGGGGTGTCGGAGTCGTTGCGACGCTGAATCTCGCCGACCAGTCCCGCGGCGAGGTTGGGTGCGACGACGTCGCGGCCCTTCGCACAGTTCAGCACCGCGTCGACGAGTTCGGCGCGACCGGATTCCTTGGAGATGAACCCCGCGGCTCCGTCCTGCAATGCGCTGTAGACGATCGCGGACTCGTCGTGCGCGGAGATCAGCAGGACTCGCGTCGGCAGCTGGTCGCGACGGACCGCGGCGGCGACCTGGGCGCCGTCGAGTCCGGGCATCCGGTAGTCCAGGAGCGCGACCTGCGGCCCGTGCTCGCGGATCAGTGCCAGCGCGGCCACCCCGTCGTCGGCCTCCGCGACCACGTCGATGGCTCCGCTGGAGGTGAGGGCGCGCACGACGCCGTCGCGGAACAGCGGATGGTCGTCACCCACCACCACGCGCACCTTGTCGCCGGTCACGCCGCCAGCTTGGCACACCACCCGCGGACCTTGCCCCGATCGGACACACGCAATCGTCCTCAGTCCGCGCTGCCGGCCTCGGCTTCGGTCGCGCGCGTCCGCCCGGCCAGACCGATCAGTTCCTCGTGCAGCTCGAACCACACCGTGTGATACGAATCGACCATCGGACGGGTTAGCCAGGACATGTCACCGCCGTGCGCCCTCTGCAACGCCGCGTCGAGACGGTCGGCGTGTGCCCCGAGGCGCGGCACCAGTCCGCTCGCGCTGGCGATCACCGGCAGCACGTCGCGGTGAAGTTCGTCGATCTTGGCCAGCACGGCGGCCGCGCCGTCGACCCCCGCCGAGGCCCTCTCCAGCTGCCACTGCGAGATCAGGGGCTTGAAGCCGGCGTTGACGACGAGGAACCGTTCGTACAGGTGATTCACCGCCTCGGGGTCGACGGTGGCGCGCTCGGCGGCGAGCAGCCCGGCCAACCGGGCGCGGCCGTCGTCCGTCAGCCGCACCCATGCGCCGTCGGTGAGCAGCCCGGAGGCGATCAACCCGTCGACGGTGTCGGTCAGTTCCGCGCGACCGACCCGGCCCTTCAGCCGGACCGCCTGCAGGACGGCCAGGTCGGCGGCATCGCTCACCTGCGTGCCCATCGCGCGGCAAGGTGCATGGTCCGAAGCGGCTCGGACGACACCACGTCGGTGTGACCGGCGGCGAGCGCGGCGGCGACGGACTCCTCGGAGGCGTCGTCGAGGACCGGGTAGTCACCTTCGGCGTGCGCGCGGAGCGGACTCGTCGCGCGCACGATGTCGGCGAACCGCAGCAGTTCCGGGCAGTCGGTCGATTCCGACGGTGTCGACTCCCCGTTGCGTACCTCCCCGGCGTCGCCGTCGACGGTGACGATCCGGCCCGCCAGCAGGGCGGTGAGGCCGGCTCCGCACCCGACGACCGCGGGAATGCCGAGTTCGCGCGCGACGATCGCGGCGTGACTGGTGGCCCCGCCGACTTCGGTGACGACGGCCTTGGCCGCCACGAGTCCCGCGACGTCGTCGGGACTCGTCGTCGGGCGCACCAGGACGACGTCGCGCCCGTCGTCGGCCGCGGCGATGGCGTCATCGCTGGTCACGCACACCAGGCCCGACGCGACTCCCGGAGAGGCAGCCACGCCGGTGGCCAGCGGCGGACCGGACTGCTCGGGAGCCGATCGCGCCTCGAGAACCGAGGCGAGCTGCTCGGGAGTCACCCGGTCCAGCACCTCGACGTCGTCGATGACGCCCTCCTCGCGAAACGCCAAGGCCAGCCGCACCGCTGCCCGTGGCGAGCGTTTCGCCACCCGGGATTGGAGCAGCCACAGCTTGCCCGCCTCTACCGTGAACTCGACGTCCTGCACGTCGGCGCCGAGGCGCTCCAGGCGAATGCCCGCGTCGATCAACTCCTCGTAGGCGTCCGGCAGTCGGTCCCGCATCGCGACCAGCGGCTCGCAGTCGCTGGTCCCCGACACCACGTCGTCGCCCTGAGCGGCGGGGAGCCATTCGCCGAACGGGTTCGAGGCGCCCGACGCCGGATCGCGGGTGAAGAGCACGCCGGCGCCCGAGCCGGCGTCCAGATTACCGAAGACCATGGCCTGCAACAGAATTGCGATGCCACCACGTTCCAGACCGTGATGCGCACGGTAGGCGGTCACCCGGCTCGACGACCACGAGGACACCACCACTTCGAGGGCGCCACGCAATTGCGCCAGGGGTTCGTCGGGCACGTCCGCGCCGGCCGGCACGGCAAGGCGGTAACCGCAGCGGAACCGCTCGCGGGTGTCGTCGGCGAACCGGGCCGAGTACCGGTTCCCGAGCGCTTCGGCGACCGCGTCGTCGATTCCGACGTTCAGGACGGTGTCGAGCATGCCGGGCATTGACGTGGCCCCACTGCTGCGGACCGACAGCAGAAGCGGACGGGGACCGGCGCCGAACGTGCACCCCGTCCGTTCCTCCAGCAACGTCAGCCCGCCCAGTACGTCCTGCCACATCCGTTCGACGACCGCGGCGGGATCGTGGGCACATCCATCGCACCATTCGGAGGTCACGCAGAACGCCGGCGGGACGGGCAAACCCGCGCCCGCCATCGCCGCGACCGCACGCCCCTTGCCTCCGACGACCGTGCGTGCGGCGGCGTCCAGGTCGGTGTCCAGCGCCGTCGCGGTATGGCGGTGCGCGGCGTGAACGTGTCGGCTACCTGCGCCGAATGTCATCGCTGCGCTCCGTCGTCTCGCCCGGTGATGCTTGGAAAGTTCCCAGGAATGCCCGAGTGTAAGCAGGTGGGTGATCACCCGCGGAAAGCAGGGAACACAATGATCTGACAGCGTTCACGCTGCCTCGTTGGGCGCCATCGGGAGCTTCTCGATTCATCTAATGGGCGCCTTGTACCGAATACTTGGGGGTCACTGCCCACGCAGTGATCCAGACAGGGGTTTCACACCGTATGGCCGATCAACTCGCACACGCCACCGAGGCGCTTCGCCGGGCGCTCGTCCAGAACGACCGGTTGAAGACGCAGAACCGGTCTCTGCTCGAGCGATCGGGTGAACCGATCGCCGTGGTTGGCATGTCGTGTCGGTTCCCCGGCGGCGTCAACTCCCCCGAGGGCCTCTGGGACATGGTGGCCTCGGGTCGCGACGTGGTGTCGGACATGCCGGACGACCGCGGCTGGAACGTCGCAGGCCTGTACGACGCCGATCCCGACGCGCCCGGCAAGTCCTACGCACGTTCGGGCGGCTTCGTCGAGAACGTGGCCGACTTCGACGCGGGCTTCTTCGGGATCGCACCGAGCGAGGCCCTCGCCATGGATCCTCAGCAACGCATGCTGCTGGAGCTGTCCTGGGAGGCGCTGGAGCGTGCGGGCGTCGACCCGACGTCTCTGCGAGGCAGCGCGACGGGCGTGTTCGCAGGAGTCATCGCCGGTGGCTACGGCATGTCCGCCGACAGCATCGAGGGCTACCGCCTCACCGGCATGACGTCGAGCGTCACGTCGGGCCGGGTGGCCTACGTGCTGGGCCTCGAGGGCCCCGCGGTGTCCATCGACACCGCATGCTCGTCGTCGCTGGTCGCGCTGCACATGGCGGTGCAGGCGCTGCGGCTCGGCGAGTGCGACATGGCCCTGGCGGGCGGTGTCACCGTCAACGCCACCCCGACCATCTTCGTGGAGTTCAGCCGCCACCGGGGGCTGGCGACCGACGGTCGCTGCAAGCCCTACGCCGGGGCAGCCGACGGCGTCGGCTGGGCAGAGGGCGGCGGCGTGCTCGCCGTCGAGCGGCTCTCGGATGCGCAGCGGTTGGGCCACCCGGTGCTCGCGGTGGTACGGGGTTCGGCCGTCAACCAGGACGGCGCCTCGAACGGGCTGACGGCGCCGAACGGGCCCTCGCAGCAGCGCGTGGTACGCGCCGCGCTGGCCAACGCGGGCCTGTCGACCGCACAGGTGGACGTCGTCGAGGGCCACGGCACCGGTACCCCGCTGGGTGACCCCATCGAGGCTCAGGCACTGCTCGGGACCTACGGACAGGACCGGACGCAGCCGCTGTGGCTGGGCTCGGTGAAGTCGAACATGGGCCACACCCAGGCCGCGGCGGGCGTGGCGGGTGTCATCAAGATGATCATGTCGATGCGCCACGAGTCGCTGCCCGCGACGCTGCACGTCGACGCGCCCAGTCCGCACGTCGACTGGACCGCGGGCGCGGTGTCGCTGCTGACCGAGCCGCAGCCGTGGCCCGCCGGTGCGACTCCCCGCCGGGCCGGCATCTCGTCGTTCGGGATCAGCGGCACCAACGCCCACGTGATCGTCGAGTCGGCCCAGCCGGTCGAGACTGACGTCGAAGCGTCGACGCCGCCGCCCGCCGCCGTGCTGCCCTGGGTGCTCTCGGCGAAGTCAGCGGCCGCGTTGCGCGGGCAGGCCGCCCGGCTGACCGACCACCTCGCCGCACACGCCGAACTCGACGGCCGCGACGTGGCGTGGACGCTGGCGGGGCGGACGTCCTTCGAACACCGCGCCGTGGTCCTGGGCGCCGACCGCGACCAGTTGCTCGCCGGACTGTCGGAGTTGGCCTCCGACGCCGACGGCATGCTGGCGATCCGCGGCACCGCCACGCCCGTCGGCAAGGTCGCCTTCGTCTTCCCGGGCCAGGGCAGCCAATGGCTCGGCATGGGCATCGAATTGATGTCCAAATCAACGGTTTTCGCCGACAAGATGGTGGCCTGCTCGGAAGCGCTCGCGGAGTTCGTGGACTGGTCGCTCGTCGACGTGCTGCGCGGGACGCCGGGAGCGCCGGGCCTGGACCGCGTCGACGTCGTCCAGCCCGCATTGTTCGCCGTAATGGTGTCGCTGGCGGAACTGTGGGCCTCGGTCGGTGTCACCCCCGACGCCGTCATCGGTCATTCCCAGGGCGAGATCGCCGCCGCCCACGTCGCGGGGGCGTTGTCCCTTCGCGACGCCGCACGGGTGGTCGCGCTGCGAAGCAAGCTTCTGGTCGAACTGTCCGGTTCGGCCGGCATGGTGTCGTTGGCCTGCGGCGTCGATCGTGCCCGCGAACTGTTGGCAGGTCTGGACATTCACGCCGATCGCGCTGACATCGCCGTGATCAACGGGCGCTCCGCCGTCGTCGTTTCCGGCGAGTCGTCGGCGCTCGACGCGCTGATGCGGCAGTGTGAGGCACTGCAGATCCGCGCCCGCCGCATCGACGTCGACTACGCGTCGCACTCGGCGCAGGTCGAGGCGATCGACGGCCGGCTGCAGGAAGCGCTCTCCGGCCTCGAACCGCATTCGACGCGCACGGCGTTCTTCTCCACCGTCACAGGCGATCTCGTCGACACCGCCACCCTCGACGCCGACTACTGGTACCGCAACATCCGGCAGACGGTGCAGTTCGACCAGGCCGTCCGGGCCGCCTGCAGCCATGGTTACCGGGCCTTCGTCGAGACCAGCCCGCACCCCGCGCTCATCGCGGGCGTCGAGGACACCGTCCGCGACTGCACCGACGCCGCCACCGAGCCGGTCGTCGTGCCGACGCTGGGCCGCGACGAGGGCGGTTGGGACCGCTTCCTCTCCTCGGCGGCGCAGGCGTTCACCTCCGGCATCGCCGTGAATTGGCGGGCGGTGTGCGACGGCGGTCAGTTGGTCGACGTCCCGACATACGCCTTCGAGCGGCGGCGCTTCTGGTTGTCCGGCGGCGGTACCGGGACCTCGGACGCCTCGGGCTTCGGTCTCAACGGCGCCGCCCACGCATTGCTGGGCGCCGTCGTCGAGGTGCCCGACACGGGTCAGGTCGTCCTGACCGGCCGGCTTGCGGTCTCGACGCAGCCGTGGCTGGCCGACCACGCCGTCGGTGGCGTAATCCTCTTCCCCGGTGCGGGATTCGTGGAGCTGGTCATCCGCGCCGGCGACGAGGTTGGGTGCCCCGTCGTCGAGGAGCTGACCCTGCAGGCGCCTCTCGTCGTGGCGCCGTCCGGTGTCCCCATCCGCGTCCTCGTCGGTGCTGCCGAGGAGTCCGGCTCACGGTCGGTGTCGGTGTTCTCGCGGACCGACGACGACGAATCGCCGTGGGTGCTGCACGCCGAGGCGATCGTCGGCCCCACCGTCAGCGCGCCGACGGCCGACCTGACGGCATGGCCGCCCGCGGGGGCGGTGGCGGTGGACGTCAGCGACGCGTACGAGGTGCTGGCCGCACGCGGCTACGAGTACGGCCCGGCGTTCCGTGGGCTCACCGCCATGTGGCGGCGCGGCGACGAGGTGTTCGCCGAAGTCTCCATCCCGCAGGACGTTCAGGCCGCCGAGTTCGGCGTGCATCCCGTGCTGCTGGACGCGTCGATGCACGCGATCGCCCTGGTGGTCGGGGATCACGAACTGGCGCTGCCCTTCTCGTGGCAGAAGGTGTCTCTGCACGCGGCGGGTGCGTCCTCGGTGCGCGCCAGGATCGCGCCGGTCGGTCCGAACTCGGTGTCGATCGAGCTTGCCGACGGTTTGGGTCTACCGGTTCTCTCGGTGGGTTCGATGACCACCCGGCCGGTCAGCGCCGAGCAGCTCGCGCTGGTGGGTCGAGCTGGCGCCGACGGTGAACTCTTCGAGGTGGAGTGGTCCGCGATTGCGGTACCAGAGGTCTCGCAGCCGACGGCCGATGCCTTCACCGTATACGAAACTCGTTCCGTGGCAGGCGATTCCGACGATGTCGCGGCGCAGACCCACACGACCGTCCACCGCGCGCTGGAGCAGTTGCAGTCATGGCTCGCCGAGCCGTCCGCGTCCACGCTGGTGGTCGTGACGCACGGTGCGGTGGCCCTGCCTGGTGAGGACGTCACCGATCTGGCCGGTGCGGCGGTGTGGGGTCTGGTCCGGGCCGCGCAGACCGAGAACCCCGGCCGCATCGTCCTCGTCGATGCGATCGGCGAACTGGACGTCCCGACCGTCCTGGCCGTCGGCGAACCGCAGGTCGTGCTGCGGGCGGGCGTGCCCCACACCGCGCGTGTGGTGCGCAGCCGCGGCGTCGACTCGGTGCTGCAGCCTCCGACCACGGGCAAGCCGTGGCGGCTCGGCATCGCGACGGCCGGAACGTTCGACAACCTCGCGCTCGAAGAGGTTCCGCACGCCGACGAACCTTTGCGGCCTGCGCACATCCGCGTCGAGATGAACGCCGTCGCGGCCAACTTCCGCGACGTGATGATCACGCTCGGCATGTTCACCCACGACGCGCTGCTCGGCAGTGAGGGCGCGGGCGTGGTCGTCGATGTCGGCGAGGGAGTGACCGAGTTCGCCGTCGGCGACCGGGTGATGGGGTTGTTCCCCGAGGGCACCGGCACGGTCGTGCAGGCCGACGCACGACTGGTGGCGCCCATCCCGACCGGCTGGACGGATGCCGAGGCGGCAGCGACGCTGGTCGTCTTCACCACGGCCTACTACGGTCTGCGCGAGCTGGCCGACGTGCAGCCCGGTCAGTCGATCCTGATCCATGCCGCGACGGGCGGCGTGGGCCTTGCCGCCGTGCAACTGGCCAGGCACTGGGGCCTGGACGTCTTCACCTCCGCCAGCCGCCCCAAGTGGGACACGCTGCGGACGATGGGTTTCGACGACGACCACATCGGCGACTCACGCACTTTGGACTTCGAGCGGAAGTTCATGGACGTCACCGGTGGCCGCGGCTTCGACGTGGTGCTCGACTCGCTCGCCGGTGACTTCGTCGACGCGTCATTGCGACTGCTGCCGCGAGGCGGGTCGTTCCTCGAGATGGGCAAGACCGACATCCGCGACGCCGACACCGTCGCCGCCGCCCACCCGGGCGTGCGCTACCGCGCCTTCGACCTTTTCGAGCCCGGCCGCCCACGGATGCACGAGTACATCGTCGAGCTGTCGAGGATGTTCGAAGAGGGCATCCTGGCGCCCTTGCCGGTGACGACTTGGGACATCCGACGCGCACCTGCGGCGCTGCGGCACCTGAGCCAGGCCCGCCACGTCGGCAAGATCGTGATGACCATGCCCGGGGCGTGGACGCGCGGCACCGTGCTCATCACCGGCGGTACCGGCATGGCGGGCGCCTCGGTGGCCCGCCACGTCGTCGAGCACCACGGCGTACGCCACCTGACGCTGCTCTCGCGACGCGGGCCCGACGCCCCCGGCGCACGTGAGCTCGTCGCGGAGCTGACCGCCGCTGGCGCAAACGTGAAGGTGCTCGCCGCGGATGCCGCCGACCGCTCCGAGCTGCGCGCCGTGCTCGGCGCCATCGAGGCCGAGCGGCCGCTGTCCGCGGTGATCCACGCGGCCGGTGTGCTCGACGACGCGGTCGTGGGATCGCTGACGCCCGAACGCATCGATCCCGTTCTGCGGGCCAAGGTCGACGCGGCATGGAACCTGCACGAGCTCAGTCGCGAGACGAATGTCGCTGCGTTCGTGATGTTCTCGTCGATGGCCGGCGTCGTCGGCTCGTCCGGGCAGGCGAACTACTGCGCGGCCAACACCTTCCTCGACGCGCTGGCCGCCCACCGTCGCGCCCACGGTCTGCCCGCGACCTCCCTGGCGTGGGGACTGTGGGAGCAGGCCAGCGACATGACCGGCCACCTCGCGGACGCCGACCTGACCAGGTTGGGGCGCGACGGCATCCTCGCGATGTCGACCGAGGACGCGATGGCGTTGTTCGACTCGGCCCTGGTGGTCGGTGAGCCGCTTCTCGCACCCGTCCGGATCGACCGCGCGGCGTTGCGCTCGCGGTCAGCCGAAGGCCTGCTGCCGCCGATGTTCGCTCAGCTCGCCAACACCTCCGCCAGGCGTCGCGTCGACGACTCGCTGGTCGCCGCGAAGTCGAAGTCGGCTCTGGCACAACGGCTCCACGGGCTGACCGAACAGGCTCAGCAGGCGCTGGTGCTCGACCTGCTGCGATCGCACATGGCCGCCGTGCTCGGAAACACCGAACCGGAGGCCATCACCGCCGAGCTGGCCTTCTCCGACCACGGCTTCGACTCGCTCACCGCCGTCGAACTGCGCAACCGGCTCAAGACGGCCACCGGACTCGCGCTCTCGCCGACCCTCATCTTCGACTACCCGACGCCGGTGGCGTTGGCCGGCTACATCCGGCAGGAGCTCGCGGAGGCGCCCCAGGAGGTCACGCAGACCACGACCGTGTCCTCCGCCGTCGACGAGCCGATCGCCATCGTCGGCATGTCCTGCCGGTACCCCGGCGGTGTCGACTCACCAGAAGCGTTGTGGGACATGGTCGCCGCGGGCCGCGACGTCCTCACCGACTTCCCGACCGACCGCGGCTGGGACCTCGCCGGACTGTTCAGTGCGGATCCCGACGCCCCGGGCAAGTCGTATGCCAGCACCGGAGGGTTCCTCCAGAACGCGGCCGACTTCGACCCGGCCTTCTTCGGGGTCTCCCCGACCGAGGCGCTGGCCATGGACCCGCAGCAGCGACTGTTCCTCGAACTCGCGTGGGAGGGGCTGGAACGCGGCGGCATCGACCCGACGTCGCTGCGCGGCAGCGCCACCGGCGTGTTCGCGGGCGTGTACGCCCAGGGTTACGGCGTCGGCGCGGACGGCGCGGAGGGTTTCCGTCTGACGGGTCAGGCCTCGAGCGTGGCGTCGGGCCGGGTGTCCTACGTGCTCGGTCTCGAGGGTCCCGCCGTGTCGATCGACACTGCATGCTCGTCGTCGCTGGTCGCCCTGCACATGGCGATGCAGGCGCTGCGAACCGGTGAGTGCGACCTCGCTCTCGCGGGCGGCGTCACCGTCAATGCCACGCCGGACATCTTCGTCGAGTTCAGCAGACAGCGCGGGTTGTCGTCGGACGGCCGGTGCAAGTCCTTCGCCGGTGCGGCGGACGGCACCGGATTCGCCGACGGCGGAGGCATTCTCGTCGTCGAGCGCCTGTCGGACGCGCAACGCCACGGCCATCAGGTGCTGGCGCTGGTGCGCGGTTCGGCGATCAATCAGGACGGTGCGTCCAACGGGCTCACCGCGCCGAACGGGCCCTCGCAGCAGCGCGTCCTGCGGTCTGCGCTGGCCAACGCCGGGCTCAGTGCCTCGGAGGTCGACGTCGTCGAGGCGCACGGCACCGGCACCACGCTCGGCGACCCCATCGAGGCGCAGGCGCTGCTGGCGACCTACGGACAGGACCGCCGCCACCCGCTGTGGCTTGGCTCGGTGAAGTCGAACATGGGTCACGCCCAAGCCGCCGCGGGCGTCGCGGGCATCATCAAGATGGTCCAGTCGATGCGCCACGAGCAACTGCCCGCCACGCTGCACGTGGACGAGCCCACCCCGCACGTCGACTGGACGATGGGGTCGGTCGCCCTCCTCACCGAGGCTCAGCCCTGGCCGGAGAACGGCACGCCGCGCAGGGCCGGGGTGTCGTCCTTCGGCATCAGCGGCACGAACGCGCACGTCATCATCGAGCAGGCGCCGGTATCGGTCGCGCCTGCCGTCGACGTTCGCCGACCCGCCGTCATTCCGTGGGCGCTGTCCGCCAAATCCCCAGAGGGCCTTGGTGATCAGGCGCGTCGAATCGCCGACCACGTCGAAGCCCACCCCGAACTGGACGCCGTCGACGTCGGCTGGACGCTCGGTGGGCGCTCGGCGTTCCCGCACCGCGCGGTGATGCTCGGCGCCGACCGCGAGGCACTGCTCGCCGAGCTGAGGAGCCTTGGCGACGAGCAACAGGGTCCGGGCACGGTTCGCGGTCGGGCCTCCGGCTCGGGCAAGACCGCGTTCGTCTTCCCGGGCCAGGGCGCGCAGTCGCTCGGCATGGGTCGCGAGCTGCACGCCGAGTTCCCCGTCTTCGCCGAGGCGTTCGACGCGGTCACCCGCGAGCTGGACAGGCACCTGCTGCGCCCGATCCGCGACGTCATGTGGGGCAGCAACGCCGCAGTGCTGGACTCGACCGAGTTCGCGCAGCCCGCGCTGTTCACCGTCGAGGTCGCGCTGTTCCGTCTGCTCGAGTCCTGGGGTCTGCAGCCGGATTACGTGCTGGGCCACTCGATCGGTGAGTTGACCGCCGCACACGTCGCCGGGGTGCTGTCACTGGAGAACGCCGCCGCGCTCGTCGCCGCGCGGGGCAGGCTCATGCAGCGGCTACCCGAGGGCGGCGCGATGGTGGCCGTGTCCTCGAGCGAAGCCGAGATGCGACCCTTGCTGCGCGACGGCGTCGGCATCGCGGCCGTGAACGGACCCGACTCCGTCGTGATCTCCGGTCCCGAGGACGCGGTCCTGGCGATCGCCGAGGAGGCGCGGGCCACGGGCCGGCGGGTGCACCAACTCTCGGTGTCACACGCATTCCACTCGTCGCTGATGGAGCCGATGCTCCTGGAGTTCAGCACGGTGGCGGGCGGAATGTCGTTGTCGGAGCGCACGATTCCCGTGATCTCCAACCTGACCGGCGAGCTGGCTGGCCCGGACTTCGCGACGGCACCGTACTGGTCACGTCACATCCTCGAGGCGGTCCGGTTCGCCGACAGCGCCCGGTTCCTCGAGTCGGTGGGCGTCACCCGGTTCCTCGAGGTGGGACCGGCAAGCGGACTCACGGCCTCGATCGCGATGTCGCTCAACGACTCCGAACCCGTGACGGCCTCGACCCTCAAGAAGGACGCGCCCGAGCCCGCGACGCTGCTGACGGCGCTGGGTACCCTGTCCGTGTCGGGCGTCGACGTGGACTGGCGGGCGGCGTGCGACGGCGGACGACTCGTCGACCTGCCGACCTACGCCTTCCAACGGCGTCGCTTCTGGCTGTCGAGCGGCGGGTCGGGTTCGACCGACGCCGCAGGCCTCGGACTCGGCGGAGCCGACCACGCGCTCCTCGGGGCGGTCGTCGAGTCGCCGGAGACCGGTGGCGTGGTCCTGACGGGCCGGCTGTCCACGTCGGCGCAGCCATGGCTGGCCGACCATGCGGTCGCGGGCGTCGTGCTTTTCCCCGGTGCGGGTTTCGTCGAGTTGGCGATCCGGGCCGGCGACGAGGTGGGCTGCAACGTCGTCGACGAGTTGATGCTGCACGCGCCGCTGGTGCTGCCCGCCGAGGGCGTCGCCGTGCAGGTCGTGGTCAGCGAGGCCGACGAGGCAGGCGGCCGCGTCGTGTCGATCTTCTCGCGCGCCCAACAGGACTCGGCGACTTGGATCTTGAACGCCGAGGGCGAACTGGGCGTCGCATCGTCGGCGCCGGGTTCCGACCTGTCGATCTGGCCGCCGGTCGGCGCCCGCGAGATCGACGTCACCGAGGCCTACGCCGAGTTGTCGGCACGCGGGTACGAGTACGGCCCGGCCTTCCGCGGGCTGAAGGCGATGTGGCGCCGCGGTGACGAGGTGTTCGCCGAGGTCGCGATTCCACAAGAGTTGCAGGCGAACGGTTTCGGCGTGCATCCCGTGCTGCTGGACGGCGCACTGCATGCGGTGGTGCTGAGCCGGGACGACAACCCGGGCGAGATGGCGCTGCCGTTCTCCTGGCAGAAGGTCTCGCTGCACGCGTCGGGGGCCTCGGCCGTCCGCGCGCGGCTCGCCCCGAACGGCACCAGCTCGATGTCGATCGACCTCGCCGACGGCCTTGGCCTGCCCGTGCTCTCCGTCGAGGCGATGGTGGCGCGCCCCGTGACCGCCCAGCAGTTGGCGGCAGCGGTCGGCGGCTCCGGCGGCGGTGAGCTGTTCGAGGTGGTGTGGTCTGCCGCGCCCTCGTCCGCCGAGGCCGTGGCCGCCGACGCCGCGTTCGAGGTGTTCGAATCAGCCCCCGCGACAACCGAATCGGATGATCTGTCCGGCGTCTACGGCGCCACCCACGTGGCGCTGGAGCGGTTGCAGTCGTGGCTTGCCGGGGCCGCGGATGCGACGCCGTCTGGTTCAACGAAGCCGTCGACGCTGGTGGTGATGACCCGCGGGGCGGTTGCCCTGCCCGGTGAGGACGTCACCGATCTGGCGGGTGCCGCGGTGTGGGGGCTGGTGCGGGCGGCTCAGACCGAGCACCCGGGCCGGGTCGTGCTGGCGGACGTGGACGGCGGCGCCAATGACGTGGATCCGGCCGCGATCGTCGCCCTCGGTGAACCGCAGGTGGTGATCCGCGACGGCGTACTGCACACGGCGCGGGTGCTGCCGAGCCGGGCTGCCGGGTCCCTGCTGGCTCCGCCCGACGGTGGCGCGCCGTGGCGGCTGACGGTCGCCGAGGAGGCGTCGACGGGCACGTTCGACGACCTGACGCTGCAAGAGATTCCGGACGCCGACGAGCCGCTGGCGCCCGGTCGCATCCGGGTCGCCGTGCGTGCCATCGGCGCGAACTTCCGCGACGTCATGATCGCGCTCGGGTTGTATCCGGGCGGAGGCGTCATGGGCATCGAGGCGGCGGGTGTCGTCGCCGAAGTCGGCCCCGGGGTCACGGAGGTGTCCGTCGGCGACCGGGTGATGGGCCTGTTCCCCGAGGGCACCGGCACGATGGCCACCACCGATGCTCGCGTCGTGCTGCCCATTCCGGCGGACTGGGGCTATGCACAGGGCGCCGGCTTCACCGTCGGCTTTGCGACGGCGTTCTTCGCGCTGCGCGGGCTGGCCGACGTGCAACCGGGTCAGTCCGTGCTGATCCACGCGGGCACCGGTGGCGTCGGGATGGCGGCCGTGCAGCTGGCTCGGCACTGGGGCCTCGAGGTGTTCGCCACCGCGAGCCGTCCCAAGTGGGACACGTTGCGGGCCATGGGCTTCGACGACGACCACATCGGAGACTCACGCACCCTGGACTTCGAGCAGAAGTTCCTCGGCGTGACCGGCGGCCGGGGGTTCGACGTGGTGCTCGACTCGCTGTCGGGCGACTTCGTCGACGCGTCGCTGCGGCTGCTGCCGCGCGGCGGGGCGTTCCTCGAGATGGGCAAGACCGACATCCGCGACGCCGTCGCCGTCGCCGCCGCCCACCCGGGCGTGCGCTACCGCGCCTTCGACCTGTTCGAGGCGGGAGCGGACGGCGTCGGCCGGATTCTGTCCGGCGTCTCGGCGCTGAGCGACACCGGCGCGCTGCGGCCGCTGCCCGTCTCGACGTGGGACGTGCGGCGGGCGCCCGCCGCACTGCGGCATCTGAGCCAGGCCCGCCACATCGGCAAGGTGGTGCTCACCATGCCCGACGCCTGGGCCGGCGGCACCGTGCTGATCACCGGCGGCACCGGCATGGCGGGCGCCTCGGTGGCCCGCCACGTCGTCGAGCATCATGGCGTGCGCCATCTGGTGCTGCTCTCGCGCCGTGGGCCCGACGCGCCCGGCGCCGCGGAGCTGGTCGCCGAACTGACCGACGCGGGCGCACACGTCCAGGTGGTCGCCGCGGACGCCGCCGACAGGGACGCCCTCGGCAAGAGCCTGGCGGGCATCGACCACCAGCATGCGCTGTCGGCGGTCATCCACACCGCGGGCGTGATCGACGACGCGGTGCTGACCTCTCTGACGCCGGACCGGGTCGATGCGGTGTTGCGGGCCAAGGTCGATGCGGCGTGGAATCTGCACGAGCTGACCCGCGATCTCGATCTGTCCGCGTTCGTGATGTTCTCATCGATGGCGGGCCTCGTCGGCGCTTCCGGGCAGGCGAACTACTCGGCGGCCAACGCCTATCTCGATGCCCTGGCCGCTCACCGGCGCGCCAACGGTCTGCCCGCGATGTCGTTGGGCTGGGGTCTGTGGGAGCAGGCCAGTGGGATGACGGGCCACCTTCAGGACGTCGACCTGGCGCGGCTCAACCGCGACGGCATCCTGGCGCTGGCGGTCGACGACGCGCTCGCACTGTTCGACGAGGCGTTGGCGGTCGACGAGCCGTTCCTGGTGCCCGCGCGCATCGACCGCGTCGCCCTGCGGACCAAGTCCGCGGCGGGGACGCTGCCGCCGATGTTCATCGATCTGATCTCGGGCCCCGCCCGTCGTCAGGTCGGTGATTCGCTGGCCGCGGCCCAGTCGCGATCAGCTCTGTCCCAACGCCTTTCGGGGCTGCCCACCGACGAGCAGCACGACCTTCTGCTCGATCTGGTGCGGTCGCACATGGCGACTGTTCTGGGGCTGCCGAATCCGCAGTCGATCGCCCCGGACCTGGCGTTCCAGGACCACGGCTTCGACTCGCTCACCGCCGTCGAACTCCGCAACCGCCTGAAGGCCGCGACGGGCCTGACCCTGTCGCCGACGCTGATCTTCGACTACCCCAACCCGTCGGCGATCGCCGAGTACTTCCGCACGCAACTCGTCGGAGAGTCCGAGCAGGCGCCCGCGACGAACGCGGTCGACGAGGAACTTCAGCGCGTCGTGGCGTCCATCCCCGTCAAGCGGCTCCGGCAGGCGGGCGTACTCGACATGCTGCTGAACCTCGCCGCCCAGGGCACGGGCGTGGACGCCGGAGACGCCGCATCGACCGAGCCCAGGACCCAGGACATCGCCGACATGGACCTCCAGGATCTGCTGGCGGCATTCAGCGACGACGGCGACGGCGATGACGCCTAGGCCTCGATGAGGATCGTCGTCACGGGGGCCGACGGCGCCATCGGGCGTGGGGTGGCCGCCCGACTGGTCAGCCTGACCCACGACGTCGTCGGCGTCGGGGTGCGGCGTCCCGACAGTTGGCCGGGCTCAGTCGACTTCGTCGTCTCGGAGGGGTACGACGCAGACGTCATGAAGGGGGCCGACGCGGTCCTGCACGGTGCCGCGAACTCGGCGAGCGTGACTGCCCTGCTCGACGCGGTGGCGGCGGCGGACGTCGGGCGCCTCGTCGTCGTGTCGCCGATCTGGCCCGCGGACGACACCGCGTCGATTACAGCCGAGGTCGTCGCGTCCGGACTCCACGCGATCGTCGTCCGGACGGCACTCGTGCTGGGCCGTCACGTCGACGACGCCGTGCTGCAGAGGTGTTCCGGACCGGTCGTCCTCGACGTCGACGGCTCCGCCGACAGGCCCCTGCAGGTGGTGCACGCACACGACGTCGAACGGGTGCTCGTGCGGGCACTGCTCGATCCCGGGCTGCCCGCGGGTCGAGTCGACGTCGCGGCCGCGGGTCACACCACCCTGCGCTCGATCGCCACCGCCATCGGCAGACCCGTCGTCTCGATCCCCTCACCACTGCGCAGATTCGTGCCGAACGGCTTCGGCTGGCGGGCGCGCCCCTTGCCGACCCTGGACCTCACCGATCTCCACGACGACTGGGGATTCACCCCCGGTTACGACGCGGCGGAGGTGGTGGAGGACTTCACGCTCGCGTGCCGCGGCCGGATCGCCCTGGGCACCACCGTCCACGACATCCCCTGGCGGCTACCTCGCGTACTCGAGATCCCGGCGGTCGATGCACCCTCGCCCGACGGCGTCGAGCCGGTGCCCGCCGGGAAGGGCGCCGCGAACGGCGAGTTCGACACCCCCATCGACCCACGGTTTCCCGCGTTCATCGCCACGAACCTGTCGGAGGCGTTGGCTGGACCGTTCTCACCGTCGTCGGCCTCGGTGACCGTGCTGGGCACGCGTGCGGCGGGTCTGGTGATCTCCGAGCGACTCCGACCTGGCGGCGCCGTTCAGCGCGAGATGTCGGTGCGGACGACCGGCGTCTTCGGCCATCGTCTGTATGCGGGCATCACGACTGGACACTTCATGGCGCACACGGTGCCGTTCATCGACCCCGCGATCGTGCTGTCGGGGTTCTTCGGACACGCCGAGGACGGCCTGGAGTTGTTCGGCGAGCATCTGCCGCCCGTCGAACCGCGCGGGATCGTCCGCCAGCTCCGCGGCGGGTTGACGTTCGCCAACTGCCTGATCGGCCTCTCCGCTGGCTCGAACCGCGACACCGGTGACTTCGTCGGCGACGTCGCGCGGCTGGAGTCGGCGTCCGAGCAGCCCGCAGACCTGTCCGACCGCCGGCTGCGGGAGCTGATCCTGCTGGGGCGCGATCACGTCGTCCACGGATGGGTGCTCTCGTCGGCGTCGATTCTGCTGTGCGCCGGCTACGGCGTGGTCATGCGACTGCTCTGCGGACGCGACGTCATGCCTGCCGCGGGGGACGAGCTGGTCAGCGCGCAGGCCCTCGGCGCCGTCCATCGACTGGCGGCGGCGGCGCGGCGCAACCCGGTGGCGGCCCGGCTGCTGTCCCAACCGGCGATCGATGCCGCCGCTCTCGCCGCCGAGACGCCGGAGTTCTCCGCCGCATTGGCCCGCGAGCTTGCCCTCATCGGGCACCGGGGGCCTGGCGAGGTCGAGATGCGTTGTGCGACATATTCCGATGACCCCGACCTATTGATCCGCATGGTGACCAAGGCGCTCGTGGTGGAGGCGCGGGACTTACCGGTCCTGCCGCAGGTGCCGCTGCGAGCGCGGGCGGTCGCCGTCGCCGCGGCCAGCCAGATCCGCGAGCGTGAGGTTCGGCGCGACCGGATGGTGCGCGCAATCTGGGTGCTCCGGAGGTTGCTGCGGGAGCAGGGCCGCCGCATGGTCGAGGCTGGCGAGCTCAGCGAGGTCGACGACGTGTTCTACCTGCTCGTCGACGAGTTGGACGCGCCCCCGCCCGACCTCGCCGGCATCGTCGCCCGCCGTCGAGCCGAACAGGCGGCGCTGCAGGAGCTGGTGCCGCCGGAGGCCTTCAGCGGCCAGTGGCTCCCAACGAGCGGAACGGGGGACGCCTTTCGGGGCGGTGAGGTTCTGCACGGCATCGGGGTGTCGGGCGGCCGGGTCCGCGGTCTGGTCCGCGTCGTGCACGCCGATACGATCGACGACCTTCAGCCGGGTGAGATCCTCGTCGCCAAGGTCACCGACGTGGGCTACACCCCGGCGTTCGCCTATGCGGCCGCCGTTGTGACGGAGCTGGGCGGGCCGACGTCGCACGCGGCGATCGTCGCCCGCGAGTTCGGCGTGCCGTGCGTCGTCAACGCCAGAGGCGCTGCCGCGCGGCTGTCGACCGGCACGTTGATCGAAGTCGACGGGGCCACCGGCGACATCACCGTGCTCGGTGCGTGAGGCTCCATCTGACGCGTGTCATATTGTGACTGTCATGGACTTCGCAAGGTCGGCAAAAGCGCAGGATTACCACCAACGGCTCACCGACTTCATGGTGGAGTTCGTGTTCCCCGCGGAGCACTCGTACGACCAGTACCGGCTGGAGGCCGGGCCGAACGATCACACGGTGCCGCCGGTGGTCGAGGAGCTGAAGAAGCTCGCCAAGGACCGGGGCCTGTGGAACCTGTTCCTGCCTGCGGAGTCGGGGCTGACCAATCTCGAGTACTCGCCTCTGGCAGAGCTGTCGGGCTGGAGCATGGAGCTGGCGCCCGAGGCGCTGAACTGCGGGGCGCCCGACACGGGGAACATGGAGACGCTGCATCTGTTCGCGACCGAGGAGCAGCGCAAGCAGTGGCTGGAGCCGCTGTTGAACGGCGAGATCCGCAGCGCCTTCGCGATGACGGAGCCCGCGGTGGCCTCCAGCGACGCGCGCAACATCGAGACGACGATGCTGCGCGACGGCGGCGACTACGTCATCAACGGCCGCAAGTGGTGGGCCTCGGGCGCCAACGATCCGCGCTGCAAGATCCTGATCGTGATGGGCCGCACCAACCCCGACGCCGCGTCACATCAGCAGCAGTCGATGATCCTGGTGCCGATCGACACCCCGGGGGTGACGATCGTGCGCTCGCTTCCGGTGTTCGGCTGGCAGGACCAGCACGGGCACGCCGAGGTCGTCTTCGACAACGTGCGGGTGCCGGTGAGCAATCTGCTCGGTGAGGAGGGCGGCGGGTTCGCGATCGCCCAGGCCCGCCTCGGTCCGGGCCGGATTCACCACTGCATGCGTGCCATCGGCGTGGCCGAGCGGGCGCTGGCGCTGATGGTCGACCGGGTGAACAAGCGCATCGCGTTCGGCAAGCCGCTCGCCCAGCAGGGTGTGGTGCAGCAGCAGGTCGCGTTGTCCCGCAACGAGATCGATCAGGCTCGTCTGCTCTGCGAGAAGGCGGCGTGGACGATCGACCAGCATGGCAACAAGGAAGCCCGCAACCAGGTGGCGATGATCAAGGCCGTCGCGCCGCAGATGGCGTGCAACGTCCTCGACAGGGCCATCCAGGTGCACGGCGCCGCGGGGGTCAGCGACGACTTCCCGTTGGCGCGGCTCTACGGTTGGCACCGCGCGATGCGCCTGTTCGACGGTCCCGACGAGGTGCACATGCGCTCCATCGCGCGTGCCGAACTCGGCAGGGAGAAGAGCGCTTTCGCGGCAGCGGTGACCGCATAGTGGTCTCCAATGGCACCGAGCTCTCCGGAGCCTGGAACTTCCGTGACGTCGCGGAGGAGACGGGGATCAGGCCAGGTCGGCTCTTCCGGTCCAGCGAGCTGAGCCGTCTGGACGATGAGGGTCGCTCGGCCATGGCGCGGTTGGGCATCGGCGACGTCGCCGACCTGCGATCGCAGCGAGAAGTGGAGCGTCGAGGGCCCGGCCAGGTCCCCGATGGCGTGGCCGTCCACCTGCTGCCGTTCCACGAGCTCGCCCGCGACCAGCCCGACGCCCCGCACGAGAGCGCCTTCGAGCAGATGATGACGTCGAAGCCGGACGACGAGGATGTCGCCGTTGCGGCAGCGCGTTTCATGACCGAGGAGTACCAGCGCTTTCCGTCGCTCCCCGGGGCCAAGACGGCGGTGCGCCAGGTCATCTCGTTGCTGGCTGACCAGCGGCCCGTCATCGCGCACTGCTTCGCAGGCAAGGACCGCACCGGGTTCACCGTTGCGCTGGTGCTGGAAACCGTTGGCGTGCAACGCGATGCGATCGTGGCGGACTTTCTGCGCAGCAATGCGGCGGTGCCGCACCTGCGGGAGCGGATCCTGGAGTCGATCCGTAACCGCGCCGAGGAGTCGACGACGCCGGAGATCGTCACGTTCGCCGAGGCGCGACTCAACGACGAGGTGCTCGGCGTGCGCGAGGAGTACCTGGTGGCCGCCCGACGCTCGATCGACGCCGACTACGGAACAGCCGCCAACTACCTCGAGGCGGTCGGCGTGACCGCCGATCAGGTGTCGCGGCTGCGCGAGTCACTGCTGGCCTAGTCCCTAGTCAGTCACGGGTGATCTCGACGTCGGAGACCAGCACGCGAACGCCGCCAGTGGAGAGCTGGGCCATGGCTTGGAAGAACGCCCCCGCCTCTGGTGTGGTGACGGCCAGGCTGGCGGCGTCGTAGTCCGGGTAGTAGAGGTCGATCATCCGGTAGGCGGGGGTCGGGGATCCGTCTTCCTTGGGCCACACCTTCGACGTCTCGAAGCGGATGTGGCCGGGGATGTTGCGCGCCGCCTCCAGTTGGTCTGCTTCGTAGGCGGTTTCGAAGGCTTCGGGATCGGTGGGGTTGTCGTAGATGACCGTGATCTTGGTTTCGGACATGCACCCATGATGGACCCCATCCTCGCTTACCGCATGACCTCTCTTTCACCACACACCCGGGTGCCCACCTCCGAGCGAATCCGAGTCGGTGTCGGACCGTCGTGCCATCGTCTCGCCATGGATGACTCAGCCGTGCTGCGCGGGACTGAACTTCGGTACGCGCTCACCAACTATCTCTTCCAGCACGGACGGGCCACCATCCCGGACTTGATCGCCGGGCTCACTGAGCAGGGCTTCGTCATCGTCGGGAATCCGCCCAAGTCGGTTTCGGACGCGCTGCGGTGGGAGATGGGGCATTGCCGGGTCTGCCGACTCGGGCGCGGCGTGTACGGACCGTTCGAGATGCCACGGTCGACGGAATACCGAATTCACCACCGCGTGCTGGCGCTACGCGCTCAAGCCCGCGAAATTCGCTCGAAGGCGGGCAACTAGGTCGGTGGTTGGAGAGCCGTCGGACCGGCGGCTCCGTCCCTCAGACCAGCAACACCCCGGCGACCCAGACCATCGTCGCCAGCAACGCCCCGGCCAGCTCGACCCCGACCGACAGCGCAACACCCTTCATCGCATGCACGGTCGATGCCCACGCCAACCTTGAGTTGTGACGTAGCGCCAGCTCCGCGAGGAAGACGCCTAGTACGAAACCGATGACCAGCCCGACGACGGGGATCACGAAGAACCCGACGATGCCAAGCACGCCGCCGGCCAACAGGCTCCACGTGCCGACGTCCGCGCTGCGCATCCGCTTCATCGGCCACAGATACTTCACCAGCAGCGCGGCGGCCAGAATCGCCGTCACGACACCGAGCGTCACCCACGCGACCGTCTTCCCCTCGACGAACGCCCACACCGCGATGGCCGCGAACACCAGGATGCTGCCTGGTAACAAGGGCACCAGAATGCCGATCAGACCGACGGCGATCACCATCGCCACGAGCAGGGTCTCGAGGGTGTTCATGCCTCCAGTTTCGCAGCAAGGTCGAGGAAGTCGTCGGCCGCGAGGTCGAACTCGCCGTCCTCCGTACGCGGCGGCCTGCGATTGGGTCCCCGCTCGAACGGCCGAGCCACGTACGCCGTCATCAAGCCCGCGTCCCGCGCCGCCCTCAAGTCACTGGGATGCGCCGCCACGAGCATCAGCTCCCCCGGCGCGACGTCGAGGAGCTCGGCACAGCCAAGGTACGCCTCGGGATCCGGCTTGTAGTGGTGAAACAGCTCGGCGGAAATCACGCAATCCCATGGCAACCCGGCCCGCTTGGCCATGTTGGTCAGCAGCGACACGTTCCCGTTGGACAGCGTCGTGATGACGAAACGACGTTTCAGCCGCGCCAGCCCCTCCACCGAGTCCGGCCACGGGTCCAGCCGGTGCCAGGCGAGGTTGAGTTCCGCGACGTCCGCGTCGGGCAGGGTTCCGATGCCCGCTCGATCGAGCAGGTCGGCCAGGATCAGCCGGTGCAACGCGTCGATCTTCAACCACGGGAGTTCACCGGTGCGGACCCGGTCCATCGCTGCTGGGTACCCGCCGCGCCAATCATCGGCGAAGGTGGCCCAATCCTCCGCCACCCCATGCCTTTCGCCGAACATCTCGAGCTCACCGATGATGCTGGAGCGCCAGTCGACGACCGTTCCGAAGACGTCGAAGGCCAGTACCCGAGGGACGCTCATGACGGCTCGAGTACCAGCTTGCCCTGGACGCCTCCGTTGGCCAGGCTCTCCAGCGCCGCCCGTCCCTCCGACAGCGGATGACGCACGGGGGGCGGCGGCCGCAGCCCCGCCTCGACGAGCTTCCCCAGTCCGGCGCCGATCTCCGCCTGCGCTCCTGGCGTGCGGTTGATGAACTCGCCCAAACCGACACCGACGACGCTGACGTTGCGCAGCAGCAACCGATTCACCTTGACGGTCGGAATGCCGCCACCCGACGCGAAGCCCAACACCAACAGCCGTCCCTCGGTCGCCAGCACCCGGATTGCGTCGTCGAAGACACTTCCACCAACGGGGTCGACCACGACGTCCACGCCGCGGCCGTCGGTGTGGTCGCGAACCGCCTGCGCCCAACCCGGCGTCAGCGGCAACACCACGTCGGCGCCCAGCGACCCCACGAAGTCCATGGCTCCCGTCCGGTGCACCATCGCGATCACTCTGGCGCCCAGCGCCTTTGCGATCTGAATGGCCGCCGTGCCGACCCCGCCCGCCGATCCGAGCACCAGGACCGTCTCACCAGAGAGGAGCGCGGCCCGACGGACCAGCGCGAAGTACATCGTGTAGTAGTTGCCCAGCAGGCACACCGCGGACCCGTCGTCGACACCGTCGGGCGTGGGCATCACGCTGGTCGCCGGGACCGCCACCCGTTCGGTCCAGGCGCCGAGCATCGTCAACGCCGAAACCCGCTGTCCTGCAGCGAAACCCGAGTCGGCAGGTGCCGACCGGACGACGCCCGCGACCTCGGTTCCCGGCACGAACGGAGGTTCCAGCTTGAGTTGGTACTCGCCCCTGATCAGCAGCAGATCGGGGAAACTGACCCCGGCCGCACCGACATCGACGACGACCATGCCGTCGCCGGCTGGCTCGTCGACGTCGGTGTAGACCAAGCCCGATGGCCCGGAGAGTTGTTGCGCTACAAGCGCCTTCACTGAGTAGAGCCCCGGGTCGCTTCGCTCCTGCCCACCGAAGGTCAGCCGAGCTTGAAGCTGGCCGACTGCGCTGCGGACAGATCGGTGATCTCGCCCCACTTGGCGGCCACGTCGTCGACCGACGGGACCGAGGAGAACGTCACACCGTCGTTCTGGAACAGCGCCGTGCGCTGCACCTTGCCGCCGCCGACGATGAAGATCGAGTCGGTGTCGGGCAGTTCCTCGGTGCAGAGATACGCCACCACCGGCGCCACGTACTCGGGCGTCAGCTTCTCGAACACCTCGGGCGGCAGGATGTCCTGCGTCATCCGGGTGGCTGCGATCGGTGCGACGGCGTTGGCCTTGATGTTGTACTTGGCGCCTTCCTGAGCCAGCGTGTTGATCAAACCCACCAGGCCCAACTTCGCGGCGCCGTAGTTGGCCTGCCCGAAGTTGCCGAACAGCCCGCTGGTCGAGGTCGCGACGACGACGCGCCCGAAGCTCTGCTCGCGGAAGTGCGGCCACGCAGCCCGCAGCACGTTGTACCCGCCGTAGAGGTGCACCTTGAGAACGGCGTCCCAGTTCTCGTATGTCATCTTGTGGAACGTTCCGTCGCGCAGGATGCCCGCATTGCTGACCACACCGTGCACGGCGCCGAACTCGTCGATCGCCGTCTTGATGATGTTCTCGGCGCCCTCGGCCTCGGCGACCGAATCATAATTCGCGACCGCTCTGCCACCGGCGTCTTTGATCTCGGTGACGACCTGGTCGGCCATCGCCGATCCGGCGCCCGACCCGTCGCGGGATCCACCGAGGTCGTTGACCACGACGCTGGCGCCCTCGCGGGCGAGGGTCAGGGCGTACTCACGTCCGAGACCACCACCGGCTCCGGTGACGACGATGACGCGATCCTGCACTCCGGGCATTGCGTTCCCATTCTCTCGATCTACGTTGACGAGTTCCGCTGCGCGAGGCTAGAGGCTAGAAGAGCTTTCGCGCCAGCTTCCACGCCTTCTCTGTATACGGCGGGTAGATCATTGCTGCTAAATCGGGTCGGGTGGGCTTGGTCATCACCGACTTGCGATGACTGAACTCCTCGAAGCCGAACTTCCCGTGGTAGGCCCCCATCCCCGATGCGCCAACCCCGCCGAACGGTAGCTTGGACGTCCCAGCATGGAACAGCAGGTGGTTGACCAGCATGCCGCCCGCCGACACCTCCTTGATGACCCGCTCACGCACGTCCTTGCTCTTGGTGAACAGGTAGGCCGCCAACGGCTTGGGCCGTGAGTTGACGAATTCGATTGCTTCGTCCAGGGATTGGACGGTAAGCACCGGCAGAATGGGTCCGAAGATCTCGTCCGTCATCAACGGCTCGTCCGGTGCGGGGTCGACGATAACCGTCGGTTGGATCCTCGCTTGCGCCGCATCCATTCCACCGCCGAAAGCTACGGTGCCCTTGGTGGCGGCCAAGTAGCCGGCCAGCCGATCGAAGTGGCGCACGTTGACGATGCGCAAACCTTCGGGCTGATCGGCCTGGAACTCGTCCAGGGCGTCGCCGAGCTTGCGCACTAGGTCGTCCCGGATGGACGCATCAGCCAGCACGTAGTCCGGGGCCAGACAGATCTGGCCCGAGTTCACTACCTTGATCCAGGCAATTCGCTTGGCGGCCACGTCGATATCGGCATCAGCCGCGACGATCACCGGGCTCTTGCCACCGAGCTCGAGGGTGACCGGGGTCAGGTGCGACGCCGCGCTCTCGTAGACCTTGCGGCCGATCTCGGTGCCACCGGTGAAGCACAGCCGGTCGAAGCCCTGCGAGATCAGCTCCTGGCTGACCGCGCCGTCGCCTTCGATCACGGCGATCGCGTCGGTGTCCAGGTACTTCGGCACCAGCTCGGCCATCAGGGCCGAGGATGCGGGCGAGATCTCCGAGGGCTTGAGCACGACGGTATTGCCCGCTGCAAGCGCACCTACCAGCGGGCCGAGGGTCAGATTGAAGGGGAAGTTCCATGCGCCGATGATCAGCACCGTGCCGTACGGCTCGTACTCCACCCACCCGCGGCCGGGCAGCTGGGAGAACTCGAGCAGTCGATGCTTGCGCTTCGTCCACTTGCCGACGTGCTTGGCCGCGAATCTAGCCTCACCGGCGGTGACGGCGGTGTCGACCAGCCACGCCTCGAAGGGCTTGCGGCCGAGGTCCTGCGCGAGTGCCTCCGAGATGGCGGCCTCGTTGTCGACGACCAGCTTCTCGAGCGCCTGCAACTGCTGTTTGCGCCAGGCGACGTCACGGGTCCGACCGGTGGCGAAGGTTTTGCGCAGTCCGGCGACGACGGCGGGAATGTCGACTGCAGTGGCCGCTGAGCTGGGCGGAGCGACGAATTCGGTGGTCATGGGGAGTCCTTCCTGACCCGAGGAATACCCGATCCTAACCAACCACCTGGTTGGCGAACAGACCTCAGTCAGCCGCGCTCGCCCACCACGAAGTCGGAGAACGCCTTCTGGTCGGTCTCCTCCGGCAGAACCCAGCGGCCCAAGCGACGCATCTCGTCCCGCGAGGTCACCGCCGACGCCGCCCAGCCGTGTCCGTTCAGCCAGTCAGCGACGTCCGACCGGTTCTCGTCGTGGTACATCAGGTCGCCCACGTCGATGGCGTCCTCCATGCCGAACTGCGCGGCGATCTGCTGGAACCGTTCGCGCATCACTTCACGCCGGTCTTCCGCCTGCACCCCGACGGTCTCGGCGGCGACCCGACTGCCGGAGGCGCTCAGTTCGGTGATCTGCGCGAACAGCCGGTCCTGGGCGTCGGCCGGCAGATACATCAGCAGGCCTTCCGCGAGCCACGCCGTCGGCACCGCAGCATCGAAGCCCGCTTCCAACAGCGCCGTCGGCCAGTCGTAGCGCAGGTCGATGGGCACCTCGTGGCGGAGCGCGGTCGGTCGTACCCCGTGCTCTGCCAGGGTCGCCGCCTTGTACTCGAGGACCTTGGGCTGATCGATCTCGAAAACGGTGGTGCCGGCCGGCCAGTCGAGCCGGTACGCCCGGGAGTCCAGGCCCGACGCCAGAATGACGACCTGACGGATTCCGGTGGCGGCCGCATCGGCGAAGAACGCGTCGAAGAAGTGCGTCCGCACGGCTTGGTAGCTGCCCATGTGCTCGAAGATTGCCGCGGCCTCGGGGTCGGCTTCCGCGACCTTCTCGACGAAGGAGTCGTCGAGCATGATCTCCCAGATCCCCGTACCCGCGCCGGCAACCAGAACCTTGGCGTACGGGTCGCGGATCAACGGCGTTTCGCGCTCCGTCTCACCGGCCCGCGCGGCGGCCACCATCACCGCGGTGGATCCCACGCTGGTGGCGATGTCCCAGGTGTCGTCGTGCGTGCGCAAGGAACTCATGGGTGCCGTTCGTTTGGTAGCCGTTCAGGTCGCTCGCCATGCTACCGAGAAAGTTAGTCGAGCTATGCGGCGGTGTGGGCTACGCCACCTCGAGCGGAATGCTGAAGCAAGCCGAGTTACTCGGCAAGCTTCCAGAGTTTGTTCGCCAGCAGAAGCTCCAGCTTGTCGACGATGGTGGTGAGCTCGTCGTGGCCGCCGACGTATCCGGCGTAGAAACCCATGCCCCACATGACGGCGACCAGCATCTCGACCAGCGTCGGGACGTCGGTGTCCGTCGTGAGCTCGCCACGCTGGAGCGAATCGGTAACGGCCCAGGTCACGAACGCCCTGGACGTCTTGAGCAAGTTGTGCTCGTCGCGGCTGAGCTCGGGGTGGCGCTGGGATTCCAGCACCGAGGTAACCAGGAACGCAGCAGCCGACCGGTCACGGGTATCGGCCTGCATGACAGCCGAGAAGAACGCCGAAAGGCGCTTCTGCAGCGAGGTCTGCCCCTCCGCCTTGGCCATGCCTGCGGCAACCACCATCTCGTTGGTCTTCTCGACCACTTCGGCGTACAAAACCCGCTTGCTGGCGAAGTAGTGATTAATCGCCGGGCGCGTCAGATCGGCACGTATCGCGATGGCCTGGAATGTTGCTGCGTCATAACCGAGTTCGCTGAAAACCTCACGTGCTGCGCGCACGATGCGCTCCCGCGTCTCAGCCGCCTTCGCTGCAGGTGGGCGGCCAGGTCCTCGGGTCGAGGTATGCGGCACAGTCAAATTGTGCCACATGTCACCTGGGATCCAGAACCCGAATGGTTGCAGGGCGTAAACGCCTCGACTCCAGCAAACCATCCCCGTCGTCAATCGGGGCTAACTTGCGAATATGACGGAATTCCGACATCCCTGACAGCCACCATCTAGGTGCGTACCTCGCCCCGGCAACTAGGCTTTCCTCTCATGGCGGGTTCGGTGTCTCGGGAGTCTTACTTCGAGACTGGCCTCGAAGTGCTGTCCGACCTCGGGTACGGCGGCCTCAAACTCGCAGGCGTATGCCACCGCCTCGGCGTCACCACGGGGTCCTTTTATCACTACTTCCCCAGCTGGTCGGCGTACACCCGGGCTCTGGTCGACTACTGGGCCGAAGCCCGCGCCATCAGCATCGCGACCGTCTGCACGCAGCTCGATCCCCGGCGGCGCATCGGCAAGTTCATTCAGACCGCCCTCGAACTGCCGCACGGCACCGAAGCGGCGATCCGCGTCTGGAGTTCGATCGACGCCGAGGTGCAGGCCGTTCAGTCTGCCGTCGATCAGAGGCGCTTCGACGTGCTTCTCGACGCCGCGTTCGCGATCCTGGACGACAAGCACCGGGCGCGGGTGTTCGCGTCCTCGGCGATGTACCTGTTTATCGGCTACGAGCAGTCCAGGTTGCCGCTCGCCTCGAAGGACCTGGCGTGGATCGGCGCTCAGTTGCTCGACGCCCTCGATTCCGGCCGGTTCGCCTCGGTGCCGGACATCACCTGACGCGCCGGTCTACCATCCGGTGCATGCTGACCCCGGCTGGCCTCTGGCGCCGGGCGATCGATCGGGTCGGGGAGCGCGACCCGGAGAACGACGCGGCGCGACGCGCAGTCCGGGCGGCGATCGTGCTGCCGCTCGCCGCCGCCGCCGGATTCGCCGTCGGAAGTGATTCGCAGACACCGTTGTTCGCGATCTTCGGCTCGGTGGCACTGTTGATCACCGTCGACTTCCCCGGCAACCGGCCCGCGCGGGCGCTGGCCTACGGCGGTCTCGGCGTCAACGGCGTCGTTCTCATCACGCTGGGTTCTTTGGTGGCGCCGATCCCCTGGCTGGCGGTGCTGACGATGTTCGTCCTCGCCGTGACCGTGACGTTCTCCGGCGTTCTCAGTGAGACCTTCGCCGCGGGTCAGCGGTCGACGCTGCTGACCTTCGTGCTGCCCGCGTGCACGCCCGTGGGTCCCATCCCCGAGCGCCTCCTCGGCTGGTTCATCGCGCTCTCGCTGGCCGTGCCCGCTGCGTTGTTCCTGCTGCCGCCTCGTCACCACGACGACCTTCGCCGTCACGCCGCACTGGTGTGCCGGACCCTGGCCGACCGCCTCGACGGTGCAGCATCGGCTGACGACGTGGCGTCGGCGATGGGCGCGTTGCGGGCCAACTTCCTCGGCGCCGACTTCCGGCCGGTGGGTTTGACCGCGGGCAGTCGCGCGCTGGTGCGCGTGGTCGACGACCTGCAGTGGCTCTCCGATCGCGTCAACGACTCCAGCGGCGATCTGCTGGCCGAGATGCGTGATCCCGTCGTGCGGGTGCTGCGCGAGAGCGCCCAGGTGCTCGGCACGCGGGTCGCCGACCGAGACACCTACCGCGCGAACTTGTCCGAAGCGCTGGCGGTCCAACGGCTGATCGCCAAGAGCCGCTACCGCGACGACATCACCGACATACTCGCCGAACCCAACGACGCCACCGCCATCGGTGTGGGACGAAAGCTGTTGACCCGCAGAACCATATCGGGCTGCGTGGGCACCACGGGACGGGTCATCGGCATCGCCGCCGCGGCCGACGCCCGCCCGGTATGGGCCCGCGTTCTCGGCCGCAGGCTGCCCGAGGCAGGGGCCGCCGAACGCCTCCTCTCCGAGTCGCAGGCGCTCACCTCGCTGCCCGGCGGGTTCCTCTCCACCAGAGCGGTCGTCGTGCGCAACAGCATCCGTACCGGCCTCGGCCTCGCCCTCGCGGTCGCCGTCACCCACGTCTTTCCCGTCCAGCACGGCTTCTGGGTGGTCCTCGGTGCGATGTCCGTCCTGCGCAGCAGCGCTTTGACCACGGGAACGAGGGTGGTCCGCGCCGTCGTGGGGACGACGATCGGCTTCCTGCTCGGCGTCGTCTTCATCGAGCTGATGGGTGTCGATCCGATCGTGCTGTGGATCGCGTTGCCCGTCGTCGCCTTCGGATCGGCGTACGTGCCGGAGGTCGCCTCCTTCGTGGCGGGCCAGGCGATGTTCACGATGATGGTGCTGATCATCTTCAACGTCATCAATCCGAGCGGTTGGCAGGTGGGCCTGATCCGGGTGGAGGACGTCCTCGTCGGCGCGATGGTGGGCGCCGTCGTGTCGGTGCTGCTCTGGCCGCGTGGCGCGGCGGCGCGGGTGTCGCGGGCCGTGGACGCCGCCGTCGCCGCAGGGGCGACGTATCTCACCGTGGCGGTCAAACGGGTGACCCGTGGCGCCTCGGAATCGGCCAACGACCGGGTCTTCTCGTTGGGCCACGCCGCCATGACGGCGTCGCGAACGCTGGATGATGCCGTACGCCATTACCTTTCGGAGAGCGGTGGGTCGACGGATCAGCGCGCGCCGGTCATTCGCGCCGCCAACCGTGCCGTTCGGGTGCGCACCGCCGCCGAGCTGGTCGCCGACGTGGTGCCGCCGCCACTGACCGTCTATCCGCGGGTGCGCAAGGTGCTCGAGATGCACACCGCCGCGATCCGAGAACGCCTGCACGGCAGACGTCCGGTGCACGATCTCGGCCCGATCAGCGACGACTTCGTCTTGGCCCTCCGCGCCGAGGCCGGCGACAATGAGCTGGCGATCAGGGCGGCGCTACCGCTGGTCACGGTGGCGGCGAACCTCGGCGAACTGGAGCTGCTCTACCCGGAACCGGCGAGCCCAGTCGCGCTGAAGAGCGGCTAACGCCCCTCGGTGTGCGGCATCAACGCGTCCGGCGGGATCGTGCCGAACGTGCCTGCGTTGAAGTCCTCCATCGCCTGGATGACTTCTGACTTCGAGTTCATCACGAAGGGGCCGTAGTGGAACACGGCTCGCGAATGGGCCTGCCGCCCAACAGCAGAACCTACATGGCGGGGGTGCGTGAGTCCTGCGTTCCACTGGCCGCGACGGTGATCCGGTCGCCGGGGCCCATGACCGCGAGCGGTTCCACGGCACGTCCACGCGTGCCCCGGGCGCAATGGTGGCGTGCGCCAACGTGATCGGCGTATGTGTCGAGCCAGGGCCCTGCTGGTCGTCGATCTCGCCTGCGATGATCCGGACCAACGCGCCGCCGTCGTCGGAGGACAACAGCTTGACCTGTCCGCCCTCGATCGCGTGGTACCGCGGGGTGGCGAACTTGTCCTTGAGGGGGAGGTTCACCCAGAGCTGGATGCCGTGGAACGTGCCGCCGCTCTCGACGAGTTCGGCAGGCTGCGTATCGATGTGCAGGATGCCCGAGCCAGCGGTCATCCACTGCGTGGCGCCGTCGGTGATGAGTCCGCCACCGCCGTGGGAATCCTGGTGCGCGAAGCGGCCGTCGATCATGTAGGTCACCGTCTCGAAGCCGCGGTGCGGGTGCCAGTCGGTGCCCCGCGGTGCGCCTAGTTCGTACTCGACCTCGCCCATCTGATCCATGTGCACGAAGGGATCCAGCGCGGCAGCGCTGACGCCGGCGAAGGCACGGACGACGGGGAAGCCCTCGCCTTCGTAACCGCGCGGCCCGGTCGTCACCGACCGCACCGGACGTGAGGTATCGGTCGCGGCGGTTCCCGCGATGCGGTCAAGGGTGATGGCGGGCATCGGTGTCTCCTATGTCGAAGCACTGCCCCTCTCTTGCGCGAGCAGACGCAAAGGTGTCGCAACACGCCGCGAAACGGGCACTTTTGCGTCTGCTCGGCCTCAGGAGAGGACCGCGCTCGCGGCGGCGCGTGCGTCGGCCGCGGTCGCCGTGGCCAGGGCCGCGTCGGCCGCCTCGCGGCACTGCGCGAGCGTGACCTGGGCGAGTTTCGCCCCGACGGCGCTGACGGCGGCCGCGGCTGCAGACAGCGACGAGATACCGAACCCCACCAGCACGCACGCCAGTTGTGGATCGGCGGCGGCCTCACCGCAGACGCCGACGGGCTTGCCGACCGCGACACCCGCCTTCGCCGTCATCGCGACCAACGCCAGCACCGCGGGCTGCCAGGGATCGGTCAGCGTGGCCAGCTCGGCCGACATCCGATCGGCGGCCATCGTGTACTGAGTCAGGTCGTTGGTACCAATCGACAGGAAGTCGACGTGCTCCAGGATGCGGTCGGCCAGCAGTGCCGCCGCAGGGATCTCGATCATCACCCCGGGCACGAGCCCGTGTGCCCGGGTCTCCGTGGCGAAGGCCTCCGCCTCCGCGGGCGTGGCGATCATCGGCGCCATCACCCACGGCGCGTGGCCGGTTGCCTTCGCCGCCGCAGCGATCCCCTCGAGCTGTCTGGTCAGGATGCCGGGGTTGCCGTTTGCGATGCGGATGCCGCGAACGCCGAGCGCGGGATTCGCCTCGTCGGGATGGCCGACGAACTTCAGCGGCTTGTCCGAACCGGCGTCGAGGGTGCGGATGACGACCTTGCGTCCGTCGAACGCGTCGAGCACTTCGCCGTAGATCGTTGCCTGCTCGTCGACGGAGGGTTCGGTCGAGCGGTTCAGGAAGCACAGTTCGGTGCGGAACAGACCGATGCCCTCCGCGGGCGTCTCGCGCGCCGACCGTGCGGCCGCGCCGTCCTGCACGTTGGCCAGGATCGCGACGACGTGCCCGTCGGCGGTGGCGCCGGGACCGCTCCAGCTCTTCGCCAGTTCGGCTTCGCCCCGCGCCGCGTCGACGGCGCGGGTCGCCGCGGATGCGTCGGGCGACACCGTCACGGTGCCGACCGTGCCGTCGACCATCACCATGGTGCCGGCGGCGACCGCGTCGAGACCCTCGACGGCGACCACGCAGGGGATGCCGAGTTGGCGGGCGATGATCGCGGTGTGGCTGGTGGGCCCGCCGAGCGTGGTGGCGATGGCGACCACGAGCGAGGCGTCCAGCCCTGCGGTGTCTACCGGGGCCAGATCCTCGGCGCACAGAATCGACGGCACCTCCGGCACGGGCACGCCCGGCTCGGGCAGGCCGCTGAGCTCGGCGATGACGCGATCGCGGATGTCACGCAGGTCGGTCACCCGTTCGGCCATCAGTCCGCCCAGTTGGGTGAACATGGCGACGAACTCGTCGACCGCCCCGGTCACCGCGCGCACTGCGGGGTTGCCCTCCCCGATCCGCTTCTCGGTGGCCGCGATCCAGGCTCGGTCTTGCGCCAGGGTGGCCGTAGTCGCCAGCACCTCCGAGGTGGCGCCGGATGCGTTTGCGGCGCGTTCGCGCAGTCGGTCCGCCACCGTGGCGGCCGCTGCGGTGAAGCGCGCAACCTCGCCGGGCCGATCGGATTCGCCTAGGTCGCTACCCGTCACGGCGTCGTCGACGCTCGGCCGCGAGCCCGGCCTGATCACCGGGGCGTACTGCACACCTCCCACGGCGGGGATGCCCTGCAGAACGGTTCCCGCCGACAGTGGCGCGACGTCCGCGGAATGAAGTGACGTGGAAGACGATGTCGTGCTCATGTGAACTAGGTTACAAGAATCCATTGACAAGTCAACACAGTCAGGGGTAAAACCAACAATATCAACATTTCAGAACCACATATCCCACAAAGACGGAGAGTCGTGTACGCCGAAGAGCGCCAACAAGCGATCGCCGAACTGGTGATCAGCCAGGGCCGCGCCTCGGTGGCCGAACTCGCGCAGACCTACGACGTCACGACCGAGACCGTGCGCCGCGACCTCGCCGCACTCGACCGGGCAGGCGTGTTGCGCCGCGTCCACGGTGGCGCCGTCCCGACGCGGGCGTTGCACCTCGTCGAGCCGGGGGTCGGCGAGCGGGAGACCACCCGCGCCGACTACAAGGACGCGATCGCCGAGGCCGCCACCGACTTCTTCCCCCTGAACGGGGCGAGCGTGCTCCTCGACGCGGGCACCACGACGGCGCGCATCGCCAATCAGTTGCCCACCGACCGCGAACTCTTCGTGGTTACGAACTCGGTACCCATCGCCGCGCGACTTGCGTCCGTACCGACGGTGTCACTGCAACTGCTCGGCGGCCGGGTCAGAGGCATCACCCAGGCCACCGTCGGCGAACAGGCGCTGCGCGTGCTCGACAACCTTCGCGTCGACATCGCGTTCATCGGCACCAACGGCATCAGCGTCCGGCATGGACTGTCCACCCCCGACAGCGAGGAGGCCGCGGTGAAACGAGCCATGGTCGCGTGCGCCAACTACGTCGTCGTCGCCGCCGACTCGACGAAGGTCGGTCGCGAGGACTTCGTCAGCTTCGCGCCGCTCTCCAGCGTCGACACCCTCATCACGGACGCCGAGATCTCCGACGCGGACCGTCGGCTCCTGACCGATCAGGGCGTCGAGGTCATCGCGACGGGAGGCGACGAATGATCGTCACCGTCACCCCCAACCCCAGCATCGATCGCACCGTCGGGCTGAGCACACCGCTGACCCGCGGCGCCGTGCACCGCGTCACCTCCGCCACGAGCGAGCCGGGCGGCAAGGGCGTCAACGTCGCCCGCGCACTGATCCTCGCGGGCCTCGACGTCGTCGCCGTCCTGCCAGCCGCCGACGACGACCCGATGGTGACCGCCCTCCGCACGGCCGGCGTCTCCTTCGAGTGCGTGCCGGTCAGCGGCGCCGTGCGGACCAACCTGGCGATCACCGAGGCCGACGGCACCACGACCAAGCTCAACGAGCCGGGCGCCCACCTCGACGCCGCGGCGCTCGACGCCCTGACCCGGACGGTCGTCGCCCACGCCGAGAACGCCTCGTGGATAGTGCTTTCCGGATCCCTGCCGCCCGGCGTGCCCGACGAGTGGTACGCCGACGTCGTCGCACGGCTGGCGTCGGCGCCCTGCCAGATCGCCGTCGACACCTCCGAGCGCCCGCTCGCCGCACTGGCCGCAGGATTCGGCACGGCGGCGCCGGACGTCATCAAGCCCAACGCCGAGGAACTCGCCGGCCTCGTCGGCGCATCGCCGGACGAACTCGAACGGGCTGCCGCCCAGGGTGATCCGGCACCGGTGGTGTCCGCCGCGAACCGGCTCATCGAGCGCGGCGCCAAGACCGTACTCGTCACGCTGGGGGCGGCCGGCGCCGTGTTGGTCGACCCCACCGGCAGCTGGATGGCCGCACCGCCACCCATCACGCCGCGCAGCACCGTCGGCGCCGGCGACTCCTCGCTGGCCGGCTACGTACGTGCCGCGGTCGGCGGTGCCGAGCCCCCACGCCGCCTGCAGATGGCGGTGGCGTATGGCAGTGCGGCAGCGGCCCTCCCCGGCTCTGCACTCCCCTCGCCATCACAGATCGATCTGAATGCCGTTCGGGTGTATGCGATTACACCCGAGTCCAGCCGTCCCTAACCCGACAAGAGGAAGAAAAACAATGTCCATCATCACCACCGACCTCGTCGCCATCGGCGTCGACGCAGGCGGCGACAAGGAGGCCGTCATCGGCCTGCTCGCCGCTCGCCTCGCCGATGCCGGGCGCTCCTCCGACGGCGCCGGCCTCGCCGCCGCCGCCATGGCACGAGAGGCGCAGTCCGCCACCGGTCTTCCCGGCGGCATCGCGATCCCGCACTGCCGCTCCCCCTACGTCGACCAGGCCACCATCGGGTTCGCCCGACTGTCCCCTGCGGTTGACTTCGGCGCGCCCGACGGTCCTGCCGATCTCGCGTTCCTGATCGCCGCGCCGGACTCCGGCGGCGCCGAGCACATGAAGCTGCTGTCCAGCCTCGCGCGGGCGTTGGTGCGCAAGGAGTTCGTCGAATCGCTGCGCAATGCCGGATCCGCCGCCGAGGTCGTCGAGCTGGTCGAGGGCGTCGTCAACCCGGCTCCGGCTCCCGCCGCCGCTGCCGCGCCCGTCGAGCCTGCGAAGACCAAGACCATCGTCGCCGTCACCGCCTGCCCCACCGGCATCGCACACACCTACATGGCCGCCGATTCGTTGGTCGCCGCTGGCAAGAAGGCCGGGATCGATCTGCAGGTCGAGACGCAGGGCTCCTCGGGCAGCACACCGCTGCCCGCCGAGACCATCGCCGGCGCGGTCGCCGTCATCTTCGCCACCGACGTCGGCGTGAAGGACAGAGGTCGCTTCGCAGGCAAGCCGGTCATCGCGTCCGGCGTCAAGCGGGCTATCAACGAGCCCGACAAGATGGTCACCGAAGCGCTTGCCGCGGCGGACAATCCGAACGCGGCCCGAGTGGAGGGCGTGACGGGCGCACCGTCGTCGTCCAGCCCGTCCGCGTCCGGAGGAGTCGGCTGGGGCACCCGCACCCGGCAGATCCTGCTCACCGGCGTCAGCTACATGATCCCGTTCGTCGCCGCAGGCGGGCTGCTCATCGCACTCGGCTTCCTGTTCGCCGGCTACGACATCGCCAACAAGCCCGACGGCGCGACGCAGTCTCTCGGCAACATCATCGCCACCACCAACTCGCTGACCAACCTGCCGTCGGGCGGTTTCCTTCAGTACCTCGGCGCAGTGTTGTTCACACTCGGCGGGTTGGCGTTCGGGTTCCTGGTGCCTGCGCTGGCGGGTTACATCTCGTTCGCCATCGCCGACCGCCCCGGCATCGCACCGGGATTCACCGCAGGCGCGGTGGCCGTCTTCGTCGGCGGCGGCTTCATCGGCGGCATCGTCGGCGGCCTCATCGCCGGCTTCACCGCCCTGTGGATCAGCCGCATCGACGTCCCTCGCTGGCTGCGGGGCCTGATGCCGGTGGTGATCATTCCGCTGATCGCATCGCTCGTCGTCGGCCTGCTGATGTTCCTGTTGCTCGGCCGTCCGCTGGCCGCGATCACCTCCGGCCTGACCAGCTGGCTCGGCGGTCTCTCCGGCAGCTCGGTGATCATCCTAGGCGTCATCCTCGGCTTGATGATGTGCTTCGACCTCGGCGGCCCGGTGAACAAGGCCGCCTACGCCTTCGCCACCGCCGGGCTGAACGTCGCCGACCCGTCAACGCTGCGGATCATGGCTGCCGTCATGGCGGCCGGCATGGTGCCGCCGCTGGCGATGGCGCTGGCATCGACCGTCCTGCGGCCCGGCTTGTTCAGTGAGCCCGAGCGCGAGAACGGCCGCGCCGCTTGGCTTCTCGGAGCCTCGTTCATCTCCGAGGGCGCGATCCCGTTCGCGGCGGCCGACCCCTTGCGGGTCATCCCCTCGATGATGGCGGGTGGCGCAGTGACCGGCGCCTTGATCATGGCGTTCGACGTGACGCTCAAGGCGCCGCACGGCGGGATCTTCGTGTTCTTCGCCATCGGGCATCTGGCGTGGTTCCTGGTCGCCCTGGCGGCCGGAACCGTCGTCGCCGCGGTGGCCGTCGTCGCCGCAAAGCAGTTCGCCAAGCCCAAGACCGACGCGGATTCCGCTCCCGAGCTCGTCGCCGCCTGACATCCTCGACACCAACACACTAAGGAGATCCACCATGCCCGCCAAGACCGTCATCGTCGGTTCGTCGATCGGCCTCCACGCCCGACCGGCAGCAATCATCGCCGAAGCCGTCGTGAACGCCGGAGTTCCGGTGACCTTGTCCATGGACGGCGGTGAACCGGTCGACGCCGGCTCGGCGCTGATGATCATGACGCTCGGCGCCGACAACGGGGCAAAGGTCACGGTCGCCTCGGACGACGAGTCTGCGCTGACCACCGTCGCGGAGCTCATCCAGCAGGACCTCGATGCCTAGGTAGACGCATCGACGGTCACACCGTTCGACTCAGGGGAGACGCTACCTGCGCCTCCCCTGAGCTCGTCGAGAAAGGTGCATGAGGCACTCCCGCCGCACCGTAGGATTGCGGGGTGCACGTGGTCAGGGGGCTCGACGTGAGGGGATACGCCGTCCGCAGGGCGGCTTTTGCTTTGCTGTGGGCAGCTCAGCACAAGCTGGACGGACGTCGGGGCAAGGGGTGTGGCGCGTGATGCGCAGGATCGCCATGTTGCTGGCCGTGCTGTTCCTGACGGTGTTCAGCGCCCCTCCCGCATTCGCCATCGAGCCGCCTGCCATCGATCCGTCGGCGCTGCCACCTGACGAGACGGGTCCGGATTCGCCCACTGAGCTACGCCGCGTCTGCTCGTCGCCGATCAGCTTCCCCGGCGCGAACTTCGCTGACAAGCCCTGGCCCAACGACTACCTCCGACTTAGCGACGCCCAGAAGTTTGCAACCGGTGCCGGAGTAACTGTCGCCGTCATCGACACCGGGGTGAACGGCTCGCCGCGCGTCCCCGCCCTGCCCGGCGGCGACTTCGTCGACAAGGCCGGCGACGGCATGAACGACTGCGACTCCCACGGCACGCTCA
>NZ_DASQEU010000037.1:0-11860 GCF_035633495.1 Mycobacterium sp. | reverse complement strand
GCGGTACAACGCGAACAAGGCCCTGATGAACCTCGGGTACGAGGCGCTTTTCCCCAAGGACGAGACCGACGTCAACCCGGCGATCCTGTCGGCATTGAGCCCCAACGCCGACGAGAACCACGACTTCTTCTCGGGGTCGGGCAGCTCGTACGTGATCGGCAAGGCCGTCAACACCGAAGACGACGACTGGGACTTCTAAAGCCGCAGATCAGCGGCTTATCGGCAGCGAGGCCAGGCAAGTCAGGGAACTCTACGACCTTCGCAAGCGGCTATCCGAGATCTTCGAACTGCTAGGCAGCGTAACGGTGTTCGCCATGGGCGACGTCGAGCCATTCGGGGATGCCGAGTGGGCGGCTCTCGACACCTACTGCGACACCTACAGTGACGGCACGCCGGTCGCGACCATCGTTAGGCCGCCGAACAGCGGTGACTGGTCGGGCCCCTTGGATCCTCACCGAAGCGGCGTCCCGTGGAACCCCAAGATGACGTGCCCCTTCGGCTACCTCCAGGATGGGACTTGTCCGCCTGGTTGCCAGGTGCTCATCGCCACCACCCCAACCGGGCGGAAGTCGAAAAGCGCAGCACACCGACGGACTCCGAAGCTCTGAAAAGCCGCCAGCGCGAAAGGGCAAGAAGGACAACGGGCACACCTCGGACGACACGGCTCGGGCCGCTGTATTGGGGATGAGGGTCAAACGACCCTGTTGGAGGATGAGGGGAAGGCGGAACCTGAATGCGTACTGCCCTGATCGATTGGCCTGCGAGGGAGACGTCATGGAGACGCCGACGCGCCGAACCGTGACCATCCACGGCCACGAGCTGTCCTACCTGGACAGCGGTACGGGCTCAGTGGTGTTGTTCATCCACGGGATTCTCGGTTCGCAACGCCAGTGGACCCATCTCATCGACCGCATGCATGACGATCACCGGGTGATCGTGCCGGACCTCTTCGGGCACGGCGAGTCGGACAAGCCGGTTGGAGACTATTCACTTGGCGCACACGCGGCCACGCTGCGCGACCTGCTGGACCGCCTCGGCATTGAGCGGGTCACCCTCCTCGGGCACTCCCTCGGCGGGGGAATCGCGATGGAGTTCTACTACCTGTTCCCCGAGCGCGTCGAGCGGCTGGTGCTCGTCGCCAGCGGCGGGCTGGGCCGGGAGGTCAGCCCGATCCTGCGCTCCGCGACGCTGCCCGGTGCCGAATGGGTCCTGCCCGTCCTGGCGTCGGGCTGGGTGCGGGCCCGCGCCGAGGGCGCGGGGCGGGCCCTGTCCAAGGCGGGCTGGAGGCCCGGCACGGACATCACCACGATCTGGGAGGGCTTCACCTCGCTGGGGGATGCGGCGAGCCGACGCGCCTTTCTGGCCACGACCCGCGCCGTCATCGACCCCGGGGGCCAGACGGTCAACGCCCACGACTACCTGCCCGACGCCGCGCCGCTCCCGACACTGATCGTCTGGGGCTCGCGGGACCGGATGATCCCGCCGTCGCACGCGATCCATGCGCAGAAGTCGATCCCGGGCTGTCGCGTCGAGTTGTTCGAGGGAGCGGGCCACTTCCCGCACCTCGATGAACCGGACCGCTTCGCCGACCTGGTGCGTGACTTCATCGCGACGACCTGAGCCGCTGCAACCGCGAACATGCACACCAAAGATGGACCCGGGGGAGATGGAGTCCTCAGTTCTCCGACACCGTGATGGCTGCCCGAGACCCGGCATCGCCCCTAGGGTCTGAGTTCACATAGCCTCGCGACGGGCAGGGCCGACGCGGAGCAACTTAAGCAAGATCCGGTGTTCCCTCTCTTCAACTCGATCGGCACATCCAGAATCGGTTGTCCGACCTCGGTTGTTGCAGTGCCGGTCTCCCGCTTGTCTTGTCCTGTCGTCCGCCGTGGAAAGACGCTTCCGGTTTGGTCGCGGACTTCAGAGATTGTGTGCTCGCCGAAGGCGATAGCTGGGTAGCTGCAGGTAGCCGCGGACGCGGCGCGGGGCCCGCGCAGACAGGGTGAACCGCTCGGCATCGCCAAGCTCGGTGGCCATCGCCTGGTCGACCCGGATGGTGCCCTTACGGGCGAGGCTGGCGAGTCGGGCGGCGATGTTAACCACGGGACCGAATACGTCACCACCGCGGTAAAGCACCGGCCCGAACGCCAGGCCCGCATGCACCTGCGGCATGGAGTCCTCGGCAGTGAAAACGTCCAGCAGCTGCAGGGTGGCCTCCGCCGCTGATGCGGGATCATCGATCACGAACAGGATTTCGTCGCCGAGGTTCTTGATGACACGCCCGCCGTGGGCGACCACGGTGTCGAGCACGGCCGTTTCGAACTGGTCGAGCACCCTCGCGAGCTCGGTGAGGTCAACGTTGCGGGACAGTCGCGTGTACCCGGTCATGTCGATGAAGCCCACCGCTGCCGGTCGACTCTCCGCGTGGCTGTCCGGGCCGGATCCGCTGGGAAACAACGCCCGTCCCACTTCAGCTGCCAGATGCCGACGCCACGCATACACGGTGGTCCGCTCCAGCATCGGTAACAATTCTCGGGTAGTGGTAACGGCCTCGGCGGCCAGCTGGCCGGGCAGCTGCGGGTCCTCAACCGCGTGGCCCACCGTGATCCGTGCGCCCAGCACCTCGGAGATGAAACTCGTTTGGGCCGCGGCCAGGCGGGACATTAGGTTGCCCAGGGGGCGGGCCAGTTCCACCAGCCCGTCGCCGTCCACGATGTCTGCGGCAATGAGCCCGGCCGCATCGGTCAAGGCGGTAACGTCAGCGTTGTTGAACACCCGCTGCTCGTCGTCGACTTCGGGAAACCCCAGTGCCCGCCATAGTCGTCGCGCCTCATCGAGTGCGATGCCTGCTCGCTCGGCGACCTCCAGCCTGGTGTAGCGGCCGTCCCCGGCCAGCAGTCCCCAGGTGAGAATCTCTGCCGGTGACGCCTCTCCCTCCGGCGCTGGCTCGACATCCGTGGCGGTGGGGAGCGCATCGGGTATGTCTTTCTGGTCGGTTCGCCTCAGCAGGGCCAGCAGTGCCGCCAGCAGGCTGTTACTGCCCAACCGGGCTAGTTCAGTGACCCTTGCTGCCCCGAGCTCGACGACTCGCGCCACGAGATGGGCCGAACCGCGCACCGGATCCACCACCTGAACTGACACTCCTGCTCTTCCGGCCGCTACCTCACCCACAGCAGGACGCTCACACCCAAGACGTTGCCATGTAAGAACGACCCGCCCGACACGTTAGGACCGCTGGCACACAGAGGTGCCCGGAATCGATGGTACGGGTGACGTCGGCCCCCGGAGATGCCATTCCAGCTGGCCCGCGGTCCCCAGGCCCGGCGGCGTTAAGAGCGATTGAAACTGCAAGTTCGCATGTGATCGTTGTGTCATCCTGCGGGGGTGTCATCGTCGGTCACGCCTTCGGGGGTTGTCACGTTCCTATTCACCACGTCGAGGGTTCGACACGTCGGTGGGAGGCCGACGCCGACGGGATGCGGGTCGCCCTGGCCGCCCACGACACGGTGCTGCGCACCGTGATTGATGCGCACGGCGGCTGGTTGTTCAAGCACACCGGTGACGGCGTGTGCGCCGCGTTCGCCTCGCCGAGGGGCCGCGGTGGATGCGGCGGTCGCTGCGCAACGGGCGATGGAGTTGCCGGTCCGGATGGGCATCGCCACCGGCGAAGCCGAACTACGTGGCGGCGACTACTTCGGCACGGTGCTGAATCGTGCGGCGCGGGTGATGGCGGCCGGGTTCCTACGTCATCGACAAGGCCGTCGTCACCGAAGACGACGACTGGGGCTTCTAGGTTCTCGTCGCGCCAACGCAAGGACCCCCGCACGCTCAGCGTGCGGGGGCCCTTGCGTGCCACAGGTGTCAGGCGGAGGGTGCTGCGGGCGCGTCCTCGCTGCGCTCGTGAGCGTCCTCCATGACGGTGCGGCCGATCTCGGCATACATGGCCGGCTTGGTGGTGCGCAGCCACACTGCGTAGCCCAGACCGATGAGGAAGACCGCCAGGATCAAGTACGGCGCCACCTTGAACACGTCCGACTTCGCCGCCAGTCCGGCGGCGAACTCACGGTTGTCCCACAGCAGCCACACCACGTACAGCATTGCCAACCCACCGATGAGCGGGCAGATCAGCGTGGTGATCACGTTGCCGCGGTGCGTCTTCTTGACCCAGAAGAACCAGATCACCGCCGCCGAGCAGATGGCCTGCACCAGCAGAATCGCCGCGGTGCCGATCAACGCCAACAGGCCGTAGACGTTGACGTACGGCACCAGGGCCGGGGTGTCGACTGGGGAGCCGTTCGCGTCGGGCACCTGGACCGCGGTGAAGAACGCGAAGGCCAGCACTATCAGCAGCGTGATGACGCTCTGGATCGTCGACGCGATGTAGGGCGAGCCGTGGTTGGGGTGGGTGCCGCCAATGGTGGACTTGATCTTCTCCGACGGCACCTCGCGCCCAAGTGCGAACAGGTAGCGGGACGCGGCGTTGTGGAAGGCCAGGGCGCAGGCGAACGAGCCGATCACCAGCAGCGCCTTGTAGACGTCGAGCAGGACCCCGCCGAGGTTGCTCTGCACCAGGTTGAAGAACAGGTCCAACGGCGATGCGCTGATCGACGCCTCGACCGACGTCTTCGCACCGTTGCCGGCGATCACCATCGCCGAGATGAACGTGTAGAACAGGCCCAGTCCGACGACTGCGATGATGGTCGCCCTGGGGATGATCTTCTTCGGGTTGCGGGATTCCTCGCCGTATACCGCGGTGGTTTCGAAGCCGACCCAGGACCAGAAGGCGAAGAACAGGCCGATGGCCATGGACCCCGCCGCGGCGGCCGTGCCGAACGCACCTGCGGGCAGGCCCTCGAACGCGTTGTTGAGCAGCACGGTCTGGTTCAGCATGAAGCCGTCGGGCCCGCCGCCGGAGAAGATCACCGAGAACGCGAGCGCCAGGAGGATGAGGACCTCCGCGGTGAGCGTGATGCCCAAAATGGCTGCGGTGAGGCTGATGTCGAAGTAGCACAGCGCCGCAATGGCGACGATCGCGACGACGGCGATCACCAGCCAGGGGACGTCGATGCCGAAGATGGTGTTCAGGGCGTCATTGGCGAAGTACGCGCACCCGCCGATCAGCGACCCTTCGAACACCACGTAGGCGAACGTGGCCAACATGCCGCTGGCCATGCCCCAGGTCTGGCCGAGGCCGTGCGAGATGAAGCCGTAGAAGGCGCCCGTCGTGGTGATGTGTCGCGCCATCGCGACGTAGCCGAGGGCGAACAGGGTCAGGATTATCGTCGCGAACAAGAAGCCCGCGGGGGCGCCTAGGCCGTTGCCGAATCCGACGGCGATGGGCACGTTGCCCGTCATCGCGGTAATCGGGGCGGCGTTGGCGACGGCCATGAAGATGACCGCGACGATGCCGATGGACCCCTTCTTCAGTCCGTTCGCCCGCGCCGCTGACTTGTCGTCGGTTATTGCGGATTCGGCACTCACGAGGGCCTCCCAGCTTCGGATTCAGCACGAAATTGGGCCCGCCACGATGCGGGTCCGCCCCTGAGGGTCGCACCCGCGACCTCATCCGACAACTCGAACGGCGAAACTCCTTTGGTCAGGTGGGCGGCGTCCACTCGACGGGCAGGCGCTTGATGCCGTGCACGAACGACGACCGAATGATGGGCGGCTCCTCGACCGCGACTACGTCGGGCATCCGGCGGTGCAGTTCCTCGAAGGCGAGCCGGATCTCGCGACGCGCCAGATTGGCGCCCAGACAGAAGTGCGCGCCACCGGCGCCGAAGCCGATCTGTGGGTTCGGGGAGCGGGCCACGTCGAACATCCAGGGGGCGGCGAACTTTCGCTCGTCCCGGTTGGCCGAGCAGTACCACATCGACACCTTGTCGCCGGCCTTCATCGAGACACCACTGAGCTCGAAGTCCTCGGTCAGATTGCGGCGCATGAATTGCAGGGGCGACGCCCACCGGACGATCTCCTCCACGGCGGTGCCTGCCCGGCCGTCGAAATCACTCCACCACTTTGCGCGCTCGTCGGGGTAGCGGCTCAGCGCCACCATGCCGTGGCTGATGGCGTTGCGGGTCGTCTCATTGCCGGCGGCGGTGAGCAGGATGAAGAACGACGCGATCTCGCTCGACGTCAATCGCTCGCCGTCGACTTCGGCACCCACCAGCGCGCTGGCGAGGTCATCCCCGGGATGCGCCCGTCGCTTCTCGGCCAACTCGATGCCGTACGTCGCGAGTTCCATTGTGTTGGCGACGTATTCGTCGTGGCCCAAGGACATCTCTTCGTCGCCGAAGCTCATCAGCACGGTGGTCCAGTGGAACACCTCGCGGTGGTCTTCCTCGGGGATGCCCATCATGTCGCAGATGATCTGCAGCGGAAGGGGGCCTGCCAGCTCGGCGACGAAATCGCACCGCCCGTCGGGGTGGTTCTCCACCATCTCGGTGACCAGTCGGCGGGCCCGGTCTCGGACACTCTCCTCGATCCGTGCCAGCACCTTTGGCGTGAAGGCCCGGTTGACGATGGTCCGCAGCCGCAGATGCCGGGGGTCGTCCAGGGAGATCATCGAGCCGAGGAACTCGGCGATCTCTGGTGGGACGTCGTTCAGCGACGTGCTGGTCGGAACCGAACTGAACAATTCTGGGTGCCTGCTCGCGTAATGCACGTCGTCGTACCGGGTCAGCGCCCAATGCCCGGCGCCGCCCGCGAAGCCTTCGAAGTCTTCGACCTCGAAGAAGCTGATCGGCGCCTCGCGGCGCAGCGTGGCGAAGGCGCCGTCGCGGAAGTCGTCGTCGCGTGCCCAGAACTCGATCTTGGAGAAGTCGATCTCCGCTAGCGGAACGTCGGGCGGTGGCGTGCCGTTCTTCCGCGGTGCAATGCCGGTTCTGCCGATTGTCGTCGTCATGGCTGACCTCCCCGTCAGCATGAGTGTGACACCCGTCACGGCGGGCGGGAGGAAGAACGACCGTCGACCAGGCCAGTGACGAGTAACCAGCGACGGGTCGTCCGTGTCGTCCGTGAAGGAGACCCAGTCGACCCGCCGCCGAGAGGAACTACAGCGTCGCGGTGTCGATGACGAACCGGTAGCGCACGTCGCTGGCGAGTACCCGCTCGTACGCCTCGTTGACATAGTCCGCCGAGATGACCTCGATCTCCGGCGTGACGTCGTGCTCGGCGCAGAAGTCGAGCATCTCCTGGGTCTCCGGGATGCCGCCGATCATCGATCCGGACAGGTTGCGTCGGTAGGCGCCGAGCGGGAAGAACGGGACGACCAGCGGCTTCTCCGGCGCACCCAGCTCCACCAGGGTGCCGTCGGTGGCCAGCAGACCGAGGTAGGCGCCGAGGTCCAAGTTCGCCGACACCGTGTTGAGGATCAGGTCGAACTTGCCCGCCAGCTTGGTGAAGGTGTCCGGATCGCTGGTGGCGTAGTACTCGTTGGCACCCAGGCGCAGGCCGTCCTCCATCTTCTTGAGCGACTGGCTCAGCACCGTCACCTCGGCACCCATGGCGTGGGCGAGCTTGACGCCCATGTGGCCGAGGCCGCCGAGGCCGATGATGGCGACCTTCTTGCCGGGACCCGCGCCCCAGTGGTTCAGCGGGGAGAACAGTGTGACGCCCGCGCACAGCAGCGGAGCCGCCTTGTCCAGCGGGATGCTGGCGGGGATGCGCAGCACGTAGTTCTCGTCGACGACGGTCGCCTGGCTGTAGCCGCCGTAGGTCGGGGTGCCGTCCTTGCCGGTGGCGTTGTAGGTGCCGATCATGCCGCCCTCGCCGGTGCAGTACTGCTGCAGACCGGCCTTGCAGTTGTCGCACTCGCGGCACGAGTCGACGAAACAGCCGACGCCGACGTGGTCGCCGACCTTGAACTTCGTCACGTCGGAGCCCACCTCGGTGACGACACCCGCGAGCTCGTGGCCTGCCACGACCGGGTAGTTCGGCTCGCCCCACTCGCCCTTGACGGTGTGGATGTCTGAGTGGCAGATGCCGGCGAACTTGATGTCGAAGGCGACGTCGTGCGGGCCGACGTCGCGACGCTCGATGGTGGTCTTGGTCAATGGTGCGGTTGCCGACGTCGCGGCAATGGCTGAAACGGTCGTGGTCACTTTGTCTTCGTACCCTCTTGTCGTCTTGGCATGCGAACCCCCGACTAAAGCTTAGCGAGGGTAATGAATCGGGCGCAGCTCTGCGCCCCCGAGCGCTTTCAACGGGCGCCGGTGGCGGAATTGTTCCGCACGCCGTTAATCAGCAGGTTAAAGCCCTGGAGCGGAGTGTGGCCTCGAGGCTGGTGCGGTCGTAGCTCACCACCCCGGCCAACACGTACGGGTCGGTGGCGGTCAGCTCGTCGGCCGCCTCGGTGCTGGTTTCGCCGGCGATCAAGATCCCGCCCGTCCCCGACCCGAGCCGTCCCGCCAGGATCAACGTTCCATCGTCGACGTGAGCCTTGACCCATTCGAGGTGGGCGGGACGGGCCTCGGCGATGACCTCGGGCGGTTGCAGATACGTGATCGTCAGCACGTGGAACAGCAGGCAAGCCTAGGCGAGTCGGGCCAGCCCGGATATCTGTCACATGACAGACACGCGCGAAGCGTGTTGTCAACCGACCTCGCGCGATCGGTTACACGGGCGCAACCACCGACGTCGGCCGGACGAGAAAACTGTCACCTGACAGAAATGCGGTCGCCGGATCGGCGCCACGAGCCCCGGGGACTAGTAGTGACGAGCGAAGTGCGCGACTCGCACCTCATCGACGCGGCGGACACCGCCACGACTGCCGGGGCCGGGCGCACGCGCGGGCCAAGCACGGGCGAACCGCCGACGTGATGCGACACGTTCCGGCTTCGACCAGTCCGACGACTCCCGAAGGCTTATCGGTCGAGAGCCTGCGATGGGCGGAAACGGTTGCGGCAGGCGGATATACGACCGCAGTTCTGGCGCGGGGCACCCGCATCCGGCTGACGGATCTCGACGGCGACGCATGCGCCCACGTTCTCGTCCACCGCGCCGACGGGCCACACGAGCGCCTCAACGTCGCCGACACCGTGAAGGTGCCGTGGCAGGCCTACCCCGGGGTGGGACATCCCCTGCTCAGTGGATTCTCAACGGCGCAGGGGAGTGGATCGACGTGCCTCCCGTTCCCGGGACCTTCGTCGTGAACATCGGGGATCTGCTGGAGCTGTGGACCAACGGCGCCTTCGTCGCGACCAGCCACCGCGTCCGCAGGGTCGTCGAGGAGCGCTACTCGTTCCCGCTGTTCTTCAACGTCGACTACGACACCGAGGTGAAACCGCTGCCGCAGTTCACCTCGCCCGATGGCAAGGAGCGTCCCGCCGTGCGGGCCGGGGAGCACCTGTTCGCCCAGACCGCACAGAGTTTCGCGTACCTACGTCGCCGCATCGACAGCGGTGAGCTGGTCCTGCCGGAGGGTTCGCTCGAGCTCAACCAGTTCGGCCAGCAGGCGTTGCAGGGCGTCGAGTAGACCCTGCATCGGCCCGTGTCAGTTGATGGGCGCGTTGACGAATCGGAGGTCGTCGAGGATGCCGCGCGCCGCCACGATGCCTTCGCCCGTCTGCCACACCTCGTCGTTCACGATGAACACCCGGTTGTCGTGCGTCGCCGACAGCTTCTTCCACGCGTCGCTCTCGAGCACCTCGGCGGCGCGGTCCCTGACGGCGGGGGAGTCGAACGACAGGTAGACGATGTCCCCGTCGGCCGCGGAGAAGTCCGTCGACTTCGACACCTCCGACGTGCTGACCTCGACGTAGGGCTTGTCCTTGAAACGCTGCGTGGCCGGGCGGTCCACACCGACCGCGCCGAGCACGCTGGCGGGGAAGTCGTCCGTGCCGAAGATCCTCAGCGTGTTCTCCGTCAGCTGGACTACCGACACCTGGTAGTGGGTGGCGTCGTTGTCGGCGCCGGTCTTGTCGGCGGCCTGCTCGAATCCGTCGATCAGCTGATTGGCGGCGTCGGCCCGGCCGGTGGCCGCACCCACGGTGCGCAACGTGTCCTGCCAGGCGGGTCCGGGAGGACCCGTGAACACCGTCGGTGCGATCGTCGACAGCTCGCCGTACGCCTCCGGCGTCAGCGCCTGGGACCCGAGGATGAGATCGGGGTCGGCGGCCTTGATCGCGTCGATGTCGGGCGCGGTGCGGTTGCCCGCGGACGGCGCGTCGTGCACGACCGTGCCGAGGTACGACGGCTGAGTGGACGACCCGTCCGGCAGCGCGGCGGCCACGATGCGTGACTGCAGGCCAAGCGCGCACAGCCCGTCGAGTTGGTCACCCGAGAGCACCACGATGCGTTGCGGGTCCGCGACCGCCTCGGTGGTCCCCGCGGCGTGGCGGACCTCTCGCGTCGGCGGGCCCTCGTCGAGCTGCGCCGGACCGGGCGCGCAGGAGTCGTCGGGACGGCGCTGATTGCCCAGCACGCCGGCGCCCGCGATCTTCGTCGTACTGGTGACCAAGGAATTCGAGGGCTCCGGGTTGCCGGTCTGGTCCGTGGACCCGCCGCAGGCCGTGGTCAGCGTCACCGCCAGCGCGGTCGTCACGGCTGCCGCCGCGGCCATCGGACCCCTCCGCGAGCTGAGAACCGGCACGTCGCCGAGGCTATCAACCTCCCCGGTCCCTTCGCTCCTGCCCGCCGTCCCGCCGTCACTTATTACCAATTACGACGGTTTGTAGGACCCATAACGACGTGAGGCGCGCCGGGGGATAAGATTTGGTTCGAGCATCTCAACGCCCAGCGGGATGTTTCCGTCGAACTTTTGGAGGACCTGTTGGTAGCCGAAGCGCCCCCAATCGGAGAACTCGAGGCACGCCGTCCGTTCCCGACGCGGATTGGTCCCAAGGGCAACTTGATCTACAAGCTGGTGACCACCACCGATCACAAGTTGATCGGCATCATGTACTGCGTCGCCTGCTTCGTCTTCTTCTTCATCGGCGGGCTGATGGCGCTCTTCATGCGCGCAGAGCTCTCGTTGCCCGGCCTGCAGTTCCTGTCCAACGAGCAGTACAACCAGCTGTTCACCATGCACGGCACGGTGATGCTGCTGTTCTACGCGACCCCGATCGTGTTCGGCTTCGCCAACCTGGTCCTGCCGCTGCAGATCGGTGCCCCCGACGTGGCGTTCCCGCGCCTCAACGCGTTCTCGTTCTGGCTGTTCCTGTTCGGCGCGACGATTGCACTCGCCGGCTTCATCACCCCCGGCGGTGCGGCCGACTTCGGCTGGACCGCGTACTCACCGCTGAGCGATGCCATCCACTCGCCCGGTGCGGGCGGTGACCTGTGGATCATGGGCCTCGCCGTCGGCGGTCTCGGCACCATCCTCGGTGGCGTGAACATGATCACCACAGTGGTGTGCATGCGCGCCCCCGGCATGACGATGTTCCGGATGCCGATCTTCACCTGGAACATCCTGGTGACCTCGATCCTGGTGCTGATGGCGTTCCCGCTGCTGACCGCCGCACTGTTCGGCCTCGCCGCCGACCGTCACCTGGGCGCGCACATCTACGACCCGGCCAACGGCGGAGTGCTGCTGTGGCAACACCTCTTCTGGTTCTTCGGCCACCCCGAGGTGTACATCATCGCGCTGCCGTTCTTCGGCATCGTGTCCGAGATCTTCCCGGTGTTCAGCCGCAAGCCGATCTTCGGTTACACCACGCTGATCTACGCGACGATCTCCATCGCTGCTCTCTCGGTCGCGGTCTGGGCGCACCACATGTATGCCACCGGCGCGGTGCTGCTGCCGTTCTTCTCCTTCATGACGTTCCTGATCGCCGTCCCGACCGGCATCAAGTTCTTCAACTGGATCGGCACGATGTGGAAGGGCCAGTTGACCTTCGAGACACCCATGCTGTTCTCGGTG
>NZ_DASQEU010000036.1:0-2117 GCF_035633495.1 Mycobacterium sp. | reverse complement strand
CTGCACGAGTCGACGTGCGCCGCACTGCGCGACTACGCGCAGGTTCGAGACGAACTGTGCCCACACCCCAAGGCACCCAGCTTCTTCGTCTCCATACGTGGGACCAGGCTGCTCGACGTCACAGTGCACCACGTGTTCCGCGAGCTGCTCATCGAGATCGGACGCGAACCCCAACCGGACGGGACTGGACCGAAGGTCCAGGGTCTGCGACACACCTTCGCAGTGGCCACCGTCCGTGACTGGCATCGTGAGGGAGCCGATCCGACCGGCAAGCTGAGTCTGCTGTCGGCTTACCTGGGCCATGCCGATCCGGCCTACACCTACTGGTATCTGCAAGCCTGCCCCGAACTGCTGGGGTTGGCCGCAGAGCGCTTGGAGCGGTGGCAGGAGCTGCCGCGATGACCACCTTCGCACCGACCATCGAGGCGTACTTCACCGAACGTCTCATCACCCAACGCCAGGCCAGCCCCCGCACCGTCGCCGCCTACCGCGACAGCATTCGGATGCTGTTGGTCTTCGCGCAAGACCGGACCGGCAAGGCCCCGTCGCAGCTCGACGTCAGCGATGTGGATGCCACCCTGGTCGGTGACTTCCTCACCCATCTGGAGCATGACCGGCGCAACAGTGCTCGCACCCGAAACACCCGGCTGGCAGCGATCCATTCGTTGTTCCGGTATGCCGCCTACCGCCATCCCGAACACGCCCAGACGATCCAGCGCGTGCTGGCGATCCCCAGCAAGCGTTACGACAAGCGGGAGCTGGACTACCTCGAGGTCGCCGAGGTGGATGCGCTGCTCGCCGCAACTGACCGGACAACGTGGATCGGCAGACGAGATCACATGCTGCTGGTCCTGGCGGTCCAGACCGGTCTGCGTGTCAGCGAACTTACCCACCTGACCATCGCGGATCTCGAACTCGGACCCGGTGCTCACGTCCGCTGCCACGGCAAGGGTCGCAAGGACCGGGCGACTCCCTTGACCAAGCAGACGGTGGCCCTACTTCGGCAGTGGATGAAAGAGCGATCGGGCGGACCCAGCGACCCGGTGTTCCCAACCTCGCGAGGACAGCGCCTCAGCGTCGACGCCGTGCAGTGGCTGGTGGCCAAGTACAGCAGGATCGCGGCACAGACCAAGCCATCCCTCACCGCGAAGACCGTTTCGCCGCATGTCCTTCGACACACCTGCGCCATGAACCTTCTCGATGCCGGCGTGGACTCCGCCGTGATCGCCCTCTGGCTCGGCCACGAGAGCTCCCAAACGACACAGATCTACGTCCACGCCAGCATGGCGCTCAAGGAAAAGGCCCTCGCCCGCACAGCGCCGCTCAACACCAAACGAGGCCGATACACGCCGCCCGACACGCTCCTTGCGTTCCTGATCACCCTCTGATTATGCCGAGCTCCGAACCCGGAAATGGCTGCCCTGGCTGGAGAGGTCAAGCCGTCATTGCAGGCTCTTCGGCATAACCGGCGGCTCGGCATAAGGTCAGGAGCCGGAGTTCTTCGAGTTGGTCGGCGGAGAGCAGATGCGCCTCGTCGACGGCCACGATGACGGCCCGGCCGCGTTCGTGTTTCTCGGCCGCGAGGTGGTCCATGGTCTGGGCGATCAGGCTGGCGGTGTGGAAGCGTGGGACACCACCGAGGCCGGTGACTAGGGCGGCGTAGAGACCGCGGGCGCCGACGGCCGGGTTCGGCAGGTAGATCACGGTGTGCCGGGATGCGTCGAGTTCGGCCAGGGCGGCGCGCAGCGCGACGGTCTTGCCGGCCCCAACCTCACCGGTGATGACGCCCAGGGCGTTCTCGTTGATGCACCACCGGATCCGGGCGACCGCTTCGGCGTGGCCGGCGTGGCGGTGCAGCATCGAGGGGGCCAGGTCCCGGCGGAACGGGGTGCGGGTGAACCCGAAGTACGACCCGAGCTGGTCCAGACTCACCGGGTCTCCTCCAGGTCGGTGGGGGTTGGGTGCGTCGGGCCCTCGGTGAGCAGGGCTTTGAAGCTGGCCAGTTCCGCTTCCAGCTTCGGGTCCTGCTCGCCTTGGCCTGCCAGGGTGAGCAGGTCGGTGTCGTAGCCCAGTCCGTCGGGATCGGCGGGCGGGGGATCAGTCAGCTGCGCGTACTG
>NZ_DASQEU010000035.1:0-5787 GCF_035633495.1 Mycobacterium sp. | reverse complement strand
GCTTCGGTTTCGAGCGCGCCGCGCAGTATGGGTAGGTGCAGGTGGCCGTGGATGCGGCGGAACTGCTTGCCGGCCTCGGCCATTCCGGCGGCGCACCAGCGCAGCGCCATCTGCCCGTCGCGCCAGCGTTTGACGTTTCCGTCGTGCTCGCGGCAGACGGAGATCATCGACTCGATGCAGTTCGTCGAGCGCAACGTCGGGCGAACATCTTGTCCATCGCGTCGAATGCTTACTTCGCAGCGCGCCGGATCCCGTCGGGGCCGATCACTCCGTCGATGACGTAGTCGACAAGGACTTCAGTGCTTCGCCGAGGTTGTGTCTCGCCGACTCGGTCAGACCCATCTGCAGTTCCCACGCGTAACCGCGGATCGCCAAGAGATGGACCTCGGGAACCCCCCCGAAGCATTGTTTGGCGGTCGCGAGGATCGAAGGAATCGAGAGTGCGTGCGAGGTAAAGGTGAAATCCAGCTTCGGTTCAGGGCGTGTCAGTGCGAAGGACGCGACCGCCGGATCCTTCGTCGCGTCCACGAAGAGCACCCGAGTGAATCCGTTGATCAGGTCAGCGTCTTCGAGGTTGAGCTGGTAGGTGCGACGCAGGTCCGACTTGGCAGGGTGCTCTTGCGCCTCGAGTTCGTCGATGAATGCCCAGCCCAGTCCGTCGTCCTGACGTCCGACATTGCCGATGCCGTAGATCAGCGATGACGGGTCGTCGAAGTAGTCCAGTGTGGGAAATCGCGGCTCAGCGGACACGCTCATTGATCACCCGGCCTGCCTTGTCGACGACCGAAACGATGAGCGGCATCTGCCCCAAAGCGTGTGTGGCACAACTCAAGCACGGATCATAGGCGCGGATACCCACTTCAATGGCGTTCATCATGCCTTCGGTGATCTCGGCCTTGCCGCCGAGGTAATCCTCTGCGACGCTACGCACCGTCCGGTTGAGCACCTGGTTGTTCTGGGTGGTGGCCACGATGAGGTTCGCGAATGTCACATTGCCCTCGGGGCCGGCGCGGTAATGGTGCAGCAGGGTGCCGCGGGGCGCCTCCACCACCCCGACTCCGTCACCAGTCCACGCGTCGGCGGGCGGTGTGACCACCAAGGTGTCCTTCTGCAGATCCGGATCCAGCAGTAGGTCTCGAACGACCTCTGCGGCGTGGATGATTTCGATCGTTCGCGCCCAATTCGTGTGCAGCGTCATATTGTTGGCGCAGCCGCCGGTGTATCCGTGGAACTTCTCCAGAGCGTGCTGCGCGAGCGGCGTCGACAGCGTCTTCGTGACGTTGAGCCGGGCGAGTGGTCCCACCCGCACCGAGCCGGCGTCTCGGCCGAGTTCGGTGAGGAACGGAAACTTCATGTAGCTCCACTTTTCGACGCCCTCGGAGATGTGGTCGAGGTAGTCGTGGTAGTCGAACTGCCGGACAACCTTCTTCTCGTCGTCGACGATCTTCAGAGTGCCGTCGTAGTAGTCGACATTGCCGTCGGGGTCGACGAGACACATGTTGAGCGCGGGCACGTTCGCAAAACCGTCGACCTCGCTGCGATGCCTGTCGTGGAAGTCGTCGAAGAGTTCGAGCCCCAACTGGGCGTAGTCGATGACCTGATCGACCGACAGAAGTCCGTCCTCCCCGCGAACGAGCCGGTCCACCTCGGTGGGCGTCAGGCTCTTGTTCACGCCGCCCGGCACCGACGAGATACCGTGCATGCGCTTGCCGAAGACCGCCGTGATCACTTCCTGACCCCACTTGCGCAGCATCACAACGCGTTTGACCATTTCGGGATCGGCCTCGATGAGGCCGAGGATGTTGCGTTGTTCGGGTGCAGCGTCCATGCCGAACAGCATCTCCGGTACCACGAGGTAGAAGTACGCGGTGACGTGTGACTGCAGCATCTGCGCGTAATGTCCCAGCCTGCGCATCTTCACGGCGGTCGGCGTGAGGTACATCCCCGAGGGCTGTCCGACCCCGACGATGTCGTCGACCACCTTTGCCCCTGCCAGGTGATGACTGACGAAGCAGATGCCGCAGATACGCTGCATCAGCACCGGGGCCTCCCAGAATGGATGACCCTGGATGAACTTCTCATATCCTCGGAACTCGACGACGTGGAGCCTGGCGTCGACGACGTTGTGGTCGTCGTCGAGTTCAACGACGACCTTCCCGTGACCCTCGATGCGGGTGACGGGATCGATGACGATTCTGCTACCCATGTGTGGTCTTCCGAAGGTCAGTCAAAGTGGTTCAGCGACTTGGGTAAGTCGACGGGACGGTCGTTGATCAGGTCGTCCAGCACGTGCAGGATCGCGTCCGGTCTGGGTGGGCAGCCGGGAAGGAAATAGTCCATCGCGACGACCTCGTGACACGGATACACCTTGGTGGTCAAAATGGGAATCTGTTGATGGAACGGTACGACGGGTTCGGCGCCGGGGACCGCGGTGCGTGAGTTCGTGTAGGCCTCCGCCAAGCAGTCCTTCAGCTCGACCATGTTGCGCATCGCTGGTACCCCGCCCCAGATTGCGCATGCTCCGACCGAGATGAGGACGTCGCAGTTCTCCCGGAAGTGCACCAACGTCTCGATGTTGTCCTCGTTCGCAACCCCGCCTTCGATGAATCCGATGGCGCAGCGTTCGGTGATCCGTTTGAGGTCGGTGAGCGAGGAACGGTGGATGGTGATCTTGTCCAGCAGGCCTAGCAGACGCTCGTCTAGGTCCAGGAGGGACAAAGTACATCCCCAGCAGCCGCACAGGCTGATCATGGACACCTTGATCTTCTCGGCCCGTTCGGCGGCAAGCGCCGGGTCCAGGGGTGTCGCCGAAAGCTCGTGCGACGCGATCGTGTTCATCTCGGGTGCGGTCATTCGGTTTGCCTTCCCAGAGCGCGGTCACGTATCGATTCGATGTCGTACAACCGCTGGCCAATCGGGTCGTCGTAGCCCACCTGCTTTTCTAGGATGGTGCCGACGGGACAGATGGCCACCGCTTCTCGTACCTGTTCGGGCGGCATCGCATTGGCGAGTTCGACGTCGATCTCGATGCGCGCATGCTCGCCGCGCCCACTGATGCTGAAGATCTTCTCACCGGTTTGGTGATCGCGAATGAACTCGACACAGCGCTGGCAGAAGATGCACCGATCGCGTTCCAGCCAGATGTTGTCGGAGGCATGGTCCTGGACGCGCTCGGGGAACTGATACGGGAACCGTGAGACCGTCATGCCGACCTCGTAACCGACCGCCTGCAGAGTGCAGCGACCGCTCTTCTCGCAGCTGGGGCAGTTGTGATTGCCCTCAGAGAACAGCATTTCGACCAACGCCTTGCGCAAGTCGACGGTCTGCGGCTCGTCCACCTCGACATGCATGCCGTCGGTGACCTGCACGGTGCACGCTGGGACTACCCGGCCGTTGACTTTGACCGAACACGCGCGGCAGGTGCCCAGCACCGGCTTTCCCGGCAGGTAGCAGAGGGTCGGGATATACACGCCGGACTCCGCGGCGACATCGACGAAGTTCCTGCCTAATTCGGTGGTCACCGCGACGCCGTCGATCTCAATCTGAATGGTCATCTCGACTCCTGCTCGAGTTGCCGCATGGCCGCGCCGTAACCGCCGAGTGCGTCCTCGATGTCGAAGGACGGCAGCACGTCACCCGTCTGATCGTGAAGTCGGCGGTAGTACTCGTCGGGAAACTTCTCCAGTGTCGTCAAGATCGGATTGGGGGAGCTGGTCCCCAGCCCACACCGACTGGTCCTGGCGATCACACCGCTCCACTGGAGCATATCGTCGAGATCCGATTGACTGGCCATGCCGTCGATGACCAGGTCGACCTTCTGCCGCAGAACCACGTTCCCCACGCGGCAGGGAACGCAGATACCGCAGGACTCGTCCACGAAGAACTGCATGAAATCCCTGACAACGCCGAGCAAGTCGCGCTGGGCATTGAAAACCATGAATGAGCCGTTGCAGGACAGGTCCTCGTGAGCGAGCCGGCGGTCGGCGTCCGCGGCGACCGAAACCATCTCCCCTGAGGGGCCGCTGAGCTGCACCGCGCGGGCATCCCGTGCGCCGACGACCTCCAGCACCTCACGCAGGGTGACACCCCATTCGAACTCGTAGATTCCCGGGGCGGTGCAATCCCCGGCGACACTGAGCAACCTGGTGCCCGAGGACCCTGGGGTACCCATCGCGGCATACCAATCGGCGCCCAACTCCATGACCCGCGCCGCAGCGGCGAACGTCTCGACGTTGTTGACGCAGGTTGGCTTACCGCGGAATCCGTGCTCGGTGGGGAACGGCGGCTTGAGTCGTGGCGTTCCGCGCTTGCCTTCGCAGGACTCGATGAGAGCGGTCTCGTCACCGCAGACGTAGGATCCGGCACCCATCGTGATGCGGATGTCGAAGCCGTCAGCGAGCAGGCCGCCGTCGCGAAGCTCGGTGAGTTGCTGCTCGAGATATGCCCTGAGATAAGCGTATTCAGCGCGCAGGTACACGATTCCGTGCGCCGCGCCGATGGCGTGGGCCGCGATGATCATCCCCACGAACACCTGCTTGGGTGTTCGAGTGAGCAAGACGCGGTCCTTGAACGTACCGGGCTCACCCTCATCGGCATTGCAGATGACGTACTTCTCGTCGTCGGCCGCCTCACGACACAACTGCCACTTGCTTCCGGTGGAGAAGCCGGCACCACCGCGGCCGTGGAGCCGAGAGTCCGTGATGGTCGCGATCACCTGTTCGGGCGTCAACGCCAGACACCGGTCCAGCAATGCCTCATAGTCGGGCTCGTCACTGAAGAAGACCGGGCCGGCTGTGTGCACTGTGGTATTGATCAGCGCCTCGACATAGGCGACATCGCTACGAGGCAGTGCAGACGGATTGGCGATCTCTTCCGGTGACTGTCCCTGCTGCAATCGCGAGATGATGTCAGTGACGGATTCGGGCGTCAGTCGAGTGAAGACCACGCCGTCGATGAGCATCGTCGGCTCTTGGTCACTGAGACCAATGCACGCGGTTTCGAACAAGCTGAATTCGGCTGTTCCGGGCCCGCCGAATCGTGCTGCCGTTCGTCGTTCCAGGGCATCGCGGACCTGCTGGAAACCGTACATCTTGGCAATGACGTTGTCGCTCAGATAAATTCGGTATCGGCCGGTGGGCTCAGTGTGAAAGAAGTGATAGAACGATGCGGTCTCCATGACATCGCCGGGGGCCAATCCCAGCTGGTCGGCGACCGCCCGCACCGCGTCCTGGTGGATGTGGCCGTACCTGTGCTGGACGTCCCACAGTATGTCGATGAGGTCCGTTCGGTCTTTGGAATACCGATCGAGAATCGTCGCGACGTCTGGAACCATGGTTCGTGGCACCGCCCAGGAGTTCGAACGAATCGACGCTGAATGTTTAAATGGTATGACCAGACGGCGATGGTGCATTCCGGTGGCGTACTACCGGCCCGCCTGGAGGCCTCGAGGCTACCACGGTGGTCGCTTTGCGCGGGCCGTTGTCTCAACGGATCGCGCTAGAGCATCAGGGGTCCTGACCGGGACCTTCATGGTTCGCTGAAGCCTTCTCGGAGGACGTCCCGAGCTCCGGAACTTCGGTGGCGGCCCGGTGAGCATCAGGCTGCGCTGACCTGATCAGTGTGCACGACGGTTGCGTCATGTTGGCTGCTTCGGTTTCGAGCGCGCCGCGCAGTATGGGTAGGTGCAGGTGGCCGTGGATGCGGCGGAACTGCTTGCCGGCCTCGGCCATTCCGGCGGCGCACCAGCGCAGCGCCATCTGCCCGTCGCGCCAGCGTTTGACGTTTCCG
>NZ_DASQEU010000034.1:0-10143 GCF_035633495.1 Mycobacterium sp. | reverse complement strand
GGTACTCAGCATCCAGACCGCCCGCTCGCTGCACTTCCTGGTCCTGGTGTGGTTCCTGGGGTTCATCGTCATCCACCTGACCCTGGTGTTCACCACCGGTGTTCTGCGCAACCTCAACCACATCTTCGCCGGCCGCGACGCCGGCGACTGGGTGGGATTCGGCATGTTCACCGCCGCCATGGCCGTTGCCGCTGCGGGCTGGGTGGCCGCCACCCCGTTCACGTTGGCCCATCCCCGGGTGGTGCAGCGGGTCGGGTACGCGCTGATCGGCCCCCTGCAGCGGCTGTTCGAACACCTCGATGCCAAACCCGGTGAGTACACCGAGTCCGACATCTCCCCGTACTTCTGGCACAACGGGCAGTACCCCGACTCACCGGAATACACCGCGCTGCTCGCCGGCGATTTCCTCGACTACCGCCTCAAGGTCACCGGCCTGGTGGAACACCCCCTCGACCTCAACTTGGCAGAGCTGCGGGCCTTGCAGGACCACGAGCAGATCACCCAGCACTTCTGCATCCAAGGCTGGTCGGGCATCGCGAAATGGGGTGGGGTGTCGATGCAGACGATCCTCGACCTGGTCACCCCGCTACCGGACGCCCAGTGGGTGGTGTTCTACGCGCTCAGCGACGGACCTGATGACGGGATCTACTACGACGCGCACCCCATCGATCAGATGAGCCATCACCTGAGCATGCTTGCCTATGACATGAACGATGCACCGCTGTCGTTCGGTCACGGCGCGCCGCTGCGGTTGCGCAACGAGACCCAGCTCGGGTTCAAACAGGTCAAATGGATTGCGGGTATCGAGTTCGTCGCCGACTTCGCCGACGTCGGCGGTGGCTATGGCGGCTACAACCAGGACCACGAATTCTTCGGCTACCGCCAAAGCATCTAGCCAACTCCAGCGTCCCGTCAGATCAAATGGCTTGCGCCAGAGGTAATTACCAGGAAAGAGTTGCGCTAGGGCAGTTTGGCGACGGTCAGCAGCACCGCGGAATCCTCTTCCGCGACCAAACTGTGTCGAGCGTCGGGAACCTCGATGAGATCTCCGGTCCGGGCCTCCCACGAGTTCGCCCCGGAGACCAGCCGCACCCGACCACGCAGGACGTAGACCGTTGCCTCGCCGGGGTTTTCGTGGTCTCCCAACTCCGAACCCTGGATCAACGCGATCACCGTCTGGCGCAACACCCGCTCGTGGCCACCCACCACCGTATCGGCGGCACGACCACCATGGGTCGCGGCAAGTTCGAGTTGTTCACGGGCCGAAGCCTCCAGAGAGATCCGCTGCATGCACCATTGCATCCCCCCAGCGACGGCTGAGTCAACCTGCGAGATCAACCGACGAGTTTCGTTGTTGAGTGCGCTCACACGTTAAGTCGCCTCGGCGCGAATATGCGGGAATCGAGTACACGGGTTTACCAGTACAAAACTTTGCAAACCTCAAAAGATCACACCAACGCGCCAAGGGATGATGATCTAGTGACCGGTCGGTCGACAGTGTGGGGCGCGGTGAGTCGACGCGGGTTCGCGCTCGTCGCGCTCGTCGCGCTCGTGGTCATCGCGGGCGGATGGGCGCTGGTGTCGATGCGGTCATCGAATCCAGCGACGACGAAGTCTTCCGACCCGGTTCCGAGTTCGGTAGTGCACACAGGCGTGAAGTCTCCCGGATGGCTGAACAGGACCCCCAGCTGTCGCCCAGCCAGTCGTAGAGGTTGATGGGGCCCCGAGTTGTCGCGGCGGTGAAGTCGGGTGCTTTGTCGCCCAGGTGCGGTGTCATGTCGACCCTTCACTCGGTTGGTTGTATCTGATGGCGCGGCTCGGAGATACTCAAAATGACTGACAATGGCGCGCATTGGCCCGTCGAACAGCATCGTCGAGGACCTTTTGAGCGACGTCGACCAACTTGACGTGCTCGTGCTGACTGATCACACGAAGTCGGCTGAACGCCTCCTTCGAGGTGCCGCCCTGGTGCTGAGGCCTTCAGCCACATCCCGGCAATCGCCAATTCTGCCGCCGCGGACCTCTGGGTCGGCACCCTGATCGTGATCGTGGGCATGCTCCTGCAGCTACTCCTGCCATGGATCCCCGGGCTACGCGACATCCCATGGTTCGTGCCGCTGTACAAGATCATCTACCGCAAGCACTACGCGAAGCACACCAGTCCACCCGCACTGATGACCGAAGGACAGGAATCCCCAATGAAAACCCCAGCTGGATAACAGCTTCTCGTCGCAGTCTCGGCCAACGCGCACATTGTCCGGCAGCTTGCCGTCGCCATGAAACATGGGAGCAGAGTCTTGAAATCCATTACGAGCGTCTCGAAGTCCGTACGGGTTGTAGCGGTGGTGGCTGTGGCCGCCGCGACCGTCGCCGGCTGCGGCTCCAATTCCACCCAATCGTCGACGTCACAAGCATCGACGTCGACGACAGCCACCTCGAGCGTGGTGGCGGGCTCGCCGATCAGCGTGCCACTCACTGGTCAGCCATCGGGCACCGTCGCGCTGAGCTGGGACTCCCAAACCAAGAACGTCACCGCCAAGCTGCAGATGTCTGGCTTTACCCCGGGCAGCAGTCACGCGATGCACATCCATCAGGGCAGCTGTGCCGCTCAGGGCAACGTCTTGGTGCCGTTTCCCGACGTCGTCGCCGACAGCACGGGCGCGATCGACACCACCGTTACCAGCGTGCAGCCCTCCCCCTCCGGTTTAGCACCCGGAACGCTACTGAACATCCATCTAGCTCCGTCCGACCAGTTGGGCAGCCCAGATTCGCTCGGGTACACGCCCATCTCCTGTGCCGACATCACTCCTGCGACATCGACGACGCTGACCATGGCGCCGTTGCCGCAGCCCGGCCAGCACCCGCAGGGTTCGGCGACGCTGACCTACGATCCCGCGAAGAAGACACTCTCCGTCACCACAACCGCCAGTGGCCTTCCCGCCGGGACAGCCCACGCGGTACACGTGCACCTCGGCTCGTGCCAATCTCAAGGGGCGGTCAAGTATCCCCTTGATGATCTGGTTGCTTCGCCAAGCGGTACGGCAGAGGCGACGACGGTCATTCAGAACGTCGATCAGGCGCCACCGGCATCGGGATGGTACGTCAACGTCCACCTCGGGTCGATGAGCCAGATTCAACAAAATGGGCAGCCCACCCTCTACTTCCAGCCCATCATCTGCGGCAACGTGGGCAAATAGCTTGCGATGCTGACCTCTTAGCGTCGCATCGCAGTACGCGCTGCGACTAGGTCCAGCTCGATCGGGCCTGTCGCCCCAGTGGGACCGATCGAATGCGGTCGTCGAATGTACAGAGATGCCAACTGTATTGCGATCGGACAGTCCGCCGCGGTCCTGCAGTACCGCGGCTTGCTGCATCACAAATACAAATACAAACCCGGGAAGATCACACCGACGCGGCAACGGGTGACGATGAGTCGACAGTGGGCCGACGGCGAGGAGCACAGGTGAGTCGACGAAGGTTGGCGCTTGTCGCACTCTGCGCACTAATCGTCATCGCCGCCGGATGGGGGTGCGGACGCATTCATCGAATCCGGCAACGACGAAGTCCTCCGACCCGGCAACAACGGCGGTCGGTGTGCCGACGTGCCCACTGGAGACCTTGCCGCCCGAGGTGGCCGAAACCGTACGGGTGATCCATTCGAATGGTCCATTCCCCTTTCCGCGCAACGACGGTGTGGTCTTTGGCAACCGCGAGGGGCATCTACCCGACCAGGCCGGGGGTTGTTGCCACGAGTACACCGTGATCACCCCGGGTGTTCGGAATCGGTCGACGAGGCACGTCATCACCGGTGGAGCGCCGGTGACTAATCCGCGCCAGTACTTCTACACCGACGATCACTACGACTCCTTCTGTCTGGTCACTGACGAGGGAAGGCAATCATGACGCCGAAGCCAGACTCGGGCGTGCCTCGGATATTCCGAATCGACGGCCGAAAGATCAAGTCGGTCAAGGACTTCTATCGAGAGGTCGGCCGCTCGGTCAACGGCCCCGGCGGATACTTTGGACAGAATCTCGATGCGCTAGCCGATAGCTTGCGCGGTGGATTCGGTACCCCAGAGAATCAGCCCTATGGGTTCGAGTGGCAACACAGCGATCTGTCGCGGCGCTATCTGCAGGACGTGCAGCGAGGGCAGGGCACGTTTTTCGATTCGGTACGGGATGTCTTCGACGATGCTGGAGTCAGGCTGAATCTGCGGTGAGCGACGGTCGCCGGTCTCCCGAAGTCCGATGCCCTGCCAAGGGTGTCCGCCCTCGGCTCCCGACGTGATGCGGTCGGCCAGCCTGATCTGGAGCGTGATTGCCCGGTCAGGGTGATGACGGGTTGCGAGCAATTCGCAGAGAACGGGTGGCCCCGTGGACGGGCTTCGTTGCGGCTGTAGCGTGGCCACCGTGAACTCATCTCGCACGTCCGCCCCCTTCGCGTTCGTGGCATGTGCTGCGCCGCTCGTCATGATGCTCGCCGCGTGCGGCTCCGACGCGGACGCCGAACCGGGCTCGTCCTCAGTCGCTGCGAGCAGCTCGTCCGCCGTCGCTGAACCGAGCCCGTCCCCCGCCGCTGAGACGGCGTCTTGCCCGACGGCACTGCCGGGCAACGGTGGCACACCCGAGTGGACGCTGCCCGGGACCACTGGCAGCGTCGCGGTGACCGGATCGACGGATGCACTGGCGCCGGAGGTCAAGGTGGACGGACCGTTCAGCGTCGCCGAGACCCAGGTCCACACCTTGCAAGCCGGCAACGGGCCGGTCGTTGCGGACACGGCGACGGTTTCCGTCTGCTACATGGGCGTCAATGGACGCGACGGGAACGTGTTCGACAGCAGCTACGAACGGGGTGAGCCGGCGGAATTCCCGCTCGACGGAGTGGTGCCGGGCTTCCAGAAGGCGATTGCGGGACAGAATGTCGGGTCGACCGTCGCGGTAGCAATGGCCCCTGCCGACGGATATCCCGACGGTCAGCCCAGCGCGGGCATTCAGAAGGGTGATTCGCTCATCTTCGCGATCAAGATCCTCGGCGTCTCGGGTTAGTCGGTCGCCGATTGCATCACGGCTGCCCGCTCAGGGTCGGCTTACGGCGGATTCGAGGAGTTCGTTGCGCATGAGTTCGTAGGGACGATGGAAGTCCCCTGCGGCCGCGGGCGGCTCGGTGTGAGCGACAAACGCGTGGACGTCCGTGCTCATGAAGCCCCCAAGGAGGTGAACAACGGACCGAGGACGAAGTCGGTACGTGGGTCAGCACCGGTCGGTATCGCGCGCGCCGACACTACGGTTACCGGCTTCGATTGCAGTGGGGCGATTCCTTCGTCGGGCGGCGAGGGGCCGCAAAAGAACTCATGAGCGTCGCCGCGCGATAGCGCACTCGGGTCTGGCAAGTGCCCATTTCGCGCGATTGTCGTCACCCTGCTGGCCGCCACCTACGGCGACACGCTGGGCCGACTCTCCACGGGAGGTAACCAGTGTCAGTTGCGTTCCGCGGCAATATCGTTCGTTAAGGGCAGGGTGTCGGGATGAAGAGCGACCAGCACCATCCAGGAGGAAGCGGCGGGGTGAAGTTGGGCGGAGGTGGCGGCGGTGCGGGCGGACTGGTTCCTTCCCAGATGTTCTGGGCGACGTTGCCCTGCCCGTGGTAGACGTAGAAGTAGGTGTGGCAGATGTTCGCATCCCAGACCACGGGGTTGACCCGGAGGTTTCCGGTCTGCACCGGCGGGTCTCCTGGGCACCACTGGCACGGGCCGGACGGGCTGTCTTCCGGACATCCCGGCCAGGAACCTAGCGGCATGGGACCGCCGGGAAGGGCCTGGGCGGCTCCTGCGGTCAATCCCATGCCGACCATGGCGATGCCCGCCGATGCCAGGGCGCCGGCGATGATCCTCTTGCGGTTGTGAGTGATGGTCATGATCAACTCCCCTTTTGTGGTTCATTCGTCGCCTCTACCGGCGTCGTTACGGGAAGTACACAACCGTCGGCGTACTACCGATCCCAATAAGGCATCCGGGGTTAACCTGTCCCCCATGAGTGGCCAGCGAGTCCCCGGCGGTGTTGTTCACGCGCTGCCCGCTGACCTGCGCACGGCGCTGATCGCCAACGACACGGCGCTCGATGCCTGGAAGGACATCACGCCCTTGGCGCGCAACGAGTTCATCTGTTGGGTCGAGGACGCCAAGCAGGAGAAGACCAGGGAGCGCCGCATACGTCGGACTCGGGAGGAGCTCGAGGAAGGCCAACGCCGACCATGCTGCTGGCCGGGGTGCAAGCATCGCAAGACCACTGGCTGAACCGTCATGCGGGAAAATCGTTGGTGTCACGAGGAGTTGATGCGCAACGCTCGCCATGCACGCCGATGAGTTCGCCGAGAACGGCTTCCTCAAGGTCGCCGAGGCGGCGCAGCAGTTGTCGTGGACACAGATCGGGTTGGCGCAAGACCACCCCGAGTCCCGGACGAAGCCCTTGGTGTGGGCCGCCGACCTGAGCGGCGAAGTTCCGTGTGTTGCCGGCTGGCATCGGCCTGGCGCCGCTGGGCTACTACCCCGGAGGGGCGGGCACGATAGGCGGCGCTGCCGGATCTACGGGCACCGGCGGCGGTGCGACGTATCCGGGCGGCGGCGGGCCGTTGAGCGGGTAGTACCCGGGCGGCAGGGCCGGTCCACCGGTGTTGGGGGCCGCTTGCGTCGCGGCGGTATTGGACTCGGGGTAGTTCAACGACACGAATCCGGGCGGCAGCGGTGGCGGCGGGCCGGCACCGGGCGGCGGCGGGGCCCCGGCCAGCATTCCATCGGGCGAATCGCCGATGCCGTACGGGTCCTTGGCTTGATGCCAAGCATCCCGGATGAAACCCAGCGGCCCGGAGCCCGACCCGTATTGCGGGTTGGCGATCTCCGGCACCATTGGCGCGCCATTGGGCGGTGGCGCGGGTGCGGCCATCGGGACGTCTCCCCCCGCTACGACTTGCTGGCCGGGAGCTGGCGGCGCGTCGGGAGCCCCTGGTACCGGCGTGTAGGGCGCCTCCGGATCGGCTGCGGCCTGACCGGCCATGGCGAGTGCACCGCCGGTGATGATCACGCCTGCGAACACGATCTTCGCGGCGTCGACGGCTGTGACGCGTCGTCCTTCAGTCATGAAACCCGGGTGTCCTCTCTGATGGCGCACGGTCATCGTCCCACACATCGACTTTGCGTGACCCGACATCGTTTCTGAGATCTGCTCAGCCTTGGCTCGCACGCCATTTGTCCAGCGCACGACGGTCCCGCTTCGTCGGTCGCCCGGCGCCCCGATCGCGGAACGCCACCGGGATGGAGACCGTCGGAGGCGGCGCGGGCGTTCGATCGAGGAAGCACGTGACGGCATCGGCTGCGCCCACTCGCTTCTGGATGACCCTCACCACCTCGACGATCCGCGTCGTCTCCCCCACCCGTGCCCGTACCTCGTCACCGGGCGACACCGTCGTCGACGGCTTGGCCGGCCGATCGTTGATTCGCACGTGTCCGCCCCGGCACGCCGCGGCGGCGTCTGGCCGGGTCTTCGTCAGCCGGACCGCCCACATCCAGCGATCCACGCGGGTCGACTCCACGCCATCCATCATGAACTGCCGGTCGCACCCGGGTGTCTGGCCAGCCAGTCGCACTGTCGGCGCACGAACCCAGCATCGACCATGGCGCCGTGGCCCGGCACGTACACCGCGTCGGGGCCACCGAACTCCAGCACCCCGTCCAGTGCTCGGGGCCATGCGAGCACGTCGGAGTCGTCGTTGATGGCTGGGTCGGCCAACTCCTCGACGAGGTCCCCGCAGAACACCACGGTGCGCTCCATCGGCTTCATCGGCGGGACGACGACGATCAGGTCGTGGTCGGTGTGGCCGCGCCCCGGATGCTGGACGTGGACCACCCGGTCACCCAGGTTGAGGTCGCCTCGCACGAGCAGATGGTCCGGCGTCCTCACCGCGGCGATCGCCCTATCCAGTTCGGCTGGGTCGGCCCCGAAGCCGATGGCGTGTGTGCGAACCTCCGCCAGCCTGTTGGTCAACGCCTCGCCAACTGAGGGGGCGCCATAGTGCTCGGCATCTCCGAACCCCGCCGGTCCGAGGATGTGATCGAAGTGATCATGGGTCATCACGAGGTGGGTGACGACTCCCCAGCGAGAGCCTTCACGTCCTCGGCGATGGCCGACGCTTCGAGAAGCGTTGTGCCGCAATCGATCAACAGGTGGCCCCGGCTTCCCCGGATAAGACCTACTGTGATGTCGAGGAACGGTAGACGGCAGCGGTATACGCCGTCGGACGGTGTTTCCCAGGCGTAGTGCATCACAGTCGCGCGAAGCAGGCGTTGGCGTCGTCTCGCGGAATCGAGGCGTTCTGCGTCGAGAACTTCCCGACGACTCCCGTGGCGGTCACCTCCACGCTGTCGGCGTGAATGCCGAGCGGGTACTGCGCATTCAGCTTCGCGGTGAGCTCATCGAGTGCTGTCTGCACGGTGTCCTTCGCCAGCGGGCCGGCGACATCGACGACCTGCAGGGCGAGGTCGCCATCGGTCACCACCGGTTTCGCCGTGACGGTGATGCTTCCGGCCTCCAGGTTGAGCGTGCCCGCCGCTGCGTCGGTCGTCACCCCGGTGACCAGGCTGCCCACTCCGGGAAGGTTGGCAGCGACGGTGTCCTTGATGCCTGCGGCAGTCCACGTCAACGTGGCGTTGAGAGAACCGATGGTCCCCTTCGAGTCCGACGAGCCTTGCAACCGAACATCCGAAACGGACACGTCGGCCTTCATGCCCTTGGCGTCCTGCACCTGGTTGCCGTCGGTCGCCACCGAGATGTTCGTGTATTGGCCGGTGACGTGCTGCCAGAGGAAGGGCGGATTGACGCCGAACGACACCGTTGCTCCATCCTTGACGACGCACTCGGCGACCTCGACCAGGATGCCGTCCACGCGGTGCCGTGCGTACAGTTCCGCTCCGGCGAGCCCGCCGACGACGAGTGCCACGACGATGATCGCGATGAGGGAAAGCGACAACGGGTCCCGCCACCACGAACGACGCTTCGCCGCCGCCGGCTGTTGGGGGTCCTGACCCGTGCGCGCAAGCGGACCGAGCGGGAGCGGTGGACCGACGGGTCGGGGCGGCAGCTGAATCCGCTCGGTGGGGACGGCGTCGCTTGGACGGCGGAGCCGCTCGGTGGGTACCGCATCGCTCTCGTTCGGACGTTGCCGCGATCGGAACTGCTGCGTCGGAGGTTCCGGGCGCGGAAGCCGCCGTGTTGGAGCGTCAGGGCGGATTGGTTCGCCGCGCTCACCCGGTCGCTGAGGACCCTGCGGCGGTGTCGTCACCACACTGATTCTGCCTCAACGGCGCAATGCCAGGCCCCCACTTACGTTCGAGGCTCGAGGGAGATCACGCTGATGTCCGGCGGCGCGCCGATCCGCACCGGCGGACCCCAGAAACCTGCACCTCGCGAAACGTAGAGCTGCGTATCGTCCACTGCGGATAGTCCGGCGAGCGACGGTTGGACCGCGCGGACGGCGTAGTGGAAGGGCCACATCTGGCCTCCGTGGTGTGCCCGGACAACTGCAGGTCCACGCCGCGTGCGGCGGCCTGAGCCACCTGCACCGGTTGGTGAGCGAGCAGAACCGTCGGCCGCGACGAGTCACGTCCAGACAGGGCGCGGTCGAAGTCGGGTGGATCTGACCTCGAAGCGCGGGCGACGTCGTTCACCCCGGCGAGGTCGAACGCCGCGGTGCCGCGTCGAATCACGGTGTTCTCGTTGCGCAGCGGCTGTACGCCGAGCCTCTCGAGCTTACGTAGCCACGAGTTCGGATCGCCGCCGAAGTACTCCTGATTGCCGGCGACGAAGAACGAGCCTTCCCGGGAGAAGAGATATGCGACCAGGGCAAACCATCGGTAGCCCGGCCAGGCGAACCACCCCGACGAGCTCACCCCGACGACGCGCGGCAGGGTCAACGCCGCGATCAGCAGCGCCGCGAGGGCGGTGAGCACGCTCGTGAGGACCCACCGGATGCGTCGGGACCGAGTCGTGTCCTTGATCAGCCGTTTCCAGACGTACACGTGCATGAGCCCGAGGATCGGGCTCAAGATGACGATGAACATGCACGTCCTTTACCCATTGAGTCAGCGAACCCGC
>NZ_DASQEU010000033.1:0-18953 GCF_035633495.1 Mycobacterium sp. | reverse complement strand
GGGCGTGCCCCGTGGCACAGCATTCTCGACGAGCTGCTGGACGAACCGACCCACGCGCGCACTCCGGAGCCCATGCCGATCAGTTTGGCCCACAACGGTTTTCACGTCGAGTCGGAACCGACTTTCCAGGTCCCGTCGGCTCCGTCACCGCGGAGCGGGAGGCACTCTCGCGACGAGTGCCACGGGGACGACGACGCGGGAACCTACGGCAGGCATTCGATGCGCTTTCGCGACTGAGTCAGTCGAAGAGCACCGCGGCATTCAGACGACCCTCCGGATCGAATGCCGTCTTCAGTGCACGCATGGCGGTGATGTCGGCCTCGGTGCGCGACATCGTCAGGTAGTCCCGCTTGCGGGATCCCACTCCGTGCTCGGAACTGACGTTGCCGCGGCACGCGGCGATCAATGACATCATCGCCGAGTACAGGGCCCGTTCACGCTCGGCGTCGAGCACGCAGCGCACCAGGTTGAGGTGCAGGTTCCCCTCGCCGATGTGACCGAACAGCACGGGGATGGCGTCGGGCTCGTGCTCGTAGACCAACTCGGTCGCTGCAGTGGCGAACTGGTCGATCATCGAAAGTGGGAGTGAGACATCGAATTTCAGCGGCGGTCCGTAAACGCCCAGCACGTCGGCGACGGCCTCGCGGACCTGCCAGAGGCGGTGCTGGGTGGCGGCGTCGACCCCGACGGCGGGTTCACCGGCAAGTTCGGCGCCGTCGAGGAGGTCGGCCAGTCGCTCGGTGTGGTCGACGTCGCCCGCGAGTTCGACGAGCAACTGCCACGCGCCGTCGACGGCGGCGCCGACACCCATGTGTTCGGCGGTCAGTGCGCTGGCCCGAGCGTCGATCAGTTCCAGGGCGGCAATGCCGTCGGCGTCGCGGAACTCGCGTCCGGCGTCGACTAGTGAGTTGAGGTCGTTGAATCCTGCGATCGCCGTAACCCTATGGACCGCAGTGGGATACAGCCGCAGGTCTAGACTCGTAAGCACTCCCAGTGTGCCCTCTGCGCCGACGAAGAGGGACGCCAGGTCGTAACCCGTGTTGTCGCTGCGCACTTCGCTGTGGCGGCGCACCACCGACCCGTCGGTGAGCGCCACCTCGAGGCCCAGGATCTGCTCGCCCATGTTGCCGTAGCGCACGGTGCGTAACCCGCCCGCGTTCGTCGACGCCATGCCGCCCACGGTCGCCGAGTCGCGCGCCGCGAGGTCGACGCCGAACACCAGGCCGGCTTGCTTCGCGGCCCGCTGGACCGCCGCGAGCGTCGCTCCCGCACCTACGCGGACCCGGCGTTCGACGGTGTCGATCTCGCCGATGGCCGAAAGTCGTTCGGTGGAGAGCAGGACGTCGTCGTGCTCGGGAACGGTGCCCGCGACCAGCGACGTCCGCCCGCCCTGCACGGTGACGTAGGCCCCCGCATCACGACACGTCCGCAACACCGCGGCGACCTCGTCGTCGGAACCCGGCCGCACCAGGGCAGTCGCGCCGCCTCGATACCGGCCGGTGTAGTCGACGCAGCGGCCGGCCAGGACGTCGGGATCGGTGCTGACGTACTTGGCGCCGACAATCGCCGCGAGTCGGTCGGTCAGCGCTTCAGTCACTCCGTGGGTGTATCACACGCCGACAATGACAGGAACGCGCCGAGATCGATCAGGCCGTCCGGGGTGGACGGCAGGTAGTCCGTCAGCAGCGTGGATCGGACGATGATCGCCGCGTACTTGGCTCGGCTCACGGCGACGTTGAGCCGATTGCGGTTCAGCAGGAACGAGATTCCGCGGGGTACGTCGTCGATCGACGAGGCCGTCATCGAGACGAAGACGACGGGTGCCTGCTGGCCTTGGAACTTGTCCACCGTGCCGACGCGCACATCTGTCAGTCCGGCGCCGTCCAGGCGCTGCCGCAGCATCACCACCTGCGCGTTGTACGGCGTGACGACCAGGACGTGCTTCTGCGCCAGCGGCCGGGTGCCGTCCTCGTCCGTCCAGGGTGTTCCGAGCAGCCTCGTGACCTCCGCGACGATCGCGTCGGCTTCCTCGGGGCTGTCGACCGAGTTGCCCTGATGTTCGAAGGACAGCAGATGCACGCCGGGTTCGACACCGTCGAGAATCCTTGCGGCGGTGATGGATTCGACACTGTGCAACCTGCCGTCGTAGGACAGCTTGGATACCGGTGCGCACACCGCCGGATGCATGCGGAAGGTGCATTCGAGGAAGTAGCCGAGTTCCTCGGGCAGGGTGTTCTGACCGTCGATGAGCCAGCCGAGCGCCGAGACGTCGACCGGTTCCGGGTGGGTGCCCTGGGTGACCTGGGGCAGCTGCTGGGGGTCGCCGAGCAGCAACAGATTGCTCGCCGACCGCGCGACCGCGATGGTGTTGGCGACGCTGAACTGACCGGCCTCCTCGACGACCAGAAGGTCGAGACACCCCGGCGGAACCCTGGTGTCGTTCGCGAAGTCCCACGCGGTTCCACCGATGACGCAGCCGTCATGGCCCGCGATGAAAGCCGCGTAGCCGCTTCCGTCGATCTCCTGCCACGCCGGGTTGTGGCCACCGGGCTTCTTGGCGACCCGCCCCGGGTCCACCCCCGCGCCGAGCACGTCGCGGAACAGGTTCTCCACCACGGCGTGCGACTGGGCCACCACGCCGATGCGCCAACCGTGGTCGTTGACGAGCGTCGCGATGACGCGGGACGCCGTGTGCGTCTTGCCCGTTCCCGGCGGACCGTGCACGGCGAGGTACGACGAGTCGAGGTCGAGCAGTGCGACGGTGATGTCGGCGACCGCGTCGCCGCCGCGGGGCAGGCCATTGCCCGATCTGGTGCGGGGAGCGCTGCGCAGCAGGATGTCCATGACGGCGGTCGGCGGCAGGCCCGGAAGCCCGGCGGCGACCTCACCGGCCGTGGCGTCGATGGCCTCCCGTTGCTTGGGCGTCGGGATCGGGGGACCGGGTGTGAGCGCGAACGGCGTCTGATCGAAGACGTCACCGTTCTTCGGCTGGCGCTCGAGGACGAGGACTTTGGTGGGTGCCTCCGGGTCGTCGCATTCGAGCACCTCCACCCCGCCGAACCCGCGCCGGTCCGGGTCGTCGGCCAGGCCTGCGGGTGCGGGCGGGTCGTACAGGGCGTACATGCCACCATCCAGGTCGCCGGTGGCGATCGCTCCGGTGAGCAGTACACGGCGCTGAGGCTTGCGCGCACCCTTCGGAACGCACCAGTCGACGACGATCTCCGCGTCTTCGGCGATGAATACGCCGTTGTCGTCGGACCACTCGTCGACCGGGTTGTTGAGCCGGTCGAAGTGCCCCCACCAGTAGGGCTTGTCCTCCCGCCGGTGGAAGCCGCGCGCGGCGGCCACCATCGCCACGGCGGTCTGCTCGACGCTGCGGGCGGTGGGGTGGTCGCCGACGAACTTGGCCAGCGTGCGCGCCACCTGGTCGTCCACTTCGACGTCGCCGCCGTCGGTGACCGGCTGCGGGCCCATCGGTGGCACCGCATTCTCGATGGCCAGCTTCATCAACCAGTCGCGCAGGCGCCGGGTCGAGGTGCAGTCGTAGTGGTTGTACTCCTCGATGTCCTTGAGCACGGTGGCCGCTTCGTCGTGACGTCCTTGCGCCCGCAGTTCGCAGAACTGCCCGTACTGCGTGATCGAGGCGGTGGCGTTGGTGACGTCGCCGGAGCGCAGCTGCGAACCCATGTACAGCGGCTCCAGCGACTTGATGCTGTAGTTCTCGGTCCCGACGCGAACGCTCTTGCGTACCAAGGGGAAGAGGTCGACCAGCACGCCGTTGCGCAGCAGGTCGTCCACTTCGTCCTCGCCGACGCCGTGTCTGCCCGCCAGGCGCAGCAGCGCCGACTTCTCGTAGGCGGCGTAGTGGTAGACGTGCATCTTGGGATGGCGCTTGCGGCGCTTGCGGACCAGCGCCAGGAAGTCGACGAGCGCCTTGCGCTCGTCGGCGCGGTCGTGGGCCCAAAGCGGGGTGAACTCACCCGTCATGCCGAGCACGCCGAACAGGTACTCCAGACCCCAGTCCCGGCCGTCCGCCGTCCACAGCGGGTCGCCCTCGAAGTCGAAGAACAGGTCACCCTTGTCGGGGTCGGGAAGCACCATCAGCGGTTGCGCATCGACCAGCTCGTACGGCGGCTTGCCGTCGGGGCGCGGCGCCACCTGAAGGGCGGCCTGCGAGACCAGGCAGGCGGTGGTCCTCGTCGAGAGGCCCGGGACGCCGCCCGTATGCGCCGCCAGCGCGGTGAGGGTGTCGACCCCGGCCTCGATCAGCCGGGCACGTTGACTCACCCGCATGTTCGCGACGAGCAGGAGATCGTCGTGCGCACGCACCTGGATCGCACACTCGGGGCAGCGGAAGCAGGCGCGGACCTGTTCGTCGGCCCAGATGACCGGGTGCCCGTCCGCGTAGTGCTCGTCGAGCAACCGTTGCAGTGCGGCGCGGCGCGGCAGGTAGACGGGAATTAGCTCGTCGAGCCGGTAGCGGGCGAGCGCGCCGTCGCCGAGCAGGATCTCGGCCTCAGGGGCGACGGGGACCCCTGCGGTGTCGAGCGTGTGGGCGTATGCCGCCAATTGGAGCAGAGCTTCCACCTTGGCCGAGCGCGCCAGCTTGGTGTCGGCGACGCGGTATTGGCCGTCCTCGAGGATGAGGAAGTCCGCGAAGCCCACGAACCGGCCGTCGAACATCGCCGCCTGGTAGATGACCGACGAACGGCTCTCGACCGCGCGCATCGTCTGATCGAATGCGGCGCGCAGGCCCGCGGCGGTGTACTTCGGGCGGCCGATGACGGTGACGTCGCCGAACTCGGCGCGCAGGTCGTCGAGCTGTCGGCGCTCGTGCTCGTCGCCGAGAGTGGATGTGCGGACGAGCAGTTCGTCCTCGACGAGGATCTGCGGGCCGCGTCCGAGCGTCGCGTCGAAGGCGCGCAGCAAGGCGTACTCGCACCGCGCCGCGGCGGCGAGGTCGGATGCGCTGTAGACGACGCGGTCGTCGATGACGAACACGTCCGCAACTGTAGGTCAGCGGCCCGACATCGAGTCGGCGTGCCGTTAGCCCGTGTTGCCGATCAGCTCGACGCCGTTGCCGTTCCAGCGGAACCGGACGACGCTCTTGAGTCCGCTGGCCTCGTTGAGGTACATCAGGGCGATCGTGTCGCCGGTGGTTGCCGATTCGTCGAGACCGTTGAAGCCGTAGGTGTCCGGCACGCCCGTCGGGATGACCTTGCCGAGGTGGAACAGCACGGCGCGGGTGTTCGGATTGTCGGCGTTGGTGTTTGCCTTGATGACGATCGCCGACAGCTGCGCACATTCGTTGTAGTTGCCCGCCAGCGGTTCCGAACTCCACGGCTGGCCGCTGCGCGGGTCTCGCGGCAGCTCGGAGACGGCCTTGGCGATCTCGGGCGCGCCGAGGTTGATCGCGCACGGGTCGGCGGGCGCTGGTGTGGGCGATGGGCCGGAGGCAACGGTGGGGGCTGGGGCCGGCGGCGCCGTCTCGGCCGGAGCCACGGGAGCCTCGGGTGTCTTGGACACGGTCGAATCGCTCGCACCGCAGCCGGCCAGTGCCACCAGCACCGCCGTCGCCGCCAGAACCGCGAACCACCACCGGCATCTCACGAAGCGCAACCGTACCGCCTCTCCTTGGCATCGCGGCTGCGAGAGCTGCGAGTACCCGTAGACTCCCAAACCGATGAGCTCTGATGATCCCGACGCGACGAGCGCCGACCTAACCTTTGCTGACCTGCAGATTCACCCGTCGGTGCTGCAGGCCCTCGCCGATGTCGGTTACGAGTCGCCGTCGGCCATCCAGGCCGCCACGATTCCGCCGATGCTGGCAGGCTCCGACGTCGTCGGTCTCGCGCAGACCGGAACGGGCAAGACCGCGGCGTTCGCCATCCCGATCTTGTCCAGGATCGACACCTCCAGTCGCACCACGCAGGCCCTGGTGCTGGCGCCGACGCGCGAGTTGGCGCTCCAGGTCGCGGAGGCGTTCAGCCGGTACGGCGCACATCTGCCCGTCCACGTGCTGCCCATCTACGGCGGATCGTCCTACGGCCCGCAGCTGGCCGGCCTGAAGCGCGGTGCGCAGGTGGTGGTCGGCACGCCCGGCCGCGTCATCGACCACCTCGAGAAGGGCAGCCTCGACCTCTCGCACCTGGACTACATGGTGCTCGACGAGGCCGACGAGATGCTGCAGATGGGCTTCGCCGAGGACGTCGAGCGGATCCTGTCCGAGACGCCCGAGTACAAGCAGGTGGCGCTGTTCTCGGCCACCATGCCGCCCGCGATCCGCAAGATCACCTCCAAGTACCTGCACGATCCCGTCCAGGTGCTGGTCAAGTCCAAGACCGCTACGGCCGAGAACATCTCGCAGCGGTACATACAGGTCGCCGGACCGCGCAAGATGGACGCGCTCACCCGACTGCTGGAGGTCGAGCCGTTCGAGGCGATGATCGTGTTCGTCCGCACCAAGCAGGCCACCGAAGAGGTCGCCGAGAAACTGCGGGCGCGGGGTTTCTCGGCCGCGGCGATCAACGGCGACATTGCGCAGGCCGTCCGGGAGCGCACCATCGCCCAGCTCAAGGACGGCACCATCGACATCCTGATCGCCACCGACGTGGCGGCGCGCGGGTTGGACGTCGAGCGCATCTCGCACGTGTTGAATTACGACATACCGCACGATCCCGAGTCGTACGTGCATCGGATCGGACGCACCGGGCGGGCCGGACGGTCGGGCGCGGCGGTGTTGTTCGTCACGCCTCGCGAGAAGCATCTGCTGAATTCGATCGAGCGGGTCTCCCGGCAGAAACTCGTCGAGTCGCAGCTGCCGTCGGTCGACGACGTCAACGACAAACGGGTGGAGAAGTTCCGGGAGTCGATCACCGAGGCGCTCAATGCGCCGGGAATCGAGTTGTTCCGCAAGCTGATCGAGGGCTACGAGCGCGACCACGACGTGCCGACGGCCGAGATCGCCGCCGCGCTGGCTGTGCAGAGCCGCGGCGGTGGCGAGTTCCTGATGACCGAACCGCCACCGGAGAAGCGCCGCGAGCGTCCGGACCGTGACGACGGCCCGCCGCGCAAGCGCCGCGACAACGTCCGCAGTGACCTCGCCACCTATCGCATCGCGGTCGGCAAGCGGCACAAGGTCGGTCCCGGATCCATCGTCGGTGCGATCGCCAACGAGGGTGGATTGCACCGCAGCGACTTCGGCCACATCACGATCAAGATGGACCACTCGCTCGTCGAGTTGCCTGCGAAGCTCCCCAGGGAGACGCTGAAGAAGCTTGAGCACACCCGTATCTCAGGTGTGCTCATCGACCTCAAACAAGACCGCGGCCCGAGTCATCATCACAAGCCGAAGTGACGTCGACTGACTCATCTGGGCGCGTCGCCTCACTAACTGGCATCCGCGCGGTCGCCGCGATACTCGTGATGCTCACCCATGCGGCGTACACCACGGGTAAGTACACCCACGGCTACGTCGGACTGGTCTACTCCCGCATGGAGATCGGCGTACCGATCTTCTTCGTCCTGTCCGGCTTCCTGTTGTTCGCGCCGTGGGTGCGCGCGGCCGCCTCGGCCGATGGTCGTCGGCGGCCCGACTCCGTGGGCTACTCGCCGCCGTCGCTGCGCCGCTACGCGTGGCACCGGGTGCGGCGCATCATGCCCGCCTACGTCATCACGGTGCTCGCGGCGTACCTCGTGTACCACTTCCGTACGGCGGGGCCGAATCCCGGTCACACCTGGATGGGGTTGTTTCGCAACCTGACGCTGACGCAGATCTACACCGACGACTACCTGTTCTCCTATCTGCACCAGGGTCTGACCCAGATGTGGAGCCTGGCCGTCGAAGCGGCGTTCTACGTGGCGCTGCCGCTGTTGGCCTACCTGTTGCTGGTGGTGCTGTGCCGGCGGGAGTGGCACCCGCAGCGGCTGGTCCTGGGGCTGGCCGTGCTCGCGCTCGTCTCCCCGGCGTGGTTGGTGCTGGTGCACACCACCGAGTTCCTGCCCGACGGCGCGCAGCTTTGGTTGCCCACGTACCTGATGTGGTTCGTCGGCGGCATGTTGCTCGCGGCGCTGTTGCCGCTCGGCGTGAAGGCCTATGCGATGGTGTGCGTCCCGCTGGCCCTGGCCTGCTACTTCATCGCCTCGACGCCACTCGCCGGGGCGCCGACCACGTCGCCGGCCGAACTCCGCGAGGGACTGGCCAAGACGCTGTTCTATGCCGTCATCTCGACACTCCTGGTGGCCCCGCTGGCGCTCAGAGGGAGTGACGGCGCACGCGGCTGGTATGCGCAGTTGATGGCGAGCAGGCCGATGGTTTTCCTCGGCGAGATCTCCTACGAGATCTTCCTGATCCACCTCGTCACCATGGAGCTGGTGATGGTCGAAATCCTGCGCTTTCCGATCTACACCGGCTCGATGTTCTGGCTGTTCGTGGTCACGCTGGCGGTGACGGTCCCGTTGGCGTGGCTGTTGCATCGCTTCACGCGGGTGCGCGCGCCCTCTAGTTCTCTCGCCGAACGTGGATTACCCCCACGCTTCTCACGGGAGTGGCATGGGGGTAATCCACGTTAGACCAACGTTAGACCGGCCACTGAACGTGTCCTGTCGCATCCGTCAATAGCGGTGCCAGCGCTCTCGGAGCCGCATAGTCTTTGGCCCTCGGGCTCAAGCAGAGTGGTTCGGGATCGCTCTCGCGGGCGAGCACTTCGGCGAACGGATCAGTACGTGCCTTCATCCGAGCAACCGCCCGTGGTTCGGCGTGACGTCCTTCCCATTCCCGACGTCGCCCACATTGGGCTGACCACGTACGACGCCAAGGACCCCGACACGAGCTATCCGCCGATCAGAGACGTCCGACCACCAGAGGGTGCCCCCAACGTGGTGGTCATTCTGATCGACGACGTGGGCTACGGCGCCAGTAGCGCGTTCGGCGGGCCATGCGACACCCCCAACTTCGAGAAGCTCGCCGCAGGAGGGTTGAAGTACACGCGCTTTCACACCACGGCGTTGTGTTCACCGACCCGCCAGGCGTTGCTCACCGGCCGCAACCACCACTCGGTGGGAATGGGTGGCATCACCGAAATCGCCACCGCAGCGCCCGGTTACAGCTCGGTACGGCCGAACACGAAGGCGCCGCTCGCGGAGACCCTCAAGCTCAACGGCTATTCGACCGCTCAGTTCGGCAAGTGCCACGAGGTACCGGTTTGGCAGACCAGCCCGGCGGGACCGTTCACCGCGTGGCCGTCCGGTGGCGGCGGGTTCGAGTACTTCTACGGTTTCATCGGCGGCGAGAACAACCAGTGGGACCCGGCGCTGTACGAGGGGACCACTCCCATCGAACCGCCCAAGACGCCGGCCGAGGGCTATCACCTGACCGAGGATCTGGCTGACAAGGCGATCGGCTGGGCGCGGCAGCAGAAGGCGCTTCTGCCGGACAAGCCGTTCTTCATGTACTTCGCGCCCGGCGCCACCCACGCGCCACACCAGGTGCCGCCCGAGTGGATCGAGAAGTACGAGGGCAAGTTCGCTCACGGTTGGGACCGCCAGCGCGAGATCACCTTCGAGCGGCAGAAGGAACTGGGCGTCATTCCGCCTGATGCGGTGCTCACGCCGCGCCACGAGGAGATCCCGGCCTGGGATGACATGGAGCCCGAACTCAAGCCGGTGCTGGAACGCGAGATGGAGGTGTACGCCGCGTTCATGGAGCACACCGATCATCACGTCGGACGGCTGCTCGACGCGCTGGCACCCGTCATGGACAACACGCTGGTCTACCTGGTGATCGGCGACAACGGTGCCTCGGCCGAGGGCACTCTGCAGGGCGCGTTCAACGAGATGGCCAACTTCAATGGCATGGCAGCCATCGAAACCCCCGAGTTCATGATGTCCAAGATCGACGAGTTCGGTGGTGAAGGCTCCTACGGTCACTACGCCGTCGGCTGGGCGTGGGCGATGGACGCGCCGTATCAGTGGACCAAGCAGGTGGCGTCGCACTGGGGCGGTACCCGTAACGGCACCATCGTGTCCTGGCCCGCCGGGATCACCGAGAAGGGCGGCATTCGCAACCAGTTCACCCACGTCATCGATTTCGCGCCCACCGTGTTGGAGGCGGCGGGCATCCCGGAGCCGACGTTGGTCAACGGCGTCATGCAGAGCCCCTATGAGGGCACCAGCATGCGGTACAGCTTCAACGATGCTGAGGCTGCCGAGCGACACCAGACGCAGTACTTCGAGATGTTCTGCAACAGAGGGATTTACCACAAGGGGTGGAGCGCGGTGACCAAACACCGCACGCCCTGGGAGATGAGTGGGGCCGTCATGCCGAAGTTCGACGACGACGTCTGGGAACTCTACGACGGCAGCACGGACTGGACGCAATCCAAGGACATGTCGAAGGAGAATCCCGACAAGCTGCACGAACTGCAGCGCCTCTGGCTGATCGAAGCGGTCAAGTACAACGTGCTGCCGTTGGACGACCGGCAGGTCGAGCGCTTCATCCCCGATCTGGCGGGCCGGCCCACGCTGATCAAGGGCAACACCCAACTGCTGCTCGGCGGCATGGGGCGACTGTCGGAGAACAGCGTCGTCGACATCAAGAACAAGTCGTTCGCCCTCACCTGCGAGTTGGTGGTGCCCGACGGCGGAGCCGAGGGCGTGATCATCGCCCAGGGCGGCCGGTACGGCGGATGGAGTCTCTACGCCAAGGAAGGTCGGGCCAAGTTCTGCTACAACGTGCTGGGCATCGAGGCCTACGCGACCGAGGCCACCGAGGTGATTCCGACGGGTAACGCCCAGGTGCGGATGGAGTTCGCCTATGACGGCGGTGGCATGGGCAAGGGTGGCGGCGTCACGCTGTATTACGACGGCAGGCAGGTCGGCGTGGGACGGGTTGAGCAGACCCAGCCCGTCGTCTTCTCAGCCGACGAGACGACCGACGTCGGCCGTCAAACCGGCACCACGGTCAGCCCCGACTACACCGCCCACACCAGCAAGTTCAGCGGCACGGTCAACTGGGTGCAGATCGACCTCGGCGAGGATGCCAAGGACGCCGACCACTACATCGATGCCGACGAGCGCTTCCGGATCGCGATGGCCCGGCAGTAGCGATCAGCCCGTCGGCAGCCCCTGGACCATCAGCGGCATCACGAACTCAGTGAGCATCGCGCGTTCATCGGCCTCGTCGTGCCCGGGAAACACCAAGAGCGAGATCATCACGCGCACCAGCCAGCGGGCGCGTCGTTCGACGTCGGCCATCTCCATCGATCGCAGGAACGACTCCGTCAGCGCCTTGATCACCTCGGAACGCTCGGCCATCTCACCGCCGATCGGCCGCTGGGCCGAGGCGAACCACGATGACAGGGAGGGACTTTCGCGGACGCTCCGCAGAGATGCGACTACACCTGCCAGCAACCGCTCGCGCGGATCGGCGATGCCTGCAATCCGAACACCCATCTCGCGGAACACCCGGTAGGTCTCCCGATGCACGTAGGCGGTGTAAAGGGCGTCGCGGCTCTCGAAATAGCGGTACACGGTCGCACGCGAACAGCCTGCCGCCCTTGCGATTTCGTTCATGCCCACGGTGGCGGCCTCATGCCGGGTGAACAGGTCGTCGGCGGCGTCGAGGATGCGGTCCGCGGCGACCTCGGTGCGTCGTTCGGCCAGCCAGTCGCCTGCCATCACGTGACCGTGAACGGCACCGACAACGGTCGGCGCACGTAACTGCCTCCGGCCCAGACGATGTCGTCCTCGTCGACGTCGAAGTCGGGGATCCGTGCCAAGAGCTCCTCGAGCGCCACGCGTGACTGCATGCGCGCCGCAGCGGCCCCGAGGCAGTGGTGTGCTCCGTGACTGAACGTCAGGATGTTGCGGGGTTTGCGCGTGACGTCGAGTTCGCCTGCGTCGTTGCCGTATTGGCGCTCGTCGCGGTTGCCCGAGCCGTAGAGGAACATCACGCGTCGACCTTCGGGAATGGTGGCGTCGCCGATCGTCACGTCACGGGTCAAGGTGCGGCCCAGCATCTGTACGGGCGACGTGAGGCGCAGGAACTCGTCGACGGAATCGCTGATCATTGCGGGATTCTCGGCCAAGAGCCTGCGCTGGTCGGGTCGCTGGTGCAACAGCTGCACCGAGCCGCCCAGCATACCGGTGGTGGTGTCGTTGCCGCCGGTGACCATCGTGAAGGTGAACGCGAGAATCGACAGCACACCTGCGATGTCGCCGTCCGCGCCCACGCCCGCGGCCACCAGATGCGAGACGGTGTCGTCGCCGGGCTCGACTCGACGGCGTTCGATCAGCGCGGTGAAGTAGGCCATCATCCCGCCGAGCGCGTCGCCGAGTGTTTCCAGCGCTCCTCCGATGCCGCCTTCGGCGGTGTTGGCGGCGACGATCGCGTCGGTCCACCCGTCGAACTGATCGCGATCGGCCTCGGGCACGCCGAGATAGTGCGCCACCACCATCGATGGCAGCGGCTTGAACAGTTCGGCGACGATGTCGCCACCGCCGTTGGCGCGCAGCGCCTCGATGCGCTCGACGACGTACTCGCGGACCTTAGGCTCGACGGCCTCCACCTGTCGCGGCGTGAATCCGCGGGAGACCAGCTTGCGGAACTCGGTGTGCACTGGTGGGTCCTGCATGACCATCGGCGGGTTGTCCGCCAGGCCGATCAGCTCCAATTCGCCGTAGTTGACCGTCAGGCCCTGGGCCGAGGAGAAGGTCTGGTGGTCGCGGGCCGCCGTGAAGATGTCGGCGTGTCGGGAGAGCACGTAGTAGTCCCCGGGCTCGACGCTGCCGGGCTTCACCTCGGGGATCACGTGGTGCACCGGATCGTGGTCGCGCAGCGCCCGGTACATCGGCCACGGGTCCGTCCAGGTGGTTGGCGTAGCTAAATGGAACTGCGCCGGAAGGCCGTGAGACAAAGTCGCTGTCATGTCTTATGAATACGACAGTCGAGCTTTGATGTCAACGACAGCTCTGGCGAGATCCCCCGATAGGGGGAGGTGTGATTCAACCGCTACGTCCACCGGTTGCCCGACTGACACCGCCGACTCGCCGCGACATAGTCATTTCATCGCCGGAATACCCCGGAGGTCACCCGAAACACTAGCTCACACAGAAGGATTGATGAAAATGACCGACATCGCCCGCAACTTCGCCCGCTTCTGCGCCGTCCCGGCAATGGCCGCCGGAATCATCGGCGGGACCCTCGGCCTGGCCGGCATGGCCAACGCCACGGCCGGTCCCGTCGCCCCGACCACCACCATCGCACCGGGCCCGACCGGCCCCGGCTACCAGTACTACCCGGACACCTACGCCACCCCCGCGCCTGGACAGGCGCCCGGCTGGCAGAGCCACCACGGCCCCAATCACATGAAGTGAGCTCTTGACCGGGAAGCCCTTCCCATGACAGGGGAGGGCTTGCCCGCGTCCGGTCGCCGACTTCTGCGCCATGGCTGTGCAACCCGCGGAGGTCACCGCCCTGGCGCAGAACTGGCGGGAGTGATGCTGCGCGGGTTCGGCGCGCGCGACCAAGGCGACGGTACTTGAGACCGAGCGACTGGCATCGCACTCCCTCCGGGTGCGGATGGTCTCGTCGACCCTCTTCGAGGACGCGGTGGCCGAACCGACGTCGTGGCTGCGGTTCTGGTTCCCCGATCCCGACGGCACCGACGCGGAGTTCCAACGCGCGTAAACGATCTCCGAGGCCGACGTCGTCAGCGGTCACTTCGCGGTGGACGTCGCGCTGCACGAACCGGCCGGGCCGGCTAGCAGATGGGCGCGCACGGTGGCGTGCGGCGCGGCGATCTCCGTTATGTCGTTGGGTTCGCACGCGTTCTCCGTTCCCGACGAGGCGCCGTCCGGCTACCAGCTGATCGGCGACCCGGCCTCGACGCCCGTGATCAAGGGCATCATCGAAGCCTTCCCGCACGACATTCCGATCGAGGTCTATCTCGAACAGCTAGCGTTACGGTCGTTTCCGCGAGTTCTGGAGCCAGCAGCGTGCGGCCGCCGATTGGCAGATCACCACCTCGCCGACGTAGCAGTCGGGCTGTTCTGCCCCAATTGAGGTGTCGGACGGAAATGCCCAATTGTCGTTGTCGTCACGGGTAGCGTTTCTGCCCTTGGCATCGGTGAGACGGGGCATGGCGTGGACCCTGATTTCGGTGGGGTGAACCTGCGTTGCCGCAGGTGCGGAATCAACCTCCGTGCTTCGGCCAAATTCTGCGATGGGTGCGGGCAACCTATCAGTTCGCGTCGCGAGGTTGGCGAGCGCAAGCAGGTCACGGTGCTGTTCGCGGACGTGGTCGGTTCGATGGGATTGGCTGCCGCGCTGGACCCGGAGCGGCTGCGCGAGATCATGTACGACCTGTTCAATCGATCCGCGGCGGTGGTACTGCGATATCAGGGCACGGTCGACAAGTTCACCGGCGACGGGCTGATGGCGGTTTTCGGCGCTCCCACTGCCCTGGAGGATCACGCCTTGAGGGCGTGCGTCTCCGCTCTCGACATTCAATCCGTGGTGAAGGCGCTGGCCGCAGAGGTCCTTTCGAAGGACGGGGTCGAGTTGCGGCTCCGAATCGGTCTGAACTCGGGTGAGGTGATCGTCGGCGACATCGGACCGGGCCCGGGAAGTTATACCGCGTTCGGACACCCGGTCGGACTAGCGCAGCGCATGGAGGGTGCCGCGGCGCCGGGCACGATCCTGTGCTCCGAGTCGACGGCGCGCATCGTTGAGCGCTCGGCTCGGCTCGGGCCCGTTGAGCACGTCATCGTGAAGGGGGTGGGTGGCCAGATCTCGGCGCGCCGACTGGTGGGGATCGGGTCCGAGTACGCGGTGATGGGTCGCGATGACGGTCCGATGGTCGGGCGAGACGCCGATCTCGCGGCGCTGCTCAACGCCTTTGGCAACGCGCGGGTGCACGTTGGGACCCTGGTTGGTGAGCCGGGTCTCGGCAAGAGCAGGCTCCTCCGGGAGTTCGCAGCCGAAGTGGCCGCCGCTGGCGCGGACGTCGTGATCGCCCGGTGCGAGTCGCATACCGCGCAGGTCCCGTTGTTTGCGCTGTCGCGATTTCTGCGCGCGATGTTCAGCGTCGGCCGATTGGATGTCGCTGCCGCCCGTGCCCATGTCGCCGCGCAGTTGGACGGTGTCGTGGAACCGGACTCTGAGGATGCCCTCATCGTGTTCGACCTGATGTCGATCGGCGCGGGTGATCTGAATGCCCAGAAGATCACCGCCAACGCTCGCCGTCGCAGGCTGATCGACGTGATGTCCCGAGTCGCGAAGTCTCGGCAGTCTCGGAGTCTCTTCGTCGTCGAGGACCTTCACTGGGTTGATGAGGCCAGTTCCGAAGTGCTCGTTGGGTTCATCGAGGCACTAGCAGAGACACGGTCGTTTCTCGTCGGTAGTTGCCGACCGGAATATCACGGTCGAATACGCGAAATCGCCGATTTGACGATTGATTTGGCCGCAATGGGATCGTCTGCGACGATTGCCCTGGTTGAGCAGATCCTTGGTAGGCATCAGACGACGGACGGTGTCGCCAAGCGCATCGCAGGAATGTCCGCGGGGAATCCGTTCTTCGTCGAAGAAATCGTTCGCGACCTCGTGGGTCGGGGCTTTCTCGTCGGCAACCGTGGCGACTATCGGCTGGTCGGCGATCTGGAGGCGGTGGCAGTGCCTGCGACCATCCAATCCGTGTTGGCCGCCAGGATTGACCGGTTGACGTTCCCGGAGAAGGCAATTCTGAACGCGGCCGCCGTGATCGGGTCAAAGTTCGACGCCCAGATGCTGCAAGTGCTCATTCCCGGCGCGACTACCAGCCTGCTCCAACGGTTGGTTGCAACCGAGTTCATCGACCAGATGGAGTTCTTTCCCATGTCGCGGTACGTGTTTCGGCACCCTCTGGTGCGTGAGGTGTCGTACGCCTCTCAACTCGGCGCTGTCCGATCCGACTCTCACAAGCGGCTGGCCGCGGCCATCGAGCAGCGCAATCCGGTCGCCGTCGAGGAAAATTCGCCGTTGATTGCGCATCACCTCGATGTCGCGGGAGACCTTGAGTCCGCGTACGAGTGGTACTTGCGTGCTGCTACGTGGTTGCGGCACCGGGATATGAAGGGGGCGCGGGCAAGCTGGGAGCGAGCGAGACTGATCGCCGACGAACTCGAAGACGACTGGGCCGACGTGACGACGAAGCGCACGCTGCCGCGCGCGATGCTGATGCTGTCGGCCTGGCAGGTGGGCACGGCTCCGACTGAAGGGGAACTCGAGCAGTTGCGTCGATTGACAGCCGAGTCGGGTGACCTGACCGCGTTGGCGATCGGGTTGTCGGGCAAGGTGACAGCGCTCGTCATCGACGAAGGTCGACCCCTGGCTGCCGCCGCGATGGCTGCTGAGTTGTCGGAGCTCATCGATGAGATCGACATCAAGGCAACGGAATTCGGTGGAATGCTGGTGTCGGTGGCGACCGCGCAATACGAGGCGTATGACTTTGACGGGGTACTGCGCACCACCGACCGGCTACGGGGACTGCGGCCGCCCGCACCGCTCGATGATCTGTCACCCGCCATCGCCATGGCGGGGGCAATCAAGGTTATGACCGGTGGGCACGACGACGGCTGGCGTGATCTGCGGTTGGCGTTGGCGCTGGGCCGAGAGTCCGATCCGATTACGCACGCGATCGCGGTCGGGCTCCTTGCCGACCTGCTCGTCGCGGGTTTCGTCGTCGTGGACGAGTTGATCCTCGACGAGTCGCGAAGTGCGGTATCTCAGGCTGAAGCCTTCGGTGACGTCTACGGCCTTGCCGTTGCGCGCTGGGCGCTGGGCACCGCATTGCTGTCGAGCGGCGATGCCCACGACGCTGCAGGCATGGAGTATCTGCGTCGATCGCGTGCGGAGGGCGTCGACGTCGGCGGCAGCCAGGTCGCAGCAGACCTGGCTGCGGAAATGGCGCGGCAAGGTCGCCGCGATCAGCCCATCGATGCCCTGTATGCGACGCTTCTCGAAGAGATCGACGATGGAAACACTCTCTTCATCGGTTACCCGGCGACGGAGTTGATCAAGCTGTTGCTTGCACGGGGCACGTCGACCGCATTGACCCAGGCGCACGACGTCCTAGCAAGACTGGTGGCGGCACTTGACTGGGTCGACGAGCCTGCGGCCCGACTGTGGCCCCTGCACTGTCGAGCGCTGCTTGCCGACGCCGTCGGCGACTCCACCGACTACACGGTGACGGTCGGTCGTTATCGCGCCCTTGCCGAGAAGCTAGATGCTCGAGGGCATGTAGCAACGGCGAAGCGGCTGCAATTGCGCCCGGCAGTCGAGGTCGACGTCAGATAGCAGCGCCGGGGTTGAGGATGTTGTCCGGGTCGAGCGCCTTCTTGATGCGTTGGTTCAGCTCCATCGCCTCCGGCCCCAGATAGCCCTCGAGCCACGGCCGCTTGAGTCGGCCGACGCCGTGTTCCCCGGTGATGGTGCCGCCGAGGCTGACGGCGAGGTCCATGATCTCGCCGAACGCAGTCTGTGCGCGCTCGGCCTCCGCATGGTCGGACGGGTCGAACACGATCAAGGGGTGGGTGTTGCCGTCGCCCGCGTGCGCGATCACCGAGATCATCAGGGCGTGCTGCTCGGCGATCTTCTCGACGCCGGAGACGAGGTCCGCCAACGCGGGCAGTGGCACGCCGACGTCCTCCAGCAGCAGCGACCCCTTGGCCTCGACGGCGGGGATGGCGAAGCGGCGCGCGGCGACGAAGGCCTCGCCCTCGTCGGGGTCGGAGGTCGAGAACACCTCCGTCGCACCGGCGTCCTTGAACGCCTGCGCCATGAACTCGGCGTCCTGCGATCCGGCGGGACCCCTGTCGTCGGACGCGGCGACCATCATCGCGGCGGCCTTGCGGTCGAGGCCCATCTTCAGCTTGTCCTCGACGGCGTTGATGGCGACGGCGTCCATGAACTCCAGCATCGACGGCCGGATCTTGCCCGTGATGGTGACGACCGCCCTCGCTGCGGCATCCACGTCGTCGAAGGACGCGACGACCGTGCAGCCACGGTGTTGCGGCGGCAGCAGTCGCAGCGTCACCTCGGTGACGATGCCGAGCGCGCCCTCGCTGCCGACGAAGAGTTTCGTCAGGCTCAACCCCGCGACGTCCTTCAACCGCGGACCGCCGAGCCGCACTGCCGTCCCGTCGGCGAGCACGACCTGCAGGCCGAGGACGTAATCCGTTGTCACGCCGTACTTCACGCAGCACAGGCCGCCCGCATTGGTGGCGATGTTCCCGCCGATGCTGCAGATCTCGAACGACGACGGGTCGGGCGGATACCAAAGTCCGTACTCGGCGACGGCCTTCTTGACCTCGGCGTTGAACAGGCCGGGCTGCGTGACGGCGGTTCGGGTCACGGGGTCGACGGTGATGTCACGCATGCGCTCGGTGGACAGCACGATGCCACCGTCGAGAGCGGTCGCGCCGCCGGAGAGACCGGTGCCTGCGCCGCGGGGGACCACCGGCACGCGATGCGCGGTGGCCCAGCGCATCACGGCCTGCACCTCCTCGGTGCGGCGTGGCCGGACGACGGCCATCGCGGTGCCTGCGTTCGGGTCGGCGGCGCGGTCCTGTCGATAGGACGCGACGATGTCGGGGTCGGTGACGACGGTGCCGTCGGGCAGCTCGGCGATCAGTTCAACCAGCATGTCTGCGCTCACCAGTCGATGCTACGAGGTGCGTCATGGCACCGTTCACGACAGCACGGGCGAGGCTTGCAGCGCGGAAAGCGCGCAGAGCACGACCAGGAAGACCAGACTCCAGACGATCACGCGACGGAAGATGTCGCCTTCCTTGCCGTTCAGACCCACCGCGGCGGCGGCGATGGCGAGGTTCTGCGGCGAGATCATCTTGCCGAGCACGCCTCCGGAACTGTTCGAGGCGGCCATCAGGATCTCCGACAACCCGGCCTGATTGGCGGC
>NZ_DASQEU010000032.1:0-8933 GCF_035633495.1 Mycobacterium sp. | reverse complement strand
CTCGGCGAGCGCCTGCGCAAACTCGGGATCCGAGCCCAACCCGGCCGCCGCGCCGCGCTCACCCACCTCGCCGCCCAACTACCCGCCGCCGTCATCGCCGACCTGCTCGGAATCCACCCCACCACCGCCGTCCACTGGGTCCACGACGCCGGCGGCGACTGGAACCGCTACGCCGCCCAACTCACCCAGGACGCCAGTCACCAACCACGACCAATGCCCCACGTCAGCGGTGCCCGCGGCTAAGCATTCGCAGGATTCGAACATTGCTGGTTACCAGTTTCAGTTCCGGCGCAAACGTAAAGGTGGTCCAGCGCCTCCTGGGCCACAAGACGGCAGTTCTGACCTTGGACCGATATGGCCACTTGTTCCCTGACGATCTCGACGCAGTTGCGGACGCTTTCGATGCTGCTGCGGACGCTCTGCGGACGATTGGCGGGCCCGAACGCAATCAGGCCCCCGCGAAAGGGGGCCTGACCAGCGTGGCAGGTACAGGATTCGAACCTGTGTAGGCGTAAGCCGACGGATTTACAGTCCGCTCCCATTGGCCGCTCGGGCAACCTGCCGGGATGCTTCGCACCAATCCCGACCCGGGTTTGGTGCGAGTAGCAGGGTACAACGAGGATGGTCCCAAGACGAAAACGCACCAACCTTAGGAAGGAGCGAGTCCATGGCGGATTCCAGCTTCGACGTCGTCAGCAAGGTCGATCGCCAGGAGGTCGACAACGCCCTCAACCAGGCCGCCAAGGAGTTGTCCACCCGATTCGACTTCCGTGGGACCGACACCACCATCGAATGGCAGGGCGAGGAGGGCATCATCCTGACGTCATCCACCGAGGAGCGGGTCAAGGCCGCGGTCGACGTCTTCAAGGAGAAGTTGATCCGGCGGGACATCTCCATGAAGGCGTTCGACGCCGGCGAGGCGCAGCCGTCGGGCAAGACCTACAAGGTGATCGGCAGCATCAAGCAGGGCATCAGCAGCGAGGACGCCAAGAAGGTCACCAAGCTCATCCGCGACGAGGGCCCCAAGGGCGTCAAGGCGCAGATCCAGGGCGAGGAGATCAGAGTCAGCTCCAAGAAGCGCGACGACCTGCAGGCCGTTCAGTCCCTCTTGAGGGGCGCCGACCTGGAGATCGCGCTGCAGTTCGTCAACTATCGCTAGGCGAGCGGGAACTTCGTCCAGTCGAAGCCGCCGTCGCCTTCGTGGTCGTCCATGTTGCGGCATTCACCCGACAACTCGACGTTGGCCCACCCGTCGGCGGGACCGGAAGCCATGACGCCCACCACGCCCGGCCGGTGGATCACGCGGCCGTGCGTCACGTAACCGGGCGGCGGCCGTCGGTCCAGCCGTTGGCGACCATCGTCGCGGCGATCCGGTCGAAGTAGGCATCGGCCTGCTGCCCTGGTCGTTGCACGAGCTGAACGAGAAGGCCGCGTATGCATCCTCCAGCTTGGCCAGGCGGGTGATCTGCTTGGCCGGTTCGACGACCTGCCTGCGGGCCACCTCAGTGGACAACGGATCAGCGGATGGTCCGCGTCGTGGCCGACGTCATGGCGTTGCGTCATCGAACAGCTCCTAGATCCAGCATCGTCGCGAAAGCGGCGGCGAGGGACCACCAGCCGCGCTTGACGGGGGACGTCCGTCGCCCCGTGTGAAGCTTCCGGTGCGCTCGGCGGGACGGTGCCAGTGGCCGCGCGGATGGCCGCAACGGTCTGGTGAACGGTGCCGCCATGATCCTCAGATGCGCCGGGAACCACGGCGGTAGCGTCGCGGTGCCGTCATCGGCCACCTGCCAGCCGACCGCCCACACGCCATTGACGACGGTGAGCACCGCGTCACGGGCTGACGACAACTGGCTGCAGCCGGAGTGAAGCGCCGTCTGCAGGGCCTGCAACCGCCCGCGCAGCCCGTCTGCTTCAGGAGGTCGGCTTCTCCCCTGGCGATGGCCGCAGCCGAAGCCTGCCCCTGCCACGACGCCTCCAACTCGTCGAGCGCGCGGCGCTGGTCGGCGATCACCACGTCGAGCCGAACGATCCTGGAGGCGAGCTGATTTGAAGCGGCGGTCAGCGAATCCGGGTCCGACGACTCGACCGTCGACACCGACACGGACACAGAGCCCCCTCGGCGTTTGCTCCTTCCATTATCCGCCCACCGCACCGCTGTCCGTGACAACAATCAAATCGCACTCGGGGAGCCGTCGTCGGCAATACCCTGATCGCCATGGCACCAGCGCAACGCGAACCGAACGTCGTCGTCCTCGGTGGAGGCTCCTGGGGCACCACGGTGGCCTCTATCTGCGCCAGGCGCGGACCGACGCTGCAGTGGGTGCGCTCGCAGCAGACCGCCGACGACATCAGCAACAACCATCGCAATTCCCGCTACCTCGGCGACGAGGTCGAACTCGCCCACTCGCTGCGCGCCACCACCGATTTCTCCGAGGCCGCCGAGTGCGCCGACGTCATCGTGATGGGCGTGCCGTCCCACGGTTTCCGGGGCGTGCTGACCGAACTGGCCAAGGAGCTACGGCCGTGGGTCCCGGTCGTGTCACTGGTGAAGGGCCTCGAGCAGGGCACCAACATGCGGATGTCGGAGATCGTCGACGAGGTGCTGCCCGGTCACCCCGCCGGGATTCTGGCCGGACCGAACATCGCCCGCGAGGTCGCCGACGGTTACGCCGCCGCGGCAGTGCTCGCCATGCCCGACCAGCACCTGGCCGCCAACCTCGGAAGCCTGTTCCGTACCAAGCGTTTCCGCACCTACACCACCGACGACGTCGTCGGCGTCGAGATGGCCGGTGCGCTCAAGAACGTCTACGCCATCGCGGTCGGCATGGGCTACGCGCTGGGTATCGGCGAGAACACCCGCGCCTTGGTGATGGCCCGCGCCGTCAACGAGATGTCCAAGCTCGGCGAGGCCATGGGCGGCAAACGGGAGACGTTCGCCGGGCTGGCCGGCCTGGGCGACCTCATCGTCACCTGCACCAGCCAACGCAGCCGCAACCGCCACGTCGGCGAACAACTCGGTTCCGGCAAGACCATCGACGAGATCATCGCCGCCATGAATCAGGTCGCCGAGGGCGTCAAGGCCGCGAGCGTCATCATGGAGTTCGCCGAGAAGTACGGGCTGAACATGCCCATCGCCCGCGAGGTGGACGGCGTCATCAACCACGGTTCCACCGTCGAGGACGCCTACCGGGGCCTCGCCGCCGAGAAACCGGGCCACGAGGTGCACGGGTCGGGCTTCTAGGCGACCGGTCAGTTGGCGTACGGGTTGGACACCTGAGGGCGATTGATCAACGGGTTGGACGCGTCGAGGACGAAGCTGCCCGCCGGGCTGATGACGAAGCCGCCTCCGTCGTAGTTGTTGACGCACGACGTCGTCGTACCGTCGGTCCCGCACGTGACGTTGCCGAAGCTGATCTTCGTACCAGCTGGCAAGCGCTGCGGCAACGTCTCGAACACGTACAGCGGACGGTCGGCGTTGGCGAAGGCCGGTGGGCCCATCTGCCCGCCGGTGACCGCGTTGGCGCCATTGGGGGCGGCCGGAATGGGTCCGCTGCACCCGTAGTTACCGGACCCGCGACTGATTACGCAGGCAATGTCGCCGGGCACCGCGAATCCGTACACGGCGCCATCCTGCATGGTGTACTCGGACGGCTTCACCGGGGCATACGAGTTTACGTTGGGCGCGGGGGGCGGCGCTGGTTCCGGATCGGCGGAGGCCATTCCTGGCACACCGATCACTGCTGACCCCGCAGCTATCAGACCGATCAATATTCTGCTCAGCACACGCTCACCCTAGAGGGCGACCTCGGGACGCGCAGCGGTACCGCGTCAGTACTGCCCGGGACCCTTGCCCGCCATCTGCTCGAGACGCGCGATGCGCTCCTCCATGGGCGGGTGCGTCGAGAAGAGCTTGCCGATCTTCTCGCCGGCCCGGAACGGGTTCGCGATCATCAGGTGCGCCTGGTCGGCCAGTTTGGTCTCGGGCGGCAACGGCGCCAGCTCCACACCCATGCTGATCTTGCGTAGGGCGCTCGCCAACGCCAGCGGGTCACCGGTCAGCTCGGCGCCGGACTGGTCGGCCTGGTACTCCCGAGACCGTGACACCGCCAGCTTGATGACGGTCGCCGCGATGGGACCGAGAAGCGAAACCAGCAGAATGGCAAAGGGATTCGTCCCACCCTCGCGGTTACCCCCGAACATGCTCGCGAAGAAGGCCAGGTTCGCGAGCGCCGTGATGACCGACGCCATGGCACCCGCCACGCAGGAGATCAGGATGTCGCGGTTGTAGACGTGCGACAGTTCGTGCCCCAGGACGGCGCGCAGCTCACGCTCGTCGAGGATGTCCAGGATCCCGGTGGTGCAGCACACGGCCGCATTGCGCGGATTGCGACCCGTGGCGAACGCGTTGGGCGCCGCGGTGTCGCTGATGTACAACCGGGGCATCGGCTGATGCGCCGTCGTCGCCAGCTCGCGCACGATTCGATACATCGCCGGGGCCTGCACCTCGGTGACGGGTTGGGCGTGCATCGCCCGCAACGCCAACTTGTCGCTGTTGAAATAGACCCAGACGTTCATGCCGACGGCGAACAGCACGGCAAGGAACATGATCGATCTTCCGAACAGCGCGCCCACGAACACGATCAGCCCGGAGAAGACGACCAACAACACGAACGTCTTGAACCGGTTCGCGTGTGGATGCCAGGTCATCGAGGCCCTCCTACTCAAACCGCCGACCACTCAAACCGAGGTAGTCATTCGCTGACCCAACGCTCGGGACTGCGTCTGAGGTTCCGGTCAGCCGTGTCGATTGATCGTGTAGTCGACGAGGTTGGCGAGCGCGACCCTGCCGGGCACGGCGGGCAGCTCGGCCAGTTCATCGCGGGCCTGCGCGGCATATCCGGCGACGGTTTCCTTCGCCCGTGCGATCCCACGTGACGAACGCAACAGTGCCAGCGCCTCGGCGACGTCGGCGTCGTCCTCAACGGGACCCGCGAGCAGCTCGCGCAACCGGTCGGCGTCGGGTCCGTTGTCCCGCAACGCGTACAAGACGGGCAGCGTGTGTACGCCCTCCCGCAGATCGGTGCCGGGCACCTTGCCCGACTCGTCGGGATCGCTGTCGATGTCGATGATGTCGTCGGAGATCTGGAACGCCGTGCCGACGATGCCACCGAGCCGGCCGAGCCGCTGGATCTGCTGCTCGTCGGCGCCGGAGAACGTCGCACCGAAGGTCCCGGACGCCGCGATCAGGCAGGCCGTCTTCTCGTACACGACCTTGAGGTAGTGCTCGACGGCGTCGACCCCCTCGGCCGCCCCGCGAGTCTCGCGCATCTGGCCCGTGACCAGCTGCGCAAAGGTGTCGGCGATGACGCGCACCGCGTCCGGGCCGAGCTGCGACACCATTCGCGACGCGGTCGCGAAGAGGTAGTCACCGGCCAGGATCGCGATGTTGTTGCCCCAGCGCGCGTTGGCACTGTCAGCTCCGCGACGCACCTGCGCCTCGTCCATCACGTCGTCGTGGTAGAGCGTCGCGAGGTGCACCGACTCGATGACGGCGCCCGCGACGGTGACCTGCCACGCATCGGGTTCGGGACCCAGTTGCGCAGACAGCACCGTGAACAGCGGCCGGAACCGCTTGCCGCCCGCTTGAAAGAGGTGCTGAACCGCCTCGGCCATCAACTCGTCGGCCCTGCCCAGCTCAGTCGCCATGAGGTCCTCGATGCGCGCCACACCGTCACGAACACTCGCCGCGAAGGTTGCGTCACCGAAGTCCACGCCCGCGACCACGGTCGCTGGTGTCTTCATTGGTCCAACATACTGGGAACCGTGGACACCTCGACGGCGGGCAGGAGCAGAGCGACCCGGGACGGCAGCAGGGCCGACGTGGTCGTGATCGGCGCCGGCCCGGCCGGATCAGCCGCCGCTGCGTGGGCGGTCCGCAACGGCCGTGAGGTGCTGGTGATCGACGCCCAGCAGTTCCCTAGAGACAAGGCGTGCGGCGACGGTCTCACCCCTCGCGCGGTCGCCGAACTCGAGTTGCTCGGCCTCGGCCCGTGGCTGGACGGCAAGGTCCGCAACCGGGGGTTGCGCATGTCGGGCTTCGGCGCGGACGTGGAGATCGAATGGCCGGGCCCGTCCTTCCCGCCGACCGGCAGTGCCGTGCCCAGGACCGAGCTCGACGAACGCATCCGCTGCGTCGCCGCCGATGACGGGGCGGAGATGCTTTTGGGGGCCAAAGCCGTTGCGGTGGAGCATGATTCAAGCGGGCGCGCCACGTCGGTGACGCTCCAGGACGGGGCCACGATCGGATGCCGGGAGCTGATCGTCGCTGACGGCGCCCGCTCGACGCTCGGCCGTGTCCTCGGTCGCGAATGGCACAAGGAAACCGTGTACGGGGTGGCGATCCGCGGCTACATCGCCACTCCGCGGAGCAGCGAACCGTGGATCACCTCGCACCTGGAACTCCGCTCCCCCGCCGGCGAGGTACTACCCGGATACGGGTGGATCTTCCCGCTCGGCAACGGCGAGGTGAACATCGGAGTGGGCGCGCTTGCCTCGTCGAAGCGGCCCGCCGATACGGCACTGCGCCCGCTCCTCTCGCACTACACCGATCTTCGGCGCGACGAGTGGGGCTTCACGGGCGAGCCACGCGCCGCGCTATCGGCACTGTTGCCGATGGGCGGCGCCGTCTCCGGCGTCGCGGGACCCAACTGGATGTTGATCGGAGACGCCGCGGCCTGCGTCAACCCCTTGAACGGCGAGGGCATCGACTACGGACTCGAGACTGGGCGCCTGGCCGCCGGAATGCTCGGCAGCGGTGACCTGACCCACGCCTGGCCGGCCGAACTTCACCGGCACTACGCCCGCGGGTTCTCCGTCGCGCGGCGGATTGCACTGTTGCTGACGATTCCCCGCTTCCTTCCCACCGTCGGTCCCCTCGCCATGCGTTCGCACTTCCTCATGGAGGTTGCCGTGCGCGTGATGGGCAATCTGGTCACCGACGAGGATGCCGACTGGATCGCCCGGGTGTGGCGAGGTGCGGGGGCGGGCTCGCGCAGGATCGACGGGCGCAAACCGTTCAGCTGAACGGTGCGGATGTTTGCTGCAACTACTCCGGCCGGCGATGACGGCCGCCATTCGCGCCACCTACTCCGACCCTCGGTCCACTGATCACCACACCCGACCGTCATTCAAGTGGGACGCTGGTCACCGCGGATCGCTAAAATTGCCCACGGCGTCAGTCTCGTCCGGCTTATCGTTTGCCAGGAACGGGGATGAGGAACACGTTGGGGGTTTATTGACGTTGGGGGACGTGAAATGGTGCGCTCAGAGGTGAGCCGGACATCGGAATCGCGCGCGATGACGGCATTCTTCGAGTCCGCCGAGACGCATCCGTCGGTGCTCGTCATCGAAGGTGAAGCGGGCATCGGCAAGACCACGCTGTGGCTGGGGGCCTTGGAGCAGGCACGCGAAGCGGGCTTCCACGTACTTTCGGCGCGGGCCGGTCAAGCCGAATCCGGCCTGACGTACGCGGTGCTCGCCGATCTCCTCGAGGGTGTCGACGCCGAGGTCCTCGACACCCTGCCCAACCTGCAGCGAGTCGCGATCGACAGGGTTCTGCTGCAAGGCGACGGCAGCGGGCCGGTCACCGACGAGCGCGTCGTCGCGTCAGCCTTCCTGACCCTCGTCGACCGACTCGCGACCGAAGTCCCGATGATCGTCGCCGTCGACGACGTGCAGTGGTTGGACTCCTCGAGCCAGGCCGTGATCGCCTTCGCCACGCGACGGCTAAAGGGACGCGTCGGCGTGCTCGTCACCGAACGGACCGAACCCGACGGGAGAAACGGCGCCGAGTGGTTGAAGCTGAACAGGCTCGACGGCGTCGAACGCATGCAGGTCGGCCCGCTCAGCCTGGGCGGACTCCGCAAGGTGATCACCAGCAGCCTCGGGCGCTCATTCTCGCGGCCTACGATCGTGCGGATCAGTGAACTCTCGGGCGGCAACCCGTTCTACGCGCTCGAACTGGCGAGGGCCATCGACGGCCAGTCGAGTACCGCCGATGCCGCACTGCCGGGGTCGCTGGCCGACCTCGTCCGGTCGCGACTCGACCAGTTCAGCGAGGGCACCCAGACGGTTCTGCTGGCCGCGGCCAGCGTCGGCGCGTCCACCGTCGACCTGCTCGCACAGGTCACGCACCAAACGGCCGAGCGCGTGGTCGAACTTCTCGAAGCGCCAGAGACCAACGGCATCGTGCAGATCTCAGGAAATCGAGTGCGATTTGCCCATCCGTTACTCGCCCGCGGGGTGTATAGCGTCGTCGGACCGGCCCGGCGCAGGCAGATGCACCGCACCCTGGCCGCGATCGTCGAGCAGCCCGAGATGCGGGCGCGTCATCTGGCGTTGGCCACCTCGAGCGCCGACCCCGAGACTCTGCTGGCGCTCGATACCGCGGCCGACGCAGCGCACGCGCGGGGTGCACCGGCGGCCGCTGCCGAACTGCTTGACCTCGCCATCAACCTCGGCGGCGACACGCCGGCACGCCGAATCCGTTGCGCAGAGAACCATTTTCGCGCGGGCGAGCCTCAGCGCGCCGACGAGCTGATCAAACCCACGTTGGATCAACTCCCGCCAGGACCACTTCGTGCGGCTGCGCTGAATCTGCTTGCGGTCATTCGGATTTACGACGACAGCCTGCTCGAAGCAATTGACTTGCTCGACCGTGCACTGAGCGACGCAGAGGACGACCACGCCCTGATGGTGCGAATTCTCCTGTTGTCCTCCTTCGCGTTCCTGTATTCGGGCAAGCTGGATGACGCCGTTCGCCAATCCGACGAAGCGCTGGAGCGCGCGCACGGCCTGTCGATGCCCGAGCTGACCAGCCAGGTGCTCGCCACATCCGTCTTGGCAAAGTGCACGCGCGGCGACGGCGTCGA
>NZ_DASQEU010000031.1:0-6197 GCF_035633495.1 Mycobacterium sp. | reverse complement strand
GAGGGTTACCGGATCGAGCGTCCAAAGCCCATCCCCGAGATCAGGCCACGCGACCAGATCCCGGATGATCTCGGGCGCGCGGCCTGTTGTGTGAAACATGTTTCAGCCCAACGCGTGCCCGGTCATGCGACGCGAGATGCGGGTTGTTGGACTCAGATCCCCGGCGGCTCCGACGCTTCTTCATAGGCTGCCCCCTGAACGTGCGTTGGTAAAGACGCTAGGCATCACGTACCCACATTTCATTGACCGTTCCAACTTTAAGTCGCCTCATTCTGGCGTGTCTTGGTCTTAAGAATAAGTCGCCGCCAGCACCGGCCTCACACTCACAAACGAGCTGAGTACGGCGCCTCCCAAATGCGGTATCTTTGTCGATTAGCACGTCATAGCGCTGCCCGACAACCAACCGCGCCTCAGTTGCCAACTGGTATCCCGCATTTCGCACTGCATGATATTCAGCGGTTCTCGTCTCGTCCTTCGCTTTTTGACCCGCCAGGTAAGCCTCATGTCGCAACGCGTCTGCGTACTCCGTGAAGTCAATACCCTCCTTCGCAGCTATCCAGCGAGCTACGGCCTCGACGTGAGGGAACCCTTCAACCGCAGCATATTCGACATACCTGACATATATGTTACCGACCGGCGGCCGATTAAACCTTCCATCAGCGTTATCGAGAGCATCCTTCAGATTTGGGCTCATGTGCGTGAACCTCCTATACTGCCTTGTGTATCCATATTACGCGCATGGCTATTGCACGTCAACCTTCTGGCACAATGCTGTGCAGCTGCACACTCAATTGGTCTGGGATTTCGGACTGCTGATCCGCCATTCATGTTCATGTCAATTGTTTCCGTGATTGTTTCGGCGCGTCGTGGAATGATTGCGTTTCACCGTCGCCGGACTTATCGCGATGGTCCGCGCCCTGCAATCCGAGATGCAATCGCGATGCGAACCGCGTACGAGCAGCGGATCATCGAACTCGAAACAGAGAACAGAGCATTGAAGGCACGGGTCGCCCAGCTGGAAGCACAATTGCGGACCAACTCGCGCAGTACGGGCCGAACGCCCTCGCGGTCATCGTGTACCTGCTGTACATGGGTCAATTCCTGTCCAAGAAACGCACCGCGGTGGCCCTGTCCGAACTGTTCGGCACCCCGTCTCCACCGGCACCGTGGCCACCGGCACCGTGGCCACCGCCACCACCCGCGCCGCAAAGGATCTCGACCCATTCTGCGACCAGGCCAGAGCCCACCTGATCGCCGCACCGGTGGTGAACCTCGACGAGACCGGACTGCGCAGCGAGGGCCGCCGGGCCTGGCTGCACTCCCGCATCCACCCACCTGTTCTCCCTGCTGTTCTTGCCGGCCACCTTCAGCCCAGGGGTGCGGTACCACGTCGATCCTCGACGCCCGGCAGGCTGCGGGCGATCTCGACAACTTCCGGCCATGTCGGCATCTGCACTCCACGCTGTTCGCTCACAGAAGATTGCCGGTCAAAACCATTGCGAACCGTTCCGGGCACAACGTACGTTCGCTGGTACACGAGGAAGGAGGTGGTCCAACGTTGAAGACGTACAGGACTCGTGAGGTGGCTGGCCGCTAGGCCGCCGATCCCCACCGTCGGACCAAACATCCGCCCCCACACAGGGTTTGGATAACGCCCGAGCACGATGACCGCGGAAGTTCGCTTCCAGGTCGTCGGGGCGGCGGTCAGGCGAAATCCGGACAGTCATCCGGCCCCCGGGCTGCCGAACTTCGTCCAGTCGGCCCGAGCGGAACACCCGTTCCGAGCGGAGCAGCCCGGGGGTTGTCCGTGTCCGCGTTCTGCGGCCCGACACCGCCGGACGGATTCCCGTCAGGTCCCGCGTTCGACCGGCAGCACCCCGCGGTCCACGGCACGGACCAACGTCGCATGGTCGGCCTCGGTCTGATCGGCGTACAGCCGGGCGAACCGGGCCAGCGCGCGGTCGAGCTTGTCCGACGAGCCGACGTAGCCGGCGATCATCGATGCGCCACTGGTTCTCGCGTGGCCCTTGGCCAGCAGGTGCCCGACGATGCCGGCATAGTCGGTGAGGGCGGAACCGTCGATCGAATCGAGCGCGACCGTGCCCTTCATGTTCCGGAACTGGCGCACGTAGTACTGCCGGCCGTCCGCACTGGTCCAGCCCAGCAGGGGATCGCTGACCGTCTGGAGAGCCTGCTGGTACTCGACGACCCGCTGGCCCTGGTGGGCGTGCCAGGCGGAGTCGCCGTGGACGTACTTGGCGAGGACGGATCGGCGGGCTTGTTTGAGTTGCAGGAAAACCACGTCGTCCGGACTGCTCCCCTCCAGCAACGCGACGTACGCGCGGAGCCCGACACTGCCGACACCGACTACCTTGTGCGCGATGTCGACCAGGGTGTAACCGCCCAGCGCCCGCCGCCAATGCGGCGCCAATGTGCCCAAGTATTCGTCCAGCGCAGTGCCCAGCATGTCCGCGTCCGCGTCGCTGACCCTGGTGATCAACGGCGGTTCCTCGACAATGCGCCGCCTGCCCTGGTGTTCCTCGGTGAACCGCGGCAGCGCCCGGTCGCTGGTGCGGCTCCGAGCACGCCGGGCCGCCCGTTCGATTTCCGCACGAAGCGATGGATCCGAGGTGGTCTCGGTGAGCCGATCGACGTCCAGCCGTTGGTAGGAACGGGCCAGCAGGGGCTGCTCGGACAGCTCGCGGACCTCCGTGCGATAAGCCGCGACACATTCGAGAACCGCTGCCTCGCAATCGGACTCGGTGGCACCGTTCTGCCGGCCGGCGACCCAGATGCTGGCGACCAGCCTGCGCAGGTCCCATTCCCAACCACCAGGGTGGGCCTCGTCGAAGTCGTTGAGGTCGATCACCAGATCCCGCTCCGGCGAGGCGTAGAAGCCGAAGTTGCCCAGATGGGAATCGCCGCAGATGATCGGCGTGATCCCGGTGGCCGGAAGGTGCGCGACGTCCTCGGCCATGACGATCGCGGTGCCACGGAGGAAGCCGTACGGGGTGGCGGTCATCCGGCCGACGCGGAGCGGGATCAGCCAGTCCAGCCGACCCTCGTGCGACTCCATGATCTGCTGAACCGGATCGGGCCGACCGACCGGCGCTGCCCAGTCGCCGAGTGACGAGCGTGACACCCGTTGACGCAGCTCGCGTCCCATCCGGTGGCGATCTTCCCGGCCGGTCGGCCGGCGGCGCAGCGAGCCGAACGCATCGCTGTCGGCAGTCGCGAGGACGACGTGGCCGGCGGGCGCCTGAGATTCGGTCACTGGATCAGGCTCGATACGGCTCGTCGCCCGTTCGTCACTGCCGCGCGTGCGGCCGACGGACCGCCGTCGGCGATCCCGCGGTCCATCACGGTCCGACCACTGACTGCGATCATTCGGGTGACCCTTCTCGTGCGGGAACGCGGTCCGGACACTAGCGGGTCGGAGGGTGCGACCGCGAACCCGGATGCACCGGCGACAGGGCCGGATCGCGGTCCCGTGCTGCCAGCCAATCGCCGTAGGGAGCAATCGCCGTAGGGAGCAATCTTCGTTCTTCGTTCCCGGCAGTTCAGAACGGCGGTTCGTCCGGGTCGACGGGCTGCACTTCGGCGGACGCGTCGGTGAGATGGTCACGGTGTTCGTCGAGGGAACGCGCGGGTCGGGGCGCCGTGATGATGTCGCGCACCTGCTCGACCCGGCCGCGGACGGTGGTGACCAGAACCTTCAGGTCGATGGTGTCGGGGAACGGTCCACCGAATTCGGCCTCACGCCAGTCAGCACGAAGGCCCTCGCCCTCGATCCGGGCGGACCCGAAGTGGTCGCCTCCGTGCACGGCGGTGTTCCGGTCGTCATCGGGAAGATGTACCGGCGGCGCCTCGGAGGGGTCGAGGAGCTCGCCGGGCAGGGTGAGGGTCCGCGGTGCGTCGGTGTACTGGTGGCCGGTGGGGCTGGTCCAGACCTGCGTGTGCCCCGGCCCGCGGGTGCTCGACCAACCGGTGTGGTGTTTGAGCCAATGATGCGCACGGCACAGCGGATCCAGATTCGCCGGATCGGTGCCCCCGCCGTCGTCGGGATGCTGGTGATCGAAGGGGTCGCGATGATCGAGATCGCAGCGCCACGCCGGTTGTCGGCACGACGGGAACCGGCAGGTGGTCGCCAGGGTGGTGGTGATGTCCCGAGTCGCCTGCGAGGGTCGGTAGGTACGGGAACCGGTGCCGGTGATGCTGCCGGTGGCAGCGTCGAGCAGCACGGTGGTGATCGAGGCAGCGGACCTGGCGATCATGAGCGCGGATTCCGCGGTGACGGCGCCGTAGCCCTCGAGGTGGCCGGGGAGGCGGTCAAGCCCGGCGAGGGTGGACGCCGACAGCGTGACGGTCAGGTGAGGGCGGCGTCCCTGCCGGGTGGCGCGTTGTGACGTCCGTCGGTGTTCCCGGTTGCCCGTTGTGATGGCGGGCGACTTGACTGGCTGGTGCCCACCGCAGGTTGGGCAAGGCAGGCTATCTGCCGCGGAGGGAGTCGCTGCAACTGCCGACCAGGAGGCTGCGTCCGGTGTGATACGCCGATTCGCCGGGGATGTCGCCGGGGATGTCGCCGGGGATGTCGCGGGGGAGGGAGCCGGGGATGTCGCGGGGGAGGGAGCCGCGCCGGCTGCCGGCATCTGGACTTCGTCGGGCATCCGGGCCGCCGATCCGCAGTCAGCATCTGCGGAGATCCCTTGGGCGCCAACGGTTTCATTCGAAGCCGGCGCGCCGCCCACGGCAACGTCTTCATCATCAGGGCGGCGTTCACCATCGGGGCATTGGCTGGGCTTTGAGCTTCCTGCGGCGGCCGAGGTATCGCCGTTGCCGCTGTCGCTGTCGTCGTGGTTGGAATCCGACCCGTGGTCGCGTGCAGAATTGGTGCCCGGCACAGGGCCGGGAACAGGATTTGACATGCTCGACGTACCTGCGGCTTCACGGTTCTCGAATGAGCCGGCATCGCCGGCACTTCGACCATTCGAGATAGGTTCAGCAGCAATGGATTCCTCGCCCGATTCGGGCTCATCGAGAAGGTCGGTGAGGTCGACATATCCGTGGGTGAGAAGTTGTTCGGCGATGTCGTGCCAGGCGTCGACACGTCGCGCCGCCACGGGTCGATCGTCCTCGGTGCCTGTTCGATCAGCGAGTAGATCAGCGAGCGTGAAGATCGACACGGCGGCATCGGCGGGCGCGTAGGCCCTGACGGAAGCCATGCCATCGGGCAAGGAGCGCAATACCAGTTCCCGGTCGCTCTTGACTTTGCGCTCCCGATTCTCCGCAGCGTGCGGGTCTGCCGCGATCACCGCCCGGTCGAGCAGGCTGCGAAGGTTGCCTGCGGAGCGGTCTTCGGCGATCGGCAGGATCCGATCTTGGACGGCTTCGCGTAGCGACGGGCTCAGCGGAGCTGTCCGTTCGGCGATCACCCAGGCCCGGCCGCGATCGATCCGACCGGCTGCCAACGCATTCACGGTCGCCGGCAAGCCGTCGCAGAGATCCTGTGCTTTGCGGACCCGCGAACCGGCGGTGATCGGCGAGATCTGCAACGCCGCAGCGACTTCGGCCGCCGCCAGCGACGCTGCCCGCTCTTGCACCAGGGTTTCCACGGTGTCAAGGTCGATCTCGCCATCCGGACGTCGGCCCTGACCGCCCTTGTCCATCAGTTCGGCGACCAGTTCGGAGACATCGCCGGCCCGTCCCGGGCGGGCGAACTCGGTGAGCAATCCCATCTGCCTGGCCGCCAGGAGGGACAGCGCCTTCTCCGAAGCCACGATCGCGTCGACCAGTTGCGCGCCGGACAGAGTGCCCGGGTCCACCTGCGCGACCGCGCTGATCGACTCGGGACAGCCGGCTCCGGCGGCGAGCTCCGACCACGAATGCGCGCGCAATGGCGGCGGATCACCCGCAGCCTGGCTTCCCTCGGCCGGGCTGGAAACGTCATCCCTCGCACTCACCGAGCCCCACCCCCAGGCGTTCGAGCGATCATCGAGCGGTCGTAGATACATGTTCGATTCTAGCACTGAGAACTGGAGTAATGCAAGACTCTGCGGTGGGCGCGCTGCCTGCGGGGCCGGCTCCGGTCGGCCGCTCGCTAGGCCCGGGTGATGGGACTGACGATGGTGCAGCGCAGGCGGTCACGAAGGCGAACGCGATCCGATACTCATGGGATCCACGTCGCCGGTGCGCCGGCC
>NZ_DASQEU010000030.1:0-8632 GCF_035633495.1 Mycobacterium sp. | reverse complement strand
GGGCCTGGTGGTCCAGTCCCACGACGCCAGCACCTTCACGGCGGCCTGCACGACGTCCTCGGGCACCTCGGCATCGGGTTCGTCGAGCAGGCGACGCAGCCGGGCGCCCCAACCCAGGTCGGTGAGCCTGCCGATCACCCGTCCCGGTGCCGGCCCGTCGCCGATCTTGCCGCTCAGTTTCACGCCGAGCTTGGCCAGCCCGGACGGCCACTGCTTGCGGGGCGCGATCTCGACGCCGGGCCGCATGAGCCGCTGCCGGGTGTCCTCCGCCGACGACGCATCGACGTCGGCGTCGTACCGCTTTCCGGTGCAGTTGTCACAGCGTCCGCAGCGCTCGCCGTCGACAAGCTCCGGATCGTCGAGTTGGCCACGCAGGAAGGCCATTCGACAGCCGTCGGTCACCTGGTAGTCGAGCATCGCCTGCTGCTCGCGCTTGCGGGCCTCGTCGAGCTTGCGGTAGCGGGCCTCGTCGTACTCCCACGGCACCCCGGTGCCCACCCAACCGCCCTTGACGCGGCGAACCGCCCCGTCGACGTCGAGCACCTTCAGCACCATCTCCAGCCGCGTGCGGCCCAGATCCACCAACGGTTCGAGCGCGGGCGTCGACTGCGGCCGATCGGGCGCGAGGGCACCGATCACGTTGCGCACCATGGCCTCTGACGGGAACGCGACGGAGGAGAAGTAGCGCCAGACGTCCTGGTCCTCGTGGCCGGGCAGCAGCACCACCTCGGCGCTGGCCGTCGAACGGCCCGCGCGGCCGACCTGCTGGTAGTACGCGATCGGCGAGGAGGGCGCGCCGAGATGCACGACGAACCCGAGGTCCGGCTTGTCGAATCCCATGCCCAGCGCAGACGTGGCGATCAGCGCCTTGACCCGGTTGGCCAGCAGGTCCCCCTCGAGTTGTTCGCGCTCGGCGGTCTCGGTGGCTCCGGTGTAGGCCGCGACGGTGTGGCCTTGATCGCGAAGGAGCGCCGCGACGTCGTTCGCCTGCGCCACGGTCAGCGTGTAGACGATGCCCGAGCCCGGCAGTGAATCAAGCTGTGCAGCAAGCCAAGCCGCGCGTTGTGCCGGATTGCCCGCCTTGACCACCGACAGCCGCAGCGACTCGCGGTCCAGCCCGCCCCGAAGCACCAGGGTGTCCCGACCGCCGACCCCCAACTGGCTCGCCACGTCGTCGACGACGCGGTCGTTGGCCGTGGCCGTGGTCGCGAGCACCGGAACGTCGGTGCCGAGTTCGGCGATCAGCGTGCGGATGCGTCGATAGTCGGGCCGGAAGTCGTGGCCCCAGTCCGACACGCAGTGCGCCTCGTCGACCACGACGAGGCCGGCGTCGTGCGCCAGCGCGGGCAGCACCTGATCGCGAAAGTCGGGATTGTTCAGGCGTTCCGGGCTGACCAGGAGAACGTCGAGGTCTCCGTGCCGCACGCGGTCGTGGATCTCGCCCCAGTCGGTGACGTTACTCGAGTTGATGGTGGCCGCGTGTACGCCTGCCCGGTCGGCTGCCTGCACCTGGTTGCGCATCAACGCTAGCAGCGGCGAGACGATGACCGTGGGTCCGTGCCCGCTGGCGCGGAGCAGCTTGGCCGCGATGAAGTAGACCGCCGACTTACCCCAGCCGGTGCGTTGCACGACCAGCGCGCGGCGGCGGTGCACGACGAGCGCCTCGATCGCGGTCCACTGGTCGTCGCGCAGGATCGCCTGCGGTCCGGCCAACTGTTCGAGGATCGTCTGTGCCTGCTCCCGGGTGGCCATCACCCCATCGTGCCCGCCCCGTCCGACGGGCTAGCGATCGAGGCAGCGTCGAAGCGCGGCGGTCAGGTTGTTGGCGCGGTGATCGCGCGGTGCGATGAGGTTGTTGACGTAGCCGAAGCCCGTCTGACTGTCGGCATCGGCGAACCCGAGGCTGCCGCTGGCGCCATCGTGTCCGAACGACGAATCCGACAGCAGCGGCCGGAACGGGATGCCGTTGATCAGGAACCCCGTCGAGAAGCGGATGCCTGGCGCATTGAGCGCGGCAGACCAGCCATCACCCGCCGAACGCACGGTGACGGCATCGGCGATCGAGGCCGCGGTCAGCAGCGGCGCGCCCGTCACCGGAGACACCGCCGCGCCGTAGATGGCCGCGAGGGCACGGGCGTCGAGAATGGCGTTGGCCGCCGGGATCTGGGCGGCGTGCACCGCGGGTGAGTTGAAGTCACCCGCGCAGCCGTCGATCAGGGAGAACGGGAACGCCGAACCCAGGGTGACCGTGCGCACCGCGGGCGCCTTGCCGATGCGTCGCAGAATCTTGGGGAGGGCCCGGTAGCCGGTGCGCAGAAGCCGTGAACGCGGTGCGTGCATGCGGGCCACCCGGTGTTCCGCGTCGGCGGGAAGCCCGATCCAAGCGTTGGCGCCAAGGCCCTCGGTGAGGTAGTCGGCAAGCAGTGCACCCGGCATCTTCCCGGTGGCGCGGCGCAGGATCTCGCCGGTGAGCCAGCCGAACGTCAACGCGTGATAGGCGAAGGCGGTACCCGGTGCCCACAGCGGTCGCTGACCTTCGATGGCGCGGATCACCGGCTCCCACGCCAGCACGTCGTCCAGCGTCAGGTCGACGTCCAGCGCCATCAGCCCGGCCCGGTGCGCGAACACGTCGCGAATCACGATGTCCTGCTTGCCATTCGCGGCGAACTCGGGCCACACCGTCGCGACCGGCGCGTCGAAGTCGAGCAGCCCGCGCTGTTGCGCCAGGTAGCCGCAGAGCGCCATCAGCCCCTTGGAGACGGAGAAGCCGATGGTGAGCGTGTCGGCGGTCCATGGCCTGCCGGTGACGGCGTCGCCGGTGCCGCCGTACAGGTCGACGACCAGACGGCCGTCGTGGTACACCCCGCACGCCGCGCCCATCTCGGCACCACGCCCGAAGTTTTCGACGAATGCGTCCGCGACCGGCCCGAAACCCTCGTCGGCGAATCCGGGGAAGGTGCTCACGGACGTCATCCAAACACGGCCGGGACGCATGGGCGTTCGCATACCCCGGAAGCACTCATCGCGCTGACGGAAACCGCCAGCGCGATGAGGCTGTTGCCCATTAAGTGCCTGTTGAGGCGACTCGTTTTTACAGCGACTTCAGAGCGTCGACCACCTGGTTCGGCCCCACCTGTGTGTCGCACTGCGTGGACAGCTCGGTGACGGGCTGTTGGATCGCCTTCAGGTCGTCGGCCACCTTGGGGTTGGCGGTGAAGTACGTCCGGTAGGACACCTCGGCCTGAGTTGGCGACTGCTTGGAGATGTCCGTCAGCGCCTGGTTGGTCTCGGGATGCGTCTGCAGATACGTGCTCATGGACAACGACACCGAGCTGACGGTGGTGGCCATGCCGCTGGCACTGCACTGGTCCGGCGCGGCGTTCGCGCTCGGCATGACGATCGCGGCGGATGCGATGCCTCCCAGCAGGCCACCGGCGAGTACGCCGTACAGGCCGCGCCGGGCGGTCATGGTGGTCTTGTTCGAATTCATCGAATACCTTCCTTTGATCTGCGACGGGTTCGTCCATCGCAGTCAAGGCGTAGCCGCATGCTGGCGTACTAAACACCGACGACTCCACGTCGGCCCTCGACCCGCCGGCATCGATGCAGGCCGCACCGCCTTAATCGCCAATCGAGAATTCTTTGCTTAGCCCGACTACTTAGCGGCTTTTCGGTCCGGCCACGGACAACAACCCCGAACCTGACATCGCCGGTGATATCAGGTTCCGAGACGGCCCCATGCCCCGCTGATTGATGCCCGTGTGGCGCCTGTGACGACTATGTGGTCGCGGCGTCCTGCTCCCGCTTGATCTCCAACGCGATGTCGATGAGTTGATCCTCCTGGCCGCCGATCAGCTTGCGCTGACCCGCCCGGTGCAACAGCTGGTGCGCGGGCACGCCGTAGCGCTCCGACTGGCGGATCGCGTGCTTGAGGAAGCTGGAGTACACCCCGGAGTAACCCATGACCAGTGCGTTGCGATCCAGCAGGCACTCGGCGGGCATGGCGGGGCGCACCACGTCCTCGGCGGCGTCGGCGATCTCGAAGAAGTCGATGCCGGTCTTGACGCCGATCTTGTCGAACACCCCGATCATGGCCTCGACCGGGGCGTTGCCCGCACCCGCGCCGAAGCGCCGCGTGCTGCCGTCGATCTGCTTGGCGCCCGCCCGCACGGCCTCCACCGAGTTGGCCACGCCGAGGCCGAGGTTCTCGTGGCCATGAAAACCAACTTGAGCATCCGACCCCAACTCGGCGACCAGCGCGGCGACCCGGTCGGCCACGCCCTCGAGCACCAGCGCACCCGCGGAGTCCACGACGTAGACGCACTGGCAGCCCGCGTCGGCCATGATGCGGGCCTGAGCGGCCAGCTTCTCCGGGCTGATGGTGTGGCTCATCATCAGGAACCCGACGGTCTCCAGGCCCAGTTCGCGCGCCAGCCCGAAGTGTTGGATCGAGACGTCGGCCTCGGTGCAGTGGGTGGCGATGCGGCAGATCGACCCGCCGTTGTTCTGCGCCTCCTTGATGTCCTCCTTGGTGCCCACCCCGGGCAGCATGAGGAAGGCGATCTTGGATTCCTTGGCCGTCTCGGCGGCCAACCTGATGAGTTCCTGCTCGGGGGTCTTGGAGAAGCCGTAGTTGAAGCTCGAGCCGCCCAGCCCGTCCCCGTGGGTGACCTCGATGACCGGAACCCCCGCAGCGTCCAGCGCCGCGACGATGGAAGCCACTTCGTCCTTGGTGAACTGGTGACGCTTGTGGTGGCTCCCGTCGCGCAGCGACGTGTCGGTCATCCGGACGTCCCAGATGGGGTTGAAGTAGATGTCGCTCATGCGTGAGCACCTCCGGTGGTCGTCGACAGCGATTCCTTGGCGATCTCCTCGCCGACCTTCGTCGCCGCGGCGGTCATGATGTCCAGATTCCCGGCGTACGGCGGCAGGTAGTCGCCCGCACCCTCGACCTCGACGAAGGTCGTCACCAGCGCGTGCCCGCCCGAGTGCACCGACGGCGGGTCGAACTGGGGCTCGTTGAGTAGCCGGTAGCCGGGCACGTAGGTCTGCACCTCCGCGATGACTTCCTTGATCGACTTGGTGATCGCGTCCTGATCGGCATCCTCGGGGATGGCGCAGAAGATTGTGTCGCGCATGATCATCGGCGGATCGGCGGGGTTGAGGATGATGATGGCCTTGCCGCGCCTGGCGCCGCCGATGACCTCGACGCCCCGGCTGGTGGTCTTGGTGAACTCGTCGATGTTGGCGCGGGTGCCCGGCCCGGCTGAGGCCGACGACACCGACGCCACGATCTCGGCGTACGGCACGACCCCGCCCTGTTCGGCGACTGCGCGACACACTGCGTAGACCATCGGGATGGTGGCCTGCCCACCGCAGGTGACCATGTTGACGTTCGGCGCATCGAGATGTTCGCGCAGGTTCGCCGGCGGGATCACTCCAGGCCCGACAGCGGCCGGGGTCAGGTCGATGGCGCGGATGCCCGCCTCGGCGTAGCGCGGTGCGGCGTCGCGGTGCACGTAGGCGCTGGTGGCCTCGAAGAGGATGTCCGGCTTCTCGTCCAACGCCAACAGCCAGTCCACGCCTTCGTGGGAGGTCTCCAGGCCCAGCTTGCGCGCCCTCGCCAAACCCTCGCTCTCGGGATCGATGCCGATCATCCAGCGCGGCTCGAGCCACTCCGAGCGGAGCATTTTGTACAGCAGGTCGGTGCTGATGTTTCCGGACCCGACGATCGCGACGGATGCCTTGCGAGGCATGTGCACTCCCATTTATTCGAACGACAGGTGGACTGAACCTAGCCGGTCGAAATCAGCTACGAAATCGTCGCCTGGACGTGCATCTATCGCACGCGTGCAGGACCCGGGCAGCACGATGTCGCCGGCCCTCAACCGAACCCCGAAGTCGTCGACCTTGCGGGCCAGCCAGGCGACGGCGGTCACCGGGTTGCCGAGCACGGCGTCGCTGCGCCCCTCGGCGACGACCTCGCCGTTGCGGGTCAGGACCGCGTCGATGGTGCGGATGTCGATGTCCTTGGGCGACACGCGGGCCTTGCCGAGCACCCAGCCCGCCGACGACGCGTTGTCGGCGATCGTGTCGCACAACTTGATCTTCCATTCGGTGATCCTGGTGTCGATCAACTCGATCGAGGGGGCGAAGGCGGCCGTTGCGGCGAGCACGTCGTCCTCGGTGCACCCGGCACCGGGCAGGTCGTCGGCGAGGATGAAGCCGACCTCGACCTCGACGCGCGGATACAGGAACCGGCCCGCCGCGACAGGGACGTCCTCGAAGACCTCCATCTCGTCGAGCAGATGACCGTAGTCGGGCTCGTCGACGTTCATCATCTTCTGCATCGCCTCGGACGACAGGCCGACCTTGTGCCCGATCACCCGAGCGCCCTCGGCGACGCGCTGACGAATGTTGATCAACTGGATCTCATAGGCATCGACGACGTCCATGCCGGGAACGCCGTCCGTCAGCGGCTTCATCGGTACCTTGCTGCGCTCGGCATGGGCCAGTTCGGCGGCGAGTTCGTCGCGTACTTCAACGGACAACATCGGTGAAGTCCCCTCGTTTCGTCGACCGGCGCAGTTGTGGGTCGGCCGGACGATTCTATAACGTGTTCTACATGACTCAGCAGGAGTACGACGTCATCGTGGTCGGTAGCGGCGCCGCGGGCATGGTGGCCGCACTCACCGCCGCCCACCGGGGACTCTCGACACTAGTCGTCGAGAAGGCTCCGCACTACGGAGGTTCTACCGCACGCTCGGGTGGTGGCGTCTGGATTCCGAACAACGAAGTCCTCGAGCGCGATGGGGTCAAGGACACGGCCGAGGCGGCCCGCATCTACCTGCACACGATCATCGGCGATGCCGTTCCGCCGGAGAAGGTCGACACCTATCTGGAGCGCGGTCCGGAGATGCTGTCGTTCGTACTGAAGAACTCGCCGTTGAAGCTGTGCTGGGTGCCCGGCTATTCCGACTACTACCCGGAAGCCGCCGGTGGCAAGCCCTGCGGGCGCTCCGTCGAGCCAAGGCCGTTCAACGCGAAGAAGCTCGGCCGCGATGAGGCCGGCCTGGAGCCTGCGTACGGCAAGGTTCCGATGAACATGGTCGTGATGCAGCAGGACTACGTGCGGTTGAACCAGCTCAAGCGCCATCCGCGCGGCGTGCTGCGCAGCCTCAAGGTCGGCGTGCGCGCGACGTGGGCCAAGGCCACCGGCAAGAACCTGGTCGGCATGGGCCGCGCACTGATCGCGCCGATGCGGATCGGGCTGCAGAAGGCCGGTGTGCCAGTCCAGCTCAACACCGCACTGACCGACCTGTTCGTCGAGGAGGGCGCCGTGCGCGGCGTCTACGTCCGGGACGCCAACGCCCCGGAATCCGACGAGCCCCGGCTGATCAAGGCCCGACGCGGCGTCATCCTCGGCAGCGGCGGCTTCGAGCACAACGAACAGATGCGGGTGAAGTACCAGCGCGCTCCGATCACCACGGAGTGGACCGTGGGCGCTTCTGCCAACACCGGCGACGGCATCCTGGCCGCCGAAAAGCTCGGTGCCGCACTGGAGATCATGGAGGACGCCTGGTGGGGGCCCACGGTCCCGCTGGTCGGGGCCCCGTGGTTCGCGCTGTCCGAGCGCAACTCCCCCGGTTCCATCATCGTCAACACCAGCGGCAAGCGATTCATGAACGAGTCGATGCCGTACGTGGAGGCGTGCCACTGGATGTACGGCGGCGAGTTCGGCCAGGGCGAGGGCCCCGGCGAGAACGTACCCTCCTGGCTGATCTTCGACCAGCAGTACCGCGACCGCTACATTTTCGCGGGACTGCAACCGGGACAACGCATTCCGAAGAAGTGGCTCGAGTCTGGGGTCGTGCTCAAGGCCGATACGCTCGAGGAGTTGGCCGAGAGGACCGGCCTGCCACTCGGCGAGTTCTCCGACACCGTCGACCGCTTCAACGGCTTCGCCCGCTCGGGCGTGGACGAGGACTTCCACCGCGGCGACAGCGCCTATGACCGCTACTACGGCGATCCGACCAACAAGCCCAACCCCAACCTCGGCGAGATCAGCCACGGCCCCTTCTACGCGGCCAAGATGGTGCCCGGCGACCTGGGTACCAAGGGCGGCGTCCGCACCGACGTCAACGGCCGGGCGCTGCGCGACGACGGTTCGGTCATCGACGGCCTCTACGCCGCGGGCAACGTCAGCTCGCCGGTGATGGGACATACCTATCCGGGTCCCGGCGGCACCATCGGACCCGCCATGACCTTCGGCTACCTCGCCGCGCTGCACCTGGCCGCCGCCGCGACAGCGGCATCAGAGACAGAAGCCTGACGTGCCGATCAATCTCGACGAGGCGATTGGCGCCGAGCTGCCACCGGTCGAATTCTCTTGGAGCAGTAGCGATGTGCAGCTGTACCACCTCGGCCTCGGCGCAGGCGCCGATCCGCTCGACGAGCGCGAGTTGCGCTATCTGGCCGACGACACGCCTCAGGTGCTTCCGACGTTCGGCAACGTGGCGCAGACCTTTCACATGACCGAACCACCGACGGTGAAGTTTCCCGGCATCGACATCGAGCTCTCCAAGGTGTTGCACGCGAGCGAGGCGATCACCGTCCCCGGTCCGATCCCGCC
>NZ_DASQEU010000029.1:0-57219 GCF_035633495.1 Mycobacterium sp. | reverse complement strand
GCGTCGCGCACGGTCCAGTTCGGCCGCAGCCCGGGCCTGCCCCGCCGCGGCCGCGGACTTCAGCCGCTCCAGCTCGGCAATGCGTTCCACCAGCGCCACCTCGTCGGCCGCCGGATCCACCGCCACCAATGATTCGAACATGTGTTCGATGGTAGACCTGCCCACCGACACGCCTTACACCGTCGGGCGAGCCCGTTCGCGAACGCGCGTCGGGTAGGCCTGGGTCATCCCCACCGCACCGACGATGACCACGATCGGGACCACCCAGTTGGTCCAATCGCGCGTCTCCGGCACCTGCGTGGCGTAATAGCCGAGCACCGCGATCAGGGCGAAGACCAGGGCCCACATCAACGTGAGGACCCGGTTCGTCTGGCGGAAGGCCGGCTTCTCCCACTCCTGCATCGGCCGCGTCACCCTGGCGTACTGCTCGGTGAACGGGGTGAACGCCAGCGACCCCAGCGCCATCACCGCAAGGACTCCGCTGGACAGCGTCGTGGCGTGGGTGTCCATCCAATCGCGGTCCTGCGCACCCAGAATCATCCCGGCAGCAGTGACCGCGACGAAGAAGACGATCGTGACGACCTCGAGCAATCTGGGCCCACCGCGCCCCATGGAGATGCCGAGAATGATGGCCGACAGCACCGCGCTCAACGCGCCGAACATCCACGTGCTCGGGCCTTCGGCGACCACCCAGTAAATGATCCACGGTACGAACCCGACGAAGGGGCTGTGTTCAAACCACTCATCCACCCCTGGAGAGTAACCAACGAGCGCTAGGCAACGCCCTTGTGTCTCAGCAGCGGAAGGACGCCCTCGGCGAACCAGTGAGCCTCTTCGAGGTGCGGGTAGCCCGACAGGATGAACTCGTCGAAGCCCAGAAGATGGTACTCGCAGATCAGGTCGGCCACTTCCTGGTGGCTCCCCACGATCGCCGTGCCCGCTCCGCCGCGCACCAGGCCCACTCCGGCCCAGAGGTTCGGGTAGATCTCCAGCTGGTCCACGCGGCCGCCGTGAAGAGCGGTCATCCGTCGCTGCCCCTCGGAATCGGACTTGGCATGCAGCGCAGTCGCATTGGCGATCTGTTCTTCACTGAGCTCCGAGACGAGCTCGTCGGCGACCGCCCACGCGGCGGCCGAGGTGTAACGGCTGATGGTGTGCAGCCGAATCCCGAACCGCGATCTTGGCGTCGGCGGCCTGCGGCGGTTCGCCCCACGTCAGATACACGTCGACGTATTGCGCCGCGATCGGCAATGCTGCGGCCGACGAGCCGCCGAAGTAGATCTGCGGCAACGGATCCGGTGGTGAGGACACCATCGCGTCCTCGACCTGCGCGCATAGCGTTCGTCGTGGTCGAGCCAGTCGCCGAACCGGCGCTGCTTCACGTCGTCGCCGCGGGGCACGATGTTGAGCAGCACCCGCCCCTCCGAGAACCGCTGCAGCGTCGCGGTCTGCTGAGCAGCGAGCATCGGCGGCACCAACCCCGGGCGGAACGCCACGAGGAACTTCAGCTTCTCCGTTTCGGCCAGCAGGTCGGACGCCGTCAACCACGCTTCCTCGCAACAGGTTCCGGTCGGGTGAGGACACCCTCGTAACCGAGCCGGTCGGCGGCGCGGGCAACCTCGGCGAGGTATCGGGGGGCGGCGCTCGGGATGACGATGGTTCGCAACTGCTGCCAGAACGAGAAGCCGAGCACCTTGGCGGTCTCGAACAGCTTGGGATCGACCTGGCGGATCGCCGAGAACGTGTTTGGGTAGAGGGGGAAGGTCACGCCCAGCGCGATCAACAGCACCTTGGGCAGCTCGCCGATGCCGAACCACAGGATGAACAGCGGGATCAGGCCGAGGTGCGGCAGCGCACGAAGCATCTGGAGCGGCGGGTCGACCGTCGCTTCGCACCAGCGGGAAGGTCCGACGACCGCGCCGAGGGCGAGACCCAACAGACCACCCAGGAGCAGTCCCTCCACCACCTGCACGCCGGAGATCTGCAACGCGTCGACCAGCTGCCCGTTGCGCAACGGCTCGACGCCGGCCTCCGCGATCAGCGACGGCGCGGGGAGCACGTCCGGCGGGATCAGTCCGAGCGCGCTGCCCAGCTGCCACATCGCCAGAAGCACGACGGGCGATGCCACCCGGACCAGGCCCCACTTGCGTTGCCGCGACGAGGTTTTGACGACGGGGACCCCGCCCGGTGTCAGCACGGCTGACGAATTCATGGGCGGGGTCACGGTGAGCCGACGTTACGGAGGTGCAGCGTCGGCGTGAAGGTTTCTGCTCTGCCTGAGGAAAAGGGAAGTCGAGCTAGGCGAAGCGCGTGGTTCCCGTCACGATCTTGCCGGTCACGTTGCGACCGTTGATCTTCGAGACCAAGGTGCCGTTCTGCAGGCTGACCGACTGGTCCGCCTGCTGCAGGATCCGCTTGTTGCGCACCTGAGACTGGAACTGCGCGGCGTTGAGCTGTTGCAGTTCGGCCTGCTCGAAGTCACGACCGCTGATGCCACCGTTGAACTGGACGCCCGTCACCGAACCGTCGGGTCGCACGATCCAGGACGCCCGCGCTCCGTCGAGGTCGGCGGTGTACATCCCCGCGGGGGCGGACACGGCGGCGGCGGTGAACGCGTACTTGGTGCCGTTCATGGTCAGGTCACCGGTCACGTCGGTGCCGTTGAACGACGCCGAGAGCGTGTCGCGGAACTTCGAGGTGATGTCGATCGCTCCGTCGGCCTGGTTGCCGAAGAACCACGCCTCATCGTCGATGCCGTTGCAGGCGTAGGCGGCGATCTGGTCACCGTCGACGGAGATGCCGATGGTCATCTTCTTGCCGTCGGCCTCCATGTCGGCCATGTACTTGGCGGACTGCGGGAACGAAGCCGGGGTGGCGGCAGTCGATTGAGTCGAGGAATCCGACGAGGAAGCCTCGGTCGACGAACCACTCGAGCAGGCGGACAGGGTGGCGAGGGCGAAGAGCGCAAGGACACCGACGATCAGTGTGCGAAGGAGATTTCTCATGTCGACCAGCATCCACGCGTCCGCACGGCCTTACATGAAGATTGAGTGGAGATTACATGGAGATCGACCGCCCAGCCCTCGGGGTGATCACTCGGCGAGGAACGCGTCCAACTCTTCGCGGAAGAACTGCCATGCCGGCTCGGTTTCGGTCAACAGGTGGTTGTTGCTCGACAGCGCGACCAACCGGGAATTGGGAATGATGGCAGCCAACTCCTCACCGAAGCGCATCGGGACCCGGTGATCGTCGCGGGCGTGCAGGATCAGCGTCGGACACGACACGCGCGCGGCCATGTCGCGAACGTCGATACGGGCGAACTCCTCGAGGAACCGGACGGCATTCTCGGGCGAGGTGGTCCGGCGCTGCAAGTGGTCGAACGCCTCCCAGTCGGCACGCGTGCCGTCGGGCAGGAACTGCGCAGCGAACACCTGCCGGAACGCGGGGTCGTCACGCCCCCAACCGACTCGCGCGAGGTCGAGATCCAGCGCGGCGGCACGTCTTTCCTCGTCGTTCATGGCGCGCACCGCGCGTCCCCTGGCGTACGCCGAGCACAGGATGAGCTTGGTGACCCGTTCGGGATGCCGGGCGGCGTACGCTACCGCGACAGCACCGCCCTGGGACATGCCGAGCAACGGAAAGCGTTCCAGGCCAAGGGCTTCCACCACGGACTCCAGATCCGAGACCCAGTCCTCGAAGGTGAAGTCACCGGCCTCCCAGTCGGAGAGTCCGCAGCCGCGCTCGTCGTAGCGGATGAATTGGTGTGCCAGTGCGAGATCGCGCACCCAGTGGCGCCACACCGGGCTCTCGATGTCGTACCCGAGATGCGTCATCCAATTGGCGGCGCGGACCAGCGGGGGTCCGTCACCGGCGACCGCATAGGCCAGGCGGACGCCGTCGGCCGCGCGGCAGAACGCGATGTGCTGACGCGGCGGCGGGGCGGGTTCGGGCTTGATTGCGATCATCGGCTGGTCGACCACGATGGTGCCGACGAACTGGTACCCGCGGCCACGGACGGTGCGGATGTAGCGCTGGGATTCACCGTCGTCGCCGAGCGCCCGACGTGCCGCCTTGATGCGACTGGTCAGAGCTGCCTCACCGACGAAGCGACCACCCCAGACGCTGTCGAACAGCTCCTCCTTGGTGACCAGGCGCTCGTGGTTGCTGACCAGTTGCGTCATGACGTCGAACACCTGTGGCTCGACCCGTATCACCACGCCGTCGCGGCGCAGTTCGTACCGGGCGGTGTCGAGGACGAAGTCGTCGAAGACCCACGCCCGGCCGGACGACACCGACTCGGGCGCTGGTTCCGTGGACGACGTGGACACGCGGTTCCCATCTGGGGCGAGAGCGATGCAGGTGGTCGCTGCTGGTCATCGTAGCTGTGAGAAGCCTGTAGAGGGGTGAACGCGCAGCGTCGGCCGGATTTGTTCAACGCCAGCCGTCGGCCGCCTTCGCCGCGCGCATCAGCGCGTCACAGAGGTCCCGAAGCTCCGCGACCTCGGCCCCTTCCTCGATGGCAGTGGCCATGTCCTCGGCGGCGCACCGGACCTGATAGACGCGATCGGACAACTGGGCCGCCTCGTCTGCGGTCAGCACCACCGAATCGGGTGCCAACGCCGTACCCTTCACCATCGCCCGCTGCTCGTACGCGCGCTGGCGGCAGGATTGTCTGCAGTACTGGCGACGACGCCCCATGCCGGCGTCGGGAACCTCGCGACCGCACCAACGACACGGTTGCACTCGGGTACGTCGTCGGGTTTCGGGCGCCACGGGATCCGACTGTAAACGGCCCACGGCACCGATCCCGGTATCATGGACAGTCGCGTCGGGAACTTCGCGCCAAACGGCCGCGTTGATACCCGCGGAACACTTGTCAAGAGGAGTAGTGACGATGGCTGATCGTGTCCTGCGAGGTAGTCGACTCGGAGCCGTGAGCTACGAGACCGACCGCAACCATGACTTGGCGCCGCGTCAGGTGGCGCGCTACCGGACCGACAACGGCGAGGAGTTCGAGGTTCCGTTCGCCGACGAGGCCGAGATTCCCGGCACCTGGCCCTGCCGCAACGGCATGGAGGGGACGCTGATCGATGGCGACGTGCCCGAGCCCAAGAAGGTCAAGCCGCCGCGTACGCACTGGGACATGCTGCTCGAGCGCCGCTCCGTCGAGGAACTCGACGAACTGCTCAAAGAGCGCATGGACATCATCAAGACCCGCCGCCGCGGCAGCAGCAGCTAAGCCTTCGGGCTAGCGCACCGCACCCCGCGCGCGGTCGATGCGGCCACGGACCCCCCATGCGGCGATCTTGAAGATCGCTTCGCGGATGTTGGAGCCGCTCATCTTCGACTTGCCGAGTTCACGCTCGGTGAACGTGATGGGCACCTCGACGACGGAGAACCCGGCGGTGATCGTCCGCCACGTCATCTCGACCTGGAAGCAGTAGCCCTTCGAGTCGACTGCGCCGAGATCGATCTTCTCGAGCACCTCGCGCCTGTAGGCCCGGTAGCCGGCGGTGATGTCGTTGACGTCGACGCCCAGCGAGATGCGGGAGTACCCGTTGGCGGTCCGCGACAGCACCATCCGCCGTCGGGGCCAGTTGCGCACCATGCCGCCGGGGACGTATCGCGAGCCGATCGCCAGGTCGGCGCCCTCGTCGACGGCGTCGAGCAGCCGGTAAAGCTCCTCGGGAGCATGGGAGCCGTCGGCGTCCATCTCGACCAACACCGAGTAGCCCCTGCCGAGGCCCCATCCGAAGCCCGCCAGGTAGGCCGCGCCGAGGCCCGCCTTGCTGGCGCGGTGCATGACGTGGACGCGGTCGGGGTCGGCCAGCGACAGATCGTCCGCCAACTCCCCCGTGCCGTCCGGGCTGCCGTCGTCGACGACGAGAACGTGGACGTCGGGGCGCGCTGCGTTCACCCGCCCGACGATCAACGGCAGGTTCTCCCGCTCGTTGTAGGTCGGAATGATGACCAGCGTGCGCTGACTCGGGCGGTCGCCACCCTCGGTCATGTCACTCCTTCTTCTTCGACTTCTCTGCGGTCGGTCACCTTCTGGCGGCGACGCGCGAACTTCCCTGCGAACGCTCCATTGTGCAGCATCGCTCCAACGAGAGCGGCAGCACCAGCGATCACGATCAGTCCCTGGATCACCGGGCCCCACCGGGTCGCCGGGGTGAGGCTGGTCTTCAACCGAATCTGGGCGTCCAGGTAGGCCGGCTCGAAGAACGCGGTGCGCGCCATTTCGCGCCCGTCGGGTCCGACCACGGCGCTGATGCCCGTGGTAGCCGCGACCATGACGAATCGGTCGTGTTCGACAGCCCTCAGCTTGGCGAAGGCCAGCTGCTGGGCGCTCATCGACTCGTCGAAGGTCGCATTGTTGGTGGGGACGGCGATGAACTGCGCCCCGTTCAGCACGGATTCACGGGCAGCGCGGTCGAAGATCACCTCCCAGCACGTCGTCACACCGATCGGGATCCCGGCCGCATTGACCACGCCGTTGCCGTCACCGGGCACGAAGTACCCAGCGCGGTCGGCGAAGGACGACAACAGCCGGAAGAAGCTCCGCCACGGCAGGTACTCCCCGAACGGTTGCACGATTCTCTTGTCGTGGCGCTCGCCGGGCCCGTTCACCCCGTCCCAGACGATCACCGTGTTCGTCGCCTGCGGATCCTCCGGGGTGTAGCCGGGGGCGGAGACGACCGCGCCGACGAGGATGGGTGCGCGGATCGCGTCGGCGGCGATGGCGATCTGGTCGGCGGCGTCGCGGTTGGCGATCGGATCGATGTCCGACGAGTTCTCCGGCCAGATGACGACGGCGGGCTGCGGTGCACGTCCGGCTCGGACGTCCTCCGCGAGCCGCAGCGTCTCGCGGACGTGGTTGTCGAGCACCGCGCGTCGCTGCGCGTTGAACTCGAGCCCGAGCCGAGGCACGTTGCCCTGCACCGCGGCGACCGTGGTGGTCGGTTCCTCCCCTGCACCGGCTCCGGACTGACGCACGTACGGGGTGGCCAACGCGACCGTCAGGAGGACGAGGGCCACGCTGACGCCGGGGACGACGACTGCGGGAGGGAGCACACGACCCGTGTGGTGGTCGGTACGCCACCACCGAGCCGCTTCGATGACGAGTGCGCCGAAGCTGAAGCCGACGAGCGCCACCGCGAACGACACCAGTGGCACGCCACCGAAGTGCGCGATGGCCAACAACGGGCTGTTGCCTTGAGTGAATCCGACGACACCCCAGGGGAATCCGCCGAAGGGGACGGTGGACTTCAGCCACTCGGCCAGGACCCACAGGCAGGCGAACCACACCGGCCAGCCGGGCAGCCGCCGCACGATGACGGCGAGGAGCCCGAAGACGGCGGGAAAGAGCGCCTCCATCGCGGACAGCGCGAGCCAGGGAAGGGGTCCGACCAGACCGCTGATCCAGGGCAGCAGCGGCACGTAGAACGCGAGCCCGAAGAGGAATCCGTAACCGAAGCCACCGGCCTTGGTGGTCGACGGGTGGGTCAGCACCCACGCGAGAAGGCCGAAGGCGGCGAACGTCGACGGCCACCAGTCGAACGGCGGGAAGCTGACGCACACCATCAACCCCGCCGCGATCGAGGCGGCGATCCGCAGAGCGCGAGGGCCGAGTGCCCCGCGCAGCCGGTCGACCACCGGCGACGACTCGCGTCGTGTCCGCTCAACCATGAATGGCGACACCCCGGTGGACCGTCTGACGACAGACGGGCAGCGGCGCATCCGGAGAGAGTCGGGGCAGCGCAGGGATCCGGGAGCGTGGGTCGGTCGACCACCGCTGCACGGTGTCGGCGGGCGCAGCGACCTCGAGCGCTGACAGACCGCCGGGAACGTCCCACACCGCGTACGTCGCCGGCGCCCCGGGAGTCAGAGTTCCCGCGACGCCATCTCGGACACCGCCCGCCCGCCAGGCACCGCGGGTGGCCGCCGCGAATGCGGCCCGCGCCGACAGGGCGCTGCCGGGGGTGCGGTGAGCGGTCGCCGCCCGCACCGTCTCCCACGGATTCAGGCCGGTGACGGGCGTATCGGAGCCGAAGGCGAGTGGCACGCCTTGGGATGCTAACAGCGCCAGCGGGTTGAGCCGACGGGCCCGCTCGGCACCCAGCCGTTGGGCGTACATGCCGTCGGGTCCACCCCACAGCGCGTCGAAGTTCGGTTGCATGCTGGCGATGACGCCCCACCCTCCGAGCAGCCCCGCCTGCGCCTCGGAGACCATCTCGACGTGTTCGAGGCGGTGGCCGCAGCGGGCGACGGCGGGAGCGCCGAAACGGTCCACCACGCGCGACAGGGCGTCCGTCACCGAGGAGACCGCCGCGTCGCCGATCACGTGGAATCCGGCGGTGATCCCCGCTTCGGTGCACGCGGTCAGGTGCGCGTCGATGGCATCGGCGTCGAGGTAGGCGTTGCCGACGCAACCCGGCGCGTCCGCGTAGGACTGGTGCAACCACGCCGTGTGCGAGCCGAGTGCACCGTCGACGAAGAGGTCCCCTGCGAGGCCTCGCACTCCGGTGTCGCCGATGACGTCGCGGGCCTCCGCTGCGGTGGCGACCGCCTGACCCCAGTACCCGACGACCTCCACGCCGTGCTCCAGCGCGCGGAGTTCGGACCAGTCGTCGATGCCGCCGATGTCGGGCCCGGCGCACTCGTGGACTGCGGCGATGCCCGACCGGGCAGCCAGGTCGAGGGCCGCCAGCCGCGCGTCCTGGCGCTGCGCCGGCGTGAGTAGAGCCCTGGCGGCGGCACGGACCAGGTGGTGCGCCTCGGCCGTCAACGGCAGCTGGTCGTGGTGACCGGCCGCCGCCGTCAGATCAGGCACCGTCCTGCGCAGAGCGGCCGATGCCGCCGCGGAGTGCACGTCCACGCGGGCCAGATAGGCGGGTCGATCGCCCAGCAGGCGGTCGAGGTCGGCTGTCGTGAGCGGCGCGGGCTGCGACCACCGCGAGTCATCCCAGCCATGCGCCCAGATCAGCCCGGTCGGGTTCTGGCGCGCATACTCCCCGATCAGCCGAAACGCGTCGTCGCGCGACACCGCGGGCCGCAGGTCGAGACCGACGAGCGCGAGCCCGGTCGCGGTGACGTGGACGTGGCTGTCGACGAACGCGGGGGTGACGAAGCCGCCGTAGAGGTCGACCACCTGAGCGTCCGGGAACTGCCTGCGGCCGACGTCGTCGGCGCCCAGCCACGCCACGATGCCGTCGGGGCCGTCGCTGACCGCCATCGCGGTCGCGTCCGGCATGGTCGGGCTGTAGACCTGGCCGCCGACCAGAAGCGTCGTCAAGCGTCGTCGGGGTGCTTGGGCAGGCTGGGTGGCTCGACGTCGGTCACGTCGATCACCTCGCCGTCGATGAAGTCACCGCGGTTCGCCCGGTACGCCGTGCCACCTGCCGTCGTGACGATCAACGGCATCCGGCCGAGACCGCGTGCTGCCAGCGCCGCCACCACCGGGCGTGCGGCGGCGCGGGTTGGGGGCAGCAGAAGCAGCAGGCCCAGCGCCGACGTGACGAGGCCAGGAACGACGGTCAGGACCGTGCCGAGGGCCACCAGGGCACCGTCTGGCACCGCGCCCCGGGGAGAGGCGAGGCCGGTCTGCAACCGCTGGATCTGACGTTTCGCCTGCGACCCCGCGAGGACGAGTCCCAGCGCGAACGTGCCGACGACCAGCAGGAACGTCCAACCGAACCCGATCGTGGACACCAAGGCGATCACCACCGCCAGTTCGACGAGGACGTAGACCAGAAAGAGCCGCATAGCCATACCGTGACAACGCACAGCGCGCCGCCCGGGTTCCTACCCCGGCGCCGCGGAGGGCTCGACCGCCCGCACTTCGATGGCGGCGTGCACCTTGTCGATGCCACCGCGCAGAAGCGCCTGCGGCACGAAGTACCACGCGTGGTTCCAGTACCGCTTGATGATCTTGTCGAACACCCGCCGGGTCTCCGACTTCGGCAACATCCGCGCCACCGCCTCGACCGGCGCACCCTTGACCTTGCCCAGCACGCCACACTTCTGAATCGTGACTCGCGGACTGTTGTTGATGCGCTTGGTCTTCCACGCTCCGTCGTCGGTGATGATCAGCAGCTTGTCGCCGTCCGGAACACCCCACACCGCGGTGGGCTTAGGCCTGCCGTCCTTGGTGAACGTGGTCAGCAGCAGGTACTTCTCCCTGGAGACGTCGGCGAAGGTGAGCATCGGGCTCAACCCTGTCCCGTTGCCTTCAACTCGATGCCGACGTTGTTCTTCATGCCGCCCCTGAGCTTGCTGAACACGTTGAAGACCTTACCGATCAATCCGTACCGCTTGCCGATCGCGTCGTAGACCGCCGCCGTCTGCGACTTGTCCATCACCACCGCGTGCGCCTCGACCGCCTCACCCTTGGGCTTGCCGCCGCGGTCACACTCGGCGATCGTGACCCGGGGTGTGTTGCGGATGCGCTTGACCTTCCAGGACTTCTCCTGGGTGATAGCGACGACGCGGTCGCCGAGCGGGGCGACCCAGATGGCGGTCGGCTTGGGCCTGCCATCCTTGGTGAACGTCGTCAACAGCACGAACTCGGACTTGGATACCTCGGCGAATGTCTCGGCCATGGTCCCAACCTAGTGGTCCCTATCCCTCGAGGTCCCCTTCGGTCTCGAGTAATACCTGCCGAAGACCGTCGAGGGTGGCGGCCTCGGGCTGGGCCCACATGCCGCGTCCCGCCGCCTCGAGCAACCGCTCGGCCATGCCGTGCAGTGCCCACGGGTTGGACTCGTCCATGAACTTGCGGTTCTCGTCGTCGAGCACGTACTCGCCGGCCAGCCGTTCGTACATCCAGTCGGCCATCACACCCGCCGTGGCGTCGTATCCGAACAAATAGTCGACGGTGGCGGCCATCTCGAACGCGCCCTTGTAGCCGTGCCTGCGCATCGCGGCGATCCAGCGTGGATTGACCACCCGCGCCCGGAACACCCGCGTCGTCTCCTCCGACAGGGTGCGGGTGCGGACCGCCTCGGGCCGGGTGTTGTCACCGATGTAGGCCTCGGGGTCCCGGCCGGTGAGTGCACGTACCGTGGCGACCATTCCGCCGTGGTACTGGAAGTAGTCATCCGAGTCGGCGATGTCGTGCTCGCGCGTGTCGATGTTCTTGGCCGCGACGGCGATCCTGCGGTACTGCCGGTTCATGTCGTCGGAGGCGGCCGCGCCGTCGAGTCCGCGGCCGTAGGCGAATCCGCCCCATGCGGTGTAGACCGCAGCCAGGTCGGCGTCGTCACGCCAGTTACGACTGTCGATCAGTTGCAGCAGGCCGGCCCCGTACGTGCCCGGCTTCGAGCCGAATATCCGCGTGGTGGAGCGACGCCGATCTCCGTGTTCGGCGAGGTCGGCTTGCACGTGTGCACGGACATAGTTGTGCTCGGCGGGTTCGTCGAGGTTGGCAACCAGGCTTACGGCGTCGTCGAGCATCGTCACGACGTGCGGGAAGGCATCACGGAAGAACCCCGAGATCCGGACCGTCACGTCGATGCGCGGGCGCCCCAGTTCGGTCAGGTCGACGCACTCCAGATCGACGACCCGTCGCGACGCATCGTCCCAGACCGGCCGAACGCCAAGGAGCGCAAGAACTTCGGCGATGTCGTCACCCGAGGTCCGCATCGCGGAGGTACCCCACGCCGAGAGACCAACCGATCGCGGCCATTCGCCATGATCGGCGCGGTAACGCTCAAGCAGCGAATCTGCCAGCGCGACACCGGTTTCCCACGCCAGCCGCGACGGCACGGCCTTGGGATCCACGGAGTAGAAGTTGCGCCCGGTGGGCAGCACGTTGACCAAGCCTCGCAGCGGAGAGCCAGACGGACCGGCCGGGATGAACCCGCCGTCGAGCGCATGCAGGATCTGAGCGATCTCGCGATCGGTCTCCCGCAGCCGCGGCACCACCTCGGTGGCCGCGAATCTCAGCACACCGGCCACCACGGCGTCGTCGGTAATGCCATCGATCGACGGTGCGTCCCAATCTGTTTCGGCGAGGGTGCCGACAAGTTCACGCGCCCGAACCTCGGCGGCGTCCACGGCGGTTCGGGAGTCGGTGCCGTCCTCGGCCAGACCCAAGGCCTGTCGTAGCCCGGGCAGCGACTGCTCGCCGCCGAACAGTTGCCTGGCCCGCAGAATGGCTAGCACCAGATCCAGTTCGGCGTCGCCGGAGGGCGCCTGACCGAGGATGTGCAGCCCGTCGCGGATCTGGACGTCCTTGATCTCGCACAGCCAGCCGTCGACGTGCAGCAGCATGTCGTCGAAGACGTCCTCGTCGGGACGGTCCTCCAGGCCCAGATCGTGGTCCATCTTCGCAGCCCGCATCAACGTCCAGATCTGTTGGCGGATGGCGGGCAGCTTCCCGGGGTCCAGCGCCGCGATGTTGGAGTGCTCGTCGAGCAGTTGCTCGAGTCGGGCGATGTCGCCGTAGCTCTCGGCCCGTGCCATCGGTGGTATCAGATGGTCCACTAGCACGGCGTGTGCCCGGCGCTTGGCCTGCGTGCCCTCGCCGGGGTCGTTGACCAGGAACGGGTAGATGAGCGGGAGATCACCGAGGGCGGCGTCGGTGCCGCAGGTCGAGGACATGCCGAGCGTCTTGCCGGGCAACCACTCCAGATTGCCGTGCTTGCCCAGGTGCACGACCGCGTCGGCGCGAAAACCGTTGGCGAACTCGGCGTCGAGCCAGCGATACGCCGCCAGGTATTGGTGACTGGGCGGAAGGTCGGGATCGTGATAGATCGCGACGGGGTTCGCGCCGAATCCGCGCGGCGGCTGGACGACGATCACGACGTTGCCCGATTTCATTGCGGCGATGACGATTTCACCATCGGGATCACGGCTGCGGTCCACGAACAGTTCACCGGGGGGCGGACCCCAGTGTTCGACGACGGCGTCGGCCAACTCGCTGGGCAGCGTCGCGAACCACGCGCGATAGTCCCTGGCCGACACCCTGATCGGGTTGCCCACCAACTGATCTTCGGTCAGCCAGTCGGGGTCCTGGCCGCCGCGTTCGATGAGCGCGTGGATCAGTGCGTCGCCGTCTCGAGCGTCGACACCGGGCACCTCGCCGATCTGGTAGCCGGCGTCGCGCATCGCCGCCAGCAAGGCGACGGCGCTGGCTGGGGTGTCGAGGCCGACCGCGTTGCCGATGCGCGCGTGCTTGGTGGGGTACGCGGAGAACACCAGCGCGACCCGCTTGTCCGACGCGGCGATGTGCCGAAGCTTGGCCTGTCGCACCGCGAGGCCCGCGACCCGCGCGCACCGTTCCGGATCGGCGACATACGAGATCAGACCCTCGTCGTCGATCTCCTTGAACGAGAACGGCACCGTGATGATGCGGCCGTCGAACTCGGGTACGGCCACCTGGGTCGCGACGTCGAGCGGACTCATGCCCTCGTCGTTGTCGTGCCACTGGGTGCGCGAGCTGGTCAGGCACAGCCCCTGCAGGATCGGGATGTTCAGCGCTGCGAGGTGCGCCACGTTCCAGGTGTCGTCGACGCCGCCCGCGGTCACGGTGGCCGGGACGGCTCCGCCTGCGGCCAGCACCGTCGTCACCAGGGCGTCGACGGTGCCGAGGAGTTCAAGCAGTTCCGGTTCCGGCGTGCGCAGCGACGCGCAGTAGATGGGCAGGGGATGGCCGCCCGCCTTGTCGATGGCGTGGCACAGCGCTGCGACGTAGGCCGTGTTGCCCGCGAGCTGCTGTGCGCGATAGAAGAGGACGGCCACGCGCGGGCCGTCATTAGAGGGGCCCTTGCCCTCCGAACACTGCAGCACGCCCCAGGCCGGGGTGGACTCCGGCGGCGAGAAGCCGAAGCCCGTCATGAGCAGCGTGTCGCTCAAGAAGGCATGCAGCTGTTGAAGATTGGTGACGCCACCCTGTGCGAGGTAGACGTGAGTCTGAAGAGCGACCCCCGCGGGCACCGTCGAGTGGCTCATCAGGTCGGCGTCGGGCGACTGCTCACCGCTGATGACGACCGTGGGCACACCCCTGCCGACGACGGCGTCGATGCCCTCCTGCCAACTGCGGTACCCGCCGAGGATCCGCACCACGGCCACGTCGACACCGTCCAGCAAAGATTCGAGCTCACCATCGACGAGCCGGCTGGGGTTCATCCACCGGTAGCGTGCACCGCTGGCACGGGCCGTCATCAGGTCGGTATCCGACGTGGACAGCAGTAAAACAGTGGGCTGGTGCACCCACCATTCGTACCGCATCGACCTCACCCGTGGTCAGGTCGGTGCGGTCGAGCGATCAGCGGTCGTAGTTGCCCCAGCGGCCGTACCACGACTCCCGATACGGGAGACCGAGAACTGCGAGCAGCACGAGCACCACCGCCGCAAAGGCGAAGAGTCCCAACATTGCCGTTCCTCCTGTGTCATCTCCGATGCCTTCGTGAATGTGGCTGGCAAACGGAGGTTCTCAAGCAACGTAATACCGGCGGTACCGCATATTCGCTCTTGGTGTGGGACGGAACACACGCGGCAGAAACGTGACGAAGGTCACTCGTGCGAGGGGCGGACCTCGAAGTCTCGAAGGTCGGGGGTCTTCAGCAGTTGGTGATGACGTTCCGGTGTCCAGGGGAAGAGTTCGGGCAGGCCGTCCTTGCCGAGATACCAGCTCGAGCAGCCGGTGACCCAAATCGTCTGCGGCATGGCCGCTTTCATCTCGTCGTTGTACTCCTTGGTCGCAGTCTCGGTGGGTGCAGCGGAGACGACGCGACCTCCGGCGATCTGCTTGATCCACCACAGCGCGTAATCGGCTTGGTCCTCGGCAATCGGGACCAACGACTGGTTTCCGATCGGCGAGTGCGGCCCCATCAGCATGAACATGTTGGGAAAGCCAGGCACCGCGACGGAGCGGTACGCCTTGGGTCCGTCCTCCCAGGCCTCGTCGAGGCGCAGGCCATTCTCGCCGGTGATGGTCATCGGGCGTACGTACGCCCGCGCGTCGAAACCGGTCGCCAGGACCAGCACGTCGACCTCGTGCAACTTGCCGTCAACGGTCACCACGCCCCGCGGCTCGACGTGGTCGATCGCCTCGGTGACGACCTCGACACCCGGCTTCTGTACGGACCGGTAGAAACGGCCGGAGAAGATCATCCGCTTGCACATGGGCTGATCAGGCGGAGTCAGCGTGCGCCGCAGCCGATGGTCGCGCACCGACACACGCAGGTTCAGACGGCATAGCCTCTGATAGAAGGTGCGCGCAAGGCCCGGACGGATCGGCGCGCGACCGAACGTCAACCGCACGAACGACCCCCAGAAGCGGTAGCCCGGCTCGGTCAGCCACGGCCATCGCCGCATGAGGGTGCGAGACAGGCGCGTATAGGGCAGATTCGGCCATGGGCAGATCCACTGCGCAGTGCGCTGGAAGACCGACAGCCCGAGCACGTTTCCGCCGAGCTCCGCCGTGATCTGAACTCCGGTGGAACCCGTGCCGATGAGCCCGATGCGCTTGTCCTGCAACGAGACCGAGTGGTCCCAGCGCGACGAATGAAAGGTCGGTCCGCAGAAAGTGTCGAGGCCGGCGAGGTCCGGATGACGCGGCACGCGGAGCACACCGGTCGCGGTGATCAGGACGTCGAACGCCTCCTCCCCCGTTGACGTCGTGACGACCCAGCGACCGTCGCGGTAAAGAGCCGATTCGACGTCGGTGCCAAACCTGACGTGGGTGCGCACGCCGCGCTGGGAGGCGGCACGCTGAAGGTAGTCCTGTATCTCTGCGCCGGGTGGCATGAGGCGCGACCATTCCGGGTTCGGCTGAAACGAGTAGGTGTAGTACCGAGACGGGACGTCGCAGTGGAGCCCCGGGTAGGTGTTGTCCCGCCAGGTCCCGCCGACGTCGTCGGCCTTCTCGAAGATCGTGAAGCTGTCGATGCCTGCGTCCAGCAGTTTGATCGCCATGCAGATGCCGGACATGCCCGCACCGACGATCGCCACCGTTGGTGTCTTGCCAGTTTCCATCTCGCGGACCCCTCCCGACCTGCGGATCATTCGACGGTACGCGCGTCGATCTTGATGAATGACGACTTCGGACATGTCGACCGCAGTTCAAATCGTCGCAGACGAAGACTGGCGAGGACGCGCGCTTCGTGCGGCAATGAGGTCATGGCCAACTCCCCTGTCGCCAGGACCCTAGGCACGCCCACCATCCCGCACCCGACGGTGACTTCGCGAGGCGCCGACGTGCTTCCGATCGACTCGCGCTACGACAAGGCGAACTCCTGGCACACCGACGTCACGTTCGTCGACCGCATCCCGAAGGCTTCACTGCTGCGGGCGATTTCGCTGCCCGAGTACGGCGGCACCACGACATGGGCCTTGACGGAGGCCGCCTACGACCAGCTGCCCCTGCCGCTGAGGGCCCTTGTCGAGAACCTGAGGGCGACCCACACCAACGACTACGACTACATCAAGGACGTCGCGGAGGACTTCAGCGGCGTGCCGGACGAGGTCGCCGCGAACACCCGTCAGTACCGGGAGGAGTTCGTCTCCGACATCTACGAGACCGAGCATCCCGTGGTGCGCGTCCACCCCGAGACGGGTCGCCCGGTGCTGCTGCTCGGTCACTTCGTGAAGAGGTTCGTCGGCCTCGGCAGCACCCAGTCGAGCACGCTCCTGCAGCTTCTTCAGACGCGGGTCACCAAGCTGAAGAACATCATTCGCTGGAACTGGCTGCCCGGCGACCTGGCCATCTGGGACAACAGGGCCACCCAGCACTACGCCGTGTCCGACTACGACGACCAGTACCGCCGCCTGAGTCGGGTGACCCTGGCGGGCGACGTCCCCGTCGACGTGCACGGCGCACCCAGCCGTGTCATCACCGGTGACGCCTCGCACTACTCGGAGGTCGTGGCGCCGGCCCGCCTGGTCGCCGTACCGTAGGTGGATGGCCCGAACCCGCGATGACGACGCGTGCCCCGGTGCACTCCAGGTGCATCAGGCAGCGGACGGTGCGCTGGCGAGGGTCCGCCTTCCCGGCGGGATGATCGACGCACCCCAACTGGAGGCCCTGGCACTTGCCTCCGCCCGGTTCGGTTCCCACGCAATGGAACTCACATCCCGTGGAAACGTGCAGGTCCGCGGCGTCACTGACTCCGAGGCCCTGGCCGATGCGATCGCGGATGCGGGCCTGCTGCCGTCCGCCAGCCACGAGCGCGTCCGCAACGTCGTCGCCTCGCCGCTGACCGGCCGCCAAGGTGGTCAGACCGACGTCCGCGAACTGGTGCGAAACCTCGATGCGGCGATTCAGGCCAGCGGTCGGCTCGCCAGCCTGCCCGGCCGGTTCCTATTCGCCGTCGACGACGGCCGCGGCGACGTGTCGGGACTCGGGGCCGACGTCGGGCTGCACTTCCTCGACGACGACACCGCCGCACTGCTGGTGGCCGGCGTCGACACCGGCATCCGCACCCAGGACGGCGTGTCGACCCTCGTCAAGGTGGCAGAACGATTCACCGCGGTCCGCGGAAGTGCTTGGCGGACCACCGAACTCACCAACGTCGAACACCTACTGGAGGGGCTGACGCGTACTGCCGAGCCAGGCACTACGTGGCCGCCCGTGGTGCGGCCTCCCGTCGGTTGGATCCACCAGGACGACGACCGGGTCGCGCTCGGTGCAGCCGTTCCGCTCGGCGTCCTGAAGACCAGAGTCGCCGAGTACCTGGCGGCGGTCGGGTCCCCGCTGGTGATCACGCCATGGCGTTCGGTGTTGATCTGCGACCTCGACGAGGGGGTCGCCGACGCCGCACTGCGGGTGCTCGCGCCGCTGGGACTGGTGTTCGACGACGGGTCGCCGTGGCTCGACGTCAGCGCGTGTACCGGCAGTCCGGGCTGTGCGCACTCCGCGGCCGACGTCCGCCGGGACGCCGCACGGGCGGTGTACGACGGGGCCGAGGCCTCGCACAGGCACTTCGTCGGTTGCGAGCGCGCCTGCGGCAGCCCTCCGATCGGCGAGGTGCTGATGGCCACCGCAAGCGGTTACGAGCAACGTCACCCGTAGGGTGATCTGGTGCTCGACTACATCCGCGACGCCGCCGAGATCTATCGGCAGTCGTTCGCGACGATCCGCGACGAAGCCGATCTGGTGCGGTTTCCCGATGACGTGTCGCGCGTCGTCGTCCGGCTGATCCACACCTGTGGTCAGGTCGACGTCGCCGAGCACGTGGCCTTCACCCCCGGCGTCGCCTCGTCGGCACACCGTGCGTTGGCCGCCGGAGCGCCGGTGCTGTGCGATTCCTCGATGGTGGCCGCGGGCATCACGCGGTCGCGGCTGCCTGCCGACAACGAGGTGGTCTCGCTCGTCGCCGATCCGAGGGCGGCCGACCTGGCGGCGCGGCAGGGCAGCACACGGTCCGCCGCGGGCGTCGACCTGTGGGCCGAACGCCTCGGCGGTGCGGTCGTGGCGATCGGCAACGCCCCCACCGCCTTGTTCCGGTTGCTCGAATTGCTCGACGACGGCGCGCCCGTGCCCGCCGCCGTCCTCGGCGGTCCGGTCGGCTTCGTCGGCTCGGCGCAGTCCAAGGAGGAGCTGATCGATCGCCCACGCGGCATGGAGTACCTCGTCGTCACGGGCCGGCGCGGCGGCAGCGCGATGGCCGCGGCAGCCGTCAATGCGATTGCGAGCGAACGCGAATGAGCGTCAGGGGCACACTCTGGGGTGTCGGCTTGGGTCCCGGCGACCCGGAGTTGGTCACGGTCAAGGCGGCCCGCGTCATCGGCGAGGCCGACGTCGTCGCCTATCACAGCGCTCGCCACGGACGCAGCATCGCCCGCACCATCGCCGAGCCCTACCTGCGGCCCGGTCAGCTCGAGGAGCACCTGGTCTATCCGGTCACCACGGAGACCACCGACCACCCCGGTGGCTACGCGGGAGCGATGGAGGACTTCTACCAGCTGGCGGCCGACCGCATCGCCGTCCACCTCGAGGCGGGTCGGGACGTGGCGCTGCTCGCCGAGGGCGACCCGCTGTTCTACAGCTCGTACATGCACATGCACACCCGGCTGACCGAGCGGTTCGACGCGGTCATCGTGCCGGGGGTGACGTCGGTCAGCGCCGCGTCGGCGGCCATCGGACGTCCGCTGGTCCAGGGTGACGAGGTGCTGTCGATCCTGTCGGGCACGCTGCCGCCCGACGAGCTCAAACGACGCCTCGCCGACACCGACGCCGCGGTCGTGATGAAGCTCGGACGGTCGTATCCCGCTGTGCGGGAGGCTCTCTCGGCAGTCGGCCGACTGGAGGACGCCTACTACGTCGAGCGTGCGAGCACCGCCCGGCAGCGCGTGTCCCCCGCCGCCGACGTGGACGAGGCGACGGTCCCGTACTTCTCGCTGGCCATGCTGCCGGGAATGACGGTTCGCAAGGAGCCCGTCGACGATCCCGTCGGCAGTGTCGTCGTCGTCGGCCTCGGCCCCGGTGACGTCGACTGGATGACTCCGCAGTCACGCCGTGAACTGGCGGCCGCCACCGACCTCGTCGGCTACGGCCCCTACCTCGACCGCATCCCCGTCCGCGACGGTCAGCGGCACCACCCGAGCGACAACACCGACGAGCCGGCAAGGGCGCGGCTGGCGTGCACGCTGGCCGAAGGGGGTCACTCCGTCGCCGTGGTCTCGTCCGGCGATCCCGGCGTGTTCGCCATGGCCACGGCCGTCCTCGAGGAAGCCAAGCAATGGCCCGGCGTGAACGTCAAAGTGATCCCCGCGATGACGGCCGCTCAGGCCGTCGCCAGCCGAGTCGGCGCCCCGCTGGGCCACGACTACGCCGTCATCTCGCTGTCCGACCGGCTCAAGCCATGGGACGTGATCGTCGACAGGCTGCGGGCCGCCGCCGCGGCGGATCTCGTACTGGCCATCTACAACCCGGCGTCGAAGAGCCGCACCTGGCAGGTCGCCGCGATGCGGGACCTCCTTCTGGAACACCGCGATCCCGGCACGCCCGTAGTCATTGGCCGCGACGTCTCCGGACCCAGGGAACACGTCAGGGTCGTGCGGCTGGCCGACCTCGATCCCGATGACGTCGACATGCGTTGCCTCCTGATCATCGGCTCGTCGCAGACGCAGTGGCATCAGGCCGACCCGGCCGGTGACCACCCCGTCGACCGCGTGTTCACCCCGCGCTGCTACCCCTCCTGACACCTGCCTGCTACTGTCGCGCGTCATGACCAGGCCCTCTCCGCCGGCCCCGTCCATCCCCCGCAGCCCGACGGACGTGACGCCGCAGTGGTTGGAATCCGTGCTCGGGGTCGAAATCGACGCGGTGGACGTCACTCCCATCGGGACCGGCCAGACGGGTGCCACCTATCGCCTCTCGGTCGCCTACCCCTCCGACGCGACCGACCTGCCAGACACCTTCGCCATCAAGCTCTCGTCGCAGGACGACGCGGTGCGTGAGCGGGTGGCACTCGGTTACCGCTCCGAACACGCCTTCTACACGAACGTCGCCGACGTCGTTCGGATGCCGATCCCCAGGCACTATCACTGCGAGATCTCCGAGGACGGTGGCGACTTCGTCCTCCTGCTCGCCGACATGGCGCCCGCCGTTCAGGGCGACCAGATCGGCGGCTGCACGGTCCTCGAGGCGGATCTCGCCGTGCGCGCACTGGCCGGCCTGCACGGACCCACCTGGTGCGACGCCAAGTGGCCCGACTTCCCCGGCCTGGCCATGTCGATGGCGAGCGAGGATGCCATGAAGGGGCTCGGCGACATCGCCGTGATGGCCGCGCAGATCACGCTGGACAGACTCGGCGCCCGGATGACCGCCGAGGACCGTGACACCGTGACCGAGGCCATGTCGATGGTCACGCCCTGGCTCCTGGCCGACCGCCACCGCTTCGCGCTGATGCACGGGGACTACCGCCTCGACAACATGCTCTTCAACCTCGACCGCACCAACGTCACCATCGTCGACTGGCAGACTTTGGGAGTGGGACTGCCCGCGCGCGACCTGGCGTACTTCACCGGAACCAGTCTGCTCCCCGCCGCCCGGTCGGCGGCCGACGAGGACCTCGTCGCCACCTACTACTCCGAGCTCTCGGGTTACGGCGTCACGGATTACGACCGTGACACCTGCTGGCGGGATTACCGCGTCGGCATGCTGCAGGTGCCCCTGCTGTCCGTGCTCGGCTGCGCGTTCGCGATCTCGACCGAACGCGGCGACGACATGATGCTGGTGATGATGGAACGGGGCTGCCAGGCCATCCGCGACCTCGGCAGCCTGGATCTGGTCAGAGCGCTCTGACCCACGCCGCGGCGGCCGTCACGGTCGGCACCGCGTGCACGCCGGCGGGCAGTTTCGGCCGGTCCACCATCACCACGGGTATCCCGAGGTCGTCGGCGGCGACCAACTTGGCCCTCGTCATGTCCCCGCCGCTGTTCTTCGTCACCAGTGCGTCGATGTCGTAGTCTGCCAACAGCTTTCGCTCGCCCGCGTAGTGGTACGGGCCGCGCGACAGCAGCAGTTCATGACGCGGTGGCAGTTCACCGTCATCCGGTGCGGTGACCGCGCGGATCAGAAACCACGCATCGACGCCCGCGAATGCTGCGCTGCCAGAACGGCCGGTGGTCAGGAAGACCCGCGCATATCTCCTCCGTGCCACGACGTCCGCGGCGTCGACGTCCGAGTCGACCACGAGCGCGTTGCCCCGGGGCCATGCGGGTCGAGCCAGGACGACGTGCGGCAGACCCGCCAGCACACACGCCTCGGCCGCGTTGGCGGTGATGCGCGCGGCGAACGGGTGGGTGGCGTCGACGACGGCGTCGATGTGCTCGTCGCCAAGCCAGCGGCGCAACCCGTCGACTCCCCCGAAACCGCCGACGCGGACCTCGCCAACCGGCAGCGCGGGATCGGGGACCCGACCGGCGAGCGAACTGATGACGGCCTTGGCGGGATGCAGCTCGGCGGCAAGCGCTCGCGCCTCCGCCGTTCCACCGAGCAGCAACACCCGCACTAGTGCCTGCTCCCGCGGCGGCGCCCCGCCGAGTACAGGTAGCTGTCGGAGAAGCCGTCCGCGGCGAGCACGTCGCCCACGACGATGACGGCGGTGCGCGTGATACCCGCGGCGCGGACCTGCTCGGCCAACTCACCGAGGCGGCACCGCAGCACCTTCTCCTGCGGCCACGACGCGAAGGCCACCACCGCACAAGGAGTTTCGGGGCCGTACCCACCCGCGAGGAGATCCGGCACGATCGCATCGACCTGGGCGGCGGCCAAGTGCAGCACCATCGTGGCACCCGGCGCCGACAGCGTGCGTAGATCCTCGCCGTCGGGCATCGCCGTCGACAGGGTCGCCACCCTCGTCAGCGTCACGGTCTGCGCGACGCCCGGCACGGTCAGTTCCCGACCCAACGCGGCGGCCGCGGCGGCGAAGGCAGGCACCCCCGGAACGATCTCGTAGTCGACCCCGGCCGCGTCGAGCCGGCGGCACTGTTCGGCCAACGCGCTGTAGATCGACGGGTCGCCCGAATGCAGACGGGCGACGTCGCGCCCCGCGGCGTGTGCGTCGGTGAGCTCGGCGACGATCTGCTCCAGCGTCAGCGGCCCGGTGTCGACGACCCTGGCGTCCGGCGGGCACAGCGCCAACAGGTCGTCGGGCATGATCGAGCCCGCGTACAGACACACCGGACACCGCTTCAAAAGTCGTTCCCCGCGGACGGTGATCAGGTCGGCGGCACCCGGCCCGGCGCCGATGAAGTAGACGGTCATCGCTTGGTCACCACCCACTGGGTGACGGGCATCGCGGGGCGCCATCCGGTGAAGCCGCCGACGGGTTCACCGTGATAGTGCTGGAAGCGTCTCAACGTTCCTCCGATGCGCGAATACCATTGACTGACAACACCTTCGGACTCGACGGTGACCACGTTGGCGACGAGTCGACCGCCGACGGGCAGGCGATCCAGGCATCCTTCGAGCAGGCCGGGGTGCGTCAGGCCGCCGCCGACGAAGACGGCCGCGGGCTCCGGTGCGCCGTCGAAGTTGGCGGGCGCCGCCCCCCGAACCTCCACCGCCGCGCCGAACGCCACCGCATTGTCCTCGATGCGTGCGCGACGCACCTCGTCTCGTTCGAACGCCACTGCCGCACAACCAGGACCGCTGCGGCACCACTCGACGGCGATGCTCCCCGAACCGGAACCCACGTCCCACAACAGCTCCCCCGGCCGCGGTGCCAGCGCAACGAGGGTGACCGCTCTGACGGACTGCTTGGTGATCTGGCCGTCGTGGGCGAATGCTTCGTCGGGCAGTACCTGCGTGACGCGGTCGTCGGGCAGATAGCGCACCGCCATCACGTTGAGTGCGTCGACGTCGTGGGGCGGACGGCCCGCCCACTCGCGCGCAGTCGCGGACCGGCGCCGTTCCCCTGGGCCACCGAGCTGCTCTAGCACCGTCAATTCGGAGTCGCCGCGGCCGGTTTCGGCCAGCAGCCGGGCCAGCGTGGCGGGGCTGGTGCCGTCGCGCGACAGCACCACGGCCTGACCGCCTCGGCGCACGGCGGTGTGCGCCTTGGCGGTGACCAGGCTGATGATCTCGGTGTCCTGCACCGCCCAGCCGACCCGGGCACACGCCAGCGTCACCGACGACACGTGCGGCAGGACCGCCACCCCATCCGGCCCGTACAGCCGGATCAACGTGTTGCCGATCCCATGCAGCAGGGGGTCACCGCTGGCGACGACGTGCACGTCGGCATCGGAATCGGCACCGTCGAGCAGGGTGCGAAGTGCGGGCAGCAGGGGCGACGGCCATTCCCGTCGGCGCGCCGATACGGAGTCGTCGAGCAGGGCGAGCTGCCGTGGGGATCCATAAATGGTTGTGGCCCCGACTAATTCGGCCCTGGACGCCGCGGACAGCCCCGCCATCCCGTCCGCACCGATGCCCACGACGACGATCATCGCGGAAGCCTGCGCCACACCGAGCGCGGCAGCAGCCGCAAGACGAACACCAGCGCACCCAACGACCGCGGCACCCAGATCTCGTCACGGCCCTTCGCCAGCGCCCGCGCCACCGCGTCGGCAACCTGCGGCGCCGTGCTCGACAGCGGGGCGGGTGACATGCCCTCGGTCATGCGGCCGATGACGAAGCCGGGCCGAACCAGCAGCAGCCGCACTCCGGTGCCGTGCAGAGCATCGGCCAGCCCGCGGCTGAACGCGTCCAAGCCCGACTTGGCCGAGCCGTACACGTAGTTGGCGCGACGGGGCCGAGCTCCCGCCACCGACGAGAACACCACGATCGCGCCACGGCCCGCCGTCCGCATCGTGGCCGCCAACACGGTCAGCAGGCTGACCTGGGCGGTGTAGTCGGTGTGCACGATCGCGGCGGCGTGGGCGGGGTCCACCTCGGCACGGGCCTGATCGCCGAGAATCCCGAATGCCACCACGGCCGTGCCGATCGGGCCGTACTCGGCGACGATCGACTCGACGAGCGGTGCGTGCGAGGCGAGCGCGTCGGCGTCGAACTCGCGGACGTGGACGGCCGCGGCCCCTGCCACGTTCACCGCCGCGACCTCGTCCGTCAGCCGATCGGCACCGCGCGCCGCCAGTACGACGGTGGCACCGTCGGCCAGCCGTGTCGCCAGGTCGAGCCCGATCTCGCTGCGTCCGCCGAAAATCACCACGACGCGATTGTCAGCCGTGTCCTTCATGGCTGCGATTATGTCCTGCGCTAGGTTGGACACCGATGGCGAAGGCAACTACGCGGCTGACGAACGATGCGCTGGCGTTCCTGACCGAACGACATCTCGCCATGCTGACCACCCTCCGGTCCGACAATTCGCCGCACGTCGTCGCGGTCGGATTCACGTTCGACCCCAAGACGCACGTCGCGCGTGTCATCACGACGGGCGGCTCCCAGAAGGCGGTGAACGCCGACCAGCGCGGGGTCGCGGTGCTCAGCCAGGTCGACGGCGCGCGTTGGCTCTCATTGGAGGGCAGCTCGACGGTCAACACCGACCCCGATGCCATCCGCCACGCCGAACTTCGATACGCCCAGCGCTACCGCACGCCGCGGGTCAACCCCCGGCGTGTCGTGATCGAGGTGCGGATCGAACGGGTCCTCGGCTCGTCGGAGCTTCTGGACCGCAGCCACGACGCCTGACGCCGTCAGGCGGGCACCACCAACAGGTCGTGCGGCCGGTCGTTGACCGCCATCGCGCCGTCTCGGGTGACGATCACGATGTCCTCGATGCGGGCGCCCCACTCCCCGGCGAAGTAGATGCCCGGCTCCACGCTGAACGCCATGCCCTCCTCGAGCGGCAGATCGTTGCCCGCGACGATGTACGGCTCCTCGTGCACCGACAGGCCGATCCCGTGCCCGGTGCGGTGGACGAAGACCTCCGCCAACCCCTCGGCGGCCAGCACCTCGCGGGCCGCGGCGTCGACCTGCTCGGCCGTGACCCCCGGCCGCACCGCTGCCACGGCCGCGCGCTGCGCACGCTGCAGAACCGCATAGCGCTTCACCACGTCGTCGTCCGGTTGACCGATGCTGTAGGTCCGCGTCGAGTCCGAGTTGTATCCCGGCTCATACGGCCCGCCGATGTCCACGACGACGACGTCACCCGCTTGGAGACGCCGGTCGGAGCACTCGTGATGCGGATCGGCTCCGTTGGGCCCTGACCCCACGATGATGAACGCCACCTCCGAATGGCCCTCGGCGACAATCGCTTCGGCGATGTCGGCGGCCACGTCCGCCTCGGTGCGGCCGGGCACCAGGAGCTCGGGCACCCGGGCATGCACGCGGTCGATCGCGGCACCCGCCTTGCGCAGCGCGTCGATCTCCGCGGCGTCCTTGATCATCCGCAACCGGCGAAGCACGCCGGTGGCCAGCACCGGTACCACGCCGAACACCTCGGCCAAGGGCAGCAGATGCAGCGCGGGCATGGAATCGGTGACGGCCGTGGCGAGCTGCCCTCCCCCCAGCGCGTCGGCGACCAGACGGTACGGGTCGTCGCCGTCCACCCAGTCCCGCAGTGCCAGGCCCAGCTCCACCAGCGCGGACTCCTTGAGCGACGCCAACTCCATGCGCGGCACCACCACGGTGGGCTCGCCGCCAGAAGGCACCACCAACGCCGTCAGTCGCTCGAAGGTCTGGGCACGGGACCCGACGAGGTAGCGCATGTCGTACCCGGGCGTGATGACCAGACCGGCCAGGCCGGCGTCCGCGGCCGCCGCACTCGCCGCCCGTAGCCGTCCCGCGTACACGTCGGTGCTGAATCTGCCGGTGTCCATGGCGTCGAGGTTAATCGGCGCGCTGATGGGTGGCGACCTCGATCGGGTTGCACGCTACTGTCAGTCGGATGCTGCGTGACATCCGCGATCTCACCGACGAGCGCGACGCCTATGCCGATGAGCTGAGAAAGCGCTGGGGCGGTCTACTGAGCTACCGCTACATCGTCCGCAAGTACGCGTCGACGGACCCGCGAGCCGTCGACGACACCGTCACGCTGCGTCACGACATGCGCAATCCGACGGGTGGCTTACTGCTGGCGGTGCTCGGCATCTCGGCACCGGAGAGCGGACACATGTCGGATCTGGAGGCGGTGCCCAACCCGGTCGTCCACTCCTGCCAGATCCTCGACCCCGGCCGCGACGTCCGCCGGATCGAGGTCGTCTCCGAGGAACTCCGGCGCGGCAGGCAGATGGGGTACAGCCGGGCCAAGATCGTCGATGCCGACCAGCCGGACCGGGTGCTCGCGGTGATCGAGGGCCAGGGAGTCAGCATCGGGACGCCGCCGCACGGTCTCCAGAAGATGGAGGTCGACGACATCGACGTCGTCGACTCGCCCGAACTGCCGCCGCTCTGGCAGGTGTTCGGTGCACACCGCAGACCGGACGGACACTGGACGCTACCGGAGCTGTCCGCCGAGGTCGCCTCGCCCGACGCGGCCCTGCACATCGGACCGCAGTTCGTCATCCTCGAGACCGCGGCCGCCGACGCAGCCGCCACGCTGGTGAATTCCATCCTGCTGCAAGGCGTCTCATCGCACGTGATGTTCCTGGCCCGTGGCAAGGCCGGCCCGTTTCGCGCCGAGACGGAACCGTTCGCGGGCCCGGACGGAGCGGTCGCGGTCAGGGTCGTGCTGCACGACGAGGGCAACGGAGACAAGGCGATCACCTCGGGCTCCTATCTCTTCCGAACGGACACGCCTCGATGACCGCACCCGTCATGCTCCTCGACGGCGCCAGCATGTGGTTCCGTTCCTTCTTCGGCGTCCCGTCGTCCATCACGGCGCCCGACGGCCGTCCGGTGAACGCACTTCGCGGATTCCTCGACACCGTCGCGACGCTGATCACCAGAGAACGCCCGTCGCGACTCGTGGTGTGTCTGGACCTCGACTGGCGACCACAATGGCGGGTGGACCTGATCCCGTCGTACAAGTCGCACCGCGTCGAGCAGGAGGGTGCGGCAGGGCAGCCGGACGTCGAGGAGGTGCCCGACGACCTCACCCCGCAGGTCGACATGATCATGGCGATGCTCGACGCGTTCGGCATCGCCACCGCGGGGGCTCCCGGATACGAGGCCGACGACGTTCTCGGAACGTTGGCGGCCAGGGAGCGCCGCGACCCCGTCGTCGTAGTCAGCGGGGATCGGGATCTGCTCCAACTCGTCGCCGACGATCCCGTTCGGGTCAGGGTGTTCTACATCGGCCGCGGTCTCGCCAAGGCGACGCTCTTCGGGCCCAGGGAGGTCGCGGAGCAGTACGCCGTACCGCTGGACCGCGCGGGCGCCGCCTATGCGGAACTGGCACTGCTCCGCGGTGATCCGTCCGACGGGCTGCCCGGAGTCCCTGGGGTCGGAGAGAAGACGGCGGCGACGCTACTCGCCCAGCACGGCTCGCTGGAGGGGATCATGGCGGCTGCCGAGGATCCATCCTCGAAGATGCCTGCGGCACAGCGCAAGAAGCTGGTGGCCGCGACCGACTACGTGGTCGCCGCGGAGAAGGTCGTCCGGGTGGCCACCGACGCGGAGGTCGGCATGTCGACCGAGTCGGACGCGTTGCCGCTGACCGCCCGAGATCCGCACGAGGTCGCCGAACTCGCGGGCCGATTCGGTGTCACGTCGTCCGTCGCACGTCTGCAGAAGGCGCTCGACGAGCTTCCGGCGGGCAGGAGCGAAGCGACCCGGGGAGAGACACCGTCGCGCTAGCGCGGCCTGCCGACCTCATAGGTGCCGCTGTCGTCCTGGAACGTCACCGTCACCTGGCGTTTCGTACCGTCGATGCTGACCTCGCAGTCGAACGTGCCGCCCTTGACGACCTTGGGGTTCGCGCCGTCGTTGCAGCTGACGTCCTGGACGTTCTTGGCGCCGTAACCGTTGGTCTCGTCGCCGAGGATCTGCTGCACGCCCGACTGCGCGGCGTTGATGTCGAGGTTGGTGGTCATGAACCAGCCCGGCTTCCAGAACCCCAGGATGCCGACGACGATCAGGATGACGGCGACCACGGCACCGACCAGGCCGAGGACGAGGCCCATCGACTTCTTGGAGCCGGCATCGCTGGTCGAGTACGGCGTGAACTGCTGGTTCGGGTCGTACTGGCCGGGCTGCTGACCGTACTGCTGATTCGGGTCGTACTGGCCGTACTGCGGCTGCTGGCCGTACTGCGGTGGCTGGCCGTACTGGGGCTGCTGCGGGTAGGACGACGGGCCGTACGCGGTGGGCTGCTGGCCGAACTGTTCGCCCTGCGGGTACTGCGGCTGACCGTACGACGGTTGCTGGTACTGCTGGCCGCCGTATGCGGGGGGCTGCTGACCGTAGGGCGGCGGCTGCTGCCCCCACCCGGGCTGTTCGGGCTGCGGCTGTTCAGGAGCCTGAGGCTGCCAAGCGGGGTCGGCCGGCTGCTGACCCGCCCACGGCTGGGTGGGGTCGGATCCCTGCGGTCCGCTCATCGTCTCTCCTTGTTTGCTTCCATCGTCAAATTCGAAACCGTGGCCACACACTACCCCGCATCAACAGCCACGACGCCGCGCCGAATCGCCTCGATCGCGCGTTTCGCGGACGTGCGCAAGGCCGGTGTGGGGGCGGCGTTTCGCACCTGGTCGAGCAGATCGAGCACCTGCCGACACCAACGCACGAAATCGCCTGCCGACAAGGGTGATCCGGTGCCCGAGGCATCCGAAGCCGCCAGTGACGCCGACAGGTCTCCCGACGTCGTCCAGCGATGGATGGCCGCCACGAAACCCGTGTCGGGCTCGCGACTCGCCGGAAGCCGGTGCCGTTGCTCGTCGGCCCGGATCTCCGACCACGACCGACGGGTCTGCGACAGTGCCCGCCGCATGTTGGGCGTCGCACCCTCGACGACCGACGACGCACCGGGCGTGTCGCCCCGCGACTCGAAGAGCACCGAGGACAGCACACCGGCCAACTCGGCGGCGTCCAGACCGTTCCACGTTCCGCTGCGCAGACATTCGGCGACGAGGAGGTCGCTCTCGCTGTAGATGCGTGCCAGCAGTAGTCCGTCGGCGGTGACCTTGAGATCGCCGCCGTCGGACTCGTCGATGAAGCCGCGCTCGGTGAGCAGCAGCACGATGCGATCGAAGGTCCGGGCGAGCGAATTGGTCGCGGCGTTGACCTTCTTCTGAATCTCGGCGTTGTCCCGCTCGATGCGCAGCAAGCGCTCGGCGACCCGGACCTGCTCTTCGCGGTCGGCGACGTGGTGCGCGGGATGGGCTCGCAGCTGCTCGCGCAGCGCGGCCAGTTCGCGATCCACGTCATGTTCCGGATTCTGGCCCGGCTGACCACGTTTGGGCCTTCCGGTGGGGACCTGCAACCCGGCCGCCGCCGACCGCAGCGCCGACGCGACGTCGCGGCGGACCCGCGGTTGCCGGTGCTCGACGCGTTTCGGCAGGGTCATCGAACCCACCCGGGCGGACGCCCCGGAGAAGTCCGTCGACGAAATGCGGCCTGCCCAGCGATCTTCGGTCAGCACCAACGGTCGGGGGTCGTCGCGGTCCCCGGCGGGTTCGAGCACCACCGCGAGTCCGCCGCGGCGCCCCTGCCCAATCGTGATGATGTCGCCCCGACGCAGGGCGGCCAGGGCGTCGTTGGCCGCCTGCCTGCGCTGCAGCCGCGACGCACGGGACTGGGACCGTTCGCGTTCGGAGATGGTCGCACGTAGGCGCGCGTAGGCGAGGATCGGTGCGTCCCGCCCGCCCAACTCGGCCGCGAGCTCGTCCATCATCCTCTCACCGCGCGACACTCCACGGACCAGCCCGACGACGGATCGGTCCGCCTGGAACTGCGCGAACGACCGCTCCAGGAGCCGGTGCGCCTGTTCGGGACCCATGTGGTGCGCCAGGTTGATCGTCATGTTGTACGACGGCGCGAACGAGCTGCGCAGCGGAAACGTGCGGGTGGACGCGAGGCCCGCGACGTCGGCGGGCTCCACGTCGGGGTGCCACAGCACGACGGCATGACCCTCGACGTCGATGCCGCGGCGGCCGGCGCGGCCGGTCAACTGGGTGTACTCCCCCGGCGTCAGCGGAGCGTGCTGCTCGCCGTTGAACTTCACCAACCGCTCGAGCACGACGGTGCGCGCTGGCATGTTGATGCCCAACGCGAGTGTCTCCGTGGCGAATACGGCCTTCACCAGCCCTGCGGTGAACAGCTCTTCGACCGTGTGGCGGAAGACCGGCAGCAGTCCCGCGTGGTGGGCCGCGAGTCCGCGCAGCAGCCCCTCGCGCCACTCGTAGTAGCCCAGCACCACCAGGTCGGCGTCGTCGAGATCGGCGCACCGACGGTCGATCACCTCCGCGATGCGCGCCCGCTCCTCGTCATTGGTGAGCCTCAACGGCGAACGCAGACACTGCTTCACCGCCGCGTCGCAACCGGCGCGGGAGAACACGAACGTGATGGCGGGCAGCAGCCCTTCGTGATCGAGGACGCTGATCACGTCGGGTCGTGATGGCGGCCGGTACAGGGTCGGGCGGCTACGCTGCCCGGATCGTCCCCGGCCCCGAGGCTGCCAGTCCGACAACCGGTCTGCCTCCCGCCGATGGGAGATGTGGCGGATCAGTTCGGGGTCCACCAAGGTGGGAGAGGTGGCTGCGTCCGTGGCCTCGAAGAGGTCGAAGACGCGCTTGCCCACCATCATGTGCTGCCACAGCGGGACGGGCCGGTGCTCGTCGACGACGACGGTGGTGTCGCCGCGCACGGTCTGGATCCAGCCACCGAACTCCTCGGCATTGCTCACCGTCGCCGACAGGCTGACCAGGCGCACGTCCTCGGAGAGGTGCAGGATCACCTCCTCCCAGACCGCACCGCGCATCCGGTCGGCGAGGAAGTGCACCTCGTCCATCACGACGTGGGAAAGACCGTGCAGTGCACGAGAGTTCGCGTACAGCATGTTCCGAAGGACCTCGGTGGTCATCACGACCACCGGCGCATCGCCGTTGATGTTCTGGTCACCGGTCAGCAGTCCGATGCGCTCGGCGCCGTAGCGCTGAACCAGATCGTTGTGCTTCTGGTTGCTCAGCGCCTTGATCGGTGTGGTGTAGAAACACTTTCGGCCCGCCGCGAGCGCGAGGTGCACCGCGAACTCTCCGACCACCGTCTTGCCCGCGCCGGTCGGTGCGCAGACCAGGACGCCGTGGCCGCCCTCCAGTGCCCTGCAGGCGCGGACCTGGAAGTCGTCGAGCGAGAACGGCAATTGCTCGGTGAAGCCGTCGAGCTGGGTCTTACCGGGCGGGTTCTCAGGTGGCTTGGTCATCGATGCCCAGCCGGGACGGGGTGGGCACGGCGCTCGGGGGCTCGACGGGCTCCACGTCACCCAGCGGTGCGGCCATGTCGTCGGGCACGTCCTCGAGGGCGGCCTTGCGGGCCTTGCGCCTGTCGTTGAGGCGTGCGATCTGGATGGCGAACTCGAGCAGCAGCGTCAACGCGCACGCCAACGCCAACATCGAGAACGGATCCGAACCCGGCGTCGCGAACGCGGCGAACACGAAGAGGCCGAAGATCAACCCACGGCGCCAGGCCTTCAGCCGCTCGTAGGGCAGCATCCCGACCAGGTTCAGCATGATGATGAGCAGTGGGAACTCGAAGCTGATCCCGAACACCAGCAGCAGGTTGAGCAGAAAGCTGAAGTACTGGTCGCCCGACAGCGCCGTGATCTGGACGTCGCTGCCGACGGTGAGCAGGAAGCTCAGCGCCTGCGACAGGACGACGTACGCCAGCACGGCGCCCGTGACGAAGAGGGCGGCGCCGAACGCGACGAAGGCCGAAGCGAACCGCCGCTCCTTCTTGTACAGGCCGGGCGTGATGAACGCCCACAGTTGTTGCAGCCACACCGGGCACGCGAGGACGACTCCGGCGGTCAGGGCGACCTTGAGCCGCAGCATGAATTGGTCGAACGGCGCCGTCGCGAGCAGTCGGCACTCACCGTCGGGCGTGATGCTCGCGCGCGCTGATGCGGGCAGCGAACAGTACGGCTCGCGCAGCCAGTCACCGAGGCTGCGCACACCGAAGAAGCCGTGGGAATACCAGAAGAAGCCGAAGATCGTGGTGACCAGAATGGCCGCGACCGCGATCAGCAGACGGTTGCGAAGCTCCTGAAGGTGATCGACGAGCGACATCGTCCCGTCGGGATTCGCCTTGGACCGACGACGACGCGGATCGAACTTCTTGAAGATTCCGGGGGTTTGCACGTGTTGTCTGGGCGCCACTCAGCGGCGCTGCCTCGCGGCGCGCCGAAGGGTCGGATCGGTCAGGCCGGTCGCTGCTCGGTGGGCTTCTCGGGCGCCGGCGCAGGTTCGACCCGTTCCGACGTGATCGGCGTGGGCGACGACGCGGGCTTGGCCGACTCGTCGTCCTTCCCGTCCGACTGCATCTCCTTGATCTCCGACTTGAAGATGCGCATCGACTTGCCGAGCGAACGCGCGGCGTCGGGGAGCTTCTTGGCACCGAACAGCAGCACGAACACCGCGATGACGATCAACCAGTGCCACGGTTGTAGACCACCCAATTTGGACACCTCCAGATGTTGTGGACGAGTCTACCCGTCGTCGTTGGCACCAAGGACCTCGTACGCCTGGAGCGCCACGACGGCGGATTCGCGCACCCGATCGGCCAGCGCCTTCGGTTCCAGCACGCGCACCGCCGCCCCGAAGCCGAGGACGAACCGCGCCATCCACCCGTCGGAGGCGTACGTCATCGCTGCCTCGCAGGCGCCGTCGGGCAGTTCGCGCAGCACCCGCAGCGGGTAGTAGTCGAACATCCAGGCGGCCGACCGCTCGATCAGTAGCGTCGCCGCGGGCAGCGACGGGTCCGCATCGAAGAGCGAGGTGTCGGGCCGGGCCTGCACGGCCGGCTCCGGCGGCGACGAACGCTCGTCGAGCACCCGCGCGTCGACGATGCGATCGAAACGGAACAACCTGACACCCTCGGCAGACCGGCACCACGCCTCGAGGTAGGTGTGGTCGGCGACCAGCACCACGCGAATCGGGTCCACGACGCGGCTCGACAGCGTGTCGTGTGACGCCGAGTAGTAATCGAGCGACAGGGCGCGACCATCGCGGACCGCCGCGCGGACCGCCGCGGCGGTGCCGCTCTCGATCGGCGCGGGCTCGTCGGTCGCGGCGTCGGCGCCCTCGCGGGCACCCGTCGCGGTGCCCGCCGCCGACTCGATCTTCGCGATCGCGCTGCGGGCGGCCTCCGGATCGACGATGCCGGGGACCTCCAGCAGCGCCCGCAGGGCCACCAGGATGCCGGTCGCCTCCGGAGACGTCAGACGAAGCGGGTGGTCCATCCCCGCCGAGAACGTGACGTCGATCGTGTCGCCGGAGAACTCGAAGTCGATGAGATCGCCTGGGCCGTAACCGGGAAGCCCGCACATCCACAACTGATCGAGGTCGAGGGTGAGCTGCTTCTCCGTCACCCCCAGCTCGGCGGCCGCCTCCGCGCGGGTGATCCTCGGGTTGGCCTGGAAGTACGGGACCATGTTCAGCAGCCGCACCAGGCGGGTCGAGACGCTACTCATGCGCGGACTCCCTCAGTCTGCGCCCGCAATCGCGCAATCACGTCCTCCCGCAACGACTCTGGCTCCAGCACGATGGCATCGGCGCCGCAGCTCGCGATCTCGCGGGCCAGCCGGTCCTGTCTGCCGATGTCGAGCGCGATCTCGTCGCCGCCCCGTCCCGCCATCGTCCTCACGGTCGTGACCCTCCCCTCTTGGCTGGCCTGCCGTCGCAACGCCGTGCCGCGGCCCTCGGCCACCCACACCCGAGCCTGCGCGCTGGGCGGCGCCTCGGCGACCGCACGGTGCACGATGTCGCGAAGGTCGACCCCTTCGGGTCTGCGTACCGCGTCCCTGGGCCCGACGGCAGTGACCTCGGCATCGATGCGTGACAACCGGAAGGTGCGAGTGGCCTCGCGGGTGCGGTCGTGCCCCACCAGGTACCAGCGGCCGCTGTAGGTGACGACGCCCCAGGGCTCGACGGTGCGATCGGTGTACGGCTCGCTGCGGGAGGCGCGGTGCCTGAACCGGACCGCCTGCCCAGAATCGATTGCGGCCAACAGGGTTCCCAGTACGTCCTCGGATCCCCGCAGACCGGGCAGTGCGGCGGTCGTGGTGATCGCGACCGCCGACTCCGGAACCTCGACGTCCACCCCCGCGGCCCGCAGCTTCAGCAGCGCACCCTGGGTGACCGTCACCAACTCCGGCGACTCCCACAGCTGGGTGGCCATGGCGACCGCAGCGGCCTCGTCCGCGGTCAACTCCACCGGCGCGAGCGCGTACGCCTCCCGGTTGATCTTGTAGCCCTCGGTCGGATCGAGCGACGACACCCGCCCCGTCTCCAAGGGGATGCCGAGATCGCGCAACTCGTTCTTGTCCCGCTCGAACATTCGCGAGAACGCCTCGGCACTGGGGCTCTCGGCATAGCCGGACACGGTCTCCCGAATCCGTTCGGCCGTGATGAACGTGCGGGTGGACAGAAGCGCGATGACGAGGTTCATCAAGCGCTCGACTTTGGAGATCCCCACCCTTGAGAGCTTAGGGCCCGTCACCACCCGGGCAGGACGCCGCCGCGCCTACATGCTGGCGATGAGCCTCTTGACGCGCTCGTCCACCGAACGGAACGGGTCCTTGCACAACACGGTGCGCTGCGCCTGATCGTTGAGCTTGAGGTGGACCCAGTCGACGGTGAAGTCGCGGCCCGCGGCCTGCGCGGCACTGATGAACTCGCCGCGAAGCTTCGCGCGGGTGGTCTGCGGCGGTTCGTTGACCGCGGCGTCGATGTCCTCGTCGGTCGTGATGCGGGCGGCGAGACCCTTGCGCTGCAGCAGATCGAACACTCCGCGACCGCGCTTGATGTCGTGGTACGCCAGGTCGAGCTGCGCGATCTTGGGATCCGAAAGCTCCATGTCGTACCGGTTCTGGTAGCGCTCGAACAGCTTGCGCTTGATGACCCAGTCGATCTCGGTGTCGACCTTCGCGAAGTCCTGGCTCTCGACGGCGTCGAGCTGACGGCCCCACAGGTCGACGACCTGCTCGATCTGGGCGTTGGGCTCGCGGGTCTGCAGGTGTTCGACGGCGCGGCTGTAGTACTCCCGCTGGATGTCGAGCGCGCTGGCCTGACGCCCGCCGGCCAGCCGCACCGGGCGGCGTCCCGTCAGGTCGTGGCTGACTTCGCGAATCGCGCGAATCGGATTGTCGAGCGAGAAGTCCCGGAAGGGGACGCCCGCCTCGATCATCTCGAGCACCAGCGCGGCAGTGCCCACCTTGAGCATGGTGGTGGACTCGCACATGTTGGAGTCGCCGACGATGACGTGCAGGCGGCGGTACTTCTCGGCGTCGGCGTGCGGTTCGTCGCGGGTGTTGATGATGGGCCTGCTGCGGGTGGTCGCGCTCGAGACGCCCTCCCAGATGTGTTCGGCCCGCTGACTCAGGCAGAACGCGGCGGCCTTGGGCGTCTGCAGCACTTTGCCCGCGCCGCAGATCAATTGGCGCGTGACGAGGAACGGCAGCAACACGTCCGAGATCCTGGAGAATTCGCCGGCCCGCACGATGAGGTAATTCTCGTGGCAGCCGTAGGAGTTGCCCGCCGAGTCGGTGTTGTTCTTGAACAGGTAGATGTCACCACCGATGCCCTCGTCGGCGAGACGCTGCTCGGCATCGATCAGAAGGTCCTCCAACACGCGTTCACCTGCGCGATCATGGGTGACTAGCTGAATGAGGCTGTCGCACTCGGCGGTCGCGTACTCGGGGTGGGAACCCACGTCGAGATAGAGGCGGGCGCCATTGCGGAGGAAGACGTTGGAGCTGCGGCCCCACGAGACCACGCGCCGGAAGAGGTAGCGGGCAACTTCGTCGGGAGATAGCCGCCGGTGGCCGTGGAAAGTGCACGTCACACCGAATTCGGTCTCGATGCCCATGATTCGCCGCTGCACCTCACCGAGCTTACGGGTTACCGGTCCCGCACGTGTTGACACCCGCTACCGGATCCGTAAACGTCGCGATTTCACGCCTGTGGATGAATCGTGCGAACCCCGCGCACCGTCGGTCAGCATCAGCCCATGGGGACAGTGAGGATGGACGCGGCGGCCGTGCGGGCCCTCGCCGACCGCGTGCTCGACGGCGCCGATCGACTCGATGAAATCCGTTGGCCCACCATGGCTTCAGATGCCCTCGCCGGATCCGCAGTCGGCGCGGCCACCGCGTCGGCAGCCGCGGAGGATCGCCTCGCCGACGTCGTCGCCCGCCTGCGTACCTGGGCATCGGCGGTGCAGGCGTCCGTGGCGGCCATCGAACGGGCCGAGCTGCGCCACGAGGGCCGTCTCGCCGGGTCGCAATGAGCCGACCGTCCCTGACGAGAGCACTGGCATGGCGCACTGACGCACTGCGGCGGCTGGCCGATTCCTGGGATGACACGGCCCGTGTCGTCCACGCCCGCACGACGGCGGCCACCCGGGCGGGACTGGACACGGAGCCGGTGTGGACCGGGGCCGCCGCTGACGCGGCGCGACGCGAGGCCCGGGCCTTCGCCGCGGAGGGTGACGCCGTCGCGCGGGCACTGGTCCTGGCGGCCGTCGCGGCGCGTGACGCCGCCGATCAGATCGCCGCCGCGCAGGCGAACGTCGCGGCGCGCGTCGAGGTGGCTCGTGCGGCAGGCTTCCGGGTCGGCGACGACGGCTCAGCCATACCCGAGAAGGCGCCGTCGGCACTGCTGATCATGTTGTCGGGCAACGACGCCGGCGTCGCCGCCGCGATGCTCGCGGCGCGCGGCGGAGAGTTGACCCGGCAGATCGTCAGCGCGTTGGACGAGCTGGGCGACGCCGACCACGACGCCGCCCAGGACGTCCGCGAAGCCCTGGACACGGTCGATCGAATGGCGGACACCGCGTTGGGCAACACCGATGGAGTTCCCTGGGAGGTACGGATCGCGGCCAACCGCACCAACATCGCGCAGGCGATCGTCGAACGGCTGGACGAGCGCGATGCGTCCGAGCGCACCGCCTTCTACCGGGGTCTGCTCGTCGAGGTCGACGACCCAGCAGGTGGCGGGCACCGCATCGACCGCAAGATCCTGGCCTTCGATCCCGTGCGCGACTCGCTCGTCGAACTCAACGGTGACCTGGCCGCGGCGAGCAGCGTCGCGGTGTTCGTGCCCGGCATGAACACCACGATCGAGGGCTCGGCGGGGCAGACGACGTCCGCTCGACGGTTCGTGTCGGCGACGCGGGGCGAGGTCGCCGCGATCACCTACCTTGGCGGACCCTTTCCCCAGGACGACACGGTGGCGGGCGCACTCCTGGAGGCCGCCAGCCCGCGTCTCGCGATCGACATGGCGCCGCGGCTGGTGTCGTTCAGCCGCGACGTCGACGCCACCGTCGACGCCACCGGCAGGCAGATTCCCGTGACGTACGTCGGGCACTCCTACGGCGGTTCGATCCTGGGCACGGCCGAGGCCCTGGGGCTGACGGCCGACCGGACCGTGTACGCCGCGGCGGCAGGTGCGGGTTTCGGCGTCGACGGTCCCGACGACTGGCACAACCGCAATCCCCACGTACTGCGCTTCTCGATGACGGCCCCGGCAGATCCCATCCAGCTCGTCCAGGGCATCCCCGGCGGGCCTCACGGCGCGGACCCCGACGAGATGCCCGGCGTCATCCACCTGGCGACGGGCCGTTACGACGACGGGCGGCTGATGGCGGGCCCCGGTGCGCACACCGACGTCTTGAGCGTCTCCGCGTCCGACGCGTGGCGCAACGTGCTGGCGGTCATCGTCGGCGACCGCGAGCACATCGTGCTGGCCGGCGACCATCGCCCGGAGCCGCCGGGGGCTACAGTCGGGCGAAAGTCGCCGTGAAGAGGAGAACCTGATGGGCTTCAACCCCAGAGATGCGATCGAGTCGGTCAAGGACATCGCGACGAACGCCGTCGAGCGGTCCGCGGACATCGTTGACAGCGCGGGCCACATCCTCAAGGGTGACGTCTCCGCAGGCGTGGAGGGCATCGTCTCGAGCTCCATGGACATCGCGACGCATTCGGTGGACAAACTCAAGGAGATCGCCACCGGACGCCGCGAGGACGTCGACGAGATCGACGGCTAGGCGCCGGACGCCTCTGGTTCCTCCACTGGGAGAAGCGCTTCCAGTGCCGAGCCCGTGATGCGACGGAACGCGCGCCGCGGTCGGTTGACGTCCAGGATCGCGATCTCCAGCGTGGCCGGCCCCAGGGTGCGTGGTTCGGCACCACCGCTGACGCTGGCCGCGATGCCCGACTTCAGCGCGTCGACCGCGATCTTCGCGGCCTCGCTCAAGCTGGCGTTCTCGGTGAAGGACTCCTTCAACGCCGTGATGATCGGCTCCGTGGTACCGCCCATCACGACGAAGTGCGGTTCGTCGGCGATGGAGCCGTCATAGGTGATCCGATACAGCTCAGGCGGTTTCGTCTCGCCGAAGTGCGCCACCTCTGCAACGCAGAGTTCGACCTCGTACGGCTTGGCCTGCTCGGTGAAGATCGTGCCGAGAGTCTGCGCGTAGACGTTCGCGAGCTGGCGACCGGTCACGTCACGCCGGTCGTAGGCGTAACCGCGCGTGTCGGCGAACTGGATGCCCCCGCGACGCAGGTTGTCGAACTCGTTGAACCGGCCGACCGCGGCGAAACCGACCCGGTCGTACAGTTCGGACACCTTCTGCAGCGACCGCGACGGGTTCTCCGCGACGAACAGCACGCCGCCGGAGTAGGCCAGGGTGATGACGCTGCGGCCACGCGAGATGCCCTTGCGCGCGAGCTCGGAGCGCTCGCGCATCGCCTGTTCGGGCGAGATGAAATACGGGAAGCTCACAGCTGCACCGTCCCGTCGTCAGGACCGAAAGAGTCGTCGCGGGTTCGCCTTTCGATGACTTCGCGGGCGATTCGAACGATGCGCTCCTCGGTGACCTCCTGAGCACCCTCGGCTTCGATGACCACGGCCGTCGGGTAGATGCCGCGAACCAGGTCCGGCCCGCCGGTGGCCGAGTCGTCGTCCGCCGCGTCGTACAGGGCTTCGACGGCCACCGCGAGCGCGGAGTCGGCGTCGGCGACCTGGGAGTACAGCTTCTTGATCGACGACTTCGCGAAGATCGAACCCGATCCCACCGACTGATAACCCTCGAGTTCGACGTTCCAGCCACCGGCGGCGTCGAACGACACGATGCGTCCGGCACCCTGCGTGTTGGGGTCGTCGAGGTCGTAACCGATCAGGAGCGGCAGCGCCACGAAGCCTTGCAGTGCCGCACCGAGGTTGCCGCGCACCATGATCGCCAACCGGTTGACCTTGCCGGCGAACGTCAGCGCGACGCCTTCGAGCTTCTCGTAGTGCTCGAGTTCGACGGCGTAGAGCCGGGCGAACTCCACGGCGATGGCCGCGGTGCCCGCGATACCCGTCGCGGTGTAGTCGTCGGTGACGTGGATCTTCTGCACGTCGCGCCCGGCGATCATGTTGCCCTGCGTCGAGCGTCGATCGCCGGCGATCAGCACACCACCCGGGAACTTGATCGCCACGATCGTGGTGCCGTGAGGCAATGCATTGCTGACGGTGATGTTCTCGGCCGAGCCGCCTGCGGGCAACAGATGGGGGGCCTGCCTGCGCAACAGTTCCGAGAAGGACGACGTGTCCATCGGAAGGGATTGCGCGCCGGATACTCCGGGGTTCTGTTGGAAGGGTGACAGCCGTTCGTTAAGCGGCCAGGTCACTGTCCGCCCTTTTGGACGTACGCGCGCACGAAGTCCTCGGCGTTCTCCTCGAGCACGTCGTCGATCTCGTCGAGCAGATCGTCGGTCTCCTCGGTGAGCTTCTCGCGACGCTCCTGGCCAGCGGCAGTACTGCCGGTGGGGTCGTCGTCATCGCCGCCGCCACCACCACGCTTGGTCTGCTCCTGAGCCATCGCTGCCTCCTGCTTCTATTCAGCGGACTCACAGGGCCCGCCGGTTCTTCCACCCTACCGGGCGGCGGCCAGAATGCCGGTTGTCAGGTCGTGAGCTGCTCGACGAGTTCGGCTGCGCTGTCCACCGAGTCGAGCAACGCCCCCACGTGCGCTTTACTTCCGCGCAACGGCTCCAGCGTGGGGATTCGCACCAGTGAGTCGCCGCCGAGGTCGAAGATCACCGAGTCCCAACTGGCCGCGGCGATGTCCGCGCCGAACCTGCGCAGGCACTCACCGCGGAAGTAGGCGCGCGTGTCGGTGGGCGGGTTGTCGACGGCGTCTATGACCTGTTGTTCGGTGACGAGGCGCTTCATCGAACCACGGGCCACCAGCCGGTTGTAGAGCCCCTTGTCGAGCCGAACGTCGGAGTACTGCAGATCGACGAGATGCAGACGCGGAGCGGACCAGCCGAGGTTCTCCCGCTGCCGGAAACCTTCGAGGAGGCGCAGCTTGGCCGGCCAGTCGAGGATCTCCGCGCATTCCATCGGGTCGCGCTCGAGCAGGTCGAGCACGTGGGCCCAAGTTTCGACCACGCGGGAGGCCGTCGGGTCAGGATCGCGCGAATCAACGAGCTTGGCCACCCGGTCGAGGTAGATGCGTTGCAGCGCAAGGGCAGTCAGCTCGCGACCGTCGGCGAGCGCGATGGTCGCTCGAAGGGACGGGTCGTGGCTCACCACGTGGACGGCGTGGACGGGGCGCGCCAGTGCTAGGTCGGAGAGATCCAGCCCATGGGCCGGGCCCTCTTCGATGAGGTCGAGCACCAGCGACGTGGTGCCGACCTTCAGGTAGGTCGACGTCTCGGCGAGGTTGGCGTCGCCGATGATCACGTGCAGGCGCCGGTACTTGTCGGCATCGGCATGCGGTTCGTCGCGGGTGTTGATGATGCCGCGTTTGAGGGTCGTCTCGAGGCCGACCTCGACCTCGATGTAGTCGGCGCGCTGGGTGAGCTGGAACCCGGGCTCGTCACCGGAGGGACCGATGCCCACGCGTCCCGAGCCGGTGACGACCTGACGCGACACCAGGAACGGGGTGAGACCCGCGATCACCGCGGAGAACGGGGTCTGGCGGCTCATCAGGTAGTTCTCGTGCGTTCCGTACGAGGCGCCCTTGCCGTCGACGTTGTTCTTGTACAGCTGCAGCTTGGCCGCCCCCGGCACGCTCGCGACGTGTCGCGCCGCCGCCTCCATCACGCGTTCGCCCGCCTTGTCCCAGATGACCGCATCCAGCGGATCGGTCACCTCGGGCGCGGAGTACTCGGGGTGGGCGTGGTCGACATAGAGCCGCGCGCCGTTTGTCAGGATCATGTTCGCCGCTCCGACCTCGTCGGCGTCCACGATCGGCGGCGGTCCGCCGGCCCGGCTCAGGTCGAAGCCACGGGCGTCCCGCAGCGGGGATTCCACCTCGTAGTCCCACCGCGTCCGCTTCGCCCGCTGGATACCCGCGGCGGCGGCGTAGGCGAGCACCGCCTGCGTCGACGTCAAGATCGGATTCGCGGTCGGATCGGACGGCGACGAAATGCCGTACTCGACCTCGGTACCGATGATCCGTTGCATGTGCTCACCCTAGGGGAAGGCCATCGGCGGCGGTCACGGCCCACAGTTGCGAGCTGGGCACCCGAGTTGGTCAACTAACCCGTGCCCTCCGAATCCGACGTCGACGACGCCGCCGCTATGCAGTTCGTCGCTGCCCTCGGTGCCGCGATGGCATCGGCCAGCTATCCGGTGATGATGGTGCGCGAAACCATGGTCACCACGTCGCGGGTGTACGGCCTGGACAACCAGTACCTGGCACTGCCCAACTACGTCCAGGTGGGCACGTCGAGCGGCGGTGGCCGGACCTTCATGGCCCATCCCGACGAGGATCTGCGGTTCGACCAGTCGTTCCCCCTCGCCACCCTGATCTCCCGGGCGCAGTCGGGGGCACTCCCCCCGGCGGAGGGCCAGGCCGAACTCGCGCGCATCTGGCGGATGCCCAACCGATTTCCGGCGTGGGTCGGCGTCATCGGCTACACCGTGCAGAGCGCCGGGCTGTCACTGATCCTGCAGCCCGCACCTTTGACACTTCTGATGGCGGTCGTGCTGGGCGCCATGGTGGGGCTGATGTGCGAGGTCGCCCGCGGCAATGACGCGCTGCAGCAACTGTTGCCGACCCTCTGCGCGTTCACGGTGTCGCTCATCACCTTCGTGGCCGCCGACCGGCTGCACCTGCCCGATGCCAGCCTCAGGGCGCTCGTGCCGCCACTGGCGACTTTTCTTCCCGGCGCCGCGATCACCCTCGCCGTCGCCGAATTGTCCTCGCGCCAGCTGGTTTCCGGCGCCAGCCGGCTGGTCTCCGGCCTCATGCGGATGGCGCAGCTGGCTTTCGGAATACTGGTCGCGGCTCAGGTCGCAGGCATCCCCGACTCGCATCTGATCACCACCCACGTTGACCGGCTCGGCCCGTGGGCGCCGTGGGTGGGCATCGTGCTGTACGGCGTGGGCGCCATGTTGTCGTTCGGGCCGCCGACCCGGTTCCTGCCCTGGATGCTGGCCATGCTGACGATCGCCTACCAGGGCCAGCTCGCCAGAAACGCCGTGTTGGGCACGTACGCAGCGGGTTTCGGTGGCGGACTCGCGCTGACCCTGTGCGCGCTCGTCGTCGCGCGCCGTGCTGGAACCCCCCCGGCGATGTCGCTGATCCTGCCGGGCTTCTGGCTTCTGGTACCGGGTTCACTGGGCCTGACGGGGGTGACGCAGCTGCTCGGGACGGACAGCACGACGGTGTTCACGGCGACGTTCATCTCCATGATCTCGATCGCGCTCGGCGTGCAGACCGGCCTGTTGATCTGGCGGGCGTGCATCAAGTCGAGTTCGTCGTCCGACCTGCGCGTTCCGCGGCTGAGTTGAATGGAGTCCTCCGCCGATGCCCCCACCCACTGACCGCCTGACGGCCGAATCCTGGTTCCTCGCCAGGGGTCTGCCCGCTGTGCTGACTCAGCGTGCACGGTTGCGCAAGGTGTGGTCGCGGTCGGCGCCCGCCCTGGCCGGCCTCGGTGCGATCTCGATCTGTCTGCTGATCATCTACCTACTCACGGGGTCGACCGACATCGAGGTCGACGGCTTACCCACGACGGTGGAGTGGTTCGCGCTCGCGATTCTCGCGCTGGCGTTGCCACTCGCCGTCCTGGCGGGGTGGCTGGTCTCGAGGATGACGACCGCCCGCACGCGGGCCGCGGCCTCCGTGCTGTCCGCGGTCGTTGCGCTGGCCACCCCGGCGATGCTGCACGACCTCGAGGACCTCGTCGTCACGGGTGTGGCCGTGGTGCTGGTGTTGGTGCTGACCGCCTCCGGGCTCGGCTCGGTGCTCGGCTGGGCGGGCAGGCTGACGCTGTCCCAGCTCGCCGCCGTAGGCGATCTGCTGGTCGGCGCGCTTCCGGTGGTGCTGCTGACCGTCCTGGTGTTCTTCAACTCGCCCGTCTGGGCCATGGCATCCACCGTCAGTCGCGAGCGGCTCTGGCTGGCCGTGACGTTTCTGGTTCTCATCGCGGCGACCTTCGTCGTCTCCCGTCTGCTCAACCAGGCCAAGCCGACGCTGGAGTCCGCGACGGCATCGGCGCGGCACGCCGAGCGCCTGGAGGGAACCCCGTTCAAGGACCTGCCGGATCTGGCCGAACCCGACCGGCTGACCCGACTGGAACGGTTCAACGTGGTCTTCGTCCTGGCGGCGACGCAGATCGCACAGATCCTGATGGTCGCGATCGTCACCGGCATCATCTTCCTGTTGCTCGGCCTGATCGTGCTGAGCCCGGAACTCCTTGCGCTGTGGACCCGTAACGGCCCGAGCGACGGCACGGTGCTGGGCATGACGATTCCGGTGCCCCAGGCGCTGATTCACGTCACGATGTTCCTGGCCGCGTTGACGTTCATGTACGTGAGCGCTCGCGCGGTCGTCGACGCCGAATACCGCGGACGGTTCCTCGACCCTCTCATCGACGATCTCAAATTGACCCTGCTTGCCCGTAATCGCTACCGCGCCCACGTCTATGAGACGTCATGAGAGCTTTACATAGTTAACAATTCCTCAGGGTTTCCTCAACGTACTCGATCTTCGGCCCCTGCCGTGGGGGTCGTCGGGATCACGTCGGAAAAGTCTGGGGAGAACACGAAGGCAATCAGTCGGGTGCTGGTCGCGTTGATCGCGGCCGTCGCGGCCCTGTTCGCGAGCACGGGCACCTCACACGCAGGTTTGGACAACGAGCTCAGCCTGGTCGACGGCCAGGACCGGACCCTGACCGTCCAACAGTGGGACACTTCCCCGGCGCCGACGATCGAGGGCACCCTGGCTACCAGATCGGCTTCCCCTGGTCGCTGGGCGTTGGCATCAACTTCAGCTACACCACGCCCCCCAAAATCCTGCTCGACGACGCGACGCCTGCGAACCCGCTGCAGGTCATCACCCCGAACCTGTTCCCGGGTGTGTCCATCAGCGCCGACCTCGGCAACGGCCCCGGCGCAGCCGGCGGGGTGCTCCTGCGCCCCTTCGCCCGACTCATCGCCTCCACCGGCGACAGCGTCACCACCCATGGCGAACCCTGGAACGTGAACTGACGTTTCACCATCGCCGTACCGGACGTCGGCACGCCACGAACAACTCGAACACCCGCCATGCTCATCGTTGAACTCCCTGGCATCCGGACTACGAGCCCACCGTGGCGCGCCGACTCGGGGCGTGCTGGAACAATCAGTACCGAGATGAAGGTCCTGATCGTCGAAGACGAACCACTACTGGCGTCGACGCTGACCGTCGGATTGCGCGCCGAGGGATTCGACGTCGTCGCCGTGGCAAGTGGGGTCGATGGCCTGTCGCACGCCGTCGAGCACGAGTTCGACGTCGTCGTCCTCGACATCATGCTTCCTGGCCTCAACGGCTATGAAGTGCTGCGGCGCATGCGAGCCCGCGGGGTGCGGACGCCGGTGATGATGTTGACGGCCAAGGACGGCGACTACGACCAGACCGATGCCTTCGACCTCGGCGCCGACGACTATCTGACCAAGCCCTTCTCGTTCATCGTGCTGGTGGCCCGTCTGAGGGCCCTGGTGCGGCGGGCGGCACCCCAACGCCCGGCCGTGCTGAGGGCAGGTTCGTTGTCGTTGGACCCGTCCCGCCGACAAGTTGCGCGCGACGGCACGGCGATCTCGCTGACCCCTCGGGAGTACGGCCTCCTCGAATACCTGATGCGCAACAAGGATTCGGTCGTCACCAAGTCCGAGATCCTGCACAACGTGTGGGAAGCCGACTTCGACGGGGCCGACAACGTCGTCGAGGTGTACGTCGGCTACGTGCGGCGCAAGATCGACATTCCGTTCGGCACCAAGACGATCGAGACCGTCCGCGGAGTCGGCTACCGGCTCGACTCGGGCGGCTTGGCCAAGGGCAGCTGAACGGACACCGTCGTCCCCGAGCCGATGCCGTCACCGATGGTCACCCGTCCGGCATGGGCCAGCACGATCTCCCGCACGATCGCCAGGCCGAGACCCGTCCCTCCGGCACTCCTCGACCGGTCCGGATCCAGCCGGACGAAACGGTCGAAGACGCGTTGTCGATCCGCCGGCGAGATCCCCGGTCCGTCATCGCCGACCTCGACCAGAACGTGGCCGGACACCCGCCGAACCGAGACGTTCACACGCGAGACCGCATGCCGGGCAGCGTTGTCGAGCAGGTTGCGCAAGACCCTGGACAACGCCGCAGGGTCGCCCGTCACCCGGGACGGCTCCAGGTCGGCCCGGACGTCGAGATCCGTCTCGCGACGCAGCCGCTCGAGTTCGTTGGCCGCGAGATCGTCGAGGTCGACGTCTTCGCGTGCCATGTCCAGACCACGTTCGTCGGCCCTGGCCAACAACAGCAGGTCGTCGATGAGGTTCTTCATGCGGAGCGCCTCGGGCATCAGCGTGGTGGTTGCGAGCTCGCCGCCGAGCACCTCCGGGTGGGCCACGGCGACCTCGAGGGCCGAGATGATGGTGGTGAGCGGACTCCTCAGCTCGTGAGACGCATCGCCGACGAATCGCCGCTGCGCGTCATGGCCCGCCTCGATGCGCGCCAGCATCTCGTTCATGGTGACCGCCAACGCCGCGACCTCGTCACGGCCGCCCGGCACCGGAACGCGCTCGGTGAGATCCGACGTGGTGATGTCGGCGACCCGGGAGCGGATGTCGTCCACGGACTGCATGGAGCGACGCACCAGGACGTAGGTGGCCGCCGCGGACACCGCGATGACCACCGGCGCGGCGATCGCCAACGCGACGACGACGGCCCACACCGTCGACGCGATCGTCGCACTCCCCTCACCGACGAGGATCGTGTACCGGCCGTCCGGTCCCTCCACGGTCTGGGCGCTGAAGCGGATCCGGCCCAACGGCGAGGACTGTTCGGGCATCCCGATGCGCAACCCGTCGCCGACGTCCTTCAGCGCGACCAGAGGTGTGTCGGGCGCCGATTGCGACCGCCGGACCACCGTGCCGTCGGTGGTGATCACCTGAACCGCCACGATCCGCTGATCGGTCAACAACATCGCTGGGTCGACGCCCGCCGCTCCGCGGTTCACGATCTGTTCGGCGACCTCGCCCACCCGCGTGGCGGCCGCGGAGTCGATGCCGGACAACATGGTTCGGTAGAGAATCGCCGCCAGTCCGGCCCCGGCGATGACGAGCGCCACGAAGACCACCGTCGCCGCGACGAACGCGGATCGCGCCGATACGCCCCAGTTGGCCGTGAGTCCTCTCGCCATAGTGGCTACCAGTCCATCACAATGTTTGCCGTGCCCGACATGCAGCAAGTCCACGAATGGTTTCTGCATCGCGGACTACCGCTCGTGCTCACCCGGCGGGTGCGCTCGCGTCACCTCATCGAGCGGTCGGCACCGATGGTCAGCGGGGTCGGCGCGCTCACCGCCGCGACGATGCTGCTGGCCGAGGTCATCGGTGACTCCCCCGACTACGGCTACTCGCTGCGCCTCGGCATCATCGCGGTGGTGCTCCTCGCCGCGCCCTTCGCGTTGTACCTGCTGCACCGCGCCGATACGACGCTCGGTGAAGCCGGTCGTCGCACGGCGGCGCTCCTGGTGATGGCGATGTTCGTCGTGGTGATGCCGGTGACGGTCAGCGGCTGGTCGGCGGAAGCGGCGGCCGAGGCTCCGGCCTTTGTCGCCATCACCCTGCTGGCGATCTGGCTCACCTACCTTGGCTTCGGTTCGGTCGCCGGCTGGGCGTTCCGCTTCGCCTGGGTGCAGTTGGGCGCACTGGGCACCCTGATGAGCCGCGCCCTGCCGCTGCTGATGCTGACCGTCGTGGTCTACTTCACCGGCGAACTCTGGCAGCTCGCCGCCCGGACGAGTCGTCAAAGACTTTGGCAGGTAATCGGATTCCTCGCACTGGTCGCCCTGCTGTTCGTGGTGACGACGATTCGCGACGAGGTGCGCGCCCTTCGCGACGACCGGGCCGAACAGACCGACCCGGCCAGCCTGCTCGCCGGAACGCCGCTGAGTGTGCCACCCGGCGAACGGATCCCGCGCACCGCGCTGTCCCGCGCCGAGCAGATCAACGTCGTCGCCGTGATGGTGGTGTCCCAGGCCATTCAGGTGGTGTTCTTCACCGCAGGCGTGTTCGCCTTCTTCCTCGCGCTCGGCATCATCGCGGTGCCCGACGACGTCGCCGTGCTGTGGTCGGCCGAGGAGACCTGCGCCGTGGGTCAACCCCCCTGCGCCGGAACGTGGTTCGGCATTCACATCCCGATACCGCAAACGATCGTCCACATGTCGCTGTTGGTCGCGGTGCTGTCCGGGCTCTACTTCACGGTGAGCACCAGCGTCGACCCGTTGTACCGGCAGCGCTTCTTCGACCCGCTGAATCGCCGACGTGGCGGTGAGCTTGGCCGGACGCGACGCGTATCTGGAGCTCGACTCCCGAGTGCGATCAACCGAATAGTTTGGCCTGCGAGGTCCCCCTTCTGCCCCTACACTGCGCGAATGCTGTGCACCGACCGTGATCGCCCTGTGAGACGGCGAACAGTGCGCAACATGGCACGAAAGGGCTTCACACGATGAAGAAAGTACTGCTTCCCCTCGTCGCTGCGACGTTCGCCGTGGGGCTGGCCACCGCTGGCTCCGCACACGCCGACGAAGACGGGTTCTTCGTCGACCTGACCGATTACGGCTACGGCGACACGTCCACCGACACCGCCCTGAAGCTCGGTTACGCCATCTGCGAGGACGTGCAGAACGGCGTGCCCCAGCAGGCGACGCTCGACGCGATCTACGAGAACACCGGTGACGCCGTCGACGCCGCGGACGCCAAGTTCCTGTACAAGGCCGCGATCGTCAACCTCTGCTAGGCGGCACCGCCTACAGGTACTGCCCCAGGTTCGACTCGGTGTCGATGGCCCGGGACGCACTCGACGACTTGCCGGTGACGAGCGTGCGGATGTAGACGATCCGCTCGCCCTTCTTGCCCGAGATGCGTGCCCAGTCATCGGGATTCGTGGTATTGGGCAGGTCCTCGTTCTCGGCGAACTCGTCGACGATCGAGTCCAGCAGGTGCTGGATTCGCAGACCTCGCTGGCCGCTCTCCAGCACCGACTTGATCGCGTACTTCTTGGCGCGGTCGACGACGTTCTGGATCATGGCGCCGGAGTTGAAGTCCTTGAAGTACATGACTTCCTTGTCACCATTGGCATAGGTGACCTCCAGGAACCGGTTGTCGTCGATCTCGGCGTACATCCGATCGACGACCTTCTCGATCATCGTCTTGACGCACAGCGCACGGTCGCCACCGAACTCGCCGAGATCGTCGGCGTGCAAGGGCAGGTCCTCGACGAGGTACTTCGAGAAGATGTCCATGGCCGATTCGGCATCGGGGCGCTCGATCTTGATCTTGACGTCCAAGCGGCCGGGCCGCAGGATCGCCGGATCGATCATGTCCTCGCGGTTGGAGGCGCCGATGACGATGACGTTCTCGAGGCCCTCGACACCGTCGATCTCACTGAGGAGCTGCGGAACGACGGTCGTTTCCACGTCGGAGGACACACCGGTGCCGCGGGTGCGGAAGATCGAGTCCATCTCGTCGAAGAACACGATGACCGGGGTGCCCTCGGACGCCTTCTCCCTGGCGCGCTGGAAGATCAGCCGGATGTGGCGCTCGGTTTCGCCGACGAACTTGTTCAGCAGCTCCGGGCCCTTGATGTTGAGGAAGTAGGACTTGGCCTCGCGGGCGTCTTCGCCACGCACCTCCGCCATCTTCTTGGCGAGCGAGTTGGCCACGGCCTTGGCGATCAGGGTCTTGCCGCAACCAGGAGGCCCGTAGAGCAGCACGCCCTTCGGCGGCCGCAGCGAGTACTCCCGGTAGAGGTCCTTGTGCAGGAAGGGCAGTTCGACGGCGTCGCGGATCTGCTCGATCTGACGGGTCAGGCCGCCGATGTCGTGATAGCTCACGTCGGGCACCTCTTCGAGCACCAGGTCCTCGACCTCGGCCTTGGGGATGCGCTCGAAGGCGTAACCGGCCTTGGTGTCGACCAGCAGGGAGTCACCGGGCCGCAGCTTCCTGGGCTTCCAGTCGTCGTCACCGTCGGCCGCGATCTCCTCGGGCAGGAATTCGGCGGCGACGAGCGGTTCGGCGAGCCAGACGATGCGTTCCTCGTCGGCGTGGCCGACGACGAGCGCCCGGTGGCCGTCGGCCAGGATCTCGCGCAGCGTGCTGATCTCACCGACTGCCTCGAACGTGCCGGCCTCGACGACCGTCAGCGCTTCGTTGAGGCGGACGGTCTGGCCCTGCTTGAGTTCCTTCACCTCGATGTTCGGTGAGCACGTCAACCGCATCTTGCGGCCGGAAGTGAAGACGTCGACGGTGTCGTCCTCGTGGCCGGCCAACAGCACTCCGTAACCGCTGGGTGGCTGACCCAGCCGATCCACCTCTTCGCGGAGCGCCAGCAACTGCTGACGGGCCTCCTTGAGGGTGTCCATGAGCTTGGCGTTGCGCGCCGCAAGGGAGTCGATGCGCGCTTCGAGCTGATGGACGTCTCGGGCACTGCGCAGCCCGCTGTTGGGCCCGACCGCCTGCTCGAGTTGCTCGCGTAACGCGGCGGCTTCGCGGCGGAGTTCTTCCAATTCGGCAGCGTCTTCGCTGGACATGGGCTCTGGCTCACTCATGTTGCGCACCTTCCCGCACCCAAAGTTGGTGCAGTAACAACTTCAACGCTACCGGCGATTCAGTCTTTGTGTGCGGTGTGGGATTCGACACACCAGCAACACTGTTAACCTCCTTGTTGAGTTGGACCGATCGAAAGGACAGCCGTGATCCTGAAAACCCTCGTTACCGGCGTGGCAGCAGCAGCCGTCGTAGCCGCCGCAGCGGGTGGTGTGACATCCATTGCATCCAGCATGGGCTCGGGCGCGCCATCGACCACCGCGGCAATCCAGCCGGTGGTCAAGGGCATCCCGCTCCCACAAGCACCTGCGCCGGATCTTCAGGCTCCGCTGATGCAGACCCTCAACGGCCTCGCCGGCGGAGGCTCGTTCTCCGGCTCCAAGGCCTCCTACATCGAGGGTGGTCTCGGCCGCATCGAAGGCATCGCCGCCGACCGCGAGTACGGCAAGGCCGCGGCGAAGGGTTACTTCCCGCTGAGCTTCGTCGTCGCCGACATCGATTCGACCGGCGGGACGGCCAGCGCGAACGTCACGGCTACGGCGAACACCGGCACCGCCAAGACCGAGCCGGTGATCTTCGTCGCGGGCCCGAGCCCGACCGGCTGGCAGATCTCCAAGCAATCCGCCCTGGCCCTGCTGTCTTCGGCGAGCTGATCCGCCCACCCGGCTGATCAAGGAACCGGTGCATCGCACCCCTACAGCACTCCTGAGCGCCGTCACCTTCGTGGCGGCGCTCGGGCTTGCCGGGTGTGCCGACGGTAGTCCGTCGGCAGCGCCGGTCAGCCAGCGCTCGACGGTCGACACGTCGAGGCCGACGATGCCGACGGTCGCACCCCTGCCGCCGGTCGATCAGCTGACGAGCGTGCTCTACCGGCTCGCGGACACTTCGATTCCCGCTGAGCAGAAGGTCGGTTTGGTGCAGTACGCCACCGCCGACGACCGCGCTGCACTCAGGAATTTCGGCGAGGCGCTCGTGGCCAGCGGCTTCACACCGCTGACCGTGGATGCCACCGACCTCGCATGGGCAGGCGAACCCGGCCACGTCGTCGCCAACGTCACGATCGGTTCGCCCAATCCCCAGGTCCGCCCGTTCGCGTTCCCCATGGAGTTCACCCCGATCCGCGACACCTGGCAGCTCAGCAGGCGCACCGCCGATCAGCTGCTGCCGCTCGTCGGCGCGACGCCGCCCACGGGCTAGCCGGGCTAGACCGTGGGCCGCTTGCGGCGGTAGGGCGTCGGCGTCACGGTGCCGGGTGCCAGCTTGCGAGCACTGACCAGGAATGCCGTGTGACCGCGCATCGAGTGTTGCGGACGCACAGCCAGGCCGACCACGTCCCACCCGCGCTGGAGCGACTCCCACGCCCGCGGCTCGGTCCAGCACAACTGCTCGCGCATGGCTTCGACCACGCGGGACAACTGCGTGACCGTCGCGACGTACACCATGAGAACGCCGCCGGAGACGAGCGCTCCCGCCACGGCGTCGAGCACCTCCCACGGCGCCAGCATGTCCAGCACGGCCCTATCCACTTCCGGGCCGTCGTAGGTCGCGAGGTCGGCGATCCGGAGGTCCCAGTTCGCGGGCCGCTCGCCGTAGAACGTGGTCACGTTGCGTTCGGCGTGTACCGCGTGGTCCTCGCGCACCTCGTAGGACACCACCGTCCCCTCGGGGCCGACGGCACGCAGCAGGGAGCAGGTCAGCGCGCCCGAACCGGCACCGGCCTCGAGCACGCGGGCACCGGGGAAGATGTCACCCTCGTGCACGATCTGGGCGGCATCCTTCGGGTAGATCACCTGCGCGCCGCGGGGCATCGAGAGCACGTAGTCGATGAGCAGCGGCCGCAGGACCAGGAAGGGGTCGCCGTTGGCCGACTTCACGACACTGCCCTCGGGCTGGCCGAGCACCGAGTCGTGCGCAATGGCACCGCGGTGGGTGTGGTACTCGCCGCCGGGGGCGAGCACCATCGTGTAATGCCGACCCTTTGCATCTGTCAGCTGGACACGATCGCCGACGTCGAACGGACCGGTGCGCTTCACAGCCGTTCAGCCTGCCAGCAGACCCACCGCAGCGGGTGCGCGGGGTTGTCGGTCGCACGTCATAGGCTGCCGACATGAGTGACGACGCTGCTTCAGCCAGGCGTCCGGCCTTGTCACCGTCACGCGCCAGCGACTTCAAGCAGTGCCCGCTGCTGTACCGCTTCCGCGCCATCGACCGGCTCCCGGAGCCGTCGTCCACGGCGCAGGTGCGCGGTTCGGTCGTCCACGGTGCTCTGGAGCGCCTCTACGCACTGCCCGCGGCCAGCCGCGTGCCCGCCACCGCGATGACACTGGTCGAGCCGGCCTGGGAGGACATCGCCGCGTCGCGCCCCGAGTTCGCCGTCGGCATGGATCCGGAGCTCCAGGCCAAGCTGCTCGACGAGGCTCGCGCGCTGCTGTCCGGGTATTACCGACTGGAGGATCCGACGCGGTTCGATCCCGAGAGTTGCGAGCAACGGGTGGAGGTCGAACTCTCCGACGGCACGCTGCTGCGAGGCTTCGTCGACCGGATCGACGTCGCGGCAACCGGCGAGATGCGGGTGGTGGACTACAAGACGGGCAAGGCCCCCGCCGCCGCCCGCGAGCTCGCCGAGGTCAAGGCGATGTTTCAGATGAAGTTCTACGCGGTGGCGCTGCTGCGCTCCCGGGGCGTGCTGCCCGCCCGCCTTCGGCTGCTGTACCTCGCCGACGGTCAGGTACTGGACTACACGCCCGACCTCGACGAGTTGGAGCGCTTCGAGAAGACGTTGATGGCCATGTGGCGTGCCATCCAATCCGCGGGCGCCACAGGCGATTTCCGCCCCAAGCCGTCCCGGCTGTGCGATTGGTGCGCCCACCACGAACACTGCCCGACCTTCGGCGGCCTGCCACCGCCGTATCCCGGTTGGCCCTCTGCCACAGACCATTCGGAGCCCGCTGCGTGATCGACCGTCACTACCGTCGACTCGCCGCCGACGGCGAGTTACAGGTCTTCGAGTCCACCCTCGGCACCGCGAGCAACTGGAACGTCGAAATCCAGCACGGCTCACCACCTTTGGCGTTGATGACCAAGGCCATCGAGGAATTGGCGGCGGGGGTTGGATCCGGGCTGCGCATCGGGCGGGTAACTCTCCCGGAGCCAGGATCTCGCTGATGGCGGCGGTGACGACGGCGGCGGCCGACGGAAACGAACGTGTCGTCGCCCGAGTCACCGCCTGGCTGCTGGCGCCGTCGGACACCCGTGACGTCGCAACCGATCGGTATCCCCCACTCGTCGAGGGCGAGACCGCACCGCGTGCTCACGCCTGGGAGGGTGCCCCGGGTTACCTGGAGACGGTCAGCTGGCGTAACCAGCCCACCGCGGAAGGCGAGGCCGCGGTGGCGTGGCTCAGCCCTCTGGTGCCCCTGGTGGACGACGAGGAACTCACCGATCTGCAGCGGCTGGCCATGGTCGTCGACTCCGCCAACGGCGTGGGTGCGGCGCTGGATCCCGCTGACTTCGTCTTCATGAACACCGACACGACGGTGCATCTGCACCGGGCGCCCGAGGGCAACGACTTCGCCTTGCGCACCAGGGGTTCGATCGGCCCGGACGGCATCGGCGTGACCACGGCCGAGATCTTCGACCGTCGTGGATTCATCGGCACGTCGGCGCAGACGCTGTTGGTTCAGCGCCGCTGACTAATCCAGCAGGGTCAGGTCCTGCAGCATCGTCGGCACCAGCTCGCTGACGGTGGGGTGGATGTGCATGGTCCGCGAGATGGCCGTGTAGGGCAGCCCCGCGGTCATCACGTCGAGGATGTCCTGAACCACCTCGTCACCGCCGACACCGAGAATGGACGCACCGAGAATGTGGTTCGTCTCGGCGTCGACGAGGACCTTCATGAAGCCCTGCGTCTCGCCCTTCTCGACCGCACGGCCGACGCGCGTCATCGGACGCTTGCCCACCAACGCCTTTCGGCCCGACGCGCGTACGTCGGCGACCGTCATCCCGGCTCGGCCGAGCGGCGGATCGATGTAGAGCGCATACGTCGGCACGCGGTCGCTGACGCGGCGGGGGTCGTCGTCGAGCACGTTGGCGGCCACGATCTCGAAGTCGTTGTACGACGTGTGGGTGAAGGCGCCCCTGCCGTTGCAGTCCCCCATCGCCCAGACGTTCTCGGCGCTGGTCCGTAGTTGGTCGTCGACCGTCACGTAGCCGCGCGCGTCGGTCTCGATCTCGGCGACGTCGAGGCCGAGGTCGTCGGTGTTGGGCTGCCTGCCCGTCGCCACCAGGAGGTGGCTTCCCGAAATGGGCTCGGCGCCGTCGCGCGGGTAGAGGTCGAAACCCCTGGATTCATTGGTGCTCTTGACGATTCGCATCCCGGTCGCGCCGAGGTGGACGTCGATGCCCTCGGCTTCCAGGATCTGCTGGATGGCGGCGGAGACGTCCTCGTCCTCGCGGGCCGTGACTCTCGAGCCCCGCTCGACGACGCTGACCCGCGCGCCGAAGCGCCGGTACATCTGGGCGAACTCCAGCCCGATGTAACTGGCGCCGATGATCACCAGGTGTTCCGGCAGCACGTCGAGGTCGAGAATGCCGACATTGGTGAGGTAGTCGACGTCGGCGAGACCGGGGATGTCGGGGACGGTCGCGCGGCCGCCGACGTTGAGGAAGATGCGGTCGGCGTCGAGCACCTGATCACCGACCCGCAAGGTGCGCGGACCCTCGAAACGGGCGTGCCCGCGGATCAGGGTGCATCCGTCCATGCCCTCGAGCCACGACTCGAGCCCGTGGCGGTCGTCGAGCATGATCTTGTCCTTGCGCGCCTTGACGACTGCCATGTCGACGGTGACCTCACCGGTGGTGATGCCGTACTCGGCGGCGCGGCGCGCGGCGCGCGCCGTGTGCGCACTGGCCACCAGCGTCTTGGTCGGTATGCACCCGTAGTTGACGCACGTTCCGCCGACGAGCTTGCGCTCAATGACCGCGACCGACTGGCCCGCCGCGGTCAACCGGCCCGCCAACGGCGGCCCGGCCTGGCCGGCGCCCACGATGATGTCGTCGTAATGCGTTGTCATGAAACGGCTCAGATCGCCGAGGCCAAGGCCACGATGGCGAACCCGCCGAGCACCGCGATCACGTCCTCGGTCAACGCGATGGGCAGGTCGCGTCCACCGTTGGCGGCGACCAGGCGGCGCCGCGCCTGGTAGCCCCCCAGCGTGCCGAACACCGCGCCGATCACGCCGGCACCGATCCCGAGGATGGTGTGATGCGATCCTGCGCCGATGACCGCTCCGGCGAACGCTCCCATGACCAGTCGTGCGATGAACTGTGGCGGCACCGTGCGGCTGGGTGTCTTCGGCAGCTGATCGGTGATCAACTCCACGACCAGCAGCAGGGTCAGGACGGCAACCGTGACCGGATGGGCGACCCACGACGCCCAGGTGCCCTCGACGGGAAGCCAGCCGAGCAGCGCACCCCAGGCGACGACCGCCGGAGGGGTCAGGGCGCGAAGCCCGGCCACGACACCGATGAGCAGGGCGAAGACGATCACCAGGACTTGCGTCATGGCAGGAAAGTTAACACTGAATGCTCAGAAGCGGCAGAACCTGATGTCGGACGCCAGGATTGCCTTGGCGCCGATGGCCGCCAGCTCGTCCATGATGGCGTTGACGGTCCTGCGTGGCACCAGCGCGCGCACCGCGACCCACGCCGGATCGGCCAGTGGCGCGATCGTGGGCGACTCCAGACCCGGCGTGACTGCGGTAGCCCGTTCCAGAACCGTTCGCGGGCAGTCGTAGTCGAGCATCAGGTACTGCTGTCCGAATACCACGCCCTGGACGCGACCGGCGAGCTGGTCGCGCCCCGATGCGGTGTCGGCATCGGGGTCGGCGCGCTCGATGAGGATGGCCTCCGAGTCACACAGCGCTTCACCGAAGGCCGCCAAGCCGTGCAGACCGAGGGTCCGGCCCGTCCCGACGATGTCGGCGATGACGTCGGCCAAGCCGAGTTGCACCGAGATCTCCACCGCGCCGTCGAGCCGGATCACCGTGGCCTCAATGCCTCTGGCGGCCAGATCCTTGCGGACCAGGTTCGGGTACGCGGTGGCGATTCGCTTGCCGGCGAGTTGATCGATCGTCCAGTCCCGACCGGCCGGGGCGGCGTAGCGGAACGTCGACGAACCGAAGCCGAGCGCGAGGCGTTCCCGAACGGGCGCATCGGATTCCTGCGCAAGGTCGCGCCCGGTGATCCCGAAGTCCAGCTCTCCCGACCCGACGTAGATCGCGATGTCCTTGGGCCGCAGGAAGAAGAACTCCACGTTGTTGGCCGGGTCGACGACGGTCAGATCCTTGGGGTCGCGGCGACGCCGGTACCCAGCTTCGGACAGTATCTCCGCGGCCGACTCGCTGAGCGCGCCCTTGTTGGGGACCGCGACGCGCAGCATGTCGTTCATAGCTTCGCGTAGACGTCGTCGAGGGTGAGACCGCGCGAGATCATCAGGACCTGTGTCCAGTACAGGAGCTGGCTGATCTCGCCAGCCAACGCGTCGTCGCCCTCGTGCTCGGCGGCAAGCCACACCTCGCCCGCCTCCTCGAGGATCTTCTTGCCGAGCCCGTGCACGCCACCGTCCAACGCCTTGACGGTGCCACT
>NZ_DASQEU010000028.1:0-10297 GCF_035633495.1 Mycobacterium sp. | reverse complement strand
GTCGGGCTGCTGGTGCTGGCGACCGTCGTCGTCGTGCGCAGGAGCTCGGAACCCGCCGGGGCGCCCGCGTAACTGCGGGAACAAACCGCACCACCCCAAGGTTGAGCGCATCAGGCTGAACTTTGGAGGATTGAATGTCTGAAAACATCGCAGTTCCGGTGTTGTTCGTCAGCGAGCCGATCGTGCTGCCTGGAATGGTCGTGCCGGTCGAATTGGACGACGCCGCCAGAACTGCCGTCGACGCCGCGCAGGCGAGCGAGAGCGGAAAGCTGCTGATCGCGCCCCGGCTCGAGGACCGCTACCCCACCTACGGTGTGATCGCATCGATCGTGCAGGTGGGACGCATTCCCGGCGGTGGCGCCGCCGCGGTCGTCCGGGGCGAGAAGCGTGCGCACATCGGATCCGGCACCACCGGCCCCGGGGCGGCGTTGTGGGTCGAGGTCACCGAGGCGTCCGACGCCGAACCGACCGATGAGACCAAGGCGCTGGGCGCCGAGTACAAGAAGCTTCTGCTGGCCATGTTGCAGCGCCGCGAGGCGTGGCAGATCGTCGACGTGGTCAACAAGATCAGCGACCCTTCGGCCCTTGCCGACACCGCAGGCTATGCGTCGTACCTGACCGACGTGCAGAAGCGGCAGCTGCTGGAGACCGAGGACGTGGCCGATCGGCTGCGCAACCTCATCGACTGGACCGCCGAGCACCTGGCCGAGGTCGAGGTCAACGACAAGATCGCCGACGACGTCCGCAGCGGCATGGAGAAGACCCAGAAGGAGTTCCTGCTTCGTCAGCAGTTGGCGGCGATCCGCAAGGAACTCGGCGAGGGCGAACCCGACGGGTCCGACGACTACCGGGCGCGCGTCGAAGCGGCCGACCTGCCCGAGAAGGTCCGCGAGGCCGCGATGCGCGAGGTCGGCAAGCTGGAGCGCAGCAGCGAGCAGAGCCCGGAGGGCGGCTGGATCCGCACATGGCTGGACACCGTGCTGGACCTGCCGTGGAACGTGACCACCGAGGACTCGACCGACCTGAAGTCGGCGCGGGAAATCCTGGACGCCGACCACCACGGGCTCGACGACGTCAAGGACCGCATCGTCGAGTACCTGGCCGTGCGGGCGCGTCGTTCGCAGCGTGGGCTGCAGGTGGTTGGCGGCCGCGGTTCGGGTGCCGTGATGGTGCTGGCGGGCCCTCCCGGCGTGGGCAAGACATCGCTGGGTGAGAGCGTGGCCCGGGCCCTCGGCCGCAAGTTCGTGCGCGTTGCCCTCGGTGGCGTCCGCGACGAGGCCGAGATCCGCGGTCACCGTCGCACCTACGTCGGCGCGCTGCCGGGCCGCCTGGTGAGGGCCATCGGCGAGGCAGGTTCGATGAACCCCGTCGTGCTGCTCGACGAGATCGACAAGGTGGGCTCCGACTACCGCGGCGATCCGAGCGCGGCGCTGCTCGAGGTCCTGGACCCGGCGCAGAACCACACGTTCCGCGACCACTACCTGGACCTCGATCTCGACCTGTCGGACGTGGTGTTCCTGGCTACGGCCAACGTGATCGAGAACATCCCGTCGGCGCTGCTGGACCGGATGGAACTGGTGCAGATCGACGGCTACACCGAGGACGACAAGGTCGCCATCGCCCGCTACTTCCTGCTGCCCAGGCAGCGGGAGCGGGCGGCCCTGACCTCCGACGAGGTGTCGGTCACCGACGAGGCGTTACGGAAGATCGCCGCGGACTACACGCGTGAACCCGGCATGCGCCAGTTCGAGCGCCTGCTGGCCAAGGCGTTGCGGAAGGCGACGACCAAGTTGGCGGCAGACCCGGAACACCTCGTCATCGACGAGCCGGATCTCGTTGGCTACCTTGGCCGTCCGCGCTTCACGCCGGAATCCGAGGAGCGCACGGCGGTGCCTGGCGTGGCAACCGGTCTGGCCGTCACCGGCCTCGGCGGCGACGTGCTCTTCATCGAAGTCAATGGCAACGACGGAGAGCCGGGTCTGAAGCTCACGGGTCAGCTGGGTGACGTGATGAAGGAGTCGGCGCAGATCGCGCTGTCCTACGTGCGTGCCCACGTCGGGCAGTTGGGCGTCGACCCCAAGGCGCTGGATCGCCAGATCCACGTGCACGTGCCTGCGGGTGCGGTGCCGAAGGACGGTCCGTCGGCAGGCGTCACGATGGTGACGGCGCTGGTGTCGATGGCCACGGGCCGAAAGGTCCGCTCCGATGTCGGCATGACCGGCGAGGTGACGCTGAACGGTCGGGTGCTGCCGATCGGCGGGGTGAAGCAGAAGCTGCTCGCCGCGCAGCGGGCAGGTCTGAAGACGGTGTTCATCCCACAGCGCAACGAGGCCGACCTGGACGACGTCCCGGCCGAGGTGCTCGACGCGCTGGAGGTCAAGCCGATGACCGACGTGGCCGACATCATCGCCCAGGCGTTGGAGCCGGTGGCAGAGGCGGCAACCGTCGCCGCCTAGGTTTCACGAAATCGGCCTAAGGGAGGACCATGCCACGACGCGCAGAACCGTTGCGCAAGATCGCGTTTCTGACCATCGGTCGGTTCGACGACGACTACGTCGGCAGCTCAGACGAGTTGGCCGACAACTCTTCGAGCACGCCGGCTTCCAGCGCGCCGACTAACCGGCATGGCGGAGGCGCTTGGACCCAAACTCGGTGGACGCTTAATCTCGCGAACTAGGCTGGCGCCATGGCCGATCTGAAAACGCTCAAGCGACGTGTCGTGCACACCGTCCAGCGACTGGTGGTGAATCCGGTCGGCAGGCAGCTGCCCGTCACGATGCTGGAGACCACTGGGCGCAAGTCGGGTCAGCTCCGCCATACCGCCGTCGGTGGCCGGGTGGTGGACAACCAGTTCTGGATGGTCGCCGAGCACGGTGAACATGCGCACTACGTCCTGAACATCAGATCCGATCCGAGGGTGCGGGTACGGATTCGCGGTCAGTGGCGCACCGGCACCGCTCACCTGCTGCCCGATGACGACACCGCGGCGCGCCTCAAGCAGCTGCCTGGCGCGAACAGTGCGATGGTCAAGTTGATGGGAAGCGATCTGCTGACCGTCAGGGTCGACTTCGACTGACGGCTTTCTGATCTCTGGCGTTTGTCGAGGCGCCCAACGGGTATGCCCATTGAAATGGGTGACAACGACATCACCGTGCGTCGTCTTCTTGACGCCGCGGGCAAGACGTATGCCGACGAAGCAGGCATCCGATTGCGAAACGAGCCCATGCCGCTGTTCCAACTCCTGACGCTGGCCATGCTGGCGAGCAAGCCGATCGGTGCCGAGATCGCGACGAAGGCGGCGCGGGAGTTGTTCGAGGCGGGGATCCGTACTCCGGACGCGGTGCTCGACGCTGATCGGGCGTCGGTGCTCGACGCCTTCGGACGGGCCGGATATGCCCGCTACGACGAGAGTTCGGCCACCAGGCTCTCCGACATGGCGACCATGACTCGGGAGCAGTACCACGGTGACCTACGCGAGCTCGCCGCCGAATGCAAAGAGGATGCCGCCGCGGCGCGCCAAGCACTACAACGCTTCAAGGGCATCGGTGCCACTGGCGCCGGGATCTTCCTGCGCGAGGTGCAGGACGTATGGCCCTGGGCGCGGCCATATTTCGACGAGCGCGCACTGTCCACGGCCGGAGAGCTGGAACTGCCCACCACACCCGAAGAACTCGGCAAACTGGCGCCTCGGACCACGGCACGTCTCGCCGCGGCGCTGGTACGGGTCTCGCTGAGCCCGGACCTTCACGACCAAGTCCTCGAACACAAGGAGTAGTGACATGCCCACCTACGTCATCATCGGTGGCGGCCTCGCAGGTGCCAAGGCTGCGGAAGCGTTGCGAGACAAGGGCTTCGATGGAGAGATCGTGCTCTTCGGAGCGGAGGACCATCTGCCCTACGAACGCCCTCCCCTCTCCAAGGACTACCTCGCCGGAAAGAAGGAGCTCGACGACTTCACCGTCGACCCCGAGGACTGGTACCGCGAGCACGACGTCGACCTGCGGCTCGGCACCGAGGTGACCGCCATCGACCGGATCACTCACGCGGTGGGCTTCGACGAGGGTCGCCACCAGGGGTACGACAAGCTGCTGCTGGCCACCGGCTCGAGTTCTCGAAGGCCACCGATCCCCGGCGGCGATGCCGACGGCGTCCACTACCTCCGGACGGTCGACGACGCGTCCGAACTGTTGGCATCGCTGACCGAGGGTGCGACGCTCGCGATCGTCGGCGGCGGTTGGATCGGACTTGAGGTCGCGGCGAGCGCACGCGAGCGCGGCGTGAACGTGACCGTCGTGGAGAGCGCGGAGCTGCCGCTGCTGGGCGCACTCGGACGCGAGGCCGCAGAGGTGTTCGCCGACCTGCACCGTGAGCACGGCGTCGACCTTCGCCTCGAAACGTCGGTCGAGGAGATCACCACCGACGCCGGCAGGGCGAGCGGCCTGAGGCTCGGGGACGGCTCGACGATCAGTGCGAACGCGGTGCTCGTCGCGGTCGGTGCGAAGCCGAATACGCAACTCGCCGAGAAGGCGGGCCTCGAGATGGCCGACGGTGGGGTCATGGTCGACGCGTCGCTGAAGACCAGCGACGACGACGTGTACGCCGTCGGTGACATCGCCGCCGCCGAGAATCCGATCTTCCAGACGCGGATCCGCACCGAGCACTGGGCCAACGCGCTCAAACAACCCGCGGTGGCCGTCGCGGGCATGATGGGCGACCCCGGCGTCTACGACGAGCTGCCCTACTTCTACACCGACCAGTACGACCTGGGCATGGAATACGTCGGCCACGCCGCCGGGTACGACTCCGTGGTCTTCCGCGGCGACCCCAAGGACCGCGACAAGCGTGAATTCACCGTGTTCTGGCTCGACGGGGAGAGCCGGGTGCTGGCGGGGATGAACGTCAACGTCTGGGAGGGGCTCGACGACATCAAGGATCTGATCCGGTCGCGAAGGCCCGTCGACGCGGGTCGTCTCGCCGACTCCGGGCTGCCCCTGGCTGACCTCGTCAGCTGACGCCGAGCGCGGCGTCCCGACGCGTAGGACACAATGGGTGGCGGTCGTTCAACGGTGCAGGGGGTCGGGTGAGCTCAGTGGCATGCGGGGAACCGCTGTCGTTGGCGCACCTCCCCTCAGATCAGGTCGTCAGGCTCGTTGGGCTCACCGCTGAGCAGCTCGCGGTCAGTCTCGACCCGCTCCCCGAGCGTGCGCCTGCCGTCATTCGCTACCGCCTCCCCCGGGGTGTCGGTTCGTCCCGAAGGGTCGTCGACGACGTCCTGGAGCGGCTGGAGTCGGTCGCGCTGAGCCTGTTTCCCGCCTGGTTGCCCGTTGCGGACGTGGTCTCCGAGCGCAGTGACTTCGACCGGCGCGTCGTGCGGCAGCTGGCTCATCGGCACGCCGCGGACAGTGCCCACTTCGGTCCCTTTCTGGCCGGCATGGCCGACGCTGCGCTGCGCGGGTGCGCCCCGGATCGACGATTCGGACCCGAGGTGCGCGCCAAGGGGTTGGCCAGGATCATCGCCGACAGCTACCACCGTGCGGGCGTCGCCATTCTCGTCGGTCCTGGGGCTGGGCCGTCCTCGGTGGAGGATCAGCGACGCGTCGCGACGGCCTGTGAATGGTTGGTAAACCACGGCGGAATCGGGGTCTGGCTGACTGCCGGCACCCTGCCGCTGATCGACCGGTATCCGACGTGGCAGCTGACCGTGCCCGGTTACGTCGACGCGCTCGCCGGCGACCTGCCCGACGAGGCTGCGCCGCCGATGGACTTCCCGGCACTCGCCGGTATGCCCCACCCGGCCAGCGTCGCCGAGCAGACACTGGAGCGTTGTCTGGCCCGCTGTGACTGGGCATCGGGCCGAACCTGGAATCAGGAGTACGCCAGCCATTCGCTGGCGCCGCCCATCCGTGTCGACCTGATGTGGCCCGACGAGCGGTGTGTCGTGGAGATCGACGGCCCCGACCATCGTGGCGGCCTGAAGTATGCCGCCGACCGCCGCCGTGACAACGGTCTGGTGCTCGACGGCTTCGCGGTGCTGAGGTTCACCAACGACGAGCTCGCCGACGATCCGCAGCGCGTGGTCGCCGTCATCGAACGACTTTTGGTCAGCAAGAGAAACGACGAAGGGAACCAGCTGTGAGCGTCGACCCCGAGGAACTGACCGGCACCGAGCAGGCGGTGCTCTTGGTTCTGATGGCCGAAGCGCGACCGGTCCGCAATCCCGAATTGGCCACGCTGGGGCCAGAACTCAAGAAACGGGACCGGGATCGGCTGGTGCAACGCGGGCTGGTCGAGGTCACCACGGAGAACCGTGCGATGGTGCTCGAGTTGACCGACCGCGGCTGGGCGACGTGCGCGAAGCTGTTCGGTGCCGAGACTCCTGCGCGTCCGTCCGGTCAGGGCAAGGCGCTCTACACGGTGTTGCGTGCGCTACGTCGATACTTCGACCGCGACGAACTGGCCCCCGGTGACGTCTTCTTCCCGTTGGACGACAGTCCGCCCGCCGGCGACTCCGACCCCCTGGGCGACGCCGTCGAGGCCACTGTGCGCGCTGCCTACGTCCGGCTAGCGGCTCGCTCCGGCGGCTGGGTGGACCTGGTGCGACTTCGCGGCGAACTCCCCGAGGTGTCGAGGCGCGACATGGACGATGCGCTGACCCGGATGTCCCGCCGCCCCGGGATCACCCTCATCCCCGAGGAGAACCAGAAGACGCTCACCGATGCCGATCGGGCCGCCGCGCTCGAGATCGGCGACCAACACCGGCACCTGATCGCAATCGAGAGCTGATGGATCCCAACGAACGCGAAGCGCTGAGCTCACTGCGGCTGTCATTCGCGCCGACGGCCGACGACCTGTGGCATTCGCAGGGCTCGTTCCACGTCCCCGGCTTCAACGACGGGGCACTCGACGCGGTGATGGCGGCCTTCGGCGACGCCGACCGCCACCCGGAGTCCAGCCCACTCGGCGTGGTCGTGCGCGGCCAGGCGGGGTCGGGCAAGACCCATCTACTCGGCCAGGTGCGCGAACGCGTGCAGGCCGCCGATGGATTCTTCTTCCTCCTCGAACTCCTTGACGCCACCAGCTTCTGGGAGTCCGCGCGCAGCAGCATCCTGGAGAGCCTCGGTCGCCCTGCCGCCGACCGCGAGTCCCAGCTCAAGGAACTGCTGTGGCAGCTCGCGTCGGTGGCCCACGTGTCCCGAGCCGACCGTCGCGTCGTCTCGGGCGAGGACGACCTGACCCCGGAGGTCCTGTCCACCTTCGTCAACGCGTTGCACGAGGCGAACCCGCAGGTCGTGCGCCAGACGCACCACACGTTGCGCGCGCTGGTCCTGCTCGGCGCGGCCGACCTCGGCGTCCAAGACCTCGGGCAGGCCTACCTCAACTCCTCCGAGGACGTGGACGACACCGGGCGCAGGGCGTGGGCGATCGGGGTGTCGACGCTGACGCCGCAGGAATGCGTCCGCGACATCTCGCGCCTCGTCGCCCTCGCCGGCCCCTCGGTGCTGGCGATCGACCAGATAGACACCCTACTGGCGCAATCCGCCACCTCGACGGCTGGTCGCGAGGGGGGCGTCGCCGACAACCGCGACCTCGAGCACGTGGCGCACGGGCTGATGTCGATCCGGCAGACGATGCGGCGCACCGCGGAGGTCGTCGCCTGCCTGCCCGCCGTGTGGGAGTCGATCAGGTCGCGGGCCACGGCCACCGTCGCCGACAGGTTTCGGGAGACCGCTCCCCTGAAGACACTGCCCAACGCGGACGTCGCCCGGGCGATCCTGGAGCGCCGATTCACCGCAAGCTATCGGGCAGTCGGATTCACGCCGCCCTACCCGAGTTGGCCCATCCTGCCGTCGGCCTTCGACGACGCGCCGGACTACACCCCGCGTCAACTGCTCAGACGCGCCGACGAGCACGTCCGTCGCTGCCTGGACCGCGGCGTCGTCGAGGAGCTGCCGCACCTCAAGGCGTCCACGGAATCGGGTTCGCCTGGTACCGAGAATGTTTCGCCACCCGACCCGGCACGCGACGGTGGCGATCTCGACCGTCGCTTCGCCGACTACCGTCGGCGCGCGGTCGGCGCGGCCGCTCTGGATCCCGAAGGGGAGGACACCACGGTGCCCAGCCTGCTGTCGGCGGCGCTGGACGCGTGGATCGCCGAACGCGGGGATGTCGAGCAGACCTTCCGTCTCGACCCGCCACCGGGCAGGCGGGTGGGCCTGCACGGCAGGCTGCGGCAGAGTTTGGACGCCGCGACCGACGACGAGCGGCACTGGGCATTTCGGGCGATCGCCAGCCCCAACGCGATTGCCGCCCAGAATCGGATCAAGAATGCTTGTGCGGCAACGGGTTTCGGAACCAACCTGGACAAGCGCAAGCTCTTCCTGCTGCGCAACACGCCATGGCCGGGTGGTGTGAAGACGGCCCAGTTGGTCGCCGACTTCGAGGCGGCGGGCGGCCGTACGCTCGCGTTGTCGGACGACGATCTGCGCACTCTCACCGCGCTGCGTGACCTCATAGAGGACAACGATCCCGACTTACCCGGTTGGCTGGTGGCCCGCAAACCCGCGCACGGGCTGGCCTTCCTGCGTGATGCTCTCGGCGAGGGAGCGGGCCCGGTTCCGCCCGAGATGCCAGACGTACCAACCGCTTCCGAACCGGATCCAGCCCCGCAGGCCGCAACGGATGCACACGACGACCGTCACGCGGAGTGCCCTACGGCCGTTCCCCTCGGCGTCGACGACTCCTCGGGTCGACCCCTGAGCGTCGAGCTGCTGGCGCTGCGCAAGCACACCGCCATCTTCGCGGGTTCGGGATCGGGCAAGACCGTCCTGATCCGGCGCCTGGTCGAGGAGTGTGCACGACGCGGGGTGTCGTCGATCGTGCTGGACCCCAACAACGACCTGGCGCGCCTCGGCCTCCCCTGGCCGCAAGCCCCACAGGGCTGGCTCGCGGCCGACACCCCCCGCGCGCAGGACTACCTCGCCAACACCGAGGTGGTGGTGTGGACGCCCCGGCGCTCGGCCGGCCGGCCGTTGTCGTTCCAGCCGCTGCCCGACTTCGCCAGCGTGGCCGACGACCACGACGAGTACCACGAAGCCGTCGAATCCGCCTTCGCCGCACTGGAACCCCGCGCGCTCATCTCGGGCAACACCCCTAAGGCCCACTCCGCCCGAGCGGTGCTTCGGCAGGCGCTGCAGTGGTACGGCAGGCAGCCGTCGATCTCCCTCGAAGGTTTCCTCGGGGTGCTCGCCGATTTCCCCGACGGAGCCAGCGTCATGTCGGGTGCGCGGAAGCTAGCCGCCGAACTCGGTCAGAACCTCCGCGCAGCGATGGTCAACGACCCGATGTTCGGCGGCGACGGCACGCCCGTGGACCCCGGTGCGCTGATGACGCCGTCGGAGGGCTACCGGGCGCGGGTCTCGGTCATCAGCATGATCGGCCTGGCCGACGGTGCGCAGCGCGAGGGCTTCGTGAACCAGCTCCAGATGGCGCTGTTCGTGTGGATCAAGCGCAATCCGGCGGGCGACCGTCCGCTCGGCGGGCTGCTGGTGATGGACGAGGCGCAGAACTTCGCACCGTCGGGCCGCGCCACCGCATCCACGCAGAGCACGCTGGCGTTGTCGTCGCAGGCCCGCAAGTACGGGCTCGGACTGGTGTTCGCGACCCAGGCCCCGCGGGGTCTGCACAACCACATTCCCGGCAACGCGGCCACCCAGTTCTACGGGCTGTTGAACTCGTCGGCGCAGATCACCGTCGCCAAGGAGATGGCCCGCGTGAAGGGCGGGTACGTGCCCGACATCAGCAGACTGCGGGCGGGCAACTTCTACGCGGCGCTCGAAGGCAGTGCCTTCCAGAAGATCACTGCGCCATGGTGTCTCTCGCAGCACCCGCACAGTCCGCTCACCACCGAAGAGGTGCTCGAGCTGGCGAGGCGGCCGCTGGGGCCGAAGTCCTGACGGCTATCGCCCGGAGACCACGCCCACGAGGTGCGCGTAAACACCGCGCTCCGAAGCGATCACACGCGGCTAGTACCGCACCCGGAAGCCACCGATCAGCCTGATCACGTTGCCGTCGGGGTCGTGGTCCTCGTCGACGAACACCTGGACCCACCCGCCGGGAACCAGCTGCCACTCGACGAGCACCGGCATGGGGTTGTTGTTCTAGGTACCGACTCGCTAGTGCCGCGGAACTCATCGCGCCTCGCCCGTGGAATGCTTCATTCGGGTGGAGTCAGGGCTGCTTCTGCCCGGGGATTCCCTCGTAGGCGATGTCGCCGGTCTTGAGGTTCTGAGCGGTCAGC
>NZ_DASQEU010000027.1:0-3382 GCF_035633495.1 Mycobacterium sp. | reverse complement strand
GCTGCCCTTCAGCCACTGATCCCACGGCACCGTCCAGTCGCCGTTCTGCGAGATCTCCAGGGGCTTGCCACCGGTGTTGCGCACCTCGACCACGTCGCCCGGGACCGAGAAGTCGAAGAACCATGCGGCGTTGTCGCCGTTGAGGTTCAGACAACCGTGACTGGTGTCGGTGTTGCCCTGCGCCCACACCGTGGAGTTCAGCTGATGCAGGTAGATGCCGTCGGTGCTGATCTTGGTGGCGTAGGAGATCGACTCCTTGTAGCCGAGTCGTGAGTTGGTCGGCAGCCCGAACGTCGAGGAGTCCATGATCACCGGGTTGGCCTTGTTCAAGACCGTGTAGACGCCGGGCGGGGTGAAGAACGAGAAGGTGGTGCCCGCGATGGTCTGGATTCCGCCCATGCCCATCGAGGTCGGCATGGTGCGGACCAGTTTGCCGTTGTCGAAGACGCTGACCATGTGCGTGTCGTCGTCGGCGATCGAGACGTGGGCGTCACCGATCTCGAACGATACGTGCTCGTCCTCTTCGCCGTAGAGGCCGTCGCCGAGCGGCGTGCCGTAGACGTTGGCCGCGACCGTCACGGTGGTGTCCGGCGCGTAGTACTTTTCCGGCCTCCAGTGGGCCGTCTGACCGTCGATCCAGTACCACGATCCCGCCACCGGCGGATTGGTGGTGACCGAGAGGTGCCGCTCGGCGTTGGCCTTGTCGTCGATGGTCTCGTCGAAGTGAGCGACGACGACGGCACCGACGCCATAGGTGGCGCCGTCCTGCAGCAGTCCTCCATCGGTGGTCTCGAAGTAGACCTGGGTCTGGTTGCTCGGAGACACCGTGGTGAAGCTGGACTCCTGACGCGACGGCATGCCGCCGGGGCCGCGGGCCAGGACCGTCATCGTGTAGGTGCGGCCGTAGCCGAGTTGACTCGTCGGCTTCCAGGTCGTGTGATCCGGCGTGAGCACGCCAGGCACGACCTTCCCGCTGTCGTTGGTCATCGTGACGTCGGTGATGATGCCTGCGGTCGCGCTGATCATGACCGGACTCGCGGGGTTGACCTTGGCGGCCGCAGGCGCCGGGATGACGGACAGCACCGCGGGCGTGGACGTGGGCACGACCGGCTGCGCCTCAACCAGATCGCGAGGTGCGGCGAGCACCTGGCAGCCGTGCACACACCGTTCAGACCCGCTCGTGACGACACCACCGAGCACGGCCAGCACCGCGAAGGAGGCGGCCATCCAGGCCCCACGGGCACGACGAGTAGACGTCAACAAAACTCCATTGATTTTCAGCACCGACGAGAAGACGCGACCCCATGGTAGGTGGTTCACCGCCATCCTTCGCAATGGGCGAGGCGGTGCGTTCTTCGTTCGTGATCGGCTCGTTTCAGAAGCGTTGGCAACCGACGTCACTTTCGCGTCAGAGGCACCAACCGATGGCCCTGAGCTGGGCATGGTCGATGAAGCAACGTGGGGCACAGCCGATTCACAACGTGCCGCGGGTGTCGCCCGGTAACGAACGGGTGAGAGTCGCCGAGTAATACATGACGGCAGCACTTCGTGCGGAGTGCTGCCCACGGGCGGTTGCCAAGAAGCGACAACCGGTCCGGCGGCCCGCGAGCAGGCGCCGTACCCGAATCCGTTCACCGCATTCAGTGCGGGACTTCCCGAAGAGATGGACACGAGATGACGTTCGTTAAGAGAATCCGAGATGGCTGGGGACGCAGTATCGCGGTCGCCGCGGTCGCAGCCGCCGTTCTTCCCGCCCTGATCGGTGTCACCGGTAACTCGGCGACCGCCGGGGCGTACTCACGCTCAGGGTTGCCGGTCGAGAACCTGATGGTTCCGTCCGCGGCGATGGGCCGCGACGTGCTGGTGAGGTTCCAGCCCGGCGGTTCGCACGCGGTGTACCTGCTGGACGGATTGCGCGCCCGCGACGACAACAGCGGCTGGGACATCGAGACCAACGCGTTCGAAAAGTTCGATCAGTCCGGCGTGTCGGTCGTGATGCCCGTCGGTGGCATGTCCAGCTTCTACTCGGACTGGAACGGCCCGGCCGTGGGCAACGGCACGACCCAGACCTACAACTGGGAGACCTTCCTGACCTCCGAGCTGCCGGCCTACCTGGCGGCGAACAAGGGCATCTCCCCCTCCGGCAACGCCGTCGTCGGACTATCGATGTCGGGCAGCGCCGCGCTGATCCTCGCGGCATACCACCCGGGCAACTTCTCCTACGCCGGCTCGCTGTCGGGATTCGAGCACCTGTCCGACGGCATCTGGCCGACCCTGGTCGGCTTCTCGATGCGTGACGCCGGCGGCTTCGATGCCACCGCGATGTGGGGCCCCGGTGGCGGCCCGACCTGGCAGCGCAACGACCCGACGCTGCAGGCCAGCAGGATCGCCTCCAACGGCACCCGGATCTGGGTCTACACCGGCAACGGCAGGCCCAACGAACTCGGCGGCGGCGATCTGCCCGCCACGTTCCTGGAAGGACTGACCAAGGCCAGCAACGTCGCCTTCCAGAAGGCATACACCGGCGCAGGCGGTTCCAACGGGACGTTCAACTTCCCGGCGAACGGCACGCATAGCTGGGGCTACTGGGGTGCGCAGTTGGATGCCATGAAGCCCGACATCGTACGGACCATCGCCTAACCGTCGTTGCGCAGTTTCACCATCCGCGTCGTGGAGCTCTCGTCGAGCTCCACGACGTCGGAGCGTGACCGCAGAAAGTCGCTGAACGACCGAAAGCCCAGGGACTTCTCACTGAAGGACGGGTCCATCCGCTTCATCTGCGCCTTCACCGCGGAGTTGTGCAGCCAGTCGACGTCGTCCTTTTCCAGGCCGATGCGCAGGGCCCGCTGCAGAAGTCCGGTCGCGGCGGCCTGGGGGTCGGGCGCCTCGGGCTCCTCCTCGACTTCCTGCGGCCGGGTGGCGCGCCGCCGCGGGGCGCGCTTCTTCGGCGCCGGCTCCGGCTCGTCCTTCTCGGGCGCAGCTACCTCCGGCGGCTCGAACACCGGCACCCCGGGCAGTGCGTCGTAGGTGACGAACTCGTCGCACGCGGCCGCAAGCGCGCGGCTCGACGAACCTGCCACGCCGATGCCGACGACGTATCGGCCGAGCCGCTTGCAGCGCTGAGCGAGTGCGATGTAGTCCGAGTCGCCGGCGACGATCACCACGTGCGTCAGGTCGGGCAGCCGGAACATGTCCTCCACGGCGTCGACCGCCAGCCGGATGTCGGCGCCGTTCTTGCCGTAGGCCGCGGCGGGAAAGAGCTGCACCAGGTCGACGGCGCGGCCGACGAGCTGACCGCGGTACCCGGCGTTGACGTCGGCCGACCAATCGGCATACGCCCTGGTGAGCACCAGCGTGCCGAACGACGAGGCGAAGTCGATGA
>NZ_DASQEU010000026.1:0-1713 GCF_035633495.1 Mycobacterium sp. | reverse complement strand
CGCAAACCGAGCTCGGCCATCAACCGTTCCACGGTGCAACGAGCAGCGTCGATTCCCTTACGTCGCAGTGCTATCCAGATCTTGTCGGCACCATAGAGGGAGCGGTTCTCCTGGTGCGTTGCGCGTATCACCTTTTTGAGTTCCTCGTCTCGTCGGGCCCGCGCCGACGGTGGCCGGTTGCGGGCGTCGTAGTAGGTCGATGGGGCGATCGGGCATCGGTGCTCGGTGAGCACGCGGCAGATCGGCTCGACCCCATATTTGTCCTTGTGCGCGTCGATGAACCCGCAGATCACGTGTGTGGGCGGTCGAGCGACGCCGCGAAGAAAATCGAGGCCGCCTTCAAGATCTCGTTAGCTCGTTTCAGCTCCCGGTTCTCGGCGCGGAGCTTGCGCATCTCGGCAGCGTCCTGGGTGCTCGTACCCGGTCGCTGGCCGGCATCGACCTGGGCTTTGCGGACCCAGTTCAGCACCGTCTGCGCTGTCCGGATCCCCAGCTTCTCGGCGATCGACTCGGCGGCCTTCCAGTTCGAGGGGTAATTGGGCCTGACCTCGGCGAACATGCGGACGGTACGGTCCCGGAGTTCGGGGGGTAGTTGTTGGACGGACGTGACATGGACTTCATCCTCCTAAGAAGTGAAGTCTCCGAACAACCCGGGGCGGTTCAGTCTGTCTAACGTGCAGCGTCCGGTGAAGGTGCCAGCTGTGCCTCTGGATGGCTCCTCGTTGTCGAGAGGGTCAAGCTTGCATGCCGAGACGGTGCGCCGCGTCACGGGGTGAATCTATCTTGTGCCCATGGAGAACCCACGCTTGTTGTTCGTCCACGCCCACCCGGACGACGAGACGCTGACCACCGGCGCCACCATCGCGCACTACGTTGCGCGGGGTGCCCTCGTTCGGGTCGTCACCTGCACCCTCGGGGAGGAGGGCGAGGTCATCGGCGAGCGCTTCGCGCAGCTGGCCGTTTACGAGGCGGATCAGCTCGGTGGCTATCGAATCAATGAATTGACCTCGGCGCTGGCGGAATTGGGCGTCGACGGGCCGAGGTTCCTCGGTGGCGCCGGTCGATGGCGCGACTCAGGCATGGTCGGCACGCCGGTGCGCCACCGTCAAAGGTTCGTCGATGCCGATCCGCGAGAGGCTGTCGGTGCACTCGTCGCGATCATCCGCGACCTGCGGCCCCACGTCGTCGTCGCCTACGACCCCAACGGGGGATACGGACACCCCGACCACGTGCGGGCCCACGAGGTGACGACGGAGGCCGTGGCCGCTTCGGCAGACCCCGGCCACCCGGGCGAGCCTTGGCAGGTCCCCAAGTTCTACTGGACCGTCACGGCGCGCAGTGCGATCGACGTCAGCACGCGTGAACTGGCCACGATGGATCTTCCCGCCGACTGGGTCCTGGCCTCGGCCGACGAGTTCCAGTTCGCCTACGCCGATGCCGACATCGATGCCGTCGTCCACGCGCCCGAGAGCCGTGACGCGAAGATCGCAGCCCTTCGCGCGCACGCGACGCAGGTCACCGTGGAGCCCGGCGGCCGGGCCTGCGCGCTGTCCAATCACATCGCGCTGCCGATTCCGGTCAGCGAGCACTTCGTGCTTGCCGAGGGAGCGGCCGGCGAGCGGGACGGTCGCGGTTGGGAAACCGACCTCCTCGCTGGGTTGAACCTGTGATGGCAACGGCAAACGGGGTAAGCTCCAGATCAATTCAGCGGCC
>NZ_DASQEU010000025.1:0-1955 GCF_035633495.1 Mycobacterium sp. | reverse complement strand
GGCCGTCCCAGCGCGCAACGCATCATCCCCGAGCTGCAGCACCTGGCGCCCGGCAATGTCGTACCGATGAGCCCGGACGGCACGCAAGGCATCGAGGTCCACTCCCTCGAGCCACCCACCTCCATGGTGTGGTCCTCGCCCGGGGAGACGTCCTGGACCTGGCAACTGGACCCGCGACCGGATGGGACGACGCGCCTCATCACCCGTATCCGAAGCCGGATGCGACTCAACCCGCGATCGATCGCGTTCTACACCGTCGTCGAACTCGCCGACATCTGGATGATCCGCAAGATGCTCCTCAACATCCGCGAACGCGCTGAACGACCGCCCAATGCACGCGCCGCGCAACAGCCCTCGACGCAGACCTGACAGATCGTCGGCGCCTCGGTGTACTGAGGCACGCCTTGGGGGGTGCCAAGGACGTCGCCGAAGCCGATGTTCGGTACGCACCGGTTGTTCACCTGCCAGGGTCATACTCGGGGGATGCCGAGCGACCCGGATCCATTCCTGACCGTGGTTCTCAACCTGTCGCAGTTCCACCGTGAGCACGAGAAGTACTACACCGAGTCGCCTTTGCACGAGTCCATCGCGCTGTCGCGCACCTCGAACGCCCTGAAAGCCCTGGCAGAGCGGTGGTCGACGGTGCAGCCGGACGAGGCGCCGTTGCCGAGCCCATTCGCCGGAGCCGTCGACCTCAATGACGAGCGCGCGATCGAGCTGCTCGGGGTCCTGTTCATGGAAGGTGCTGGCGAACCGGCGGAGATCACGCGGATGAAGTCGGATCTCGCTGCGCACGCCGAGGCCTGTCGCTCAACCGGGGAATGGCTCGCGAAGGCGATGGAGGCGTCCTGGGGTGTGGTCGAGCACCTCGTGGCCTACCCGGGAGCGGCCGACCTGCTCGGCGATCGCCATCGCATCATCAGCAATGACTGGCAGTGCGCGTCGCTGTCCTCGATCGCGGGCCGCAACATCGACAGGGCACTGACAGTTCTCGCGCAGGTGGAGTTCACCCCGGCGGCGTTGCGCGCCGACCTGGCGGCGGGTCGGGTCGCACCCCGCTACCTGTTCGCCGCCTCGGAACTGGTCGATCACGCCGCAGACCTGCTGGCCCAAAGCTCGGTGATCACCCGGGACAACGAACGCCGGTGGCGGGTGTTCCACCAGCGCGTTCGCGAGATCATCGACTCGGCTCCTGGACCTGCCCGCACGAGGCCACCGGACGCCCTGGACACGACCCTGCCGGAAGCGGGCCCCGGATCGTTCGAAGAGACCGTCGGTCCCTGATTGGTCGCCACCGCTGGCGCAGTTGAACGCTCCGTGGCCGCCCCTCGGATGAACTGTGAGTGAAGCCATACCGGCGGGCCGGTGAGGCAGTGAGTGGCGCATTGCTGACGGCGCCCTGATCCGGTGCGGCGACGAGGTCACGGTCGTCGCTGGAATCCCGCGTGTCCCGCAGCGACTGTCGCTGGCGACGGGCGACACGCTGCTGCTGACCGACGACCTCACCCCAGTGCCCGTTCCCCAGCCCGGAGAGGTCGCGCGCATCGGCTGCACCGTGCCCGAGGCCATCGCCGCGATGGCACCGGGGGATGCGGTCCTATTCGACGACGGGGCGATCCGAACGACCGTCTCGTCAGTGGCACCCGGGCAGGCGACCCTCACCGTGGATCACACCAAGCCAGGTGGGCAGCGCCTCGGCGCCGAGAAGGGAATCAACCTGCCCGACACGGTCCTCCCACTCAGGGCGCTCACCCCGCAGGACGAGAGCCACCTGCCCTTCATTGCAGAGCACGCCGACCTCGTGGCGGTGTCCTTCATCCGGACGCCCGAGGACGTGCGTCACGTCCTGGACCGCGTGGCCGCCTCCAGTGCTCCTGACCTCGGGCTGATCCTCAAGATCGAGACCAGGCAGGGATTCGAGAACCTGCCCTCGATCCTGCTCGAGGGCATGCGCC
>NZ_DASQEU010000024.1:0-82683 GCF_035633495.1 Mycobacterium sp. | reverse complement strand
ACGTCGGGGTCGTGCGACGGCAGTAGCAGCCCGGCGTGCTGCAACCTGGCCTGTAGTGCGCGCACGCGCCGGATGTCGGTGTGGACGCCCGCGGTGGGCGCGGACGGGTTCATTCCTTCGGCGGTGAAGGCGATGTCCCCGGTGAACCAGATATCAGTCTGGTCGGTGCGCAGTCGCACACTGACCGAACCCGGTGTGTGCCCCGGAGTGCAGACTGCCTGGATCGTTCCGTCTGCGGTGAGGGACACGGTGCGCCCGAGTTCGTCGGGCACACCTTCATCATCGACGTAACGGATGCGCGTTGCGGAATCGCGCCAGCGCCAGTGAAGCGCTCCGATTCGGGCCGCCACGGCATCCTCGGCTCGAGTGGTCCAGATGTCGACGCCCGCGAATGCGGGCACCGTGCCGGTGTGGTCGACGTGCTGATGGGTCAAGACCATTGCCCGGGCCTGCCTTGCGTCGAGTCCCACGTCGCGGAGCCGGTCGGGCAACGTCTCGCCCTCGCGGACGTCAAGCTTGATGAAGGATTGGATCAACGCACGCGTCCGCGGATCGGTGCGCCATGACTGCGGGTCGTTGTAGGAGGGCGATGCGCCGGCGTCGATGACGTACACGCCGTCGGGGTGGTCGATGGCGTAGCTCCAGATCGGCATCGGCGCCGCGAAGCGACGATCCGCGAGGATGGCCAGGAACCGCAGCAGCGACGGGCTGCGCTCCGGTAGACACCCGCAGGCGTGGCATCGCTTGATGGTGACGGTGCCGCTGTGAAATGCGTGCACCGTCACGGGTCGACCATCGATGGCGAAGGTCGCCGACACGCTGCGATCGGTCATGGCAACTACCTCGATCCGCTCTGTTGAACAATGTTCATCTTGACACCACTGTTGAACACTGTCAACCATGTTCTGGTGATCCGAAGCGTCGGTCAACACCACGGGGATCTGCGCCAGGCCTTGATCGCCGCAGCCCTCGAACTGGTCGCCGAATCCAATGCCGACGAGGTGACACTGCGCGCAGTCGCCCGCCGTGCGGGGGTCTCGGCCGCTGCGCCCTATCACCACTTCCCCGACAAGGACGCGCTGCTCGCCGCAGTCGCGCGCGACGGCTTCGACACGTTGGCGCGCAGTCAGCTCGAGGTCCTCGGTGGTGCCGGGTCCGCACCAGATCAGCTCGAGCGAGTGGTGATGGAGTACGTCCTATTCGCGACGCGGCACCGCACGCACTACGACGTGATGTTCCGGATTTTGCCGACCGACGTCGGCGGTGTCGAGGGGGACGCCTTGAGGGAGGCGGCGCAGGTGACCTTCACCCGTCTTGTCGACGCGGTCCGCGCTGCCAACCCCGAGCTCATCGCCGACGAAGCGACTCAGCGCGCGCTGTTGGCGTGGGCGTTCGCCCACGGCGCGGTCGACATCTCCCGGTGGGGTGCCGCGCTGCGGCCCGGCCTGGATGCCGAGGCACTGGCCGCCGAGGTAGGCCGCGAGGTCAGGCGCTTGGCTCTTCAGCACTAGTGGCATCCGGCATTGGCGTGTTTGCTCGGGCTAGTCGTGTGGGATACCGGCCCTGCAAGCGCCGGAACGCTCTGCTCAGGGTGCACAACCGATTGTGCCGCAGTCTTGAACCGCTCGAACGCCTCGAGGATGGTTTGTCGCTCGGGAGCATTGCCCCAAACACTGATGCCTTGGTGAGTGGTTGGCTCCCAGGTGCTTTCATCGACGACGAGGGTCACCGCATAAAACGACAGTTCCTTGTCGTTGGTGTGCTGACCGACTGAGAGCGCCATGCGGAATCCAAGTTGCATGACCACCCGCTGGTAGGAGGCCGTCATGTCCTCGAGCTCGGCGACCTGAATGTTGAGGTGCTGGATCCTGGTGCGAATCGGGTTGAGCGGCAACCTGTTCACGGACGCGAGCGCCACCGTGTGGTGGCGTTCGTTCACTCGTAGGAAGCGGATCTTGAACTTGAGGCCGCTGATCGTCTCATCGATGTAGTCAGTCAATCTCGCGTCGAACACGGTGCTGTAGTAACCGCGCATCTGGTGTGGCTTCTTGGTCGCGATGGCTACGTGCCCCATACCGCTCTCGCCGCTGACGAATCCGCCGTGTGCGGCAAGCTCAACGGCTGAGAAGCGCTGCGGGCGTTGACGTAGATCTCCTGCATCAGCCCGTTGGGTCCGGGAAACCGGACCAAGCGCTCGACGCCACGCAATGCGGCCTCCTCGGCGGAGCCTGCCGTGACTGGAACCCCATGGCTCCCCACCCGCGCCTCGATGGTGTCGAAGGTTTCGTGGTCGTCGACCTGCCAGCCCAGCGGACGGAGGGCGCCACCTGAAGGTCGCTGGCGTTCTGAAAGAGACTGGATGCGTTCCGCCGCTTTCGTTTCCACCCGCGGCGGTCAAGAGAACGTGAGGAAGCCCTTGGCGTAGACCCAGGCCGTGCCATTGGGCAGTCCGGGGAAGCCACCAAGCTCGATCGTGCCGACCCGGCACCAGTCGTCCCGGCAAGGCTCCATCAACGGATGCTGTTCGCCGGCCAGTAGGGTGCCGATCTTCTGTCCCTGGCCGTCCGGCTTGTCGTACATGTCCGTGTCCGCGACGACGGTGGCGGTTCCGAGGGTCTTGGCCGCGGGCTTGTCGGGCCCAGCGATTGGCCTGTTGTCGGGCGCCGGCGCGGGCGCGGGCGGCGGCGGCACAGGCACGCAGTTGAGCTCCTCGTTCATGTCCCACGACGCCGTGTCGTGATTTTCGTAGGTGTAGGCCCCGTGGCCCCTATTGTCGGGACCTACGGAACCGCTGAGAAGTAGGGGGGGATACTTGCTCCCCCGGGTGACCGTGAGATTGATGAGACTTCCTTTGGTGATGTCGCCGGTGATGGTGCCCTTCAAGCTGGTGCCATTTTGGTAGAAGGTCTCTGCACTGGCGTCGACGTGCGTTCCCGTCCGTGTGGTGAAATGTGTTTCACCGATGCCTGGGTAATCGATCGTTACCGCTCCCCCGGGGAACTGATACCCCCAGGGGGGTCGACGAAGCACGCGGCGGCAGCTTGGGCATGGGTGGGTGCGCGCGTGCAGGCGCAGGGATAGTGAACGCCCCAATCGCGGCAACCGCGGTCGCGATGGCCAAGAGTGCCGCGGGTGACATTCTGTTCACGGCTCTCCTTGGAGGTGCCGATCGACGGTTGGATATGGCGACGGTCTTACCCTCGACAGTCCAACGTTAGGCTCCGAAAGGCCGACTAAGAAATAGGGTGTTTCCCTATTTCTATGCCGTTACGTGCGCCCTATCTATGACCGGTGCTGCAGCGCGGCCGTGCGGCGAGCAAACCCGTCAATACGTCCACGCGGATGCCTCCCAAGAGGACAGGGTCTGACGCGGTGAAGACGACGGACTGGTAGAGCACGGCCGCCGGCTCCCGCTCGCCACGAGACCACGCCCTTGTTCGCCGAGGCGGACATTCTCTATCGAGTCGTTGCAGAGGGCAGCGGTGACAGGTCATAACGTCTAAGCGGAGGGACTGCGAACGGGGGCCGGCACGGCTCGGCGTGTTGTCGTTACGCTGGTCCGACGGGACGATGAACACGTCGCTCGGCGAAAGCTGCACTCTGCGGAGGGCGCAGTGCGCCCGGCCTGTTCGCGCAAACGCCTTCGCCGCCACTGGACCGCCGGTGCGCCGTCGCGTCCTGCAAGAGCATTGGTGGCTTCCGCGACGAGGTGAAATACATTGGTGTCAGCGACAGTCCGCCTGAAGCGGAAGGTCGCCAGTTCGAATCCGGTTCTGGCTGACATTCCCGCACGTGGGCCCGCGACCCATGTCACCTCATTGAGAAAGGTGACGATCCTCGGCGGTCGGGGCAGCAGCGCTACCAACTCACTGTTGGCCCACGACATGGTCGTCTTCCTGGCGGTCGTCGCAGGCGCTGGAGTCGAGACGACCGGTCGCCTGTTCGGCTGGATGGGAACGGTGTTGGCCGAACACCCCGATCAACGCAAGGAACTCGCCGAGGACCATTCTCTGATCCCGACCGCGATCGAGGAACTCCTTCGCTTCGAGCCCCCGGCCCGCACGTCGCGCGCTACGTCGCGACCGAGAACGTGACGTTCCAGGGGCAGGTCGTGCCGGCGGGGGGGTGTTGATGATGCTCGCCTCGGCCAACCGCAACGAACGCCACTTCGAGAACCCCGACGAGTTCAACATCCGACGCAAGCGGGCGGACACCTCACCTTTGGCCGCGGTGCCCACTTCTGCGTCGGTTCTCCCTTGGCACGCCTGGAGGGTCGCGTGGCGCTCGAGGAGGTGCTCAAGCGTTTTCCCGAGTGGGAGATCGACATCGACAACGCGCGCCGCTCGCGTACATCCACCGTCCGCGGCTGGGACTCCATGCCGGCAGTCATCGGTTGACGCGACACCGGCTCGGAACTGCGATGCAATTCGCTCGGCCGACCGGAACATATGAAGGTCGATCATCCGTAAAGATCGGATTCTCGGGATATCGGCCGTGGCCTCGGGCTTGCCCATACAAACCGCTGTTCTTAAGCGAGGGATACCGCTGGTACGGTGATATCAAGAGATATCGTCGCAAGGGAGCTCGCCGTGGCTGAACGCATTATTCGTCAACTGATCGATGATATCGACGGTTCCGACATTCCTGATGGCGCTGGTGAGCGGGTCGAGTTCTCGCTTCGGGGGTCTTCGTACCAAATCGACCTTTCGGTGGCCAATGTCGCCAAGCTCGAAAAGGCACTCAAACCATACGTCGATGCGGCGAGTAAGGTCAGGGGTGCGCGCGCTAGCCGAACCAAGTTGAGCACCAACGGAAAAGCCTCGAAGGAGCAACTCACCGCCGTTCGCGAATGGGCACGCGCAAATGGCCACGCAGTATCAGACCGCGGGCGTATCAAGGCTGAGGTTTTCGAAGCTTTCGAAGCGGCACACTAAGCGCAGTCCGAACTTCCCCGTATTCCTGGGCCGCGGTCGCGCATTCTGCTCATCCTTTGCGGTAACCGCAGCACGGGCAAAGAGATGGCGATGGCCACTGAAAATGTTTAGCGGTCCGACGCGAGGCGAGGTCCTCGTAATCAACGAGCGAAAACAGACTGCAGCGAATTCAGCGACGCGTCACCGCCTCATCCGATCAGCCATCGGCAAACCACGGGGTTCTGCATACATGCGGCGTTGATGTCGGGCAGGGCTCCCGAACACGGCAGGCCGTTCTCCTGTACGCAGCCCGGGGGCATGGGCGGGCATGGCGTCCCGTCGGGCCGCACGCACTGCTGCTGTTCGGGGCCCGCGTAGGCAGGCGCCACGGATGTGAACGCCATACCTAGAGCAACTGCGGCCGCGCCGCACAGAAGTTGGCTGATTTTCATGGTTCATTGCCTTTCTCGGCAGGAGCGGTCCTCGCCAATACTTGCCCGACGGTCATGAATGGCACGTCCAGCAACCCCCAGCGGGTCGTCTCGACACTATCGCGGAGCTGTGACATTCCTGAAGGGTTCAGCCGATTCCGTGTTCTGCGGCGTGACGGGACTCAGCAGCAGGCGACGGCCGCCGACCGCGTTTCGGGTCGACGGCCGTGGCCTTGTGCTGCGACGTACTTAGACCGCCAGCAAGCGATCGAAGAATTCCCGGTAGCGCTTCAACGCGAGGCGAAGATCTTCCGTGGACACGTCTTCCCCGCGCGCCCACTGCTGCTCCAGCTTCGAGCGAGCCTGCGATAAGCCGTCGGTGAGCTGCTGAACGACGTCTGACACCAATCCGTCGGCGGTCTGCACGCACTTGCGGGGATCGTCGACGAAGCCTGCCTGGACGTCATCCCAACGCGAACGCAGGCCCGATAGGTCTGCGGAGGCGAATAGTGGTTCCTCCATTGATGGTTGGACCATCGCAGGGGTGTGGGATTGGTCCACGGGAGCTTCGGCCTCTCGAGGAGAAGGGTTCGGCTCGGTTGCGGGGGCGGGCGGATGATCATCCCGTTGGGTGGGTTGCGTTGGCGCAGTGAGTGGATCGGCCGCCGCATTCAGCCGTTGGGGATCCGTCGCGTACCGATCTCGTTCACCTGTCGAGCCGTTGGTCTCCGCATCGTGCGGTTGCATGGTCATGCGTGTGCCTCCTGTGACTTGTCGGTGTCCTCGTGGGTTTCGAGTAGCTTGTCGAACAGCGCGCGGTAGTGCACGAACGCTTGGCGCTGTGCCTCCGTGTCGATCGAGCCCGCTTCCTGCGCCAGGTAGATGCCGTGCGCGGCTCGGTAGTTCTCGACCACCGAAGGGTGGTCGACCGAGATGTCGGCTGCGCGCCGATCGAAGTCGTCGACCGGATAGCCGCGCTCCGACATCACCCGCGTCACGAGCCGGTCCGCTTCTCCGACTGCGCTTTTCGGGTCGTCCACGAATGCGGTTTGCACGGCCCGCCATGAGTGGGCGTAATTGCCGTGCGACTCGGCGGTCAGCGGAACGATGTCGAGCTTCTCTCGCCTCTGCTCCCTGGCAGTGAGCTCCTTCTCCGCGGCAATCGGGTCGCCCGTTTCGGCGACGGTTCGCTGATACTCGGGGCCGAATCTCTGCTTCAGCCCCTCACTTCGCCTTCGATTGCTCCGGGAACCAGCGACGATCACCGCCACCGCAGCGACCACGACGATCGCTGCAATGAGAATCCATCCCCAAATAGGCATTGTCCGAACCTCCTTGTCCTTCGCGAGCTGTGTACCCGGACTCTTTCTACGGAAACGTCAATTCCAAGAATCGTCGTATCGTCAGTACGCTGTGGCGCTCGGCTCGGGGTGCGCGTTCTCAGCAGCGCCGAACAATGCCACCGCGACCGCTCCCGAGACCGCGCCGACGAACGCCACCGCCACCAGCCACCCCAGGCCGGGTACGGCGGTGTCACCGAGCAGCACCACGCCGGCGATGCCAGGCACCACCGTCTCCCCGACGACGAGGGCTGCGGATGCGCCGGTGACCGAACCGATCTGCAGCGCCACGGTGAACAGGTAGAAGCCGCCAATCCCGGCGATCGCCACTGCCCACGCGGCCGGGTCGGCCAACAGAACCGCGGGCCGCAGCGGATCGACCCCATCCACGATTCGCACCGCTACCGCCATGGCGCCGAACAGGATGCCCGCGACCAGTCCGGCTGCGACGGCGGCGCGGGCGCCCAGGACGCGGATCAGGCCGACCCCACCGAGCAGGGCGACGATCGAGAACACCAGCACGCCCCAGTGCATGGCAGGCGGCGAGGTGTCCTCACCGACGTGACCGGCAGTGAACCCCAGCACGCACAGGGACACGACGACCACCGCGATCGCCACCCAGTCGCGCAGGTGCAGGCGCACTCCCAGCACGACGACGCCGAGCACGGCCGTCACGACGAGGTTGGCACTCATGATCGTCTGCGACAGGAAGAGCGGAATCAGCCGAGCCGAGACGACGCTGCCCACGAAACCGACCGCGTCGAGGGCCATGCCAGCGAGGAACGCCGGGGTCAGCGCGGCGCGGATGGTGGCTCCCAGGGACGGGGCACCGGTCGCGGTGACGGACGTACCCGTGCCGCGGGCTGCGTCCGCGGCGGCGGAACTCCGCGCGCCGTAGGCCTGCAGGACCGATGCCGTGCCGTACCCGAAGCAGGCGACTAGCGCCGCCGCGAGGCCGATCAGCACGGGCTTCTCTCATCCATGATCGCAGTCATCAGAGCCAGTATCGCCGCAACATGGTCGGCGCCTGCGCGATTCGAGCCCGTAGGTCGCACGCTCGTAGTAGTGATGGATACCAGGACCGTGGCCGCTCGTGCGAGGAGACCCCATGTATGACCTGATGATCACCGGTGGGACCGTGGTCGACGGCACCGGCGACGAGCGGTACCGCGCGGACATCGGCGTCAAGGATGGGCGCATCGTGGAGGTCCGTCGTCGGGACGGCGACGATGCCGGGCTGGAGGCGGAGGCCGGGCGGACCATCGATGCGACGGGACGGATCGTCACTCCGGGCTTCGTGGACATCCACACCCACTACGACGGCCAAGTCAGTTGGGACGACACATTGGAGCCCTCCAGCCTGCACGGTGTCACCACGGTGGTGAGCGGCAACTGCGGCGTGGGATTCGCCCCGGTACGTCCGGGCCGCGAGCAATGGCTGATCGAGCTGATGGAAGGCGTCGAGGACATCCCTGGCAGCGCGCTGGCCGAGGGCATCACCTGGGGCTGGGAGAGCTTCCCCGAGTACCTGGACACGGTCGAGAAGCGTGATCTCGCCGTCGATTTCGGTGTGCAGATCGCCCACGGGGCGGTACGCGGTTACGCGATGGGAGAGCGCGGCGCGCGCAACGAACTCGCGACCGAGGATGACATCGCGGCGATGGCGCGCATCGTTCGGGAAGCCGTGGAGGCGGGAGCGTTGGGATTCTCCACGTCGCGCACGGAAGGTCATCGGGCGCTCGACGGCGAAGTAGTCCCGGGCACCTACGCGGCGGCCGATGAACTGTTCGGTCTCGGTCGGGCGATGGCGGCAGGTGGTCAGGCGGTATTCGAGGTGGCGCCGGACGGTACCGCCGGGGAACACCCGGACGCGCTCCTCGGCGAGGTCGACTGGATGATCCGGCTGGCTGCCGAGATCGACCGTCCAGTCTCGTTCGCCATGGTGCAGACACAGGGCAAGCCGGATCTCTGGCGCAAGCAGTTGGATCTCGCCGGCGCCGCCGTGGACGACGGGATCAGGGTGCATCCGCAGTTCGCGGCCCGACCGTTCGGCATGTTGTTCGGTTTCGCCGGCTATCACGCGTTCGACCACCGGCCCACGTTCCGCAAGCTCAAGGCCGAACTGGCCCGCGAAGAACTCGCAGAACGTCTCGCCGAACCGGCGGTGCGCGCGGCGATCCTGTCCGAAGCGGATCTACCCGCGCAGGCGGTGCCGATGTTCGACGGGCTCTTCGCCATGATCCAGCACAGCGTCGACAACCTGTATGCGATCGGCGACCCGCCCGACTACGAGCCCACCGTCGAGAAGACCGTGGGGGCGATCGCCCGCAGTCGGGGTGAGGACCCCCTGGCGACGATGTACGACCTGATGCTTGAGTCGGACGGGACGGCACTGTTGATGTTGCCCTTCTTCAACTACGCCGAGGGCAACCACGACGCGATATACGACATGATCTCGCACCGGGCGGCGGTCTCGGGTCTGTCCGACGGCGGTGCGCACTGCGGTCTGATCTGCGATGCGTCGTACCCGACCTACCTGCTGACTCACTGGGCCCGCGACCGCAGTCGCGGGCCACGGTTCTCCCTGGAGTACATGGTGCGCAAGCAGACCCTGGACACCGCCACCCTGTTCGGACTCGGGGACCGCGGGGTGATCGCCGTGGGCAAGAAGGCCGACGTCAACGTCATCGACATGAACGCACTGCAACTCGACGTGCCCCGGATGGCGTACGACCTGCCTGCCGGCGGGCGCCGTCTGATCCAGGGAGCCAGGGGATACGACGCCACCGTGGTCGGCGGCGTCGTTACCCGGCGCCACGGCGTCGACACCGGTGCCCGGCCCGGCAGGCTGCTGCGCGGCGTCAGGTAGCGGTGCCGAGGCGAATACCGCTGTAGCGCTGCCGCTACCATCGCGCAGTGACGCAACTCGTTCTGTCGATCCTGCTTGGAGCCGCGGTCGCAGCCGTCATCCGCTGACAGTCCTGCTCATCGTCACGTCTCGAAGGCTCGCGGAGACCCGACGGCGACTCGAACGCGCTCGACGCGAGCAGCCAAGGCCCCGCCGGAGGCGACCAGGGTTGGCGCCGTTCGCGATCAGAAAGACCTGGCGAACAGCGGAGATGTTGCGCGCGAGGGGAATTGGTGCCACCGTACGCAACTCGATCGAGGATCTGGCGGGATGGGCCAGCGTCGAGCGGCCCGACCTGGCGCGGTTGGCGGCCGACGGAAACGTCGTCGTCGTCGTGTTCTCCGACATCGAAGGCTCCACGGAGCGCAACGAAGCACTCGGCGACCGTGAGTGGGTGAAACTGCTGCAGCGCCACGAGCAGCTCGTTCGATCGTCGGTCGACGATCGCGGTCACGTCGTGAAGAATCCAGGCGACGGTTTCATGCTTGCCTTCGCTGATCCCGAAGGCGCCCTGCGCTGCTGTCGACGTGCAGCGAGAACTCGCCGGAAACCCAGATCGTTGGCAGAACATCAAGGTGCGCATGGGGATTCACATGGGCGCTTCGGTGCGGCGAGGGGATGACCTGTTCGGTCTCAACGTCGCGATGGCGGCTCGGATCGCCGGGCACGCCGACGGTGGCGAAATTCTGATCAGTGACGTCGTGCGCGAAGCGATCGGGCATGCCGACGGCATCGCCGTGACGGGTGCGGAGGTCGTCGAGTTCAAGGGATTCAGCGGAACGTACGAGGTGTTCCCCGTCGCGCTCGGTACCTGAGGGTCAGGCCGGTCGTCCCGGTCGAGGCAAGGGTGGTGATCACCGAGGGCAACTACCTGGCGCTCCGGACGGCGCCTGGGAACTGGGGCGTGGCGAGATCGACCGGCTGTACTACCTCGACTGCCCGTCGGAGGTGCGCCGAACGCGATTGATCGCACGCCATGTCGCCGGTGGCCGAAGCCGTGCCGAGGCGGAGCAGTGGGTTGACCTCGTCGATGAGCCCAATGCCGCGCTCATCGCCCGCACGGAGACGAACTGTGACGTGACGCTGTACGTGAACGCGCCTAGTTGACTCACTCCGCCGGTTCGTACCGCAACATGGTGACCCCGGTGTCCGGGTAGTCGGTGAACAACGGCCGTACCCGCATGCCCACCCGGATGGCCTCGGGCGCGGCGTTGACGATCTCGGTCGAGAATCGCGGACCCTCGTCCCACTGAACGATGGCAAGGATCTGCGGCACGTCATCGACGAAGTGAGGTGACACGGGGCGGTAGCTGACGGTGAACGTGTACAGCGAACCCGCGCCGCTGATCTCGCGCCACTCCAGGTCGTCGGCCAGGGTGCCGGGGGCCAGTACCCGCGGATAGAACACGTACCGTCCCGTCGACGGGGAGTACTGAATGCGGATCGTGTGTTCGCTCAATGCATCCCAGAACGGTCGGGCGGTCGGTGTCGGGACCGGCATCGGCTTGGACCTGGTGCTCACGTCTAGTCGCCCTCCAAGACGAGCGTCGTCTGTTCGGACAGGATGCCACCGTTGCCCGAGACGAACGCACGGTTGCAGTCGCCCACCTGGGTCTCGTCGCCGCGGCCCATGATCTGCCGGGTGGCATCGCAGACGTGGTGCATGCCGCCTGCCGTTCCAGCCTGTCCGTAACCAAGCTGTCCGCCCGCGGTGTTCATGGGGAAGTCGCCGCGGAACGTCAGATCGTGGTTCGCGACGAACTGCAGGCCGGTGCCCTTCTCGCAGAAGCCGGCATCCTCGAGACTCAATAGAGCGGTGATCGTGTAACAGTCGTAGATGGAGACCATGTCCATGTCCGACGGCCCCAGATTCGCCATGCTGAAGGCAGATTCGGCCGCCCTGATCATGGGAGTCTGGAGGAGGTCTGCGGCATAGGTGGGCGTCTTGTAGGGCACGCGCTCACCGAAACCCTTGACCCACACTGGCCGGTGTCGGCTGCGCCGCGCAAGCTCTGCGTTCGTGACGAGCACTGCGGCGCCACCCAACACCGGCATCACGATCTCCAGCATGTGCAGCGGTGACGCGATCACGGGGCTGTTGAGCACGTAGTGATTTGTACATCCGAAAAGATGGCTCCCGGTGTGTGATTCGCGTTGACCCGCTGGTCGACGCTGATCTTGGCCATGGCCCTCTCGTCGTAACCGTAGGTCGCCGCGTAGAGGGTGGCGACCTGACCGTAAGGACCGTTCTGGCCGAGATTGCCATATGGGATCTCGAACTCGGCCTGCGGTGAGCCGTAACGGTTGCTGGAGGCGCCGAGGTACAGCATGTCGCCGAAGTCGGCGGGTTTGTCCTCCGAGACCGGCGTCAGCGGCGTCGCGGGCACCACGCACAGCACGGCATTGCAGATACCGAGCTCGATCGCCGCAGCAGCTCGCCACACCATGGCGGCCGAACTTGCCCCACCGAGATCGACGAGCTCGGCGAAATTGGCTCGGATGCCAAGGTATTCGATGATCGTCGACGGTACGAAGATGTGTGACTCCTGCAGGTGTCCGGTGCAGATGCCGTCGACGTCCGCGGCGTCCAGGCCGGCATCGGCGATCGTCGAGGCGGCCAGCCGGGCCCACTGCTCCAGGTTGAACTCCAGCGGGCCGGGCGGACGCTTGGTCGAGGGCAACTCGGTATAGCCGACGATCGCCGCCTTACCCCGTAGGCCCATAGCCGTTGCTCTCCTTCGCTCGGACCGAACACGGAACACCTTTCAATACCTGGGTATTGCTCGGGACGTCGATCAGGCTCGGCGGATTGAGAAGGTTGGAGTTCACCCCGGGGTGTGCGTTGGCGGTGTCCAGCCGGGTACCCGCGACACCGTGGCCCCATCCGTGCGGCAGGCAGACCACGCCGGGCATGACCTCATCGCTGACTTCCGCTGCCACGGACAGCGCACCTTCCGAGGTGGCGATTTCGGCGACTTCGCCTGTGCTGATGCCGATTCGCGCCGCGTCGACCGGGTGAATCAACAGCGTGCAGCGTTCTCTGCCCCGCATCAGCGCGGGGACGTTGTGCAGCCACGAGTTGTTCGAGCGCAGATGACGCCGGCTGGTCAGCACGAAGTCCGGTGACTCTCGGTCGATCCGGGCGGCCAACCGCGTGACGTCGCCGGCCAGGTGTGGATGGAACAGTTCGACCTTGCCGGACGGGGTGGTGACGATTTCGTCGATCCGGCCGCCTGCGACTTCCTCGAGTCGTATTCCGTTGGGCTGCTCGCGGACTGCCTGCAGAGTGAGTCCACCGGGCCGCTCACCGAGGCCGTCGCCCCACGGTCCGAGCCTGATGCCGAGGTCGACCAGTCGGGCAGGTCCGCCGCCGGCGAGTGCCGCGAGCGCTTGCGCGGGATCACGCCCCGTCAAGGGAGTGTTCGGCTGGGTGCACACGGTGGCGATCAAGCCGCCGACGTAGAGGTCGTCCAGGGCAGCCACGTCGACGTCGGGAACCGCCGTGCCGAACAGCGACCCCGCGAGTTTGAGGAGCAGCTCCCACTCGGCGGGCCGGGGGGAGGGTTCGAACACTGGCTCGGACCACTTCAGGCACGACGCAACGGAATACGCCCAGTTCAAGTCGTCGGAGTGCGGCCGCTCCAAGGGCGAGAGTCCCGGCAGGATCACGTCGGTGTGGCGGGTGGTCTCGTTGAGCCAGCTGTCGACCGAGATCATCGCGTCGAGTGTCTCCATTGCGGATGCCAGCCTGCGGCTGCCCGGGGCCGAGATGACCGGGTTCCCCGCGACCGTGACGAGGGCGTGAATCTGGCCGTCGCCCGGGGTGTCGATCGCCTCTGCCAGGCAGCTGATCGGAAATTGTCCGAACACCTCCGGTGCGTGGCGCACGCGGCTGTGGAATCGGCCGAACTGCCAGCCGTCGGTGGGTTGGTCGGGAGGCTTCATGAACATCTGCGACCACGCCGCGGGCCGCGGGAAGACCGCGCCACCCCTGCGGTCCAGCGCGCCGACCGCGGCGTTGACTACGAATACGAGCCAGGTGGCCAGGGTGCCGAACTCCTGGGTGCAGGCGCCGATCCTGCTGTACAGCGCGGGATTGTCGGCGTGCGCAAGTTCGCGTGCCATGCGGTGGATGGTCTCCGCGCAGATGCCGGTGGCCTCGGCGACCCGTTCCGGTGCGAACGACGCAGCGAGCGCGATCACCTCGTCCAAGCCGGTGACACGGTCGCGGAGGTGTTCGGGGCGTCGGATCCAGCCGTGCTCGGCCAAGGTGTGCAGAATTCCGAACAGCAAGAGGGCGTCGGTACCCGGGCGGATCGGCACCCATTCGGTGGCCCGCTCGGCGGTCCGGGTACGGCGGGGGTCGACGACGACGACCTTGCCTCGTCGAGCGATGGCACCGAGCGCGCCCATGACGTCGGGTGCCGACAACATCGACCCCTGGGAAGCAGAAGGGTTGGCGCCGAGGATGATCAGGTGATCGGTGTGCGCGAGGTCGGGAATCGGTCCGTTCCACATGCCCCCGAACAGCAGGGCGCTGACGACGTTCAATGGCCACTGGTCGACGGTGCCCGGCGTGTAGTACGCCTGCATTCCCGCCGCCTGACCGAAGCCGATGAGTGCGCCGACGTAGAGGCTCAGTCCGATGTTGTGGGCGACGGGGTTGCCCAGATACACCGTCATCGCCTCGGCGCCGTAGCGATCGATCACCGGCCGCAACACCCGCTCCGATTCGGCCAGTGCGTCGTCCCAAGAAACCGTCACGTGCTCGCCGTTGGGCCGCTTCACGAGCGGAAGTCGTAGTCGGTCCGGATCGTGGTGTATCTGACCCAGCGACACACCCTTTGGGCACGAATGGCCGCGCGACCAGACGTCGTCACGGTTGCCCCGCACGGACTGGACCACGTTCTTGGACACCCGCACCGTCAGCCCGCACATCGCTTCGCACAGGGGACACGTCACCTCGTGCTCCGACAGGTCGATGCTCAACCCTCCGGCAGGATCAACGACAGCATCACGTCGAGTCGGTTGGCCATGGTGCGGTAGGTGAAGGTGCTCGACTGAACTTGAAGCAGCGCGCCCCAGAACACCGTCTCCAGGGTGGCCAGGACATCCGGCCACGCTCCGGTGCCCAGCGCCACCGACAGCCGGCGGCGTACCTCCGCGGCTATCCGGGACTGGATGTCCGTGATCGCCGGATCGTCGTTGCGCAGCAGCGCCTGCGTGCAGGCGACCGCGAGGCGCGGTTCGTCGGCGACGACGAGCGTGATCGCACACAACTGTTCGCTGACGCGGGCCTGGATGCTCGCCACCGGGTCGACGACGAGCGGGAGTTGGGTGACGCGGTTGAGGTAAAGCTCGGCGTACATCGCGTCCATCGACGGGAAGTGCGCGCGTAGTGCGGCGGGCGCGATTCTGGCGCGCGCGGCGAGTGTCGGCACGGAGACGGCGGGCTGGGCTGAATCGTCCAGCATTGCCGCGGCCGCACCGAAGACGCGGCGGCTCGTGAGGGTGCGCTGCGTGTGGGGATCCCGCAGCCTGGTGACGTGTGTCACCACAGAGCTGGACATGTGTCCAGGCTATCGGACGTGTCGGGTGTTCGCGATCGTTGGATGTACTCGGTTCTGAATCAGCAACTTTGAGGGCACGAAGCTGAAAACCACGGATTGCTCGGATGAGAGGCCAGCCGCCACCTGTAACCAAAACAGACACGTGTCCAGTTCGCTATGCCAGCGTACGCTCCGTCTTGAGGGCCGGGCCAGGGCGCCGGGTGGCCAGTACCAGACCGCCGAGTATCAAGGCCAGGCCGGCCAGGTTCCACGGCGTGAGCGGTTCATTCAGCACGATCACCCCCGCGGCGAGCGCTACCGCCGGGTTGACGTAGGTGAACACCAGTGCGCGTGCGGCGCCGACCTCCCGGATGAGTGCGAAGAACACGATGAACGCAACGGCGGTGCAGATCACGGCGAGCGTCGCCAGCGCCACGAGGACGCGCGTCGAGGGCGTCGCCGTAGGCCAGGTCGCGGCCGCGGGTCCGACGTACACGGCTGCCGCGACGCTGAGGCAGGCGGCGGTCATGGGCAGTGTGGGGACGTCCGCGAGGTAGCGGGCAGCGATCAGCGGGGCGATCGCGTAACACAGTGCCACCAGAAGGACTTCGGAGACCGGCCAGGCGCTGCCTCCCGTCATCTCGGGGCCGGCCAGTACCGCGACGCCGGCCAGTCCGACGGCAAGCCCGGCGATTCGCTTACCGCCCAACCGTCTTTCGCCACCGGTCAGCCGGTCGAGCACCGCGGCGAGGATGGGTGCGGCCGCGATGAGGAGTCCGGTCAGCGAACTCGAGATTTGGCGCTCGGCGTCCGACAGGAGCAGCCAGGCGGCGGTGATCTCGAAGAACGCGAAGGTCAGTACCGGCTTCCAGCATGTGAGCACTGGTGCCCACGCGGCGCGGGACAGAACGAGCGGCAACAGTACGGCAGCGCCGATTGCCGTTCGCGCGAAAACCAGCACGGGCGCCGAGACGCCTTCCACCGCCACCTTGATCAGCAGGTACGGAATGCCCCAGATGACACTCATCGCCGCGAAGAGCAGCCAACCCCGGGGACTCACCCGCGGGTGAGCTCCGCATAGCGCGTCACGTGGTGGTCGGTCGATCCGAACTCGTACTGCACGGCGGTGAGCCGCTTGAAGTAGTGCCCGATCGAGAGCTCCTCGGTCATGCCCATTCCGCCGTGGAGTTGCACGGCGTTCTGGCCGATGAACCTGGCCGCCCTGCCGATCGTCGCCTTGGCCGCGGACACCGCGCGGACCCGCGTCGCGGCGTCCGCCTCGAGGTTCAGCACCGCGAGGTAGACCGCCGCGACGGCCTGTTCGAGCTCCATGTGCATGTCGACCATGCGGTGCTGCAAGGCCTGGAAGCTGCCGATCGGCTGCCCGAACTGCTGACGTTGCTTGCAGTATTCGACGGTGTCGGCGAATACCCGCCGCATGGCGCCGACGGCCTCGGCGCACACGGCGGCGGCGCCTTCGTCGCGCGCCTGGGCGAGCGATGGCCAGGCCTCGCCCTCGCGGCCGAGCAACGCGTCCGCCGGCAGTCGCAGATCTTTGATGACCAGATCGGCGGCGCGGCGATCGTCTACCGTGCGATAACTGTGCAAGTCGAGGCCCGAGTCGACTTCTTCGATGCCGAGGAGGAACAGTGACACACCGTTCTCCGAGCGCGCGGTGATGAGGAGATGCGTCGCGAGCGGTGCGCTGACGACCATCATCTTGGACCCCTTGAGCACCCAGCCTGATCCGTCGCGGTGTGCCGTGGTCGCCACGTCGAGCCAGCGGTCGCCCGACTGCTCCTCGGCTACGGCAAGGGCAACGATCGCCTGTCCCGCGGCGATGCGTTGGAGAACATCGGCCGCCCTCTCGCCTCCGGCCCTGAGTAGAAGGCCCGCGGCGACCACCGCGGTGTCCACATAGGGTTCGATGACCAGCGCGTGACCGAGCGCCTCCGCGATCACCATCACCTCGACGGGACCCCCGCCGCTGCCGCCCACGTCTTCGGGCAACGCGGCGCCGAGAATTCCCAGTTCGTCCGCGAATACGCGCCAGATGTCGGGCTGCCAGCCGGCTCCGGTCTTGGCGGCAGCGCGACTGCGTTCGAGTTGGTAGCGCGTCGCAAGGAACTTGGTGAGGCCTTTGCGAAGCATCTCTTGTTCGCCGGAGAGTCTGAAGTCCATCTATAGCCCCAGCGCTGCCTTGGCGAGGATATTGCGTTGAATTTCGTTGCTGCCCGCGTAAATCGAGCCCGCCCGGTCGTTGAAGTACCGCAGGGGAGCGACCGCCTGCCACGGTTCGCCGCTGACGTAGTTGTCGGGCGGCGGCTCGTACTCGGCGATCGGCCCGCCCGGTCGTGTCGCGTGAGGTTGATAGGCACGGCCGCGCGGACCTGCCGCCTCCATGGCCAGCTCGGTGAGGGTCTGACTGAGTTCGGTGGTGAGGATCTTGAGCATCGATGACGCCGGGCCGGGGTGGCCACCGCCGGCGAGGGCTGCCAGCACCCGGTATTCGAGGATCTCCAACACGTCGGTGCGGATGCGGGCATCGGCGAGCTTCCGAGAGAAGGCCGGGCAGTCGATGAGTCGATCTCCGTCGGGGCCCGGCTGGGCCGCTGCTGCTGCGGTCACCTCCTCGGCCATCACCTGAAGGGCAGGCGCACTAGCGCCACCGCCCCGCTCGAACTCGAGCAGGTACTTGGCGACCGCCCATCCATCGTCGACGTCGCCGATGACGTTGGTCTTCGGGACGCGCACCTCGTCGAAGAAGACTTGATTCTGGATCTCCTCGCCGGAGGTCATGACCAGTGGGCGGATCTGGATGCCGGGCGAGGTCATGTCAATGAGCAGGAAGGTGATGCCCTGCTGCTTCTTGGCCATCCGAGACGTGCGGACGAGGCCGAACATCCAGTTCGCCTCGCGGGCGTGGGTGGTCCAAATCTTGCTCCCCGTACACACCAGATCGTCGCCATCGTCGAGCGCGGCCATCGACAGTGAGGCGAGGTCGGATCCGGCCTCGGGTTCGGAGTACCCCTGGCAGAAGAACACCTCGCCGGTGAGGATGCGCGGGAGGAAGTAGTCCTTCTGAGCCTGTGTGCCGTACTTGACGATGGCATGCGCAACCATGCGAATTCCCATGGGCGACAACGATGGAGCACCCGCGAGGGTGGACTCGCGACTGAAGACGTAGTGCTGGGTGAGGCTCCAGTCGCAACCACCGTGTTCACGAGGCCACGCCGGTGCCGCCCAACCGCGTTCGTGCAGGATCCGCTGCCATTCGAGGCTCGCGCCGTGATCACTGTAGACACTGGTCATCAGACGGCCAGACCGTCGAAGTTCCGGTGTCAGCTTCTCATCGAGGAAGGTGCGCACCTCGTCGCGAAACGCGATGTCGGTCGGCGACCACACAAGGTCCACTGTCGTCCCCCGTCGTTCGATGCGAGTACCGGCGACAGTAAACCTGGTTACCCAACTACGGTCGTAAGCGGGTACGTCCGGCGGGCGAACCGAACGACTGCCGGATTACTGCGGTGACGGGTTTTGACGCGGCGACTGGCGGGCGAGGAACTCCCGGTAGTAGCTCAGCGACTCGTCGGCGATGATCGCGGGCAGATGCAACTCCCACATTCGCGCGAAGCGCGCGCGAAGGTCCGCCCCGTCAGCCAACGCGCTCGAGAGCAATTCGGCCCCCAGCACCCCGGCGACGATCGAGGCACCGGTCGTCTGCGCGTTCAACGTGGGGCGTAGGTCGCCCTCGGCGGCGGCGATCTCGATGCGCTCCACCAGTTCGGCGACGAGAATCTGGAAAGTCTTCTTTGCTGCTGGGTTGAAACCGCCAAAGGTGCGAAGTAGCCGGGCCCCCGCGCGCGCGATCCTGTCGCTGCTCAGCACGTCGGTCACGACGAATGACCCGTGGATGATGTTCTCCATGGCGGGGGAGCCTGATCGGCCCGCCGCGCGGAACCCGCCGAGCAGATTGTCCGAGCCCTCTTCGATGATCGCGGTCGCCAGGGCTTCCTTTGAATCGAAGTGGTAATACAGTGCGCCCTTTGTCAATTCGGCACGTTCGATGATGTCACCCAGGCCGGCTGCGGGGTAACCGATCTCGTTGATCAGGTCGACTGCAGAGTCGATGATCTTCCTACGCGTCGCCTCGGATCGAGCCTGGCGCACCATTTTCCAGCACCTCCGTCGATCCATCCGGGTGGCGGTCGTTGGACGGGATCATAGTTTGTTGGCGCCCAGGGGCGCGGCATTCTTGATCGCGAGTGCCGACCGTCGTTTGATGAAGCCCTGCAGGTAGGGGACTCGGTCCTGCTTTGCGAAGCCCGCTAGGGCTAGCAAGAGGACTGCCTCGAAATCCCCGATGAACTTGTCAGCGTCGTCGAGATTACTCGTCTGCCGAACGCCGAGGTACAGCGAGGTCAGCAGGCGAGCGACGTGTTCGGTGTGGCAGTCCGGTCGAATGTGTCGCCCTCCGCGACGCCACGTTCGGCGATGTCGGCGAAGTTCTGGAACCATTTCGCGCGAGCGTGGCCTGGAGGCCGTCGAAGCGGCCCAACGATTCGACGAGGTTGACCGCGGCCAAGGTCAGGTGGTGGCTGACGTCCGCCGGCGCGATGAGGTAGGCATAGTCGGCCAGTGCGGTCGCCAGGGCCGGTTTCGATCCGAAGTGGGTGTAGTGGATTCCCTTCGTGACTTCGGCAGAAGAGACGATGCCGTTGAGATTGACTGGCGGTACGGCATCACCGAGAACTGGCGTGAGGCGGCGCGCAGGATCTTGCGGCCGGGTCGTGTCATCCTCACCTTCGAGGGAATCGGTCTCGGATCGCCTGGTGCGGCTGGTGGAACGGTGACCACTTTCTCCAGCCTGCTGAGTCGATTTCCCGGGAGTGTCGCATGTCACTCGCGCGCTCACCCGCGATCGGGCGAGTCCTCCCGCCTGAAAGACGGGTTGCCACGACTACTGGTCGCCGGTGTAACCAATTTGCTCCGGACCTTCGATCAAATCTCGTGCTGCATTTCATTCCAAAAGTATGTAACGTACACGGCGTGGTGACTTCCGTTCCGACCCTGGTGCTTTGCGCGCCCAGCGCTGACGGGTGCCTCGTCCGAGATCGTGCCGATCGGGCGTTCGATCACGGACGCCGCCGACGGATCCTGCCCTCGGCCACGATGGGCAAACTTTGTGAACGGCTTCCACGGACTACGGCAACGTCAATTCCAAGGTCCCTCTCGACACTCTCACAGCAATCAACATTCGGTGAAAATGTGTTTCGAAGTGCGAGAGTATGACGAGCGCAGCACACACAATATGTCTATTGAGCTCATTTCCGCCTAACCATGGCAACCCATCATTCATCCGAGCAGCTATCGCGGGGTAACGCCAATGTGGGATACAGAAGTCGACGTCGCGGTCATCGGCGCAGGCATTGGTGGCCTCGCCAACGCCATTGCGACGGTGGATGCAGGCGGCGAGGTGCTGGTTGCTGATGCCGCTCCGGCGTTTCATGGCGACGCGGCGCCGGTCGCGCTGCGCGGGCGCATCGTGGCTAAGCGGGGGGCGCTGCTTCACGACACGGTCGACGTCGAGACCAACGAGTATCTGGCAGCGGTCTCCGAGGGAGTCCTCGAGTCGGCGGATGTCGTTCGAGACGCCCTCGTTCCCCGCCGCACCGCACGCAATCTTTCACGGGACGAGGCCTTCGGACGTGTCGAAACGTTCATGGGATCACGGTTGACCGCATGGGCCGCGCAGTGCATCGCGTCGCCGTACGGACTGCTGTACACGAGCATGTGTGACTGGCGGACGACCACGATGAAGTCGGACGACGGCGGTTCGATCGAGGTGACCTCGGTCGGTGCAATGGAATGGGCCGACGGCTTCGGTGAGAGTGCACTGCGCCGGTGGATGACGGCGCAAGCCCGGGAGCGCGACATCGAGGTTGAAGCCGCCAGCACTCTGGATCGAATCGTATTCGAAGAAGGCGTCATCGTCGGTGTAGTGCTGACGACCCCGGACGGTCCTTACGCAGTACGGACCAGAGCCGGTGTCACCCTTGCGTCGGGGGATCAGGACCTGGGCGTTGACGAGCACGTCGAGTTGACCACGGGTGAACGACTGCAGGTCTGCCTCGTCGGTCGGACCGCCAGCCGCTTCAGCCGCGTCGAGCTACTGGCGACCGAGCCTGCAGCACCTTCCCGGCCGACGTGCACCGGTTCGCGGCGCCAACTGCGCGAGGGTATGCACGACGCGCGGCAGCCGTCCCTAGATGGATGGCGATGTGGAAAAGTGCACGGGTACACGACCTTTGGCCAGTAGCGAGGCCATGTCTTCGCCGGCCAGCGGCCGCGAAAGCAGAAATCCCTGAGCCCGGTGACAACCGTGGTGTAGCAGCGTCATTGCGGCAATCTGGGTTTCCACGCCTTCGGCCACCAGTTCCAACTCGAATGCTTCGGCCAGAGCGATGACCGCACGCACGATCGCGAGATCGTTGGGATTCGAGCCGAGCTCCGCGACGAAACTCCGGTCGATCTTGAGGACGTCGACCGGTAGTGACTTCAGATGGGACAGCACGCTGAAGCCGGTCCCGAAGTCGTCGATGGCGACTTGGACGCCGACGTCTCGCAGGCCCGCCAACGTGACGCTGGTGGTTTCCATGTCCTGAACGACGACGGTCTCGGTGATCTCGAGGCAGAGGGAGCCGCGATCAAGGGCGAACTCGCGCATGACCGCGGCAACCGACTCCACGAATCCGTCCGTCACCAGTTGGACGGGCGACACGTTGACCCGCAGGACGATCCCATCGGCGACGCCGAGCGCTCGCCACCTCGCAAACTCCTCACATGCCGTCCGCAACACCCAGCGACCCAAGTCCCCGGCCAGGTTGATGGATTCGGCGACGGCGATGAACACCTCGGGTGACAACAGCCCGCGGGTGGGGTGATTCCACCGCACCAGCGCCTCGGTCGCAAGCACCTCGCCGGTGCGCATGTCGACCTCGGGGAGGTACTGCAGGAACAACGCGCCGTCCTCGATGACGTCCCGAAGGTGCAGTTCGATGTCGTTGCGGTAGTCGGTCTTCAGCGACATCTCGTCTGAGAACACGGCGATCTGATTGCCGCCGGCCGCCTTGGCGGCGAGCACCGCCTGATCGGCCCGACGAAGCAGATCCGAGGTGGTGTCCCGGCCTGGGGTGCCGAGGGCGACACCGATGCTGACGGTCCTGGTCAGCATCTCGCCGTCGATCGGGACGCGTTCGCGAAGCAGCGCCAGCAACCGGTTCGCGAGCTGTTCGGCCTCTGTACTGGACATCGGTGCGGCGGGTGTCACGACGAATTCGTCGCCTCCGAGTCGCGCGATGACGCACGCATCCCCGGTTTCCCGTTGAAGCCGCTCGGCGAGCACCCGGATGAACCAGTCCCCGACATTGTGGCCGAGATAATCGTTGATGGTCTTCAGGCGATCGAGGTCCAGATACAGCGCGGACACGGGGCCGGGGCGGCCGGCGTCAAGTCTGGCGTCGAGATGGTCGATCAGCGCGCGCCGATTCTGCAGGCCCGTGAGATCGTCGTGTTCAGCGAGATAGCGCAGGCGCTCCTCCGCCTGCACGCGGGCCTGCACCTGGGCGAACAACGACGCAATGGCCTCCAGCGCGTTGAGTTCCGCGGGCTTCCACTCCCTGTCGCCGAACTTCACGAAGCCCAGCACTCCCGTCGTTAGATCGCCCGACACAAGCGGCGCAGCCGCCATCGACGTCTCGGAAATGCTGCGCCCCTCCTCGATCCGCTTCTGATAGTCCTCGTTGTCGGGGCGGAACACCATCGGCTTCTTGGAGGTCTCTGCAAACGCGAAAACGGGATCGGCGTCTTCGAAGAAGACGATCTTCAGCGGATCGGGATCGGGGATGCCCGAACGCGGCGGCCACTCCGTGACCAGGGTCGACGCCCGGATGGTGTGGTCGTTGTAGCGCAGAAAACTGACGTCGACATCGAAGTACTTCACGAGGACCGCGAGGATCTCTTGCGACACGATGACGGAGGTCGCCCCGTTCGCCGCCATGAGTCGGACGGCGACCGTGGTCACCAATCGGTCCAGGCTCAGGGGCGAAGTTTCCGCGGGCATTGGATCAGCGTAACGGCGGTACGTCGATCTTGACGGCGCGTCGGCGGCTCCGAACCGTGGCGGGTGCCGCGACCGACAGGCGCAGTACTAGGACCAGTGCTTCCTCGAGATTGTCTGAGATCCCAGCCACCGTGCGGAACCGTGCTTGCAGCTCCGCCAGTTCCTCGGCGTGCTTGGGCGACACGTCTTGCAGATCCTCGTCGTTGGTGGCGTAGAGGAAGGGTGGCGAGATCGGCTGGACTGCCAAGCCGAGCTCCTGCGCGGCGATCCACGTCGCCTCGACCGCCGCTCCACCGCGCGCGTAGTCGACGAGGTCGTGGCCTCGAACGCAGACGACCGCTACGGCCGAGCTCGCCGAGAGTCCCGCGGCGGTGTCGGCGCCGAGAATCGCACCGCTCCGCCAGACCGACAACTCCGCCATCACCTCGGGACGCCGCAGGATCTCCAGCGCCAGGTCGCCACCGGGACCGAGTTCCAGGCTCCGCACGTCGATGCCGGAATCGGGGTCCCCATCCTCTGGCCATCTCATCTCGGAGATCATCTCCTCGTGCAGTCGCGGAGTCAGGTAGCGGATGCGGTCTGCCGCGGCGAAGACGTCGGCGATCTCGTCGACGTCGGCACGCGAGGTGAGCACCCGAAGGCGAGCGCCTTCCCGGTGCGCGGTTGCGACCAGCTCTTCGGTGACGCCTTCGGGTAACGCCCCACCCGTGCCTTGGTTGCGGTTGGTCTCGCGACGCAGCATGGCGCTGTACCAGGCTGCCAGGGCGTCGTCGGTGCCTTCGCCCAGTCGTACCCGTGCCGTCAGCGGGGACGTCCCCGCGGACTCCGTGTACTCCACCTGGCCTACGGCGCCATGGGCCGCTGCGGCCACGCGGGCGTTGTACGCCGCGGCGCCGACCGCTACGGCGCTGCCGCGCAGCTTGACGTCGATCGTTGACGTGCGCTCGGGTGCCAACTGGATCGTGACGGCGTTGTGCGTCGCCGCGATGGTCCATGGTTGGACGTTGCCACCTGATGGTGCGCGTGCAGCGGCGGCCATGACGGACCCGACGAGATCGACGGGTTGCTCGTATTCCACGATTTCGCAGTGCTCCGTGGCCCCGGCGGTCCCGATGGGCGGTGACTCGATTCGGTCGAAGGCGCCGCCGACGTCGAGGCGAATCCGACCGGACGAAAGCGGTTCGCACAAGCCGATTCTGCGCACCGCCTCAGTTACGGCGCCTGCGCCCAATGTCACGTCACCGGCCAGCTGCGGCCAGGTCGACAGGGTATTTCCCACTTCGAGCAGCGATGCGGCCGCTCGCGCAGACAAACCACCGACCTCGATGAGCCTCATGACGTAGGGGATCTTTTCGGGACCGCTCAATCCCGCCAGTTCGATGGTGTCGACGTCACCAAGCATGCCGTGGAAGATTGGCCGATCCGGTTCCAGGTCGAACCGCTCCACGTCGATCATGCCGCGGTCGCTGGTCGCCATGAGCACGGGCAGCCGACGGACCCGCGACCGCTGTCGGACGAGTGCCTTGACGTCCAGCGAGTCGCATTCCTCGATCACGACGTCAAGACCGTCGAGAAATCCGTCGATGCCGTCCGACGTCACTCCGGCGGCCATCGTCCGCACCTTCAGATAGGGCTCCAACTCGGCGATTCTGCGGGCTGCGACGGTGGTCTTCTTCAGCCCTAGATCGAACACGCCTGCCGGTACCCGGTTGAGATTGGACAGTTCGAGATGGTCGAAGTCGGCCAGTCGCAACTCGCCGCACAGGCCCTGCATGGCGAGGGTGTGTGCGATGACGTGGCCCGCGCTCAGCCCGATGAGGCCGATGCACAAGCGCCCGAGACGGTCCTGTTCGTCAGTGGTGATGAGATTCCGGTTGCGGTCCAGCCGGAGTCGACGGAACGACCTGGGCCCGAGGATCTTCACCACCGTGCGACGCCATGGGTAGTAGGCGAAACGGGGTGACTCCTCGAGGATGTCGGGCTCGATTACCTCCATCCGCTCCAGCGCCGCGTTCTGCGCGGCCCAAGAGTCGACGTAGTCGATCACGGGATCTGCCCGCAGCCGTGCCAGCAGTTGGGCATCTTCGCCGACTGTTGCGTCCAGCACCCGAGCGGATTCCGGCGCGGCGTCGTCGAATCCGATCACCGTGCGATTGCCCAGTCCGAAACCTGGGCGGACAGCTGCGCCGACGCCAGCGTCATCTCCTGAAGAATCTTCGAGACTTGATGCGGCTCGGCATGGTTGGCGAACGTCCGCTGATCCCACCACATCATCTTGGTGCGGTATCGCTCGTCGGGATACGGCGTGGCGGCGATCGGTGCCACCACCCCTCCCGACGTGCGCCAGCTGTCCAGTATGTATGGGGCCGAGGTCGCCATACAGAACTGTATGCCCATTAGTGCCATGGCATGAAAACCACTGCGCGCCAACGCTCTGGACAGCCGCCGCGCGGTCTCCCGATCGTCGGCTATCCAGGCGGCCTTCATTTCGAGGACGCCGAAAGGAATGCGGTCTTCGATCATCTTGCGCACGGCGGGAAGCCCCGGCTGTCCGGACCACTCGACCGTCGCGTGGGAGTCGTCGGCCGACACGAGAGGTCCCTTGGCGCGAAGGCCGCCGATCACCCGTCCCGAAGAGTCGAGAGTCACCCAGAACATCGCGGTGTCTGTACCGTCCGCGATGGCGGCGACGTCGATCGCCCGTTCGACGCCGTGGCGGCGGTAGCTTTGCTCGGCGCCACGGAGGTACTCCTCCCATAGCGTGCGATCCACGTCGGGCCGCGACACCACCATTGTGCAGTCGGCCTCGGCGTCCCACCAACTGATGTTCTCGGAGAGTGCGCAGTCGGCCCAGTATCCGAATTCGAGCGGTTGGGGGTGCATTCAGGCCTCATTCGTAGGGCAGCCGGAGAGGTGTGAAGTCGTCGCTGGCCGCGGTCATTCCAGTGGGGGGTGATAGGTGTCGCGAAACAAGTATCAGTCCCACGATCGCGCGTTCCCAGCTAGGATTCGGATGTTTTCTGAAGTCAAGTAGTCCGCCGTTTAGCTGGCATGATGATCGGCTAACCAGAGGTCAATTTCGGCAATGGCGGTTAATTAACATCTGTGCAGGTTGTCGGCATCTGATAGGTTCCGTGGCGAATAGCTGGCCAATCGCAGGCAAATTATTGCGCATCTATGTCATTGTTATGACCTGGTCGGCGATGGAGGAACAATACCGGCCGCATTTCTTGGTCACGGCCCTGTGAGAGGAGCGAACGTGAAGGTTTTCAGCGATCTAAACGATTTTGCGGCAGCACTTGGCAGCCAACTCGGACCCACGGACTGGATGGAGATCAGCCAAGACCGCGTGAACCTCTTCGCCGAGGCCACCGACGACCACCAGTGGATCCACGTCGACCCCGAGCGGGCAGCCGGCGGACCGTTCGGTGCCACTATCGCGCATGGTTTGCTCACACTTTCGTTGCTGCCGCACTTCTCCCACCAGCTCTACCGGGTCGACAACGTCGCGCTGGCCGTCAACTACGGCTACAACAAGGTGCGGTTCATCACGCCGGTGAAGGTGGGCGCGAAGATTCGCGCGCGTGGCGAGATCACGGCGATCAACCAACTCGAGGGGGCGGTACAGGCCACCACGACGATCACCGTCGAGATCGAGGACTCGGCCAAGCCGGCCGCGGTGGCGGAGTCGATCGTCCGCTACCTGGCCTGATCTTGGCGCGCTGATTGCTACGGCTCCCGCTGGGCCGCCTTGACGAGCCCGCCGCCGATGATGAGGCGCTGGATCTCACTGGTGCCCTCGTAGAGCCGTAGCAGTCGCACGTCCCGATAGATCCTCTCGACGGGGACGTCACGCATGTACCCTGCGCCGCCGTGAACTTGGACCGCGAGATCGGCGACCCGGCCGACCATCTCGGTGCAGAACAGCTTCGCGGTCGACGGCGCGATGCGGCGATCCTCGCCGGTGAGCCACATTCTGGCAGCATCGCGCACCAGTGCGCGGCCCGCCATCACCCCGGTTTGCATGTTGGCGATCATCGCCTGGACGAGTTGGAAGTTGCCGATCGGCGTGCCCCCCTGGGTCGCCGTGGCGGCGTAGGCGACCGACTCGTCGAGGGCGCGCTGAGCGGCGCCGACAGAAAGTGCGGCGATGTGGATGCGGCCCCTAGCCAAGGAGGTCATGGCGGCCCGGTAACCCACGTCGACGGACCCGCCGATGAGCGCATCGTCGCTTACCCGCACTTCCTCGAGGATGACGTCGGAGGTCCAGGCGCCTTCCTGACCCATCTTGGCGTCCTTGGCACCGACCTCCACGCCGGCGGCGTCGGCGGGCACCAGGAACACCGCGATGCCAGGGCCGTAGCATCAGCGGGACGGGTGCGGGCGAAGACGATGAAGAGGTTGGCCGTCGGCGCGTTGGTGATGTACTGCTTGCGTCCGGTGATCACCCACTCGTCTCCGTCGCGAACGGCCTTGGTGCGCAACCCTGCTGGATTCGATCCCGCACCCGGCTCGGTCAGGGCGAACGACGCGACGACGTCACCCGACGCGATCCCCTCCAGCCAGCGTGCCTTCTGCCCATCGGTGCCGAAGCCGACCAGAACCTGGCCGGCGATGCCGTTGTTGGTCCCGAACATCGACCGCAGGGCCAGCGTCGTGTAGCCGAACTCCAAGGCCAGCTCGACGTCCTGGGCGATGTTCAGGCCGAGCCCACCCCACTCCTGCGGGATCGCATAGCCAAAGAGCCCCATCCTTCTTCGTCTGCTCGCGGATGTCATCGGGCACCCCGTTCCCGTTCATGATCTCCAACTCGCGGGGCATCACCACGGAGCGGACGAAGTCGCGCGTTGCGTCGAGGATGTCCCGGAAGTCCTGATCGCTCACCTGGCTGCCGACGGCGGGGTCTGCCATGCGCGGGTTTCTCATGACGGGGAGGGGATGGTTTGATACAAGAAATATCATATTTTATGTTGGAACCAGGAGGCCGAGGAAGGGACGGGCACCAGATGCCATTGCTCGAGGGACGGACCGCGGTGGTCACCGGCGGCGCGCAGGGGATCGGCTTCGCGATCGCCGAGTGCTTCGTCGCCGAGGGCGCACGGGTGGTGCTCGGTGATCTCGACCTGGCCGCCACCGAGGCGGCGGTCGAGAAGCTGGGCGGGCGCGAGGTGGCGACGGCGGTGCGCTGCGACGTGACGAACGCCGTCGAGGTCGAAGCACTCATCGCGGCGGCGGTGGACACGTTCGGGGGCCTCGACGTCATGGTCAACAACGCGGGCATCACGCGGGATGCCACCATGCGCAAGATGACCGAGGAGCAGTTCGATCAGGTCATCTCAGTGCACCTCAAGGGCACCTGGAACGGCACCCGCAAGGCCGCAGACGTCATGCGGGAGAACAAGAGCGGAGCGATCGTCAACATCTCGTCGATCTCGGGCAAGGTGGGCCTCATCGGCCAGACCAACTACTCCGCTGCCAAGGCGGGCATCGTCGGCCTGACCAAGGCGGCGGCCAAGGAGGTCGCGCATCTCGGCGTGCGGATCAACGCCATTCAACCGGGTCTGATCCGCTCGGCGATGACAGAGGCCATGCCGCAACGGATCTGGGACGCCAAGTTGGCTGAGATACCGATGGCCCGCGCCGGTGAGCCCGCGGAGGTCGCCAAGGTCGCGCTCTTCCTCGCCTCGGACCTGTCGTCGTACATGACCGGCACGGTGCTCGAAGTGACTGGCGGCAGGCATATCTGATGACTACCGCGGTGATTTGCGAACCGGTCCGGACCCCGATCGGCCGCTACGGCGGCATGTTCAAGTCCTTGACCGCCGTCGACCTTGGCGTCGCGGCGTTGAAGGGGCTGCTGGCGCGCACGGGTATCGCGCCCGATGCCGTTCAGGACGTCATCCTGGGGCACTGCTATCCGAGCATGGAGGCGCCCGCGATCGGCCGCGTCGTCGCGCTCGACGCCGGCTTGCCGGTGACGGTGCCGGGCATGCAACTCGATCGGCGCTGCGGATCGGGCCTGCAGGCCGTCATCCAGGCGTGCATGCAGGTGGCCACTGGGCAGAACGACCTGGTCGTCGCGGGCGGCGCGGAATCCATGAGCAACGTGGTTTTTCACTCGACTGACATGCGCTGGGGTGGATCACGCGGCGGGGTGAAGGTGCACGACGCGCTGAACCGCGGCCGGACCACCGCAGGCGGCCGTGACTACCCGGTGCCCGGCGGCATGATCGAAACCGCCGAGAACCTGCGCAGGCAGTACGGAATTCCGCGCGAGGAGCAGGACGAGTTGGCCGTCACCTCGCACCGTCGCGCCGTGGCCGCGCAGAAGGACGGCCTACTGGCCGACCAGATCATCCCGGTCACGGTCACCATGCGGCAAGGTGCCGCCCGGAATGAAACGGTGATCGACACCGATGAGCATCCTCGTGCGGACACCTCGGTGGAGTCGCTGAGTAAGCTCAAACCCCTTCTTGGCAAGCAGGATCCGGAGTCCACCGTGACGGCGGGCAATGCCAGCGGTCAGAACGACGCGGCCTCCATGTGCATCGTGGCCACCGCGGAGAAGGCCGCCGAGCTGGGGCTGAGGCCCCTGGTGCGGCTGGTCTCCTGGGGCGTCGCGGGAGTGCCGCCGAACGTCATGGGCATCGGCCCCGTCCCGGCGACGGAGCTGGCCCTGGCCAAGGCGGGCCTGACGCTGGCCGAGATTGATCTCATCGAACTGAATGAGGCGTTCGCCGCGCAGGCGCTGGCGGTGATGCGGGAGTGGAAGTTCACCTCGACGGATCTGGATCGCACCAACGTCCAGGGCTCGGGCATCTCGCTCGGCCATCCCGTGGGGGCCACCGGAGGGCGGATGCTCGCGACGCTCGCACGGGAACTTCACCGGCGTGACGCCCGGTACGGGCTGGAGACCATGTGTATCGGCGGGGGTCAAGGACTGGCCGCCGTCTTCGAAAGGGTTGGAGCATGACCAGACTCGCGCAGACGGCCGGGCTGACCGAGATTCAGGCTGAGATCGTCGCCACTGTACGGAAGTTCGTGGACAAGGAGGTCATTCCGCACGCTCAGGCGCTCGAGCACGCCGACGAATACCCCCAGGCCATCGTCGACAAGATGTCCGAGATGGGCCTGTTCGGGCTGATGATCCCCGAGGAGTACGGGGGCCTAGGGGAGTCACTGCTCACCTACGCCCTGTGCGTCGAAGAGTTGGCGCGCGGCTGGATGAGCGTGTCAGGCGTCATCAACACGCACTTCATCGTCGCGTACATGATCCGCCAGCACGGTACCGATGAACAGAAGCAGCGCTTCCTGCCGCGGATGGCGACCGGTGAGGTTCGTGGCGCGTTCTCGATGTCCGAGCCAGAGCTTGGCTCCGACGTCGCCGCCATCCGCACGAAGGCCGTCCGCGACGCGAACGGCGGTTACACGATCAACGGCCAGAAGATGTGGCTGACCAATGGTGGCAGCTCCACTCTCGTTGCGGCGCTGGTGAAGACCGATGAGGGAGCGGACAAGCCGCACCGCAATCTCACCGCCTTCCTGATCGAGAAGCCGGCCGGCTTCGGTGAGGTGCTGCCGGGACTGGTCATTCCCGGGAAGCTCGACAAGTTGGGCTACAAGGGCATCGACACCACCGAGTTGGTCTTCGACGGATATCACGCAGACGATGCCGACGTGCTTGGTGAACTGCCCGGGCAGGGCTTCTTCCAGATGATGGACGGTGTCGAGGTCGGTCGCGTCAACGTGTCGGCGCGGGCGTGCGGGGTGGGCATTAGGGCCTTCGAGCTCGCCATCCGCTACGCGCAGCAGCGCAGCACGTTCGGCAAGCCGATCGCCGAACACCAGGCCATTGCCTTCCAACTCGCGGAGATGGCCACCAAGGTCGAAGCCGCCCATCTGATGATGGTCAACGCGGCGCGTCTGAAGGACTCCGGCGAGCGCAATGACGTGGCGGCCGGGATGGCGAAATACCTTGCCAGCGAGTACTGCTCGGAAGTCACCGAACAGAGCTTCCGCATCCACGGTGGGTACGGCTACTCCAAGGAGTACGAGATCGAGCGGCTGATGCGCGATGCCCCGTTCCTGTTGATCGGCGAGGGCACCAGCGAGATTCAAAAGACGATCATCAGCAAGAGCCTGTTGCGTGAGTATCAGCTCTGATCCCGGGTTCGCAGCCCGACCGCAACTGTCCGACGACGTCGCCCGCTACGTCCGAAGGCGGATCTTCGACGGCACCTATCGTGCCGGGGAGTATCTGCGACTCGATCAGCTCGCGGTCGAACTCGGCATCAGCGTGACGCCCGTGCGCGAGGCCCTTCTCAACCTCTGTGCCGAGGGACTGTTGGTGCAGCAGCCGCGGCGGGGCTTCATGGTGCTCGAGCTGACGGCCAGAGACATGGCCGACGTCGCCATCGTGCAGGCCTTCATCGGCGGCGAGTTGGCGGCGCGTGCGGCGGAGAACATCACTGATGAGCAGCTCTCGGCGTTGCGGGTCATTCAGGACGAGCTGGAGGAGGCCTATGCCGGCGGCGACCTGGACCGCACCGTGCGGCTGAATCACGAATTCCACCGACTGATCAACGTGGCAGCGGACTCGCCGAAGCTGACCCAGTTCATGTCCGGCATCACGCGATACGCGCCCGAGTCGGTCTTCCCGACACTGTCAGGGTGGCCCAAGCAGTCGACCAGGGACCATCGCCGTGTCATCGCCGCGTTCGAACGGCGCGACGCCGGCCGGGCGCGGATGGCGATGGCCGAGCACTTCACCATCGGCGTGGCGCCGCTGACCGAGCATCTCGTCGAGCGCGGGGTCATCGTGGAAGCCGCCGCTGTGCCGAATTCTGCGTCGGGGTCGTGATCGCGCCGCCTCGTCGAGCAGAGTCGGGCACCAACCTGCAGTTCGCCGAGTGCGAGTTCAGTTTCGTCAAGACCCGCGCCCAGCACGGGACCAAGGAGGCGTTTCCTATACGCGACGAGCACTTGCACTTGCTGGAGCCGGAGTGACCGTCATCACTTGGTCATCGCGATACAATCACTGCTACTTTTGTAACGTCGTCAACGCCGAAACCCTAGGTCGTGAGATATGTCAACACCCCGTCATCGTGGAGCCGTCCGTACTGCGATCGGTCGGTCCTTCAAGGGCACGCTGGTCAACACGCCCCCCGAGACGCTGATCACGACAGTCCTGCCCGAGGTGGTCCGCAGGTCCGGCATCGATCCGGCCGACATCGATGACATCATCTTCGCCGAATCGCACTACGGCGGCGGTGACCTGGCCCGCTATGCGGCGGACGCGACCGGGATGTCGCACGTGCCCGGCCAATCGGTAAACGGCATTGCGCAGGCAGCCTCACTGCCATCGGCAATGCGTCGGCGCAGATCGGCTCCGGCATGGAACGCGCACTGATCGCCGGCGGGGTGCAGTCACTCTCCATGACGCCTCTGACGAACTGGCGCATCCCCGGCCCGGAGTTGAAGTTCGAGGAGCGGTGGATGCCGCCGACGCACGTTGAGACGCCGGACGCGCCCGCCAAGGACATGTCGATCACAGTGGGATGGAGAACACCGCTCAGGCGCTGGGCATCACCCGCGAGCAGATGGACGCGTGGGCGGCTCGATCGCCGCAATGGACGCGGGCAAGTTCGCCGACGAGATCATTCAGTTGAAGATCGAGATGCCGGACGGCTCCGTCATCGAGTTCAGCGTCGATGAGCATCCGCGCCGCGACACCACCGCGGAGAAGCTCGCCGGGCTCAAGGTGCTGCACCCCGAGATCGAGGGCTTCTCCATCACCGCGGGCAACAGCAGCGGAACAAACGATGCGTGTGCGGCCGTCGCCGTGGTCGATCTCGACTACGCCGTTGCCGAGGGGTTGTCGGTGATGGCCACGGTGAAGGCCTGGGGCGCCGCGGGCGTTCCGCCCCGCGACACGGGACTGGGCGCGGTGAAGGTCATCGGCAAGGTGCTCGACCGGGCCGGGCTGAAGCCGTCCGACGTCGCGCTGTGGGAGATCAACGAGGCCTTTGCGTCGGTCCCCATCGCCGCCTGCAAGGAGTACGGCCTCGACGAGGAGCTGGTGAACTTCTCCGGAAGCGGTTGCAGCCTCGGGCATCCGATCGCGGCGTCCGGTGCGCGCATGGTGACCACGCTGATCTACGAGCTGCAGCGTCTTGGTGGCGGTATCGGCGTGGCCGCGATGTGCGCGGGTGGCGGCCAGGGCGGCGCCGTCGTGGTGGAGGTCTGAGGACCAGCCTCAGCGGGTGTCGGCCTTGCGTCGCGGGGTGGTCGCCTTGCGACGTCGCGCCGTAGCCGACTTCGCCGACAACTGTTCGTCGATCAACCGTTCGGCATGGTCGAGGATGCAATCGAGGCCGTACTCGAAGTTCTTCTCGTCGGACGCGCCGATCCGGTGACCTTCATTGGTGACCTTGGCCAGCAGTGGCGCGGTCTCTGGGTCGATGACCATCGCCTCTTCGAAGTCGCCGGGTCCATCGGCGGTGGACCGGTTCTTGTCGTAGAGACGTTGCAGCACCACGGATCCGCGTACATGCACCGAGACGGCGGAGTACGTGTCGAAGGCGTCCTGCGGGGATAGCCCGGCCTCGGCCAGGCTTACGATGGCCTTCTCCACGGCGATCACGCCGAGCTTGGCGGCCCGCGGGCTGAGGGCCGATCGGATCAGAATGAGGTCGCACAGAATCGGGTTGCCCAGGATTGTCTTTCGCATGACGCGCGCGTGGTTGCGCAGCGTCTCGCGCCAGTCCTTGGCCTCGACGTACGGGGTGGCGAACACGTACTGCCTGAGTGCGCGATCGGTCATGGCGTTGAGCAGATCATCCTTCTTGCGGAAGTACCAGTAGATGCTCGTCACGCCCACCCCGAGGTGCTTGCCCAGCGACGGCATGCTGAGGTTGTCGATGCCGACCGTCTCGGCGAGCTCGAACGCGCCCTTGATGATGTCGTCGGGATTGATGGAGCCGCGCTCGCGTCGTTGACGCTTTTCGGCGGTCACTTGCTTGGCCACCTGGCACCTCCATCGGATGACTCGCTCGGGTTCGGCGGAACACAATCTACCGAAAACGCATCCGTGACCTCTGACGACGAATGCGTGTCGACCCCGCGAACACCACCGTGAACCTTACCGGTAGGCATTCGATAGGCCGTCGTCGTTTGGCGGAGGCGATGTCGGGGCCTCGAGCGGCCAGCGGATTCGCCCCGTCGGAGGCTATCGAAATGCCCATAGTAAGTTTCACCGGGTAACGGGTCTCGAAGCAATCGAATGGACAAGAGGGGCAACGTGGCCGACGAAGTTCTGACCGAGCGCCAAGGGCGCACGCTCGTCATCACGATCAATCGACCGGAGGCACGCAACGCCTTCAATCTGGCCGTCGCACAGGGCCTCGCCGACGCGATGGACGAACTCGACGGCACCCCCGAGCTGTCGGTGGCGATCGTGACGGGGGCCGGCGGCAACTTCTGCGCCGGGATGGACCTGAAGGCGTTCTTGGCAGGCGAGGTCCCGTCGATACCCGGACGGGGGATCGGCTTCACCGAACGACCACCGCGCAAGCCGGTGATCGCGGCCGTCGAGGGCTATGCGCTTGCCGGTGGGACCGAGATCGTGCTGGCGACCGATCTGGTGGTGGCGTCGAAGGTCGCGAAGTTCGGCATCCCCGAGGTCAAGCGTGGCCTGGTGGCGGCGGGCGGCGGACTGCTGCGACTGCCCCACCGGATTCCCTACCAGAAGGCCCTCGAACTGGCGTTGACCGGTGAGAGCTTCACGGCCGAGCAGGCGGCCCAGTGGGGATTCGTCAACGTCCTCACCGAACCTGGTGAAGCACTCGCAGGCGCATTGGCTCTCGCCGAACGCATTTCGGCCAACGGACCGCTGGCCGTGGCGGTGACCAAGGATGTCATCGTGAAGTCTGCCGGTTGGAGCGAAGACGAGATGTGGAAGAAGCAACAGGAACTGATCATGCCGGTCTTCTCGTCGAAGGACGCCATGGAGGGTGCGACGGCGTTCGCGGAGAAGCGAGCGCCGAACTGGACTGGTTCTTGACGCTCGCACACCGGGCCGCGCCGTGGATCTGGGCTTCGCATGCGCCACCGCCGTCGGTGGCCGGCGAGGCATGGGGTTGGCGACGGCACGATGTCTCGCGGAGGACGGTGCGCGGGTGGCCCTCGTCGGCCGGTCGCAGACCGTCCTCGACGAGGCCGTCGACGAACTGAGCCGTCTCGGCAGCCGCGCACATTCGGACGCGGACGTCTCATCCCGAGTCACCCGCCACGCGGAACGCTTCCCCGACAGGGCCGCCATCGCACTCTCCGTGCTGACCGAGCAGGGCATGCTGGTACACGGCGACATTCGCGCGGACAACGTGTTCTTCGCCGGCGACCGGTGCAAGATCGACCTCGGGTATCTGGTCAGCCAGGGCTTGCCGACCTCCATCCGGTCGGGTCATGACGAGGAACTGGTCAGGACCTATCTGAACCGCCTCGTCGCCCTGGGTGTGCGGGGCTACGGGTTCGACGATGCGTAGCGGCACTACCGGTTCGCAGTGGCGTACATGATCGTGTTGCCCGTCGTCGCTCTGGTGGGTTGGGATGTGTTGCCCGAACGGTCGACCGCGCCGCGGCCACCATCGACGACATCGACGCAGTGGAGGTGTTCGATGACTAGTCCGATTCGGTCTGCGCGTGAAGTGGTGGAGGCCTACAACCTCGAACTATGGAACGGGAAGAGGTTCGACTTGGCCGAGGAGTTGATCGCCGACACCATGGTTCGTCACGACGTCGGCGAATCGCACACGCTGACTCGGGCACAGGCACTCAAGCGGGTCACCGACACCTGGGCCGAGATGGACTCGTTGCGGTTCGACCTGAACATCGTCATCGACGGCGGCGACGGCGAGCACGTCGCCATGGTGTGGGATTCGACCATGGCCAAGGGCGACAACGAAGTGAAGGTCGCGAGCATCGAGGTGTTCCGCGTCGTCAACGGTCAGATCGTCGAAGTCTGGAACTGCGGCTACAAGCTGGGAGTATGGGAATGAGCGAACGGGTGCTCGACGAACTGGGGTACTACCTGCTGGCCGGGGCGGGTGGTGAGGGTCCGGCATCGCTGATGGACGAGGCTCGACGCGGTGAGGAACTCGGCTTCGGAACAGCGTTCATCTCGGAGCGGTGGAACGTCAAGGAGGCCTCGTCGCTGGTGGGTGCGGCGTGTGCGGTGACGAACCGCATGCAGATCGCCACCGCCGCAACCAATCACAACACTCGCCACCCGCTGATCACCGGATCGTGGGCCACCACGATGCATCGACTGTCCGGTGGGCGATTCACGCTCGGCATTGGCCGCGGGATTGCGGCGATGTACGACGCCTTCGGGGTGCCTGCGGTCACCACGGCCCAAATGGAGGACTTCGCCCAGGTGATGCGCAAGCTTTGGCATGGCGAGGTGGTGTTCAACCACGACGGGCCGATCGGCAAGTACCAGTTGCTGTTCTTGGATCCCGACTTCGACGAGGACATCCGGTTGGGTCTGGTGGCCTTCGGCCCGCAGACGCTGGCACTGGGGGGACGTGAGTTCGACGACGTCATCCTGCACACCTACTTCACCCCGGAGACCTTGCAGCGCAGCGTGAAGACCGTCAAGGACGCGGCCGAGAAGGCGGGCCGCGACCCGGACGGCGTGAAGGTGTGGTCCTGCTTCGCCACCGTCGGTGACCATCTACCGGAGGAGTTGCGGTTGAAGAAGACGGTCGCCCGGCTGGCGACCTACCTCCAGGGCTATGGCGATCTGCTGGTGTCCACCAACGGGTGGGATCCGGCTGTGCTCCAACGCTTCCGGGAGGATCCCGTGGTGACGTCGGTGCCCGGTGGCATCGACCACAAGGCGACGGCCGCGCAGATCGAGCACATCGCGACCCTGATCCCGGACGAGTGGCTCGAGCCATCGGCGACGGGAACGGCGCAGCAGTGCGTCGATCGGATCCGCCAGGAGTTCGACTACGGCGCCGACGCGGTGATCCTGCACGGTGCCACGCCCGACGAACTGGAACCGATCGTCACGGCGTACCGGGCGTCCTAGCCTCGATTTTTCGCGCGGCGGTGCTGACGGTGTGATTGCCGGTTCGGGCGGGCTTGTAGAGGTTGTTTTGGTGGGTGGGCGTTGGGTGATCGGCCGGTGTCGCTCGGTGGGCGGGCTTTCCAAGGGCCGGTTGGTCTTTCGGGTCGGTGGGGCAAGGTGTTGGGGTGGTCAGGGGAAGGCGGCCCGGAGTCGTTGCCAGGCTGCGGTGATGGCGGTGGCCCAGCGCCAGGTGGCGTCGATGCGTAGCCGGGTTTGGCGGGCGCCGCGGGTGATGCGGGCGGCGACGTGCAGGACCCGGTAGCGGAAGGTGTCGATCTCGCAGGTGGCGAGTGTGGGGTGGTCGGTGAAGCCGATCAATTTCGTCCAGGCCACCAAATCGGTTGCTGCCAGGATGATTTCCAGCCAGGCGGCGTTCGCGTCGGCGCGGTGACAGGGCAGGTTGCGCAGGCCGGTGGCCTTGGCTTGACGGATCCGGTCCTCCACCCGGGCGTGTTGGCGGTGGCGTAGTTCCAGGCCGCCGATCTGGCCCGGGATGACACCGTGGCCGGTGTCGGTGATGAAGGCGGTGACGCGGTGCCCGTCGGAGTCGGTGAAGTTCAGTTGCGCGCCGGGATGCGGGCGTTCCTTGCGCAGGATCAGCCGGGTCCCGGCCGGCCAGCCGCTCATGTCGACCAGGTCGGTGGCCTCGGCGACCCAGGCGCCCTCGCGCAGGTCATCGCCGGCCTCGATCGCCGGGTACCAGCAGTGGCCCTCGGTGAGGGTTTCCGCGGCGTCCCGTACCCGGATGTCCACGGCGTAGCCGAAGTAGAACCCCACCCCGGCGGTTCGGCAGGCCGTGGCGAAGCTGTGGGTAGCCCCGGCGGAATCGCAGCGCACCAGAATTTTGGGCCCGCCGGCATACTCGGGGGTGGGCCGGTAGCCGGCCGGTAGCGACTCAAGGGCCCACCGCAGCACGGTGAGGTGATCAGCGGCAGTGTTGGACCCGGCGTTGCCGGGGCGCAGCAGCCCGGCCAGCGCTTCACCGCCGGCGATCTCGGGGCGGTCCAGGAACACCAGCAACGGGTGATGGCCGAACGTCTTCTTCCACGTCGGGGCCGCTTTCTGCTTACCATCGGAATGGTCGATGGTGATGGTGGCATCAATGTCGAGGATCAGCGGTTGCCCCGGTTCGGGGGCCGCCCCGGCCGCCCACGCCTGCTGGCGGGCATGGGCGCGGGCCGCCCGGATGCCGGGCAGATGCGCGGCGTCGACCCGGGCATCGACCAGGCGCCACATCGTGGTCGTCGAGGCGGCCGGGCCGAAGACGTGTTCGCGATCACCGCAGCTCTGCCCGACGGAGTCGATGCAGTTCGCCCCGCCGGCGACCGCGGCGGCCAGATCAGCGAACACCGCACCGGGGGCATGGGTCCACGGACCGCGGTAGGTGTCGGCCAGCACCGCGGTGACCCGCGCCGGGAGCCCGGTCAACTCCGCGCACTCGCGCAGCATCCCGGTCCCGGCATGCGACACGACTCCGCGGCCGTCGGCGGACACTTTCACCCGGGAAACCGCTGCGATACTCTTCACTTGCGAAGTGCCTTCCCGCCGGAATTCTGGACCCTAGAGAAGTCTCATTATTCCCTGCAGGACAGGCACTTTCGCTAATTAACACCCGTTTCACGGCGACTTTCATGCAAAATCCAGGCTAGGCCCGCCGCCACATTAGGCGGGCGTGCGTCGCGGTGCCCCCCGCGTCCGTGGTGGTGGCGGACAGCGTCAGGAGGTCGCCGTCGACACTCGCCTGCCGAAACTGCGCCTGCGCCAACAGTTCCGGCATCATCGACATGGTCACCTCGTGGTGAAGGGTCGACGTCGCCTCGTCGACGGTGAATCGGCCGCCGTACGCGACGTACTGGCTCATGTCCGACTTCGCCAGCTGGGCCGACGTGAATCCGTCTGCGGTGTAGAGGATCAGGCCCCGAGGTGCGCTGCCGAGCGGGTGGCGCTCCTCGCCGGTAGCGGGATCACGAGCGACGAACGACACCAACTCCCACGCGCCGAGGACGGCATCCCGAAGCGACGTCACGGCAGGATGACGGTGCGATTGACGGGTTTCGCGGCGGCCTGTCTGCTCGAGAGGCCGCGCTGCAGGCCCGCCAGCAGAGCGTCACGGGTCTCGCGCGGATCGATCAGTTCGTCGAAGCCGAGATGCTCGGCCGAACGATAGGACGCCTCGAGTTCGGCGTCGCGTAGCTTGCTGCTGAAATCGTCCTCCGCGTGCGTGGCAAGACTCAGCGCAGCGGCGCTCGTGGCGTTCATCGTGGCGCCGGGGTAGGCGCACGTCGCGACCTGGTCGTCGAATCCCAGCAGGGACATGACCATGGACCCGAATCCGTAGGCCTTGCGCAGGGTGACGTGCAGCTTCAGCGTGGTAGCCGTGGTCTGTGCCGCGAACATTCTTGCACCGCTGCGCAATGCGCCCGCGCTCTCCGATCGGCTGCCCGGCATCATGCCGGGGTTGTCGGCGAGGAACACGCTCGGCAGGTGGAACGAGTCGGCGACCATGATGAAGTGCGCGGCCTCGTCGGCGGCATCCGAATCGATAGAACCGGCCATCACCTCTGGTTGATTGGCGACGACGGCGACCGGATGGCCGCCGAGGTGGGCGAGCCCGCAGATGATGGCCCTGCCGAATCGCGGCTGCACCTCGAACCAGTCTGGGCGATCGAAGATCACGTTCAGCACGGCGCGCATGTCGTACACCCGGCGGTTGTCCTGCGAGATGACGTCGAGTAGTTCGGGGGTGGGCCGTGGGGCCGTCGACTCGTCGGCGGGTTGTGCGGGGGGATAGGACCAGGCGCTGGGCGGGAAATAGGACAGGTATCGACGAATGTCGTCGATCACGGACTCGTCGTCCCCGCCGACGTTGTGGATCACCCCACTTTGGAGCGCGACGTTCGGGCCGCCGAGATCCTCCTTCGAGATGTCCTCTCCCGTCGACTCCTTGACCACCGGCGGTCCCGCGGTGAAGATCGCGCCCTGGCGGCTCATGATCCTGAAGTCGCACACCGGAGCCACCAGCGCACCGTGCCCCGCTGACGGACCAAGCACGGCAGCGACGGTGGGAACGCGTCCCGAGCACTTCGCCTGCGCGAGCAGGTCGGTCGGCGTGCGCCCGTAGTGACCGCCGGTGGGCCGGAAGCCTGCGCCTTCGAGCAGCATCACGAGCGGAATCCGGTTCTGCAGAGCGAGTTCGGCGATGCGGTAGCGCTTGGAGTTGCCACCGGGGCCGATGCTGCCCGCCAACGTGGTGAAGTCTTCCGCGCCGACCATGACGCGTGAGCCGTTGAGCAGTCCGGAGCCGACGACGATGCCGTCGGCGGCGATCTCACCGCCGACCAGGGTGCCGATTTCGCGGAACGACCCCTTGTCGAGCAGTCGGTCGAGGCGGGCGCGGGCGTCGAGCTTGCCCTTGTCGTGGTGCCTGGCGAGTCGCTCGGTGCCACCATCGCCCAGGTGTGGTTGCGGCGCCGCTCGAGGTCGTCGAGGGTGTCCTGCCAATCCTGCGCCTTCGTCACGGGAGCCATCCTCACAGGTGGGTGCCGATGCCGTCCGCGGTATCGGCGTTGACCATACTGAATTGCTTACTGTAGCGTCGACCACTGCGGTGAGCGGGGCTGGGGGCTCAAGATCGACCGGGACATACCCAGTGAACTCAGCCGAGTCCCAGCGATGGTCGGGGCACTCGAACGGCGTGGCTACGACGGCTGCTGGGCGGGCGAGATCAACCATGATCGGTTCCTACCGGTGACGCTGGCCGCCGAGCACACGTCGCGTCTCCAGGTCGGAACCAGCATCGCCGTCGCCTTCGCACGCAACCCGATGAGTGTCGCCAATCTCGGCTGGGATCTGCAGTCCTACTCCGCCGGACGGTTCAACCTGGGCCTCGGCACCCAGGTGCGCGCACACGTCGAGAAGCGCTTCAGCATGCCGTGGAGCCATCCGGTCCGACGCATGCGGGAGTTCGTCCAAGCGCTGCAGGCGATCTGGACCGCGTGGCAGGACGGTAGCAGGCTGGCATTCCGACGGCGAGTTCTACACGCATCGGTTGATGACCCCGATGTTCACCCCGGAACCGATGCCGCACGAGTTTCCGAAGGTGTTCATCGCCGCCGTGGGTGAGGCGATGACGGAGATGAGCGGTGAGGTCGCCGACGGTCTGCTGGCTCACGCGTTCACCACGAAGCGCTACTCCGACGAGGTCACGATGCCGGCGCTGTTGCGGGGCCTGCAACGAGCAGGACGCGATCGCAACGCCTTTCAGGTGTCGTGTCCCGTCTTCGTCGTCAGCGGCGAGACGGAGGATCACATGGTGCAGGCCGCCACGGCCACCCGCAAGCAGATCGCCTTCTACGGCTCGACGCCCGCCTACCGCAGGGTCCTCGATCTCCACGGGTGGGGTGACCTGCACACCGAGTTGCACCGGATGTCGAGGGAAGGACGATGGGATGCCATGGGGGGCACTCGTCGACGAGGACGTACTGCAGGCGTTCGCCGTCGTCGCTCCACTGTCGGACGTGGCTGCGGCGCTGAGGGTGCGTTGCGAAGGCGTCATCGACCGGGTGCTTCCCGCCTTCCCGGCCGGACTGTCGGAGGAGGCCATCGACGAGGTGCTCGACGAAGTGCGCAAGGGGAGTGCGGCAGCGGGAGTGGTTGGGAACGAGAGCGATAGGAGCAATCGATGAGCACGCCGATCATGGACGAGGCCGCCAAGCTGCTGGCGGACCCGCTCGCCTACACCGACGAGGCGGCCCTGCACCGAGCGCTCAGTCATCTGCGCGCCACGGCGCCCGTGTCCTGGGTCGACGTGCCGAACTATCGACCGTTCTGGGCCGTCACCAAGCACGCCGACATCATGGCGATCGAGCGCGCGAACGACGTGTTCACCAACTCGCCTCGGCCCGTCCTGATGACCGCGGAGTCCGACGAACTCCAAGCCGGCGTCGGCATCAGCACGCTGATCCACGTGGACGATCCGCAGCACCGCGTGGTGCGGGCGATCGGCGTCGACTGGTTCCGCCCGAAGGCCATGCGCGCCATGAAACTTCGCGTGGACGAGCTTGCGACGCGGTACGTCGACCACATGGCGGCGTGGGTCCGGAATGCGACTTCGTGCAGGAAGTGGCGGTGAACTTCCCGCTGTTCGTGATCATGTCGCTGTTGGGGGTGCCCGAGTCGGACTTCCCACGCATGCTGCAGTACACCCAGGAACTGTTCGGCAACGACGATGCGGAGTTCAGCGCGGGCGCTTCCAAGGAGGACCAGCTCGCCGTGCTGCTCGACATGTTCGGGTACTTCACGGCGCTGACTGCCGCGCGCCGCGAGCAGCCCACCGAGGATCTGGCGTCAGCGATCGCGAACGCCCTCGTCGATGGTGAGTCGCTGTCCGACGTCGACACGGTGTCGTACTACGTGATCATCGCGACCGCGGGCCACGACACGACGAGCGCGACCATCTCCGGCGGGGTGCAGGCGCTCATCGAGAACCCCGACCAGCTACTTCGGCTCATCGACGAGCCGAGCCTGATGGGGCTGGCGAGCGAGGAGATGATCCGCTGGGTCACCCCGGTCAAGGAGTTCATGCGAACGGCGAGCAAGGACAACATGATTCGTGGTGTGCCGATCGCGGCCGGGGAGTCGGTGCTGCTCTCCCATCCGTCGGGCAACCGCGACGAGGACGTATTCACCGACCCGTTTCGCTTCGACATCGGGCCCGACCTTAACAAGCACGTGGCGTTCGGTTACGGCGTGCACTTCTGCCTCGGTGCGGCGTTGGCTCGGATGGAGATGAACAGCTTCTTCTCGGCGCTGGTTCCGCGACTGAAGTCGATCGCGTTGGCCGGCGAACCCGAACACACGGCGACGATCTTCGTCGGCGGCCTCAAGCATCTGCCGATCCGCTACGAGTTGTTCTGACTAGGCAGGCGCGAGCGTGCGTGAAGTCGGGTTCTGACGCGGCGTGTCGGCCGCAGACACGCACGCTCGCGCGAGAGAGCGAGAGAGATTGGTCAGCAGCAGCGGGACTGCGGGTTGCGCTCCGTGGCGTCGTGGCGCATCCGCCAGTAGTCCCGTTCGGACATCACGGGTTCGCCGGGATGGGTGCGCGCCCGATGGGCGACGTAGCGCTGATAGTGGTTGTCGCCCATCAGTGAGCTCCAGTACCAACCGATCTGGCGGCCGATTGAGGTAACGCGTCCCATTGCTTCTGCACCTCCTTCTCGGCGGCGGTCGGGATCATGCCCGAGGGGGCGAAGATGCGCGACGGCACGGGTTCTTCCTCACTCAGCGGGCGTCCAGTTCCCCGGATGGCCTTGAGCGCCATGACGACTCCGGCGGCGAACACGATCACCACCAGGACGGCGAACACGATCGACAGTGTGCCCTGGATGAACGTGTTGCGGATGACGGCGTCGAGCTGGTCCGAGTTCTTGGCCGCGCCGAACGCCGTCTTGCCCGCGTCCTTGGCGTCGCGGTACTGGAAGTGCTGAGTCCAGTAGCCGAGCTTCGGATCACCGGAGAAGATCTTCTGCCAAGAAGCCGTCATCGTCACGATCAGGTCCCACCCGAGCGGAATACCTGGAATCCACGCCCATTTCAGCAGTCCGCGCTTGATCACCACGACCGTGACGACGGTCAGCGCGATGGCGGCCAGCAGCTGGTTGGCGATGCCGAACAACGGGAACAGCGTGTTGATGCCGCCCAGGGGATCGGTGACGCCCATCAGCAGGATGCTGCCCCACGCGGCCACCACGATGATGCTGCAGGCCCACGCACCGACGCGCCAGCTCGGATTGCGCAACTTCTTCAGTGGCCCACCGAGATTGGCCAGGCCGTCGGACAACATGAACCGCGCGACACGGGTGCCCGCGTCGACCGTGGTGAGGATGAACAGCGCCTCGAACATGATCGCGAAGTGGTACCAGAACGCCTTGAGGCCCGTGCCGCCGAAGACCTGGTGCAACACCTCGGACATGCCGAATGCCAGGGTGGGCGCGCCGCCCGTGCGCGAGACGATCGTGTCCTCGCCCACGCCCTCCGCCGCTGCGGTGATCTCGTCACCGGTGATCGGGGATCCCGACAGCCCGAGGCCGTTGACGTAGTCGGCCGCGGTCTGCGCGGTGGTCCCGGTCTGCGCGGTGGGCGCGTTGATGGCGAAGTAGAGGTGCTGGTTGATGATGGCGGCGGTGATCAGCGCCATGATCGCGACGAAGGACTCCGTCAGCATGCCGCCGTAGCCGATCAGCCGCATCTGGCTTTCCTTCTCCAGCAGCTTGGGCGTCGTGCCGGAGGAGATGAGCGCGTGGAAGCCGGAAAGTGCGCCGCACGCGATGGTGATGAACAGGAACGGAAACAGAGAACCAGCGAACACCGGCCCCGTACCACTGCTGGCGAACGTCGAGACCGCGGGCGCCTCCATGATCGGGCGGGCGATGAGAATGCCGATGGCGAGCAGGATGATGGTACCGACCTTCATGAAGGTCGACAGATAGTCACGCGGGGCCAGCAACAGCCAGACCGGCAACACCGACGCGGCGAGGCCGTAGACGATGATGCACCACGACAGCGTCACCTTCGAGAGGGTGAACCAGTCGACGCCCCAAGCGGTTTCAGCCACCCAACCGCCGGACACCACGGCCAGCAGCAACAGCACGACACCGATCAGCGAGACCTCCGAGACCCGACCCGGTCGCAGGAACCGAAGGTAGAGGCCCATGAAGACGGCGATCGGGATGGTCATCGCGATGGAGAACACGCCCCACGGGCTTTCGGCGAGGGCATTGACGACGACGAGGGCGAGCACCGCCAGCAGGATCACCATGATCACCAGCACGCCCACGATCGCGGCGACGCCGCCGACCGTACCCAACTCGTCGCGCGCCATCTGGCCGAGGGAGCGGCCGCGGCGCCGGACCGAGATCGACAGCACCAGGTAGTCCTGCACGCAGCCAGCCACCACCGCGCCGACGATGATCCAGATGGTGCCCGGGAGGTAGCCCATCTGCATGGCGAGCACCGGCCCGACCAGGGGTCCTGCGCCCGCGATCGCAGCGAAGTGGTGACCGAACAGCACCCTCCGGTCGGTGGGCATGTAGTCAGTGCCGTTCTCGAACACCTCGGCTGGGGTGGCCTGCTCGTCGCGGGGTTTGACGATCTTCATCTCGATGAGGCGGGCATAGAACCGGAAACCGATGACGTAGGTGCAGATCGCGGCGATGACGAACCAGACCGCACTCACCGTCTCGCCGCGGAAGAAGGCGATGATCGCCCAGGCGACCGCTCCGACGAGTGCGATGACGGCGAAGACGATCTTGTGTTTCGCGGTGATCGGTGAGCGGTCGATGATCGCCACCGGCGGCAGGCCGGCGTCGGTGCGGACATAGGTGAGGTCGCCGTCGGTTTCTTCCAGACGTTCCGCGGCGGCCGGTAATGGGGGTGAGGCCATGGCCCGATCCTTTCACCGCGGGCAGGGTCGTTTGGCGGAAACGCCCCCATTCGTTCAGGTCTCGTACAGGGTCCGCACGGTACCGATGGTGTCGGCGTCGGCGGGGCCCTTGTCGTCTCGGTAGCGCAGCACGCGCGCGAAGCGCAGTGCCATTCCGCCCGGGTACCGGCTCGACGTCTGCACCCCGTCGAGGGCGATCTCGACCACCTGCTCGGGTCGCACCTTGACGACGTAGCCGTCCGTCGGACCTTCGGCGAGCTCGGTGAACCGGACGGTCTGCCAGGCCAGCATCTCGTCCGTCATGCCCTTGAACGTCTTGCCCAGCATGATGAATCCGCCCGTCGCCGGGTCGCGCGCACCGAGGTGGATGTTGGAGAGCTTGCCGGTGCGCCTGCCCGAGCCCCACTCGACCGCCAGCACGACGAGGTCGAGGGTGTGCACGGGTTTGACCTTGAGCCAGCCGGCGCCGCGACGACCCGCCTCGTACGGCGCGGTCGGCGACTTCGCCATCACCCCTTCGTGCCCGGCCTGCAGGGTCGCCGCGAGGAAGGTCGCCGCGGCCTCACCCTCGGAGGTGCTCACTCGGTCGACTCGTTGCGCGGCAGGCACGATCGCATCGAGGGCGGCGAGTCGCTCCGTCGTCGGCAGGTCCAGCAGGTCGGCGCCGTCGAGACGCAACAGGTCGAAGAAGAACACCGACAGCGGCTGGGCGGCTCGGGCCGCCTCGACGTCGGCCGTCCGGTCTCGCCCACCGCGGCCACCGCCGCGCCCGAACCGTGACGCCGTCACCTGGAACCGGTGTGGCCGGCCGTCGGGTCGCAGGGCGATCGCTTCCGCGTCGGCAATGAACTCGTCGATCGGGAGGGCGAGGGCGGCGTCGACCACCTCGGGTAGCCGTGCCGTGATGTCATCGAGGCTGCGGGTGTAGATCGACACGATGTCACCGGCGCGGTGAATCTGAACCCGGGCGCCGTCAAGCTTGGCCTCGAAGACGGCTGTCCCGCCGAGCTTTTCGAGTGCATCCTCTACTCCGGTCGCCGTCTGGGCGAGCATGGGACCGACCGGGCGGCCGACTTGGAGGGCGAACTCGGCGAGGGCGGCCCTGCCGTGGGTCAGGGCCGCCGCCGCGACGGTCGGTAGATCGCCGCCCAGCATCGCGGCCCGTCGAACCTCGGCCGCAGGAACGCCGGCGGCCTTGGCGACGGCGTCTGCCATCACGCCGACGAGGGCGCCTTGGCGCAACTCGCCGCTGAGAAGGCGGCGCAGGAACGTCTGCTCAGCCTCGGTGGACGCTTCGAACAGCCCAGTCAGCAACTCGGACCGACGGACCTGCGAGCCCTTGCCCGAGACGAGCCCGATCTCGGTGAACGTGGCGTGGACGCCCGACACCGTCAACGAGGGCTCCGCGGCGGCGGGCGGCAGCGCGCGGAGAGCGGCCCAGCCCACGCCGATCTGACGCTGGGGCAACTCACCGGAGAGCCAGGCGACCACGACGGCGACGAGATCGGGATCGGCCGCCGCGGCGGCTGCGGTCAGCAGGTCCGCGATGCGACTGATCTTGGCCGAGCGCGCCGAGACGGCACCGACCTCGGCGGACGTGGTGGCGACGGCGACGAGCAGCACGTGACCAGCTTGGCATGAAGGTCGGGCAACGCGGGTGGTGGTCGGCGTCAGGCGACGTCGAACGTCACCGTGTGCCAGCCGGTCGCCCCGTCGGGTACCACGTCGGCGGTCTCGGAGGTCTGTACGGTGCCGGTGCCATCGGTCGCGCGCACCGTAATCGCGTGCGAGCCAGGGTCATTGGGCTGCCAGGGAAAACTCCACAGCCGCCAGGTGTCGTTCGAATAGCTCGCCCCGAGCTCCGCCGGCCGCCAGGGCCCGTCGTCGATGCGCACCTCGACCGCCTTGATGCCCCGCTGTTGCGCCCAGGCCACGCCGCCGAAGGTGACCGGGCCGCGGGGCACGACCTGACCGCGCTTCGGGACCTCGATCTTCGACTGGGTCTTGATCGGCCCGCGCGCCGACCACCCGAGCCGGGTCCAGTACGCCTGGGCGCGATCGAAGCGGGTGAGCTCCAGGTCGACGATCCACTTGGTCGCCGAGACGTAGCCGTACAACCCGGGCACGACCAGGCGGGCCGGATAACCGTGCTCGATGGGCAGCGGTGCGTCGTTCATGCCGATCGCCAGGAGGGCGTCACGCTGGTCGGTGAGTGCCTCGACCGGCGTGCCCGCGGTGAACCCGTCGATCGACGTCGACATCACCATGTCGGCGTCGGGTTGAATGCCCGCCCCCGCCAACAGGTCTCGAACGCGGTAGCCCGTCCACTTGGCATTGGAGATGAGGTCGCCGCCGACGGGATTGGAGACGCACGTCAGTGTCACGACTCGCTCGACGACCTCGAACCGTTGCAGATCGTCGAAGGTGTACGTGACTTCGCGATCGACCATGCCGTGAATCTTCAGACGCCAGTCCGCACGGGTGAGTTGCGGCACGCTCAACGCGGTGTCGATGCGGTAGAAGTCGGCGTTCGGAGTGATGAACGGTGGCAGGGCCACTCCGGGCGGCTGGACTGACGGAGGCGGTGCGACGGGCACGGTGCTGCCCGCGGTCGGCAGGGTGAAGGCCGTGCGGTCGCCCGCCACCGACGAGTTCAGCCGGTTGAGCACCGCGCCCGCAACACCCGCGACGGCTCCCGCGCCGATGAAACCGAGCGTCACCAACGACAGCCGTCGACCCCGGTCGGGCGAGTCGCTCGACGGCGCATCCGCCGGCGGTGCCGCATTGGCGATACGCCCGGAGACGAGCAACCGGAGCACGAGCACGCCGCACACCGTGCCGATCACCGTGGGGACCACGTCGACCGGCGTTGCGCCTGCCCGGCTGATTACGGCGGCACAGCCGAGTGCCCCGGCAACTACTATCGCGATGCTGCCGACGGGTCTGCGACGTGTCTCGTACTGCGCGGTGAGGGCGGCGATCACCGCGATGACGACCAACACCAGGATGGACAGCGCCAGCTTGTCGGACGTGCCGAACAGTTGGATAGCCCATTCCTTGACCGGGCCCGGCGTCAAGTCGATGACGGCCGAGCCGATCGCGGTTCTGGAGTCGGCCTGTGGGCCGAAGGGAACCGCGCTCAATTGAGCCACTCCCAGTGCCACCGCCGCGGCGGCGACACCCGTGAGTCCACTCGGACGAACGTCGCTGGGCACTTCCGGGCGGGTAGCCGTATCGGCCATGACGCCAAGGTACCCACTTCGCCACCCGAAGGCCTTACCGGAAAGTGACGTCGGTTAGGTTGCTTTACAGTCTGACCTCATTTTGGAAAGGGAGCTAATGAAGATCTCGGGCAAGAAGGCGATCATCGTGGGTGATGCGTCGGGGCAGGGACGTCGCCGCCGGGATCGGTGCGAGCTTCCACGAGGTCGACGTGACCGACTTCGCAGGCACCGAAGACGTATTGCAGCAGGCGATCGACGGACTCGGCGGACTGCACGTCATCGTGACCACGGCGGGCGGTGGCATCGGCGAGCGCACCATCAGCAAGAACGGCCCGCATCCCCTGGAGTCGTTCCGGGCGAGCGTCGATCTCAACCTAATCGGCACGTTCAACATCAGCCGCCTCGCGGCCTGGCAGATGAGCAAGCAGGAGCCCGTCGACGACGAGGCCGAGGAGCGCGGCGTCATCATCAACACGGCGTCGATCGCCGCCTTCGAGGGGCAGATCGGACAGGTGGCCTACACCGCCTCCAAGGCCGCGATCGCCGGGATGTGCCTGACCATGGCGCGCGACCTGGGCAGCCTGGGCATCCGGGTCCTGGCCATCGCGCCGAGCCTGTTCGCCACCGGCCTGACCAAGGGCATCCCCGACGAGTTCGCCAGCGCGCTGACCAAGGATGCGGCGTTCCCGAAGCGCCTCGGCAAGCCGGAGGAGTACGCCAAGCTGGCGCTGGCGATCGTGGACAACCCGATGCTCAACGGCCAGTGCATCCGCTTGGACGCCGGTCAACGCTTCGCCCCGAAGTAAGCCCCCACGTAGGGTGATTTCGGCGCGCAAACAGTCGCCACGCGAACGTTTCCGCGCCGAAATCGCGTAGGGGGAGGGACCGAATGGCGACCGTCGCAACTCAGATCATCGCCGCGCACATCCCGAGAACGCCTGCATCGTTATCGTGCAGGTCGACGTTCGCGACCGAAACCTGTTCCGCCGCAGGCTAATCAACCTCGGACTGGTCGGGACCGTCGCCGGCACGTTGGCGGCGCTGCAACAGCTGCTGACGCAGAAGTCGTCGCGCGAGCACCTCGACCGCTCGCTGCGCCACTACGCCAAGACCCGCAAGGCGATGGACGGGTTGGCGGTCAACGATCGCGATCGCACCACCATCCGCCCGGAATACGTTGCGGGACTTGCCAACCAGCTGGCGGCCGACGACGCGGTGTTCACCGTTGGACGTCGGCTCTCCCGGTGAGCTCATGACGCTTCTGCAGAACCGGTTGCCGGTCAAGGTGATCGTCTTCAACAATTCGTCGTTGAACTTCGTCGAGCTGGAGATGAAGGCCGCGGGCATCGTCAACTTCGGAACGGAGCTCGTCAATCCGGACTTTGCCGCCGTCGGCCGTGCGCTCGGTGCTTTCGGGCGGCGCGTCGAGCACCCCGGCGAGCTGGAGCAAGCGTTGACGGACGTGTTCGCCCATGACGGGCCGGCGATCGTGGACGTTTTGACGGCCCGTCAGGAGCTCTCGATCCCGCCCGCCATCAGTGCCGAACAGGCGAAGGGCTTCTCCCTGTACGCGATCCGGACCATCATGGCGGGGCGCGCCGACGAGTTGCTCGACCTGGTCACCACCAACATGTCGCGGCGGCTCCTCGACCGATTGGCGGCCATGGCTTCCGCAATCGAGCCGCTCCCGCTACTGTTTTTTCATGATCAAGGGTGGGTTGGCGATCTTTGCTGCGGTCTTGGTGGTCGCGGGGTGCGGAGGAGGTGTGAAACCCGAGGTGCCCAGCCCGTCGGCAGCGAAGAAGCCCGACACCAGCAACATCAAGATCGAGGGCGACCCGTCCACTGCGGTGAACAAGCTCGCGATGGAGGCCATCGCCGATCTGCAGACGTATTGGACCGATCAGTTCCCCAAGCTCTACGGCGAGGACTACAAGCCGGTCGAGGGCGGCTTGTACGCGTTGACGCCGGACTCGGAATCGGGGCCCGCCTGCGCATCGAACTACGGCGACGTCGCGGGCAACGCGTTCTACTGCAAGCTCGACGATTCGGTGGCCTGGGACGCCGCCGGACTGCTTCCCGAGCTCCAGAAGAAGTACGGCGACTTCGTCATCCCCGTCGTCCTCGCGCACGAGTGGGGACACGCCATGCAGCAGCGATCGGGCTTCTTCGACCAGAACGAGCTGACGGTCAGCTCGGAGCTGCAGGCGGACTGCTTCGCCGGTGGATGGGCCAAGCACGCCCAGGACGACGGGGTCTTCGAGGTGTCGGGCGCGGACCTCGACAGATCGCTGGCAGGCATCCTGGATCTGCGCGACACCCCGGGCACCAGTGCGCAGGACCCGTCGGCCCACGGCAGCGGCTTCGACAGGGTCAGTGCCTTCCAGGACGGCTACGACAACGGCGCCGAGAGGTGCAAGGAGTACAAGGACGGCGAGCCGATCGTGCTCGAACTTCCCTTCAACGACGCCGAGGACGAGGCGAGCGAGGGCAACGCCCCGTACGACTCGATCGTCAACGGTGTGCCGTATGACCTCGAGGACTACTGGACCCAGGTCTACCCGGAACTGACCGAGGGACAGGCCTGGCCGCCGATGAAGGGCCTCGAGCCGTTCGACCCGTCGAGCCCGCCGGACTGTGGCGGCCAGTCCGCCAAGGGGTACGTGCTCTTCTATTGCGTACCAGACGATTACGTCGGTTGGGACAACGTCGAGAGCATGCCGCAGATCTACGACGAGGGCGGCGACTACGCAGTCGCGACGCTGCTGGCCACCCAGTACGGGCTGGCGGCGCTCAGCCGACTGGGTGACGACTCCGACGAGAAGACGTCCACCCTGCGCGGCGATTGCCTCGCGGGCGCCTACACCGCCAGCGTCATCCTCTACAACCGTGAGGCCACCAGCACTTACCACATCTCGCCGGGTGACCTCGACGAGGGAATCAAGGCGCTGCTGCTGTTCCGCGGTGAAGGCGACGTGGACCGCCAGGGAGCCGGATTCGATCGGACTCGCGCGTTTCGCGCGGGCGTCATCGACGGTGCGCAGGGCTGTCTCTCGTACCAGGCTTAGCCACCCGACGTTCGGGTCGGTCTCGGCACGGCGGCCTTGGTCCCCTGGCCGATCCACGCGGGGATGGCGCGACGAACCTCGGCCGGTCCGGACACGGCCACACTGCCGTCGAGCAGCGCGTGCGACCAGCCGACGTCGCCGCGCCAAATCCGGGTGAGCGTCAACAGGCTGGTTTCCACCGTGCCGCTCACCTCGTAACCGGGGTCGACGTCGCAGACGTCGGCGTGGCCGTCGACCACCACCAGCCACCACCGCGACGCCTTGACCGCCGTGCCGTCGAGGTGGAAGGCGACGGTGGTCCGCGAGCGGGGCCACTCGTCGATCGACACCGTGCGGTGGATGTCCCACATCAGCAAGTGTGGGTCGAGGTCCGCTTCGCCCAACTCGCCGACCCAGCGCACACCCCATCGCCCCAGCGCCTCGACCACCTCGCCGAGTTCCTGACCGCACTGGGTCAGCGAATAGGTGGTGCGACCATCGATCTCGGCACGCTCCACGACACCCGCGCGGGTGAGCGACTTTAGGCGCTTGGAAAGCAGCGCGGGAGACATCTTCGGCACGCCGCGCCTGAGATCGTTGAAATGGCGACTACCGAGAAGCAATTCGCGCACGACGAGCAGCGTCCACCGTTCGTCGAGCAGTTCCATCGCCTTCGACATCGGACAGAACTGGCCATATCCGGACACGTCGTCACCTCCGTCCCTGTCCAACTACCGACGAAGAAGCCTGGTACGAACATCGAACCAGTGGTGGTACAGATTTGTAACTAGATCGACCACATCCTCCGGAGCGACGATGTCTGCACCAGACAGGGAGGAACGATGATGAGTGCCGTAGTGCAAGACCGAGAACTCGAAGCCAAGCATCGTGCGCTGTGGGCGCTGGGTGACTATCGTGCCATCGCCGATGGACTGGTCGCGTCCTTGGGGCCGACGTTGGTGGCGGCGACCGGCGTGGGCCGCGGTGACCGCGTGCTCGACGTGGCCGCGGGGACGGGTAATGCCGCGATCGCCGCGGCAAACGAGGGGGCGACTGTCATCGCGAGCGATCTGTGTCCCCGGCTTCTGGAGCAGGGTCGCGCCATTGCCGCGCAGCGGGGGACTGCGCTCGAGTGGCACGAGGCCAACGCCGAGGCGCTGCCCTTCGCCGACGGTGAGTTCGACGCGGTGTTGTCGTGCATCGGAGTGATGTTCGCGCCGCACCATCAGCAGGCGGCCGACGAACTGATCCGGGTGTGCCGGCCCGGCGGGACGATCGGCCTGCTCAGCTGGACGCCAGAGGGGTTCATCGGCAGGCTGTTCGCCACGATGAAGCCGTACGTGGCTCCGCCGGCCGCTGGTGCGTCGTCACCGCCCCTGTGGGGAAGTGCGGACCACGTCCGCGGACTGCTCGGCGACCGGGTCGCCGACGTCGTGACCGAGCGCCGAGGCTTGCCCGTCGACCTATTCGCCAACGGCGAACAGTTCCGGGAATACTTCAAGGCCAACTACGGACCGACGATCGCGGCGTACCGCGGACTCGGCGACGACGAGGGGCGGATTGCGGCCCTCGACGCCGACATTGCCCGAATCGGAGACGAGGCACTGGCCGGGTCGCCGACCATGGAGTGGGCTTACCTCGTGGTGGTCGCCACGAAGCGGTGATCAGTTCGCCAGTCGCACTTGATGTTCGCGCTGGCAATCCCCGCTGCGTGCGTGGCCCGCTTCTTGACAGCGGGAAGGCGGTTTTGGGTGCTAGCCCCACTTGCCGCGGTCCTTCTTCGGTGTGGAATTGAATCGATGGTTACGGAGTTCGTCTAGGTAACCGCATCATCGACGAAGAACACCGAGGAGCAACCCCATGTCCGTTCAGTCGAAGACACATGCGCTGCTGGCGGGCATGGCCACCGGCGGGCTGATCGCCGCCGGCCTGATCGGTCTCGGCACACCCGCGGCGTCGGCCGCCCCGGGATGCTCGGACGTGGAAGTCGTGTTCGCCCGCGGAACCGCGGAGGCCGTCGGGCTCGGGGCCGAGGGCCAGGCCTTCGTCGACTCGCTCAAGGGCGACCTCAAGGGCAAGACCGTCAGCGCGTACGCGGTGAACTACCCCGCGTCCTACGACTTCATGCAGGCGGCCGACGGCGCCAACGACGCCAGCGCCCACGTCCATGCCACCGTGGCCTCGTGCCCTGACGCCAAGATCGTGCTCGGCGGATACTCGCAGGGCGCGGCCGTGGTCGACTTCATCACCGCGGCACCGGGTCCGGTGTTCGGCTTCACCAACCTCATGCCGCCGGAGGTCGCCGACCACGTCGCCGCGGTCGTGGTCCTCGGCAACCCGTCGGCGAAGTTCGGCCGCCCCCTGACCGCGCTGAGCCCGCTGTACGGGCCCAAGACGGTCGACCTCTGCAACGGTGCCGACCCCGTCTGCTCCCCAGGGGATGATCGCCCCGCCCACAGCCTCTACGTCGAAGCCGGATTGACCAGTCAGGCAGCAGCATTCGCCGCCGAACGGGTCAATGCCGCCACCCCCTCTTCCGCTTAGCCTCCGATGGCGTCGGCCGCCAGGATGAGCCGACGTCGAACCTCGAATGCTTGACTCCTGGCGCCTGTCGGGCATACGTCTGGCACGGTTGACGGTCCGGCAGACAGCCGGTCTCATGTGCTTACGTCGCGGATCATCGCCGACCCGAACGGAGATGTTCAGTGACCGAACGCGAAGACCGCCAGGACATCTCGGACGTCCTGCTCAGGTATGTAACTGGCATCGACCGTGGCGACTGGCCGCTGTTCCGCACTGCGTTCACCGATGACTGCGAACTGGACTATGGCGAGATCGGCACGTGGCGCGGCGTCGACGCCGTCAGCGAGATCATGGAGACGTCGCACGCGATGGCGGGCCACACCATGCACCGGCTCACCAACCAGGTCATCGTGGTCGACGGCGACAAGGCTGAGGCGCGCACTTACGTCGATGGCCTGATCACGTTCGGCGAGGCCAACTCTGGCGTCAACGCCATCGGGTTCTACGACGACGACATCGTCCGCACCGACGCGGGATGGCGGATCGCCCGCCGTCGCTTCACGCCGGTACGCGTCATCTCAGTAGGAGAGGGCTCGTGAGCTTTGCCGAGAAGTACGGACCGTGGGCGGTCGTCGCAGGCGCCTCGGACGGGGTGGGCGCAGCGTTCGCCGAGGCACTTGCCGAGCGCGGCACGAGCGTCGTGCTGCTGGCCCGCCGGCAGGAGGTCCTCGACGAGGTTGCGGCGGGCATCGAATCCCGACGTGGTGTTCGAACACGAACGCTGGCAGTCGATCTCGCCCGCGCGGACGCCGCCAAGGCGATCGCCGACGCGACTGCGGACCTCGACGTGGGATTCCTCGTCTACTGCGCGGGCGCAGACCCCGACTTCCAGCCGTTCCTGGCCAACCCGGTGGCGACGGCGGAGGCGATGATCCAACGGAACTGCACGACGCCCGTCCAACTGTGCCACCACTTCGCTCCGGCGATGGTAGCGCGGGGCAGTGGTGGCATCGTCCTGCGCGGCTCGGGCGCCGGTTTCGTCGGCGCACCGAACATGGTCGCCTACGGTGCGACGAAGGCGTTCGACATGGTGTTCGCCGAAGCCCTCTGGAGTGAACTCCACGAAAAGGGCGTCGACGTGCTCGGCCTGATTCTCGGGAAGACCGATACGCCGGCCCTGCGGCGTCTGGAGCGGGACCGCGGCACGACGACCGAGGACGAGTCGCCGACGGAGGCCGCCACCGTCGACGAGGTGATTGCGGAGGCCTTCGAAAACCTCGGCAACGGACCGACACACCTGGTCGGCGAGACCATGCGTGCTGGCATGCAGATGTTGACCTCGCTGTCGCGCAACGACGCCGTCCAGCTCATGATCGCGGCCAGCGCCGCGGCGATGGGACCTGGAACCGACTGAGGGCCAACGACTTCGGTGGAACCTCTGGCGGCCTGGCGGTGTTGGGGCGACGATGTCAGCCATGGCCGATGACGTCCCCGCGAGCCCGACGCTGACCGACGACGACCAGAAGGCGCTTCAAGAGTGGGTCCGCGAGACGGGCCTCGGCTCGCAGGTGACCGACGTCGAACCGCTGACCGGCGGCAGTCAGAACATCGTGGTGCGCCTACGAGTCGATGATCGCCCGATGGTGCTGCGGCGCCCGCCGCAGCATCCCCGTCCGACGAGCGACAAGACGATGCTGCGCGAGATCGCGGTCCTGGCGACGCTGGCGGGCACCCCGGTCCCGCATCCGGAATTCATCGCAGGCTGTGACGAGCTCGACGTGCTCGGCGTGGTGTTCTACCTGATGGAGGAGGTCGACGGCTTCAACCCGGGTAATGAGATGGCGCAAGCGTACGTCGACGACCCAGGCGCCAGGCATGACGTCGGCCTGGCCTACGCTGCCGGCCTGGCCGAGCTGGGCAACGTGGCATGGGAGGGCAGCCCGCTGGCCGCGATCCGACGACCGGGATCCTTTCTGGTGCGCCAGGTTCCGCAGTTCTTGCGCCTGCTCGAGAGCTATCGGCACGAGGCCTACGACCCGGGTTCGCTGCCCGGGGTCACCCCGTTGGCGGAGTGGCTCGAGGACAACCGGCCCGATGACGGCGAACCCGGCATCATGCACGGCGATGCCCATCTGAACAACGTGCTGCTGCGCCGTGACCGACCCGAACTCGCGGCCCTCATCGACTGGGAGATGTGCACCGTCGGGGACCCGCTTCTCGACCTCGGGTGGATGCTGGTCTGCTGGCCGTCCGAACCCAACACCATCGATGCCGGCTCCGAACTGGCAGCCCTGGGCGGCCTCGCGAGTCGCAGCGAACTGCTCGACGCGTACACCGCCGCCGGCGGTCGAAAGACGTCCCAGCTCGACTGGTTCAAGGCGTTGGCCTGCTTCAAGCTCGGCATCGTCATCGAGGGCACCTGGTCGCGCTACCTGGCCGGCCAGGCCAGCTGGGACGCAGGCCAACGCCTGCACGCGTCGGCGATGTCGCTGATCGAGTTGGGCACAAGGGTGGCCAAGGGCGACGACCCGTTCGTCTAGCGATAGGTGTCGAGGCCGAGTTTGACGGCGAGTGCCAGTCCCGCTGCGGCGATCATCAGTCGCAGCGGAGTCGCGGGCGCACGCCGGACGATCGCCGGACCGAGCCGCGAGCCCAGCAGACAACCAACGCCCAGGGGGGCCACGGCCAGCCAGTGGATCGGAGCGAACGCGATGAAGATCACTGCCGCAACACCGTTCGCCACTCCAAGGACGACGTTCTTGGTGGCGTTGGCACGAGCCAGGGACTCGCTGCCCGTGCGAAGGAACAAGGCGAGCAACAGCACCCCGGCCGCGGCGCCGAAGAAGCCGCCGTACACGCAGATCGCGAGGACCGCGATGCCCTCCAACAGAATTCGGGAGGCACCGCGCGGGGCGCCCGCGACCCGATCTCGCTCGGGGAGGGCGATCAGCACGGCCGACGCGGCCAGCAGGATCGGCACGACGTTCTCGAATCCCTTTGCGGGGATCGCCAACAACAACGCGGCACCCGCCGCGCCACCGACCAGCGCCGCGGGCACCAGCCGCTTCAGTGCGGAGCGCTGGCCGCGCAGCTCGGGCAGCGACGCCGACACCGATCCGACGCCGTTGAACACCAGGGCCACGGTGTTCGTCACGTTCGCCGTCACCGGCGGCAGCCCGATCAGCAGCAGGGCGGGATACGTCGTGAGCGAGGCCAGCCCGGCGATGCTGCCTACCAGGCCGCCGCCAATCCCGGCGACGAAGAGCAGTGCCGCATCCCACCAACCCATGTCGGCACGACCCTATTCGACGCCGATCCCCTTCGTGCGGCTCGGCCTCAACGCATCGACGGGTCGGCGGCGTGTAGCCGGGCATGGGCGATCGCACTGTCGAGCGTGTCGATCAGGTGGTTTTCGTGACGCAGGGAATCAATGACGCCGACGTTGGTCAGCAGATCCAGGTGTTCGGCCTGGACACCCTTGATGATGACGGTGATCCCGCGCGACTCCAGCTCATCGGCGATCTGGGCCAGGGTATGCGCACCCGTCGCGTCCAGCATTCCCAACGTGGACATGCGGATGATGACTACCTTCACTTCGGGCTGATCGGCATCTGTGATGGTGTTCGAAATCCGTTCGGCGACGCCAAAGAACATCGCGCCATCGAGGCGCAAGAGTGCAATTCTCTCGTCGCCGGCGTGGTGCGGACCAGGCAGTTCCTCGCGCGTGACGCTGCTGCGGCGTGCCACGGAACGCAACGCGAACACCGCCGCGACCACGATTCCGATCTGCACCGCCTCGATGAGGTCGAAGCACACCGTGACGACGGCCGTGAGCACGAAGGTCAAGGCATCCGCCCGGGTGGAGCGCAGGATCCTCGCGACCGTCCTCGACGAGATCATCCGAAACGACGTCACCATCAGCACGGCCGAGAGTGCGCACAGCGGAATCGCAGACACCCGACCGGTCGCGAAGTACACGACACAGAGCAGCAGCAGCGAGTGGACGATGGCGGAAACGCGGGTGACACCGCCGGACCGCACGTTGACTGCCGTGCGCGCGATGGCCCCGGTCGCAGGCATACCGCCGAACACTCCCGACGCCACCGACGCCATGCCCTGACCGACCAACTCGCGGTTCGGGTCATACGGACCGGTGGGCGACATGGTCGCGGCCACGCGCGCCGACAGCAGCGACTCGATTCCCGCGAGCGCTGCGATCGCCAGTGCCGCGCCGAAGAGCGCCTTCGATGCGCCTAGATCGGCGACCGGCAGCACCGGAGTGGGCAAGTGTGACGGCAGTTCTCCGATCCGTCCGACGGGCACGTGCGCGACGACCACCAGGACCGTCGCGGCGAGCACGGCGACCAACGATTCCGGGATGGCGCGGTGCAGCCGGGGCAGACCGATCATCAGCGCCGCGACCAGCCCTGCAACCGCGAGAGTGGTGCCCGCGATCGCCCAGTCGACGTGGCGGACGACGTCCCACGCCCCCACGAGTGGGCTCCGGCCCGCGGTTGCGCTGCGCCCCAACGCCGCGGGCACCTGCTGCAGGAAGATGATGATCGCGATGCCGAGAGTGAAGCCCTCGATCACGGGCCATGGGATGAACGTCACCGCTCTCCCGAGCCCGGTGCCACCGGCGGCCACCACCATCACACCGGCCAGTACGGTCACCAACGCGATGCTGCCGAGGCCGTACTGGCTCACGATGGGCGCGAGCACAACCGCCATGGCTCCGGTCGGACCCGACACCTGGACGTTGGAACCCCCGAAGACCGCAGCCACCAACCCGGCCACCACTGCGGTGACGAGGCCAGCGGCGGCGCCCACCCCCGAGCTGATCCCGAATGCCAGTGCCAGAGGCAGTGCAACTACGCCGACGGTGGCACCTCCCACGACGCCGCGGCGCCACGACCGGGGCAACTCGGCGTAGTCGGAGCGGTGCGGCAGTAGCCGGGTCAACGTGCGGGCCGCGCCGGCCATCATCGGGACGTGCCGAGGGGCGGAAGCGCATTCAAGGCATCGAGCTGGTCCCTGCTTGCCTGCAGGTTGTCAGCGAGGAAGGCGCGAGCGATCAGCAGCAGCTCCGAGATCTTCGAGTGGGCGAGCTCGTAGTACACCGCGTTCGCCACCCGACGGCTGCGCACCACGTGGTGCCGCTTGAGGACGGCGAGGTGCTGGGACAGAAGTGTCGGCTCGATGGGCCGTCGCTGCCAGGATCTCGCTGACCGGCGTCGGACTTTCACGGGCCGACAGAATCTCCAGTGTCCTGATCCGCGCTGGGTGTGCGAGCGCCTTGAAGAGATTGGCCTTGATCTCGTATAGCGGTGTCGCGGGACCGTCGGGAACGTGTTGCGGCACGGGGCACCTACCGGTTAAGGAATTGAATGAATTCTCAATTCACTCGAACGGCGTCGACCGTCGATGGAAAACCTCGCGGTCAATCGTGTTGCGCACGCGGCCGTTCGGCTACTACCGTGTCTCACGTGCCGAAGCGACTCGTAGTAGCCACCCACAGCGGGGTCTGACTCAGACCGACCCCTCGCTGTGGGTCGTTGATACACCGTCGGTCAGTCCCTCTGACAAGAGAAGACCGGCTCGTGTTCTCCACCTCCTCGACACAATCCGCCATCGGCGCATCCCCTTCATTTGCCGCGCAGTTCGACGGTCCGTTACCTCGGGCGCTGCGCGCGGAGGCCGATTCGATGTCCGACGACGCATTCCACGCCAGGTATACGCCGACGTCAGGGCCGCTGCGACTCGGCCACTGGCAGTGCACTGATGTCGACCGGCCGGCCACCCGACTGGGCCCCCAGGCGCGCAACTACCAGGCCACGATCGCCATCGGCGATCGCATGGGCACGTCGAACGTGGCGGCGAGTGGGCCCGTCGCCGCCCTGACCGCGATGCTCCACGAGCGAGGCATTCGCGTCGAGATACGGGCGTTTCACCAACGGCACGTCGACGGAAGCACGGCGACGTTCATCCGGGGCACCGACGGTGTCCGCGATGAGTGGGCGATGGGCTGGTCGGAGGACCCCACGCAGTCGGCGCTGCGCGCGGTGATGGCCTGCGCGAACCGCCTAGCTCAGGCTGGCGCGTAGGAGCCACACTCCCAGCCCCACGGCCGCGGCGCGCGCGGCCGAGCTCAGATCCCTGGCCACCTCAGCGCAGCGGGCGCAGGACGATCGGCATGCCGTCCATCGGCACGGGCATGCCGCCGTAGTCCCACTTCGCCTCGCGACCGGGATGCGCCAACTCCAGCCGGTACTTGCGCAGCAGTCGGTGCATGATGACCTTCACCTCGAGCTGGCCGAACATCATGCCGATGCACTTGTGCGAACCGCCGCCGAAGGGCGTGAAGGCGTAGCGGTGCTTCTTGTGCTCGCTGCGCGGTTCGGCGAATCGGCCGGGGTCGAACTTCATCGGATCGGTCCAGAACTCCGGCAGGCGGTGGTTCAGGCCGGGATACGCAATGACGTTGGTGCCCTTGGGAATGTGATAGCCGAGCAGGTCCGTGTCGCGCACCGCCCGCCGCATCGCCCACTGCACGGGAGTGACCAGGCGGATCGACTCGTTCATCACCAGGTCGAGCGACTCGAGCTTCTCCAACGACTCGATGTCGACGGGCCCGTCACCGAGGCGGTCGGACTCGTCGCGGCAGCGGTCCTGCCACTCGGGGTTCTCGGCGAGGAAGTAGGCCATCGTGGTCGACGTCGAGGTCGAGGTGTCGTGCGCGGCCATCATCAGGAAGATCATGTGGTTGACGACGTCGGCGTCGGAGAACTTGTTGCCGTCCTCGTCCTCGGTCTGGCAGAGCACCGTCAGAAGGTCCGAGCCCTCGGCGCCGCGACGTTCCTTCACCCGGGCTTCGAAGTAGTTCTCCAGGAGCTTGCGGGCCTGCAGACCGCGCCACCAGGTGAACGGCGGCACGCCGGTGCGGATGATCGCGTTGCCCGCGCGGACCGTCGTGGTGAAGGCATTGTTGACCTTGGTCACCAGTTCGTGGTCGGTGCCCGGCTCGTGGCCCGTGAACACCATCGAGGCGATGTCGAGGGTCATCTGCTTCATGGCGGGATAGAGCAGGAAGCGGGGGTCGTTGGCGACCCAGTCGTTGGCGATGACCTTCGACACCACGGTGTCGACCTGCTCGGTGTAGCCGACCAACCGGGTGCGGACGAAGGCCTCCTGCATGATCCGCCGGTGGAACATGTGCTCGTCGAAGTCCAGGAGCATCAAGCCGCGGTGGAAGAACGGCCCGATGACGGGTATCCACCCCTCCTGCGAGAAGTCCTTGTTGCGGTTGGAGTAGATGGCCTGAGCGGCATCGGGTCCCAGTGCCGTCACCGCGGGCAAAACGGGGGAGTCGGCGTAGTAGACCTGGCCCTTTGTCCGGTAGAGGTGCATCAGGTACTCGGGGCCACCACGGAACATCTCGACGATGTGGCCGAGGATCGGCAGGCCCGCGTCGCCCATCACCGGTTTGAGGTCACTGCCTGCGGGCGGTTCGGCCAGGACGGTCTGGTTGAACTCGGTGCGGAGCAGTTTGCGTTCCAGGGCGCCCATGCCGGGGAAGTTGTTGATGGACGGCGTGAACCGCCGCTTCGCTTGGTCGAGCAAATACTCCGGGGTACTGATGGTCGCCATTGGCAAGCTCCTAGGCTAAGGACGTGTGTGGTCGATCTCACTCGCTAGGCCCATCCTGTAGGCCACACTTGACGCATGTCAAGTTTTGATCTGGCGTGTCGGCAGTGCGAAGGTTGTCCGTGATGAGCACCGAATCCGTCCCCCGCGAGGTCCGCCGCAGCCGCGGTGACCGGCAGCGTGAGGCGATCCTGGGCGCGGTCCGGGAGTTGCTGGAGTTCAAGGCCTTCTCGGACCTGTCGGTCAGCATGATCAGCGAGCGCGCGGGCGTCGCGCGATCGGGCTTCTACTTCTACTTCGACTCGAAGTATGCGGTGCTCGCGGTGATCGTCGCAGACGCGATGGAGGAGCTCGACAAGCTCACCCACGACTTCGCTCCCCGCGAGCCGGACGAGACGCCGTCCGAGTTCGCCAAGCGCATGGTGGGCAGCGCGGCGGCGGTGTTCGCGAGCAATGACCCGATCATGCGCGCCTGCACGCTCGCCCAGAACACCGATGCGCAGATCCGCGAGATCATGAACGACTTCGAGGACACCGTGATCGACAAGATCGTCGGCCTCATCCGCCAGGACTCGGGTGCCAGGCCCATTACCGACGATCTGCCCGCGCTGGTCCGCATGCTCACCGCAACCACGGCAATGACGCTGTCGCACGACAGCGGCTTCGTCGGGCGCAAGACCGACCCCGACCGTGCCATCGCCGTGGTCGAACAGTTGTGGCTCAACGCCCTGTGGGGTGGCAGGAGCGTGCCCGGAACCTGATCCGTCGGTGGCGGTCGATTAAGGTCACGACCATGGCGCAATCTTTTGCGGGCAAGCGGTGTTTCCTCACGGGTGCCGCGAGCGGAATCGGGCGGTCGACGGCACTGAAGTTGGCCGCCGAGGGCGCCGAACTGTTCCTCACCGACCGCAATGCCGAGGGCCTTGAGGAGACGGTCGCGGACGTCCGCGCTCTCGGGGCCACGGTGAGTGCCCACCGCGCGCTCGACATCTCGAACTACGAGGAGGTCGCGGCCTTTGCCGCGGACATCCATAGCGCGCACCCGAGCATGGACATCGTGATGAACATCGCCGGGGTGTCCGCGTGGGGCACGGTGAGCCATCTGAGTCACCGGCACTGGGAGTCGATGGTCGCCATCAACCTGATGGGACCCATCCACGTCATCGAATCGTTCGTGCCGCCAATGGTTCTCGCTGGAAACGGAGGGAGCCTGGTCAACGTCGCGTCCGCGGCCGGCCTGGTGGCACTGCCCTGGCACGCCGCCTACAGCGCGAGCAAGTACGGTCTGCTCGGTGTCAGCGAGGTGCTGCGCTTCGATCTGGCCCGGCACGGCATCGGGGTATCCGTCGTGGTGCCGGGGGCGGTGCGGACGCCGCTGGTCCACTCCGTCGAGATCGCGGGAGTGGACCGTGACCACCCGCAGGTGCGCAAGTGGGTGGACCGGTTCAGCGGGCACGCCGTCACGCCGGAGTTGGTGGCCGACAAGATGCTTCGCGGCATGTCGCGCAACCGTTTCCTCATCTACACCTCCCACGACATCCGCGCCCTGTACGCGTTCAAGCGGGTCGCGTGGTGGCCCTACAGCGTCGCGATGCGGCGGGTGAACGTGATCTTCACCCGCGCACTGCGGCCGTCCAAGACCGGTTGAGCCCCAGCGCGTCGGTCAGCGCTTGCCCCAGTCCCATTGAGGCGCGGTGAGCATCGTCTGGTCGGCGACCCGGGTCTCGCCCCACTCCTTGTAGAGCTCGATCTCGCCGGAATCGTCGGTGTCGAGATGCTCGCGCATCGCGCGTGAATGCGTGACGACCACGACTTGAGTGCCTGCTGCGGCCGCGCGGATCATCGCCGCAAGCGGTGTCACCAGGTCGGGGTGCAGGGACGTCTCGGGTTCGTTGAGCACCATCAGCGACGGCGGCCTCGGGCTGAGGAGCGCCGCACCCCACAGGAGGAATCGCAAGGTGCCGTCGGACAACTCGGCGGCGCGGAGCGGCCTCAGCATGCCACGTTGGTGCAGCTGCAACTCGAAGAGACCGTCTTGCACCGCGACCGACACCTCGGCTCCGTCGAAGGCGTCGGCGACGGCTCGTGGCAGGTCGTCGAACCCGGCCTCGACGATCGTCTGGACGGCGGCGGCCAGATCGCTGCCGTCGTCGGACAGCACCGGAGTGCGTGTGCCGACGCGAGGCCGACGCGCCGGTGCGTCGGGGTCGACCCGGAACCCGTCGTAGAACCGCCAGTCGCGCAGTCGATCTCGAACGGAGGCGAGCTCGGGCAGTGCGCCGGGGTGCGCGTACTCCGCGAGGACGCTGCGGTAGGCGGGTAGGGACCTTGTGAGCTCGTCGAATCCGCGGCCGGATTCGGCCGCGACCTCGGCGTAGTCGCGGACCCGGCTGACCAACGTCGAGCTCGGCCGCAACCGTGGACCCGCGAACACCGCTTCGCGCTTGATCTCCGGATCACGGGCGAAGAACGAGCGGTGACCTGCGTCCTGCGGCAGGCCGAGATCGATCAGGTAGCCGAAATCGTCTGAGGCGAAACCGAGTTCGAGTGACACCGGTCGAGTGCGCGTGGTGCCCTCGCTCCGTCCGGTGCGGCGCGCCCCGCCGACGTGTTCGGGACCCGCCCACAACACCGACTCCAGGCCGCCCTCGCGGGCCAATGAACCGATCACCTCGCCGCGACCGCAGTCGGAGAGGAGTCGCAGCGCCCGATACACCGACGACTTGCCCGTCCCGTTGGCGCCCGTGACGACGGTGAGACCCGTGAGCGGAACGACGACCTCGCGCATCGATCGGTAACCGCGGATCGCGACGGTGTGCAACATGTGCTCGAGGCTAGGTGCCCTCGACGACAGCCGGGGCAGCCGCGGGCGGCATGGCCAGTTCGAGACGGACGCCGAGAAGTCGCACCGGACGATCCAGCTCGAACTTATCGAAGACCGACAGCGCGGTGTCGACGACGACCGACTCGTCGGTGCTCGCGACACCGAGCTTGCGAATCTTGGTCCTGGTGAAGAACGTGTTGGTGCGCACGGTCACGGCAACGCGGGTCACCGTGCGGCCCTGCGCGACGACCTCGTCGAGCGTCTGGCGAGCAAGGTCGACGATCGCCGTGTCCATCTCGGCTCGCTCGGTGAGATCTTCGGGAAAGGTGACGACGTGACTACGCGACCTGGGCACCCACGGTTCGGCACTGACTTCTCCGTCCCCGCCGCCCTTGGCCAGCAACAGAATCCACAACCCCGTCGTCGGTCCGAACCTCGAGACGAGTACCTCGGCATCGGTGGCGGCAAGGTCGGCGACGGTGGTGATGCCAAGGCCGGCAAGCCGTTTGGCGGTCTTGGGGCCTACGCCCCAGAGCGCATCGACGCCGCGGTCGCCCATGACCGTCATCCAGTTGTCGTCGGTCAGTCGGTAGACGCCGGCCGGCTTGCCGAATCCGGTCGCCACCTTGGCTCGCTGTTTGTTGTCGCTGATGCCCACCGAGCACGAGAGTCCCGTCTCGGCTTCGACGACGTGGCGGATGCGCTCGGCCAGTTCGTACGGATCCGCTACGGCGGCGCCGAGGTACGCCTCGTCCCAGCCCCACACCTCGAGGGGATGGCCGAGATCTCGAAGCAATCCCATCACCTGTTCGGACGCCTCGTCGTAGGCGGCGGGATCCGACGGGAGGAAGGTCGCCTCGGGGCACTTGCGGGCGGCTGCGCGCAGCGGCATGCCCGCATGCACGCCGAATTCACGCGCTTCGTAGGACGCGCACGTCACCACCTTGCGAGGTTCGCCCGGATCGCCGTTCCCGCCGACGATGACCGGCAGGCCGACGAGTTCGGGGCGCCGTCGCAGTTCGACCGACGCGAGGAACTGGTCTAGGTCGACGTGCAGCACCCACATGGCGTCTAGCCGACCCGTCTGCTCTTCGCGCGAGCGCTCACTGGTGCCCTCTGCTCTTCGCGCGAGCGCTCATCGACCACAGAGCTTGCGCGCCAAGCTTTCCCACGCGTCGCCCTGCTGCTCGAGGCTGCGGCCCAGATCGTTGACCTGATGGACGACGTGGTGGGCGTCGAGCAGTGCCAGTAGCGCATCGGTCTGCGCGTCGAGATCACCCGTCGTGCCCGCGGTCTCGAGCAGCATCCGGACGTGGGTGCGGTGCAGAGTGGCGGGCGCGTTGAACCGCGTCTGCGGATCGCTGTTGGCGTCCGAGAGCAAAACGCGGTGATCCCAGGTGAACCGCAAGCGCTCGCGGCCGTAGGCCAGCAGTCGCGCCAGCGGCGGCGCGCCAGGCCCCAGCGGTGGGGGCCCGAACATGAACGCCTGCTGTTCGGCCTTCTCGTCCTCGTCGAGGAGCACGATCATGAGACCGGCGCGGCTGCCGAAGCGTCGGAACAGGGTGCCCTTGCCGACCCCTGCGGCGGCGGCGACGTCGTCCATCGTCACGGTGTCTGCGCCGTGCTCGTCGATCAGCCGACGGGCGGCCGCTAGAAGCAGGACGCGGTTGCGCGCGGCGTCGCCACGCTCCGTCGGTGCAGAATCGGTGACCGGCAGCCCGACCAGCCCGTCACCAACGCTCATGCCTGCACTTTAGCTCAGCCGGAATGAATCGGACCGAGGTCCGGTTATCCTGTGCGAGGATCGGAACGAACTGACCGAAAGGGCCGAGGAAACATGGCGGACGTAAAGATTCTAGTACTCGTGGGCAGTCTGCGCGCGGCGTCGGTGAACCGCCAACTGGCCGAAGTGGCCGCTGAGTCGGCGCCGGCAGGCGTGTCGCTGCAGCTCTTCGACCGGCTGGGCGAGCTGCCTTTCTACAACGAGGACGTCGACGGCGAAGGAGTCGCCGAGTCCGTGCAGGCGCTGCGCCTGGCCGCGGCAGAAGCGGACGCCGCGCTGGTCGTGACGCCGGAGTACAACGGCAGCATCCCCGGAGTGCTGAAGAACGCGATCGACTGGTTGTCGCGGCCCTTCGGCGACGGAGCGCTCAAGGGCAAGCCGTTGGCGGTCGTCGGCTCGGCGCTCGGCCAGTACGGCGGCGTGTGGGCGCACGACGAGACGCGCAAGTCGTTCGGCATCGCCGGCCCACGGGTGATCGAGGACGTGAAGCTCTCGGTGCCCGCCAAGGTCTTCGACGGCAAGCACCCGCGAGAGAACGCCGACGTGGTTCAGCAGGTCCGCGACGTGGTCGGCAAGCTGGTCGCCGAGCTCGGCTGACCCCACCCGCCGCAAAGCCGCCGACGAGCCCCGACGGGGGGTCCGTCGGCGGCTTTGCTGCCGACGGGCGTCTCGAGAAGCCTGTCGGTGGCCGGTGGTAGACCAGATTGCACAGTGCGACAGGTGGCGTCTGTGACGTGCGACACGCCGCTCTGAACAAGGCTCAGGGCTTACGACCAGGGAATTTCATCAATGTCGTTCAGAACATCTTGTATCTCTTCTGATTGTCGGACACTAGGTGTAGTGTCTTGCAGACCGACAGGCCCCAGATTTCGGAGGTCGGCCGGAACTCTCGAATCCGGCGGGTCGGGTCAACCAACCGCTGGTCGAGCAGCTTCGGACGGCAGGAATTTCACGGGTCTGCGGGCTGCTGAACTTCAGGGGATAGCAGTAGCCAGTCAGACCAGTTCTCGCAGAGGAGCCGTGCCGAAGATGACAGTCACCGTCTACACCAAGCCCGCGTGCGTGCAGTGCAACGCCACCTACAAGGCGCTCGACAAGCAGGGCATTGCCTACGAGAAGGTCGACATCAGCCTGGACGCCGAGGCGCGTGACTACGTCATGGCGCTGGGTTACCTGCAGGCGCCCGTCGTCGTGGCGGGCAACGACCACTGGTCGGGCTTCCGGCCGGACCGGATCAAGTCGCTGTTCGGAGCGGTCGCGGTCACGGCATAAGGGGTATCGGGCGGGCAGAAGGGGGAATGTGATGAGCAAGCTCGTCTACTTCTCCAGCGTCTCGGAGAACACCCACCGCTTCGTCGAGAAGCTCGAGATGCCCGCCACCAGAATTCCGCTGCGCGAACGCATCGAAGTCGATGAGCCCTACGTGCTGGTGCTACCCACCTACGGCGGTGGGCACGCCAACGGTCCCGATCCCGACCGCGGGGGCTACGTCCCCAAGCAGGTGATCGCCTTCCTCAACAACGAACACAACCGGGCGTTGATCCGCGGCGTGATCGCCGCGGGCAATACCAACTTCGGCGCCGAATTCGGCTACGCGGGGGTCGTCGTCTCCCGCAAGTGCGGCGTTCCGTTCCTCTACCGCTTCGAACTGATGGGCACCACGGACGACGTCTTCGCCGTCCGTGCGGGCCTCACCGACTTCTGGAAGGACCAGACGTGTCCCCAACCGTCACTGCAGAACCTGTAACCGCCGGACCCCACGCGTTGCCCGGGGAGACGGATTACCACGCGCTGAACGCGATGCTCAATCTGTACGACGCCGACGGCAAGATCCAGTTCGACAAGGACCGGGAAGCGGCGAACCAGTATTTCCTGCAGCACGTCAACCAGAACACGGTGTTCTTCCACAACCAGGACGAGAAGCTCGACTACCTGGTCAAGGAGAACTACTACGAGCGCGAGGTGCTCGACCAGTACTCGCGCAACTTCGTCAAGACGCTGCTGGATCGCGCGTATGCCAAGAAGTTCCGCTTCCCGACGTTCCTCGGAGCGTTCAAGTACTACACGTCCTACACGCTGAAGACGTTCGACGGGAAGCGCTACCTCGAGCGCTTCGAGGACCGTGTGGTGATGGTGTCGCTCACCCTGGCCGCCGGTGACACCATGCTGGCCGAGAAGCTGGTCGACGAGATCATCGACGGACGGTTCCAGCCGGCCACCCCGACGTTCCTCAACTCGGGCAAGAAGCAGCGCGGCGAGCCGGTCAGCTGCTTCCCAGCCGGAACTCCAGTGGATACCCCCGAGGGCCCAAAGGCGATCGAGACGCTGCAGGCGGGTGACCGGGTGCTCTCGCACGACGGGTCCTATTCCTTCGTGGAAGACGTCGTTGAGAACCCCAATGAGCAAGCTCTGGTGTCCATCTCACACTTCGGGCACAGAGAGCCGATCCGATGCACACCGGAGCATCCAATTCTGGTGTGGACGACGCGTGAGGTCGAGACTCTCATCGAAGGCGATGGCGCCGATCCGTTCAATGGATTCGTATGGCTAGCTGCCAAAGATATTCAACCCACAGACTTCATCGTGACTGCAGCACCGTTGGAGCGGCGCGAGCGGCGCGTCTATGACTTGATGTTGCACGTCGGCCCAGGTGTTCACGAAGACGTGGACGGCCTGATCCGCAAGGTGAACTCGGACTTGAAGCACCGCAGCAAACAGCGTCATCGGATGAGCTTCGTTTCGGTGAACCGCTATGTCGAAGAATCGTACGACCTGGGGCTCATCCTGGGCTGGTACGTATCCGAAGGTTACGTTTCCAAGAGGGCGGGTTCAGACGGACTGATGCCCAATGGCATTCACTTCACGCTCGGCGCACACGAACTCGCATACCAGCAAGAGTTGGCAACAGCCTTCAAGCGGGTGTTCGCCGCCGACCTGGCCGTCCACGAGAGCGTTTCGGACCAATCGGTCCGCATGGTGTGCAACAGCAGGACCGTGTCGTCACTGATGCTCTCCATGGTTGGAACCGGATACCGCTTCAAGCGGCTGTCCCATGATGCCCTCACAGCCGATGAAGAATTCCAGCGTGGACTGCTGGCCGGGTTGTTCCGCGGGGACGGGTGCAGCACCACCGGCGGGATGATGCTCGACCTCGTGAATCCGGAGTTGATCGATCAGGTACAGCTGCTTCTTCGTCGGCTGGGGATCGTTTCCACCGTTCGCGATTACGTCAATCGGGCAGGCAACGTGACGGGACAGGTCTTCGTGCCTGGATTGCCCGGCACGAACGAGGAGTTCATCTTCGATGTCGGCAAGAACCTGCACAACTACGTAGGCCGAAAGGGTTCGTCCCGCAGGACATACCAGGTCGTGCATGGTCGCCATGTGTACGGAATCCGCGAAGCGACGCCTACGCAGGAAACTCCGGAGAAGGTGTACAACCTTCACGTCGAGGGCACGCATACGTACACGATTCGCGGCACGGTCGTGCACAACTGCTTCCTGCTACGCATCGAGGACAACATGGAGTCCATCGGGCGCTCCATCAACTCGGCGCTGCAGCTGTCCAAGCGCGGTGGCGGAGTCGCGTTGCTGCTGAGCAACATTCGCGAGCACGGCGCCCCGATCAAGAACATCGAGAACCAGTCCTCGGGCGTCATCCCGATCATGAAGCTGCTGGAGGACTCGTTCTCCTACGCCAACCAGCTCGGCGCCAGGCAGGGTGCGGGTGCGGTCTACCTGCATGCGCACCACCCCGACATCTACCGGTTCCTCGACACCAAGCGTGAGAACGCCGACGAGAAGATCCGCATCAAGACCCTCAGCCTCGGTGTGGTCATCCCCGACATCACGTTCGAGCTCGCGAAGCGCAACGAGGACATGTACCTGTTCTCGCCGTACGACGTCGAGCGTGTCCACGGCATCCCGTTCGCCGACATCTCGGTGACCGAGAAGTACTACGAGATGGTCGACGACGCGCGCATCCGCAAGACCAAGATCAAGGCGCGCGAGTTCTTCCAGACGCTGGCCGAGCTGCAGTTCGAGTCCGGCTACCCGTACATCATGTACGAGGACACGGTGAACCGGGCCAACCCCATCGAGGGCAAGATCACGCACAGCAACCTGTGCTCCGAGATCCTGCAGGTGTCGACGCCGTCGCTGTTCAACGAGGACCTGACCTACGCCAAGGTGGGCAAGGACATCTCCTGCAACCTCGGCTCGCTCAACATCGCCAAGGCCATGGACTCGCCGGACTTCGCGCAGACCATCGAGGTGTCCATCCGCGCGCTGACCGCCGTGAGCGATCAGACCCACATCTGGTCGGTGCCGTCGATCGAGCAGGGCAACAACGACTCTCACGCGATCGGCCTCGGGCAGATGAACCTGCACGGATACCTCGCGCGCGAGCGGATCCTCTACGGCTCCGAAGAGGGCGTCGACTTCACCAACATGTACTTCTACACGGTGCTCTACCACGCACTGCGGGCGAGCAATCGCATCGCGATCGAACGCGGCAGGGCGTTCGGGGGCTTCGAACGCTCGAAGTACAAGTCGGGCGAGTTCTTCGACAAGTACACCGAGCAGCCGTGGGAGCCTGCTACCGCGCGGGTCCGCGAGCTGTTCTCCGAGGCGGGAATTCGCATTCCGACCCAGGAGGATTGGGTGCGGTTGAAGGACTCGGTGCAGACGCACGGGATCTATAACCAGAACCTGCAGGCCGTCCCGCCGACGGGGTCGATCTCCTACATCAACTACTCGACCAGCTCGATCCACCCGGTGGCCAGCAAGATCGAGATCCGCAAGGAAGGCAAGATCGGCCGCGTCTACTACCCGGCGCCGTACCTGACGAACGAGAACCTGGAGTACTACCAGGACGCGTACGAGATCGGTTACGAGAAGATCATCGACACCTACGCCGCGGCCACCCAGCACGTGGATCAGGGGTTGAGCCTGACGCTGTTCTTCAAGGACACCGCCAGCACGCGTGACGTCAACAAGGCGCAGATCTACGCGTGGCGCAAGGGCATCAAGACGCTGTACTACATCCGCCTGCGCCAAATGGCCTTGGAGGGAACAGAAGTCGAGGGCTGCGTCAGCTGCATGCTGTAGTGACGTGTTCCCGCTGAATGAGTCCAGCTTGATTTGGAGTCTCGTGGCCCGATGTCGGGCTGGAAGGGACGATGAATAGATGGCTGGCCGGAAGCGGCATTCCGCGGAGGACATCGTGCGCAAGCTGCGGCGTGCCGATGAGCTGACCGCGGCAGGTAAGACCGGTGAGGAGATCGCCGCCGAACTCGGTGTCTCGGCGGCCACGCTGTACAACTGGCGCCGCGCTTACGGCGGGATGGACACCGACGCCGCCGAAGAACTCAAGGAGCTGCGCGAGCAGAACGCCCGCCTCAAACGGCTGCTGGCCGAGGCCGAACTGGTCAAAGACGCGCTGCGGGAGGTAGCGAAGGGAAAAATTCTGAGCCCAGCCGCCAAGCGCCGCGCCGTGGACATGCTCAAGGACACGTTGAGCATGTCGGAACGGTTGGCGTGCATGGCGGTTGGGCTTACCCGCTTCACCACCGACGCCTCCCGCTCGCACAGACCCCGGCCGATCCCGATGCCGACATGCGGGCCTGGCTGCGCTCCTATGCCACCAAACACCCGTGTCATGGGTTCCGGCGTGCCTGGGCGGCGTTGCGCTACGACGAGCGCCGCGAGGTCAACAAGATCCACCGGCTGTGGCGCGAAGAAGGACTCCAGGTGAAGGTTGTCTCGCCTCGGAAGCGGGCCGGGGTGTCGTCGATCCCGCCGATGGAGGCCGACGCCCCGAACGTGGTGTGGGCGATCGACTTCCAGTTCGACTCCACCATCGATGGCAAAGCGATCAAGACCGCCTCGGTGATCGACGAACACACTCGCGAGTCACTGCTGCACATGGTCGAGAGATCGATCACCGCCGAACGGCTCGTGACCGAGCTTGACACGGTGTTCGCCGCTGCTGGCGGTCCGCCGAAGGTGCTGCGGATGGATTATGGTCCGGAGTTCATTTCTCAAGCGCTGCAACAGTTTTGCGACGGCAAGGTCGGCACGTCCTACATCCCGCCCGTTACGCCGTGGAATAACGGGTACATCGAATCGTTTAACAACCGGCTACGGAAGGAGTGCCTCAACCGCAACCACTGGAACACCCTGCTCGAAGCCCGGGTGGTGATCGGTGATTTCAAGCACGAACATAATCACCGACACCGGCATTCAGCGCTGGGCCGAACGCCGGCCGAGTACGCTGCCGGATGCCGGCACACCCACACCCCGGTGGCCTGCGAGATCAACTGAATCCGGTACAACGAACCCGACTCTAATTCAACTCTAACTCCGGGTGGACTCAGTAACGGGGACTCGCCACTCGAAAACACCGAAACCGGTCTCCTCGATCGCCACGCTCGCCAGCTCGGCCGCCGCGCGGACCCCGGCGCGCACCATCGCCTCGACGATCCGGTCGACCTGCTCCTGGTTGAGCCTGCGAAACTCTCCGTCCGCGATCGCGGCGGTGTCGACGATCGCGTCGATCTCGCCGCTCCGGTGGTCGTTGGTTTCCGGCTTTCCGCCGATAAGGGTGGTACTCATGACCGCATCCCTTGGCTAGGACTCGCTCAGACAAGGTCGACTCGTGGATGCATACGAGCGGATCGGCGCCTGAGAGGCGCTCCAGTTGAGCCGGTTGGCCCGTAGTGAACAAGACATTACTTTTCCCAAGCTGAATACGCGGGTTCGATTCCCGTCATCGGCTCAGAACAACTGCAGTTCAGAGTCACAAATCTCAACCACAGGTTGAGAGTTGCCCGTATCACGTGGGCGTGCGAAACGCCTACCCGAAAGCCATTTGCTGACGATTGTCGTCACTCAGCGCGTGGCCATGGGTGCTGACCCTGGGTGTGTTTGCCGTGGGCACAGCGGTGATCCGGGCCTGGCGGCGACGTCGGCGCGCCATCATCACGACGCCCGGGTGACGAGGGCTCTGCATGTCCGGTGCACAATCACCGGTGATGACATCGATCGCGTCGGCGTGGACTCCCGGCCTGGTCACGCTGCGGCACTACCGCCGCCGGTGGCTGGGCGGCGACGTGATGGCCGGAATCACCGTGGCCGCCTACCTGGTGCCCCAGGTGATGGCCTATGCCACCGTTGCCGGTCTACCGCCGGTGGCCGGGTTGTGGGCGTCGCTGGCGCCGATGGCGGTGTACGCGCTGCTGGGCTCGTCGAGGCAGCTTTCGGTCGGACCCGAGTCCACCACCGCGCTGATGACGGCGAGCGCCCTGGCCCCGCTGGTCGTCGGGGATCCCGGCCGCTACGCGGCGATGGCCGCCGTGCTGGCGCTGCTGGTCGGCGGGATCTGCCTGGTCGCCGGCCTGTGCCGGTTGGGATTTCTAGCCGACCTGTTGTCCCGTCCCGTCCTGGTCGGCTATATGACCGGCGTGGCGGTCATCATGATCGGTGGCCAGCTCGGCAAGGTCACCGGCGTGCCGGTCAGCGGTGAGGAGTTCGTCGAGCAGGTGCGCTCCTTCGCCGCGCACGTCAGGGAGTGGCACCCGCCGACCCTCGCGCTGTCGGCCGGGGTGCTGACGCTGTTGCTCGTGGCCAACCGGCTGTTTCCGCGCTTCCCGGGTGCGCTGTTCGCGGTCCTGGCGGCGGCCGCGGCGGTGGCGCTGTTTGCGCTGGATGAGAAGGGGATTCGCGTCGTCGGCGACATCCCGGCCGGGTTGCCGGCGCCCGGGCTGCCGGGAGTCAGCGGGGCCGACCTGACCGCCCTGCTGATTCCCGCGGTCGGGGTGGCCATGGTGGCGTTCTCCGACAACACGCTGACGGCGCGTACCTTCGCCGCGCGCAAGCGTCAGAACATCGACGTCAACGCCGAACTGCGGGCGCTGGGCCTGTGCAACCTGACTGCCGGCGTCACACAGGGTTTTCCGGTCAGTTCCAGCGGCAGCCGCACCGCACTCGGTGACACCGTTGGCAGCCGCACCCAGGTGTATTCGCTGGTCATGCTGGCCTCCGTGGTGCTGATCATGTTCGGCGGACGCGGAGTGCTGGAGCACTTTCCGATGCCGGCGCTGGGGGCGCTGGTCATCTATGCCGCGTGGCGGCTCATCGACATCGGTGAGTTCGCCCGCCTGGCCCGTTTCCGCCGAAGCGAGCTGCTTCTGGCGTTGGCCACCACCGCGGCGGTACTGGGCATCGGCGTGCTTTACGGGGTTCTAGTGGCGATAGCGCTGTCGATTCTCGACCTGTTGCGCCGCGTGGCCCGTCCGCATGACGGCGTGCTCGGCTACGTCCCGGGATTGGCGGGCATGCACGACGTCGACGACTACTCGGACGCGGTGCCGGTGCCGGGACTTGTCGTGTACCGCTACGACGCACCGTTGTTCTTCGCCAACGCCGAGAACTTCCGTGAGCGGGCGATCGCGGCCGTCGATCAGAGTCCCGGCCCGGTCGAATGGTTCGTGCTCAACGCCGAAGCCAATGTCGACCCCGATCTGACCGCCGTCGATGCCCTGGAGCAGTTGCGCCGCGATCTGAACCGGCGCGGAATCGTGTTCGCGATGGCGCGGGTCAAACAAGACCTGCGGGATGATCTGGAGGTTGCGGGATTCCTTGGCCGGGTGGGCGAGGACCGGATCTTCGCGACCCTGCCCACCGCGGTCGACGCGTTCCGCAACCGGTAGCCCGCTCGCCGCTTAGCGTCGACGCCCCGGCGTCGGCTGGAGTGGACGATCGCCAGCGCGGAGAAAGTGACGGACGAAGGCCAGAAGCGTAAGGCACCTATCCGAGACGACGACGGCCCCGACCCGCGTCTGCACATCGTGTGACCGCACTGGCGGCGCCGGCCCGGATCTGCGCGTGCACCTCAGCCGCGACAACACCTCGGTACAGGCCGCGGCCAACGCCGCTCAGACCTCGAGCCTGCCTGGGCCCGCCTGGGCAGGCGGTAGGCCCGAACCGATGCGGAACACATGGCGCCGGGATCGCCGGATGAGCCGGCTTCCCAATGGCGCCGAGGGTGCGAGCTGATCGTTCGGAGTTAGATACATATTAGGTTGCAGCACAGAGCTTTTCGAGGCTCGGGTGGTCATCAGGGACTTCAAACACGAGCGCAGCCACCGCCACCACCGGCATTCGGCCCTGCCAGATCAACTGAATCCGAAACCAAACAACCCGACTCTAAAACACTCTAAAACGGACTGGACTCAGTAACGGGGACTCGCCAGTAGCGCCACGTCCGGCCGCCGGAAAATCAGTGGAATTCGGCGGCCGGGTCGTTCAGTCTCGAAGGCGTGAACGTTCACCTATACGCGTCGCCTGATGGCTTCGGCCCGGTTGCACGCTGGGTCTACCGCCGGGATCCGGTGCGGTTCACCACCGAACTCACCACTTTGCGCACCTCGCGGTGGCCCACCGATCAACTCCTGTTGGCGGCCTTCGATTGCGATGGCGCCGTCGGCGCGGCGCTGCAGATGCGGGATGCGGTGCTTCTGGTCAACGGGCTGCCACCCACGTTGGCGAAGGAAGTGGCGGCAGCGCTCGCGCCGGTGCGGGCCGACCTGCCCGCCGTGCGCGGAACACCTGCTACCGCAGAGACTTTCAGTCGAGCATGGACCGAGGCCACGGGTGCGAACACCTCGACGTCGTTCGAGGAGACGCTGTACCGCCTCGGCGAGCTGGTCCCGCCCAGTGGAGTCGTCGGCGAACCGGGGCTTGCCCAAGACGAGGACTCCGAGTTGCTCGTCGGGTGGCTCGACGCGTTCTTCGTCGAGGCGTTCGAGTCCGCGTCGAACCCCGAGGCGAGCCGGGGACTGGTCACCGGCATCGCCGACGCCGGCGGGCACGTCGTGCTGTGGACCGTGGACGGAACACCGGTCGCGATGGCGCGGGTCCACGGCTGTCTGCTCGGGATGTCGCGGATCGGTCCGGTCTACACACCGCCCGAGAGCAGAGGCCACGGCTACGGCGCAGCGGTGACCGCCGAGGCGGTGCGGCACGCCCAGCGCAACGGCGCTCGCGACGTGGTGTTGTTCGCCGACAACGCCAACCCGGTGTCGAACCGTATCTACCGGAGAATCGGCTTCGAGCCCGTCGCCGAGAGTGTGCAGCACGCGTTCGCCGGGTGACGGCTAGGCCCGGCGGCCGACTGCCACAGGAAACGGCCGCGAGACGTTCGTCAGCACGGGCTTCTTGGCAGGGCGGGTGGTCGTCGACGTCGGAGCCGGCGTAGCCGGGCCGATGAAGCACTCGCCGGACTGCTCGTCGTAATCCCCGCCGTAGACGACGCAGCAGATACCGATTCCGTCGGTGTCTTGATGGTCGACGACGCATTGCAGAAAGTCGTCCTCGTCGTTACTGGAGACGGGCTGTGCAGTGGCGCCGGCGGCGAGGCCGAGCGCGAGTCCTGCCGCAATGGCGGTCGAGGCCAGGATCCGGTGGGTGAGTCGAACGATGGACATGGCGTCCTCCTACGTGTGTCGCCTCTCGGTGCGGGGCGTTCACGGGTAGGAGTGATCGAAGCGGCCAGACACGACACTTTTCTGCGGACTGGTTGCGCCCGGCACTACTGTCTTGGCGTCTTCGGCACGCGGACTCCGAGCGCGCGGCAGACGAATTCGGCCGGGATGTCGTGCTTGTAGTGCAGTGACAGTTGACCTTGAAAGCTGCGGTCCACCCAATGGACGTCCAGGTCGAGTGTCAGGCCGTCAGCACCTATGTCGATCTTCATCGGCCTGGGTTCGGTGGCGTCCCAGCGGCAGTCGACGGCCCGGGCCGCCGGATCGGACCGAATTCCCAATGTCGCCACGACGCGCTGCGAGGTGAAGACAAGCGGCCCCGGACGTTCGCGAGATAGAGGCGCTGGAGTGCAAGCCGGGGACCGACCCGCTGAATCGGCGGATCACCGCGAGATTCACGCCGAGATCGTCACGCCCTCGGATTCGAGTTGAGAGCGCAGTTCTTCGGGCAGCTTGCCGACGCCGAACATTCTGCGAAGAAACGCTGGCACATCGTCACGCCAACGCGTGGTGGTCATGCGTTCTCATACGCTCTTAGCGGCGAGTCGCGAACGAAATCGCACAGCGGGTAAGACAGTGGGCGTGGCGGTGGGTTCGGGCGACCTATTTCACCTTGTGCTGCGGACCCTGTTCCTTCTTGTACAGCGCCTTGAGCATGCGGTCCCGGAAGAACGCGTTGTCGATCAACTTGATGCCGCTGTTCGCCACGGCGGGGATGCCCGCGAGCTTGTGGAAGTAGCGGCCGCGCCGGTACTCCTTACCCCAGGCGGCTTCCATGCGCTGGGCGTAGTTGGTGAAGTCGTCCGGCCCGCCATTGAGCAGCGCCGCGATCGCGCACTCGCCAGCGGCGAGGCCCGACTCGAGCGCCTTGGAGATGCCCGCGCCCGACGCCGGCTTGCCCGCGCCGAGCGAGTCACCGGTGAAGAGCACACCGGGACGCCACGGCGGCCACGCGGTGAAGCCCATCGGCAACCGCCAGGCCCGCACCAGCTTGTCCTTCTTCAACTCCTCGATGGGCGGCAGGTCCCATTCGCGCGGCAGCGTACGCATGAACTCGCCCATGAACTGGGTTGCGTTGATCTGCTGCCAGTTCTTGTAGCTGTTGACGTAACCCAGGCCGATGTTGATGCGCCCGCCACCGAACGGGAACACCCACGCGTAGCCCGGCAGCTGGTCGCCCTGGAACTTCAGGTTGAGGTAGATGTCCAGCGAGTCGGAGTCCGGCTTGTTGGCGGGCATCTCCGCGCGAATCGCGATCGCCGAGTAGCCGTTGTACTCCGAGTCGATCTTCAAGGCCCGCTTGATGGGGGAGTACGCCCCGTCGGCCGCGATGACGGCGTCACCGAGGACCTTCTCGCCGCTCTTGAGGACGACGCCGACGACGCGACCGTTGGCGTCGAGTTCGGGGCCCGTCACCTCGCACGACTGCCGGATCTCGGCACCTGCGGCCTCGGCGTGCTTGAGCAGCAGGGTGTCCAGCTGGGGGCGGGGTGCGACGTACCCGTGGTTCGGCATCCCGGGGCGGGTCGGAAAGGACAACTCCCACTGCGAGGGGCTGTACACCGTCACCCGGTTGACCCGGTGGAACTTGTCGACCTCTTCGGCGAGGCCCATCTTCTGCAGGTAGCTGACCGCACGGGCCGTCAGTCCGTCGCCGCACGGCTTGTCGCGGGGGAACTCGGCCTTGTCCAGGACGACTACCTTGGCGCCCGTCAGCGCTGCCTGCCATGCTGCGGCGGCGCCGGAAGGCCCTCCGCCGGCAATCACCAGGTCGTAACGCTGCGTCATGAGTCTCGTCTCGTGTAGCTGGGGTATATCCGGAGGAAATGGTACCCGCGCCCGATGAGGGCCTCTGTCGAGCACGGTGACGAATGTCCTACTCGGCTGGGCCGTCGGCTCGGCGGTCCCGGCGCGGTCTTGGCAGGTCAGCACCTCTCAGCCGGTACAGTGAGTCCGTGCGCAGACCGTCTCGGCCCCATCCGGGGACCCAACCCGGCGTGAAGGTCGATGCGCGCAGCGAGCGTTGGCGCGAGCATCGCAAGAAGGTGCGCGCCGAGATCGTCGACGCCGCCTTCCGCGCCATCGACCACCTCGGCCCCGAGCTCTCCCTTCGTGAGATCGCCGAGGAGGCGGGCACGGCGAAGCCGAAGATCTACCGGCACTTCACCGACAAGTCCGACCTGTTCCAGGCGATCGGCGAACGGCTGCGAGACATGCTGTGGGCGGCCATCTTCCCGGCCATCAACGTGTCGGCCGACCCCGCTCGCGAGGTGATCCGGCGCAGCGTCGAGCAGTACGTGTACATGGTCGACGAACATCCCAACGTGTGCCGGTTCCTGATTCAGGGCCGCTTCGCCGAACAGAGCGAGTCGACGATGCGGGCACTCAACGAGGGGCGTGACATCACGCTGGCGATGGCCGCCATGTTCAACGACGAGCTCCGCGAGATGGAACTCGACGGCGCGGCGATCGAGCTGGCCGCGTTCACGACGTTCGGTTCCGCCGCGGCTGCCACGGAATGGTGGCTCGGCCCCGGCGCCGACAGCCCCCGGCGGATGCCGCCGGAGGAGTTCATCGCGCACATGACGACGATCATGTTGGGCGCGATCAACGGCACCTGTGAGCTGCTGGGCATCAAGATCGACCCCGAACTGCCCCTCCACGAGGGGGTTCGCCGCCGCGAATCCGTGGCCTGATATCCGGTACCCGCGTTCCCAGGTATCGTTGTCGCCATGACCATTGCCGAAGAGGCAGGCGCCGTGTCGGCGCAGAAGAACCCCGTCCGCACCCGCGCCGTCATCATCGGTACCGGATTCTCCGGCCTCGGCATGGGCATCGCGCTGCAGAAGCAGGGCGTCGACTTCGTGATCCTCGAGAAGGCCGACGAGATCGGCGGCACCTGGCGTGACAACACCTACCCCGGCTGCGCCTGCGACATCCCCTCGCACATGTACTCGTTCTCCTTCGAGCCGAAGCCCGACTGGAGCCACATGTGGTCACTCCAACCCGAGATCTTCGACTACTTGAAGGGCGTCACCGAAAAGTACGGACTGCGTCGGTACGTCCGCTTCAACTCGCACGTCAACCGCGCGTACTGGGACGACGCGGAGATGCGGTGGCACGTCTTCACCGAGGGCGGGCAGGAGTACGTCACGCAGTTCCTCATCTCGGGTGCCGGCGCACTGCACATCCCGCTGATCCCCGACATCGAGGGGCGCGACGACTTCGCCGGCGCGTCCTTCCACTCGGCGCAGTGGGACCACTCCCTGGACATCACCGGCAAGCGGGTCGCCGTCATCGGCACCGGTGCCAGCGCCATCCAGTTGGTGCCCGAGATCGTCAAGGACGTCGCCGAACTTCAGGTGTACCAACGCACGCCACCGTGGGTGATGCCGCGGCCGAACAACGCGCTGCCAAAGTGGGTCCGGCGGACGTTCACCGACGTGCCCGGCACCAGGGCCGCGATGCGGGTGGGCATCTACTGGATGCACGAGGTGGTGGGCTTCGGGATGACGAAGCAGCCCGAGTTGCTCAGAGTCGGTGCCTGGCTGGGCAAGTGGAACATCCGCCGCGCCGTCAAGGACAAGGCGTTGCGCCGCAAGCTGACGCCGAACTATCGGGCCGGCTGCAAGCGAATCCTCAACTCCGACACCTACTATCGCGGCATCGCGAACCCCAAGACCCAGGTGATCACCGAACCCATCGTGCGGATGACGCGCGACGGCATCGTCACCGGCGACGGTGTTGAGCATCCGGTCGACGTGGTGGTGTTCGCGACGGGGTTCCACGTCACCGATTCGTACTCCTACGTCGACATCAAGGGTTCCGGTGGAGAGGATCTCGTGGACCGTTGGAACCGCAACGGCGTCGAGGCGCACCGGGGCGTCGCCGTCGCCGACATGCCCAACCTGTTCTTCCTGCTCGGTCCGAACACCGGCCTCGGCCACAACTCGGTGGTGTTCATGATCGAGTCTCAGATCCGGTACGTGGCGCAGGCGATCGCCGCCGTCGACAAGGCGCGCGCCCAGGCGGTGGCGCCCACCCGCAGCGCACAGGCCGACTTCAACGGCGAGCTGCAGGACGATCTCGCCAAGACGGTGTGGAACACCGGAGGTTGCCGGAGCTGGTACATGGACTCCCACGGCGTCAACCGGGTCCTGTGGGGCGGCATGACCTGGCAGTACTGGTTGGCGACCCGCCGATTCAAGGCCGATGAGTACGAGTTCAGCGGTCGGTGAGGGTGTCGGCGACACGACACGCCAACACAAGTTGTTGTGTTGCAGCGCGTCGTCGTACCCCAGTTGTAGTGTCAGAGCAGATACTCGTCACGTTCTGAATTGGGGTCAAAGGTGTCCGAGGGAATGAAGCTGATCGACCGAGTCTCGGCCATCAACTGGAACCGCATTCACGACGAGAAGGACGCCGAGGTCTGGGAGCGTCTGACCGGCAACTTCTGGTTGCCGGAGAAGGTGCCGGTGTCCAACGACATTCCGTCCTGGGGCACGCTGAACGCCCACGAGAAGCAGCTGACCATGCGGGTCTTCACCGGCCTGACGCTTCTGGACACCATCCAGGGCACCGTCGGCGCCGTCAGCCTGATCCCGGATGCGATCACGCCGCACGAGGAGGCGGTGTACACCAACATCGCGTTCATGGAGTCGGTGCACGCCAAGAGCTACAGCAACATCTTCTCCACGCTGTGCTCGACCGTGGAGATCGACGAGGCGTTCCGCTGGTCGGAGGAGAACCCCAACCTGCAGCGCAAGGCCGAGATCGTCATGAACTTCTACAAGGGTGACGATCCGCTGAAGCGCAAGGTGGCCTCGACGCTGCTGGAGAGCTTCCTGTTCTACTCGGGCTTCTACCTGCCGATGTACTGGAGCAGCCGCGCCAAGCTCACCAACACCGCCGACATGATCCGGCTGATCATCCGCGACGAGGCCGTGCACGGCTACTACATCGGCTACAAGTTCCAGAAGGGTCTGGCGCAGGCGGACGAGGCCCGCAAGGCCGAGATGAAGGACTACACGTACGAGTTGCTGTTCGAGCTCTACGATAACGAGGTCGAATACACCCAGGACCTCTACGACGAGGTTGGCCTGACCGAGGACGTCAAGAAGTTCCTGCGGTACAACGCGAACAAGGCCCTGATGAACCTCGGGTACGAGGCGCTTTTCCCCAAGGACGAGACCGACGTCAACCCGGCGATCCTGTCGGCATTGAGCCCCAACGCCGACGAGAACCACGACTTCTTCTC
>NZ_DASQEU010000023.1:0-2462 GCF_035633495.1 Mycobacterium sp. | reverse complement strand
CAGATCGAGGAACTGTCCACACTGGTGGGTGATCTGGTGGACCTCACCAGGGACGACGCCGGTGTCACGATTCACGAACCCGTCGACCTGTCCGACGTCGTCGACCGCAGTCTCGAACGAGTTCGCAGGCGCCGCAACGACATCGAGTTCGACGTCTATACCATCCGTTGGCAGGTGTACGGCGATGAAGCGGGTTTGTCGCGGGCGGTGCTGAACCTTCTCGACAACGCCGCGAAGTGGAGTCCGGCAAATGGCCGGGTGGCGGTGCGGATGGTACAGGTCGATCCGATGCAGGCCGAGCTGGTGGTGTCGGACCTCGGACCGGGCATCCCGCCTGCCGAGCGCCAGCTGGTGTTCGAGAGGTTCTACCGGTCGACTTCGGCACGCGCGATGACCGGCTCCGGTCTCGGTCTGGCGATCGTCAAGCAGGTCGTCGTGAAACATGGTGGGACACTTCGGATCGACGACACCGTGCCGGGTGGGGACCCGCCGGGGACGTCGATCCACCTGTTGCTTCCCGGCAGGCTGCTGACCGAGAACGGTGACCGCATGGCCACGACACGCGGGGGCGGCGCGGTGGACGGGGTCCCCGGCAGCGCCGAGAATGGGTGACCGGGGAGAAATCGCGAGAAGTCTGGGCAAGTCCCGAATGATCTCTAAGTGGATTCTCAGCCCCGGGGGGGCACTGTGGAGGCAACCGCTTCGTTGTGCATGGCAGACCGCCGACGATTACTACTCGAAAGAAGAGCAACCAGTCGCAATGACGAACCATCCGAGGTACTCGCCGCCACCGCCGCCCGGGCATCGGCCAGGTGCGCAGGAGGGCGCGGCGCCGGGCTACCCCGGCCAGCACCCGACCGGTGCCCATCCGCAGCAGTCCTTCGACTGGCGCTACGCCACGCAACCGCCGCAGTCCTCGCCCTCCTACCGTGGCCCGCAGGATCCCTATCGCACCGGCGATCCCACGCGGATGATGCCCCTGCCGCCCGCGTCTCCCCAGAAGCGTTCCCGCGCAGGTCGTTTGACGGTGGGCGCGCTGGCGATCGCCATCGTGTCCGCAGGCATCGGTGGTGGCGTTGCGACGCTGGTGCAGCCCGGCAGGCCAACGCTTAGTTCGTCGATCGGCGGCGCCGCGCCCAGTGAACCGGCAGCGAGCCTTCCCGCTGGTTCGGTCGAGCAGGTGGCGGCCAAGGTGGTCCCCAGCGTGGTCAAGCTCGAGACCGACATGGGCAGGCAGTCCGAGGAGGGCTCGGGCATCATCCTGTCCACCGATGGCCTCATCCTCACCAACAACCACGTGGTGGCGGCAGCCAACGGCGGACCGGGTGCGCCCACCGGCGTTCAGACCAAGGTCACCTTCGCCAACGGCGCGACGACGACCTTCAAGGTGGTCGGCACCGACCCGAGCAGCGACATCGCCGTCGTTCAAGCCGCGGGAGCCTCCGGCCTGACCCCGATCACGCTCGGTTCGTCGGGCAATCTGCGCGTCGGTCAGGACGTCGTCGCCATCGGCTCGCCCCTCGGGCTCGAAGGCACCGTCACCACCGGCATCGTCAGTGCGTTGAACCGGCCGGTCGCCGCGGGCGGTGACGCACAGAACCAGAACACGGTGCTCGACGCCATTCAGACCGACGCCGCGATCAACCCGGGCAACTCCGGTGGCGCGCTGGTGAACATGAACGGCGAACTCGTCGGCGTGAACTCCGCCATCGCGACGCTCGGCGGCGACTCGGAGCAGTCGCAGAGCGGCTCGATCGGCCTTGGCTTCGCCATTCCCGTCGACCAAGCCAAGCGCATCGCCGACGAGCTGATCCAAAGCGGCACCGCGTCGCACGCCTCGCTCGGCGTTCAGGTCGGCAATGACGCCGGCGTGGACGGAGCGAAGATCGTCGACGTCACCGCCGGTGGCGCGGCCGCAGCAGCGGGGTTGCCCAGCGGTGTCGTGGTCACCAAGGTCGACGACCGGGTGATCAATAGTGCTGACGCTCTCGTGGCGGCCGTGCGGTCCAGGGCGCCCGGCGAGAAGGTCACGCTCACGTACCTCGACACGTCGGGGAAGCCGCAGACGGTGGACGTCACCCTCGGGAAGGCGCAACAGTGACCGTGGCGCCGGGGCGCCCGGAGCTGAGGATGGCTGCGCCGCCGTCGGTGTCGGGATATACGGTTGCACTCATGGAACAGCCAGGTGAGTTGGTGGGCCGCGCGCTGGTGGTCGTCGTCGACGACCGGACGGCTAACGGAGACGAAGAGGACCACAGCGGTCCGCTGGTCACCGAGCTGCTGGGCGAGGCGGGGTTCGTCGTCGATGGCGTCGTCGTCGTTTCGGCCGACGAGATCGAGATTCGCAATGCCCTGAACACCGCCGTCATCGGTGGCGTGGACTTGGTCGTCTCCGTGGGCGGCACCGGGGTGACGCCACGGGACGTCACCCCCGAGGCCACCAGAACGATCCTCGACCGCGA
>NZ_DASQEU010000022.1:0-1564 GCF_035633495.1 Mycobacterium sp. | reverse complement strand
GTCGTACCGCGTCGAGCAGTACGACATCATCACCGTCCGCAAGCAGTCGAACGAGATCTTCCCGTTAGAGCTCGCTCGCGCGACCTTCGGCGACCGCCCGATTCCCGCGTGGATGAAGGTCGTGCCGGAATCGCTGACGATCCTGATCCACTCGCTCCCGGTGCGCCAGCAGATCGATTCGCAGGTCGCCGAGCAGCTGATCGTCGAGTTCTACTCCAAGTAATCGCTGGCTCCGCCAGTAGGCAGGGACCGGCTCCGCCGGGCTCGAAAGAATCTTGACAACTACATGGCTCCGCTTCGCTTCGCCCCTCCCGACTTCGTCGGTCGGACTGGCTTCGCCAGTGGGGGCGTGCGAACTGGGCCAGAGAACGTCCCCCTGTGCCGACAAGGGGGAACACGGCCGTTGGACCGGCCGTCGCACCACCACCGAAGTGACGTCATATAGCGGTCGTCACCTGCGAAAGGAAACACCACCGTGCTGATTAGCCAGCGCCCCTCACTGACCGAAGAAGTTGTGTCGGAGAACCGTTCGCGGTTCATCATCGAGCCGCTCGAGCCAGGATTCGGGTACACCCTGGGCAACTCGCTGCGGCGCACCCTGCTCTCCTCCATCCCCGGCGCGAGCGTCACCAGCATCCGGATCGACGGCGTGCTGCACGAGTTCACCACCGTCCCCGGGGTCAAGGAGGACGTCACCGAGCTGATCCTGAACCTCAAGGATCTGGTCGTCTCCTCCGAGGACGACGAGCCCGTCACTATGTACCTGCGCAAGCAGGGCCCCGGTGACGTCACCGCGGGCGACATCGCGCCGCCCGCGGGGGTCACCGTGCACAACCCGGATCTGCAGCTGGCCACCCTGACCAAGAAGGGCAAGCTCGAGATCGAGCTCGTCGTCGAGCGGGGCCGCGGTTACGTACCGGCCTCGCCCAACAAGGTCGTCGGAGCCGAGATCGGCCGCATCCCGGTCGACTCGATCTACTCCCCGGTGCTCAAGGTCACCTACCGCGTCGAAGCCACCCGTGTCGAACAGCGCACCGACTTCGACCGGTTGGTCCTTGACGTCGAGACCAAGCCGTCCATCACCCCGCGGGACGCGCTGGCCTCGGCCGGCACGACCCTGGTCGAGCTGTTCGGCCTGGCGCGCGAGCTGAACATCGACGCCGAGGGCATCGAGATCGGACCCTCGCCTGCCGAGGCCGATCACATCGCGGCGTTCGCGCTGCCGATCGAGGAGATGGACCTCACCGTCCGCTCCTACAACTGCCTCAAGCGGGAAGGCATCCACACGGTCGGCGAGCTCGTCTCCCGCACCGAGGCCGACCTGCTGGACATCCGCAACTTCGGGCAGAAGTCGATCGACGAGGTCAAGATCAAGCTCGCCGGAATGGGTCTGTCGCTGAAGGACTCCCCGGCCGGCTTCGATCCCGCCGCCGCGGCCCTGGCCTACGGCGACACCGACTGGAACGACGACACCGATGACGGCGGCTACGGGGTCGTCGGCGGCGGCAGCGTTGGCCCGGAGACGTCGGACGACACCGATTACGCGGAGACCGAGCAAATCTAA
>NZ_DASQEU010000021.1:0-4937 GCF_035633495.1 Mycobacterium sp. | reverse complement strand
CGTTACCTGTGTGGGGTTGTCCGTCAAGGCCTTCTTTGCGGGAGGCTCCGGGCCGATGGTGTTGGTCAAGGTGGAGCGCCCGCAGCGCAGCGAGGACGAACGACCTTGACCATCCCGAGGGCTGGTGCAGACTTTGTATGGGCCGGTCGGCGGCGGCGTGGGGGCTCCCTGCGTTACCTGGGTGCTCGACGAACAGTGTGTCGTCGGCGACAACAATCGGGATCGGGTGTCCCCCGTGAGCGGAGAGCGCGGTCGCGTCAGTGTTATATGGCCGTCCAGCCCGGAAGCTGGCGGGCACGCGAGTGGCGGGAGCAGACCGCGGTGGCAACCCGTGATGTTCGAATGGGAACCCGTGACCGTCGTGACCAGCGAGGATCAGGCCGGCATCGCGTAGACGGTGTCGGGATCGAGGTTGCGCAAGATGTGATAGCAGCGTCGGGCGAACTGGCGGGCAACCGAGAGCGCCGCGATCTTGCCGTTGTGACGTTGTTTCACGTTCGTGTAGTAGTCGTGGTCGGGGCTGCCGGGCCGAGACGCGTTGTGCGCGGCTTCGAACAGCGCCCACCGCAACGTCGAGGGTCCTTGCCGTGACAGATGCCCATGAGCTCGCCGAAGATCCGATGCGTCGACGGTGACGTCGAGCCCACTGTGACGCACTGCTTGTTCGGAACGGCTGAAGCGTCGACAGTCGCCCAACTCGGACCAGATCGCCACCGACAGCAACCCGCCAATGCCGTAGTGAGCCTCGACCAAGGCTCGACATGCTGGCTGCTGTTTGCCGAATCGGGTCATGTCCGTCTTCAGTGGTTCGGCTTCGGCGTCGGCGGCGTCGATCATCGCGTACCCGGCCCGGATCCGTTGGTGTGCCGCCGGACTCAACCCGGCGTGGTTGGCCAGCTCGGTCCGAGTTGTCGCCGACCGGATCTGGCCTTCGGGAATCGACACCCCGTGCTGGAACAACTCGGCATGGATCCGCTGGGTCCACACCGAACGCTGATCGACCAGCGACTTGTAGAGCCGCACCCGTTCGCGCCACTCCAACACCGCTGTCGGCGGGATCCACGACTCGGGCAGATCGCCACGCTGCAACAACTCGCGCAACAACGCCGCGTCGGAACGATCCGTCTTCGCTCGCCGTTTCGGCCCTCGCGCTGCTTGGGTGTCGGCCGGCTCGGCCAGGTGTGCCTCGAAGCCCGCGGCGGTGATCTCTTCGACCACGTAACGCCAGCCGGTGCAGCCCTCCACCGCCAACGCCACCGGCTGACCGTTCGCCCGGCCGGCGACGTCGCGTTCCAACCATCGCCTGAACCGTTCCCGATCGGGCTGCCACACCCGACCCTTCCACACTTCGCCGGACTCGACGTCCAAGCCATCGAAAGTGATCTGCTGTCGATGCAGATCCAACCCGAATACCATGCTCATCAGGGACCTCCTTGCTCGAGCAACTCAATGTGACAAACCAGATGTTGCCCGGGCTCGAGGAGGTCCCCACACATCGATTGTTATGTGCGCCGTCGCCGGAACCTCGGGTGCACGGCGCCGCGGACTTGTCCGTGTTCAGGACCCGATCGTGATCGTCGGACCGTCGGGCAGGCGATCCCACCACCGCCCGAATCGGGAGAACACGGCGGGTTCCCGGTCGGCCAAGAGTCGTCGCAGGTCACGCGCCTCCGCGTCCAGACTCTCGAGGGTCGCATCGTCCAGCGGTTCAAGCGCTCGGACCTCGATCGCGTCGCTCGAAGCCCGCCAGACACCCCGAACGAGACCCTCGACCAGCACGGTCGGAAGGACATCGCCGTTTCGCCGGATGACGTGCGCACGGTGCTCGTCGGGGATCACGCTAGAACGGTCCGCATACGCCAGCAGCACGCTGTCCCACATCCCCAGCAGCCGCGGCGGGAGCGATGCCATCTCGGCTTCGGGTCGGGGACCTCCACCGTTCACATCGGCGAGCTGCGCTCCATCCGGCCCGGCGACGGTGACGACGTCAGCCATCGACTCGACGACCTCCCGGAGGACCGACCGCTTGAGGATCGTGAACTGCGACATGTCGGCGACCGTCGCCGGCCCGAACGCCGAGAGGTATCGACGCACGAGCTCTGCGGTTGCGGCCAGTTCGTCCTTCGCGGCAACCGTGCAGGGCAGGAAGGCCGGGCGTCGGCCGAACGACCAGGGATCGGTCGTCGGAGCGTGTCGGAAGGCGCCGACAGCGCGCAGCGCCGACCAGAGTCGGGCCGGGTCACCGGCCTCGGGAACGAGTTCGGAGAGCACCCGTTCCATGTCGGCGTGGCCGTGCGGTTCGGCCATCACCGTCGACAGCCGCTCGAGGATTTCGTCGACCCGCTGCGCAGTGATCCCGATGTCGTCGAGGACGTCGTGGTACCCGGCGTCGTGCACGCGGCTCTGCATGGCGGCCCTCGCCCACGGAAGGTCGCCGGCGTCGACGGCGTGCAGCGTGAACCGGAACAGTGACGCCTTCACGATGGCACCGTCGGCCAACGCCCGGTCGAGATCGTTCGCGTCGAAGCCCTCGATGCGATTCCACAGCGCCAGATACGGCGCCGCTGGTTCCTGGGCCTGTAGCGCCAGCACCGATTGCACGGCGTCGGCCACCCCGACCGGTCGGCGCGCCGACAGTCCCTGGCGAACCATCGTCTCGTAGGTCAACGCTTCTCGGGTCCACGCTGTCACGGCCACAACCTAAGCGCACCATGCCCCGACGTCGCGACCGTCGGTGCGACCACTGTCTTGCTCGAACACATCCCATGCGCCGGCCCGACCCCATCAAACTTTGAACGCCAGGCCAAGCACATCCGATTCGAATGCGCGATTGCCGAGCACACGGCGTGGGCCGATGCACGCGTGAAACTGTGTCGTCACGGTTGGGACCGATTTGCACTACCTCTTGTCCCCTGGTGCGCCGCTCGGGTTACGCAGCGGGCGTCATGAGCGGGGCGCCTCGCAACGAAGAGGCCGGACAGCGGACGGGCTCACGGCTATGATCTGTCGCCCGTAACGGCCAGAATGCAGGGGTGACCATCTACTCCGGTAGCGAGGGGTTCGAGGGCGCGACGTTCGTCAGCACGAGCTTCAAGGGCGCCAACCTGCGATCGTGCGACGTCAGCGGGGTGACGATGCGCAGTGTCGACGTGGGCGGGCTCGACATCGACAGCCATGACCTGTTCTTCGGCGGCCTCATCGTCAACGGCGTCGACGTGGTGCCGTTCGTGGACGCCGAACTCAACCGGCAGTTCCCCGGCCGCGAGCTGCAGAAGGCGCAGACACCCGAGGGCCTGCGCGACGGTTGGGTGGCGGTGCAGACCGCATGGGAGACGACAGTGACGAACACGCCCGCCGAACTGGTCGACGCCCACGTCGACGACGAGTGGTCGCTCGCCCAGACTCTGCGTCACCTCGTGCTGGCGACCGATGCCTGGCTTCGCGGCGGGATCATGAGGATGGAGCAGCCGTTCCACGAGATCGGCCAGATCTTCGGCGGTGCCGCCGACATGGGCTTCGACATGTCGATCTTCCGGGCCGACGCGCCGACGTTCGACGACATCCTCGGGGTGCGAGCCGAACGCCAGCAGCTGGTCACGGATTTCCTGGCCACGGTCACGCCGGAGTTGCTCGCCGCGGAGCGCGACAACCCGTGGGGCGGAGGCGATGACTGGCATCCCACCGTCGGTGACTGTGTGCGTGTAATCCTCGAGGAGGAATGGGCGCACCTGCGCTACACCCGGCGCGACCTCGCCCTCCTCGGGTGAACAGAATTCACAGGCCCGCCGAGCGCTCCAGTACGGCACTTCCTGACCGGGCCGATCGTGGCGGACCGCACGCCCATCTGAAGCGATACCGCAACGCCGAGGTCAGCGTCCCGCTCGGGATTATCTCGCGCCACGAGGGGGCCGGACTCGGTCACCCGGTGTCAACGTGACGTTGAGATTCTGCGTGTCGATATGTGGCGCTGTCAGTTGATTGTTCGATTGATTTCGGATCGGTGATCGAGCATCCAGCACGCGGCGCGGGCGCGCCACGTCACAGCCCACAGAATCGGGAACCCATCGGGCGCTGGACTTGGCGTGTCGCTGGTGATCGCGTAGGTGTGTGCTTCGTCTCGGGCGCTGCGGAGTGCGAACTCGATCATCTTGTCGACGAAGCCGACTCGATGATCTGAAGGCAGCTTGTAGCCATCGAGGATCGCAGCGCACTGCCCGAGTCGCGCCGGATTATCGGGCAGTGCGTTGAGATCCGCGACGTCGTCATGAAGTTGCGCGTTCAGCCAGGCAACCTGCGCGAGTTCCCACACCGCATCGACTGGGCCCGCGTTGTCCCAATCGATGAATGCCACGGGCATCGAATCACGGGCGAGGATGTTCCACGGGCCAAGATCGCCGTGGCCGATCACCGGCTGCTCCCGCGAAGCGATCGTGCGAACCACGGTCGCCACGCCGGTGCTGACCCGACGTCGAAGTCGGATGTGGCGTTGTGGAGCTCACGGACAAGACGGCCGACACGCCAAGCGGCCTCATCGCTCCACGCCTGGGGCTGCGGACTGGTGCCATCGATGTAGACCAACTGCTCGTTCCCGTCGGGGGTGAAGCCGTCACCGACCGGAACCGGAGCAGCTTCGAAGCCTCGAACGCTCAGGTGGCGGAGCAGACGAATGACGGTTTCGCTCTGCGGTCCGCGCGCCCTGACCACCACATCGCCGAGCCGTCTGACGTCCGTCTGCGAACCGCCCTCGAGCCGCTCACCTTCCAAGTCCCCGCTCATGGCCAGAGTCTCGCACCGTCTCCAAATCGATGCCGACGACCACCGCCGCTTCCGCGAATACCGGGCACCCGGCTTGGGCCTTCGATATCGCACGCGTGCTGCCCGTCGGCGGGTGCGATTCCGAGCGACCGTTATCGGGCGGGGCGAGCGCCACGGCGGCC
>NZ_DASQEU010000020.1:0-122872 GCF_035633495.1 Mycobacterium sp. | reverse complement strand
GTGAGGACCCACCGGATGCGTCGGGACCGAGTCGTGTCCTTGATCAGCCGTTTCCAGACGTACACGTGCATGAGCCCGAGGATCGGGCTCAAGATGACGATGAACATGCACGTCCTTTACCCATTGAGTCAGCGAACCCGCACGCTCAGGCATGTGACGCAGCCCTCGAGCTTCTCGTACTCCGAGACGTCCACGGGTTCCAATCGGTAACCGCGGTCGGCCAACAACGCCGCCGTCTGGGGGGCCGCAGAGCTCATCAGCAGCAGGCCGTCATCGAGGATGACCACGTGTGCGCCCGGCTCCTCGGGTACGGCGAGGAATGACGGGAACAGGCCCGGATCGTCCACGACGGGCTCGTACCCGATCACGGTGCCGTCGGGCAGTGCGGTGATCGCGCTCTTCAAGTGCAGCGCCTTGGTCAGCGGCACGGCGGTGACGGTGTATCCGCGGGGAGCGAGGATCCGTGTCAGCTGCTCGATTGCCGAAGCATCGGTGGTGCCGCTGAGGCCGACGTACACCCGGGATCCCACCTTGAGCACGTCACCGCCATCCAGAGTTCCCTCGGTGATCGCCGTCGCCTCCAGTCCAAGTTCGTCGATCGTTCGTTGCACCGCAAAGATTTCCGGATTGCGGGCGGGCTGACGCGGATTCGTGATGACTGCCAGATCGCCGAACATCACCACCGCGTCCTCGACGAAGACGCAGTCCGGCATGGCGTCGTCGCCGTCGATCGTCACGGTCGGCCATCCGCTACGGTGTAGCGCCGCGACGTAGCCGTCCCATTGCCGCTTGGCCAGCTCGAGGTCCAGTCGCTGACGTTCGATGAACGTCACGATGCCGTCGGCCAGGGTCTCTGCTGGCCGACAGACCAGTGCATATGGACGATCAGGCATTCTGTGTCACCACGGCTTCCGAATTCGTTTGGGGCGCGGTTCTTCCCGCTCCGGCCATCGTCCATACTCGAAACCCGGCCCGTCAACCGCGGAGATGGTCAGCGAGCGATCGACGACTCTGGGTAGAGCCATGCGGGCGTCGCTGCGTCGCCGCGCCCCTGACGGGAGAAGATCGGACGGTGAACGAACCACGTCCGACGATCCCAGAACTCCTCGAGCGCAGCGTGCGCGAGTTCGGCGACCACACCTACGTGGTCACGCCGACCGATCGGCTCACCTACGAGGAGGCCGAACGACGCTCGGCACGCCCGCCGCGGAGGCCGAGGTCTCCCCCGCCGACGTCGCCATCATGGTGCACACGTCGGGGTCGACCGCAGACCCGAAGGGCGTCCGGCACACCCACGGCACCCTGATTCGGCAGACGTCGACGTGGCCGATGGCCATCCGGGCGGTGCCGGGTGAAGAAGGCCCAGCCCGGATCCTGTGCGCGATGCCCTTCTTCTGGATCGGTGGCCTGCTCGCCGTCACGGGGGCCCTGCACGAACCGATCACCCTGCTCGTCATGCCTCGACTGGATGCAGGAACCGCGCTCGATCTGGCCGAACGCGAGCAGACGACCGGCATCGTGGGGCTGGCCGACCTTCACCCAGCGATTACGCGAGCATCCGAGCTTCCCGAGCCGGGATCTGACCAGTGCGCCGATGCTGCGCGAGGGACCGCTGGACATCGCGATGACGAACGTTCCCGACGGATTCCCCGTGCACCGCAACATGTCCGAAACCGCAGGCGGCTTCGCCTTCACCGACATCGTGATCGTGGCCGAGGACGGCGAACCCGTACCCGACGGCGTCACTGGCGAGCTACTCATTCGCGGCGTCGGAGTCATGGCGGGCTACAACAAGCGCGAGCGCGGGGACACCTTCACCGAGCTCATCAAGTCAGCCGGCGCGAACGTGTCACCCCTGGAGGTCGAGTCCGTCATCGGGGAGTTCGCCGGCGTTGCGCAGTGCGTCGTCGTCGGCATCGACGATCCCGTTCGGGGCGAGGAGGTATGCGCCGTCGTGGTGCCGTCATCAGCGGACGTCAACCTGAAGGGGCTTGCCGATGATGGGCGCGAACAGCTTTCCGGCTACAAGGTTCCGACACTCTGGGCGGTCGTGGCGGTCGACGAGATCCCGACCCTGCCCAGCGGGAAATTCGACCGAAAGGCACTTCGCGCGCTCGTCGGCGAGGGTGCGATACCGAGCCATCGACCCCGAGACGTTGGTGCGGGTGTGCGGCCGGAAGCACCAGGAGAAGCGTCGTCGGGTTAAGCTGACCCGGGTCGGACGAGTGGTTTGGAGCCAAATGATCAACGTGAAGCGCGGGATAATGGTCTTCGGCTGTGCCGCCGCGTTCGTTGCCGCGCCACTGGTCGCTGCCTCGCCGGCTGTTGCCAAGGACTGCCCCTACGGCACGGTGCCCACCAGGTTCGAGGGCGTCTGCTCACCGGGCCAGGCGGGCGGCTTCGGCGCCCCTGGCGTCGTCGTGCCGCCGCAATCGTCGGTTCGCGGCGCCGTCGTGGACCCCAACTTCAACGGCTACGGCTCGGTGAACGGCATCCCATGCACCCCCGGCAACGTTGGCAAGTGCATAGCTCTGCAGCAGAGCCAGGGCTGATTCCCACGCGCCAGCGGCGTTGGGAATTATTCCCGGTAGTCGAAGTCCACGTCTGCCAGCAGCCAGAACTCTGCGATCTTGCCGTCGCGCAGGTGGTAGAAGTACGCGACGTGTGAGTGGTGTTCGACACCCTTTTCGATCAGCTTTGCCGAATAATGGAATCGGAGCGCGAACTGGTCCTCCCCCGGGATGAGATCGGCGATTCGATAGCTGGGATCTGCGAAGTGCGCACGGTCCCAATCCAATCGGTGCACGACGTCGTCAAATCCGAGTTCGACTGAGCCGTGTGGACTCTCGTGATGGCCGACGACGTCGGGCAGGTAGAACTGCGCACGTCGCTCGAATCGAGACGCATCGAGACCCGTTCCATCAGTCGGTTCGCGAAACCTTCATTCCGCGCGAAGCACCAGGCCTGCAGATCGACGACGACTGCGATGGCATGGGCCAGCGGACCACCGCTTCGGGCGCCGTCACCCTGGACGAGGTACGGGTGCCCGCTGATCACGCCGTGCCCTTTTCCCCGATCTTCATCGAGCCCACCGTGTACGGCGCGCCTACCCAGTTGCTGCACGCCGCCATCGACGTGGGCATCGCTACCGGCGCGCTCGCCGAAGGCGTCCGCCAAGCCGCGAAGGCTCGCCCGCACTTTGAGGCGCGAGTGCAGTCCGCCGCCGAGGACCCCACCCCTCATTCAGGTGGCCGGCGAACTCTTCGTCACCGTGCGCCGGTGCCCAGGCGTTGCTTGCCGACGCGGCCCGCCAGGTCGACTCCGCACACGCCATCCTGACCGCAGACACGACTGCGGCAGCGTCGGTTGCCATGGCCGTCGCCAAGGTGGCCGCAGTGCGCGCCGCGCTGGAGGCGTCGTCCCCACTGTTCGAACTCGGAGGCACCCGCAGCGCGTCGGCGAGCCCAAATCTCTCCCGTTACTGGTGCGACACACGTACCCACACCTTGCACGATGCGACTCGTTGGAAGATCCAGCGCATCGGCCGTTACGCACTCTCGAGCACCAGGCCGCCGCGGCATGGACAGATCTAGGACTTGATCGATCGGCGCGCAAGCGCGCGCACCACCGCAGTAACATGGGTCCCATCTGTCACGCTAGTTGCGGAGGGTTCATGCGGAGCCGATGGAAGAGCGGAGCCGGCGCCATCGCGATCGGCACGGCGGTGGCAATGGGTGGGGTCGTGCCCCTCGCGCAGGCAGCGCCGCCACCTCCCGCCGTCAAGGACTTCTCGAAGCCGGCCATCGTCATCCTCGGCTACGGTCTCAACCCGAATGGCACGATGCGGACGATTCTCAGGCGTCGGGTTCTCACGGGCCTCGCGGTGGCACAATTCTTCCCACAGTCGCCGGTGATCGTGACCGGAGGCAACCCGCAGAGCGGCAATACCGAAGCCGGGCAGATGCGAAAGATGTTGCTGTTGCTCGGCATTCCCGACAACAGAATCATCGTCGAAGACAGGGCCAACAGCACCGTTCAGAATGCCCAGTTCTCGGTGCCCTTGGCGAAGCAGGCGGGTACCTCGGGAATCGTCCTGGTGACGTCCACGACCCATCAGGGGCGGGCAGACGGAGACTTCGCCGACGCGGGTGGCAACCTCCTCGCGACGGTGAGTTACCCGGACGGAGATCCAGCCGTCAACATCGCGCAGTTCGCGCGTGATGCGATGAGTCCGTTCATCGGTCTCGGTTAGTCGGGCCAAGCGTCGCCGAGGTACTCGGCCCGGCAGGCTCGGCGAGCGAGCTTGCCACTCGTGGTGCGCGGGATGGCCCCGGCGGGTAGCACCTTTACGTCGTGGACCGGTAGGTCATGGTGTCGCAACACTTCGGCTCGGATGGCGTCGAGCGCGGCCGCTGGATCGGCGCGGTTGGTGCCCGCCGCACGCTCGGCAATGATCACCAGGCGCTCGCCGCCGACGGCGCCCTCGGGATCCCGAACGCCGTCCGCGGGGATCGAGAACGCCGCCACGTAACCCCGCCGCACGATCGGTGAGGCGTCGGCCGCGGTCGCTTCGATGTCCTGCGGGTAGAAGTTGCGGCCGTCGATCACGATGCGGTCGGCGATTCGACCGGTGATGTACAGCTCACCGTCGAGGTAGACCCCCAAGTCACCGGTGCGCAGCCAGTCGCTCCCCGACGGTACTCCCCCGGCGTGGCTGCCCGTCTCCAGTCGGGATGCCAGCCTGGCGCCGAACGTGCGACGGGTCTCGTCTGGCAGGCCCCAGTAACCGCGGCCAATGTTGTTGCCGTACAACCACATTTCGCCGACCCGCCCGTCGGGCAGCTCGTCACCGGTCTCGGGGTCGACCACCGCTGCCCACTCGCTGCGAGCAACCTGACCCGACGACACCTGCGCCACCGCGTACGGGGCATCGGGCGCGACGCGAACCGCATGACCGGCGGCGAGCTGGTCGCGATCGAAGTAAACGACCGTCGCCTCGGCCGTGGGGGCGGTGGTGGAGACGAACAGCGTCGCCTCGGCGATGCCGTAAGAGGGTTTGATCGCAGTGGACCGCAATCCGTACGGCGCGAACGCCTCGTTGAACATGGCGATCGCATCGATGCTGACCGGTTCGGAACCGATGATGAGCACGACGTTGCTCAGGTCGACTTCGTCTCCCGGTGCGGGTAGCCCACGCTGCGCCGTCCACTCGTAGGCGAAGTTGGGTGCCGCGGTGACGACGTTGCCGCGCCGCGACCCGTCGGACAGGGCATGGATCCACCGCTGCGGCCTGCGGATGAACGCCGTCGGCGACATCAGCGTGGAGTGTCCGCCGTAGACCGCGGGAAAGCCGATCATCGACAGGCCCATGTCATGGTAGAGCGGTAACCAGCTGACGCCGTGGGTGTTTCGGTTGAGCAGATCGATCGACAGGATCATCTGAATCAAATTCGTGCCGACCGCCCGATGGGTGATCTCCACGCCGACGGGCGGGCGCGTCGAGCCCGAGGTGTACTGCAGGTGGGAGATGTCGTCCACGCGGATCTCGACCGGGGCGAAGGACTCTCCTTCCGAGTCCGCTATCCGGTCGATGACCGCGATCCGTGGTCTCTGTGCGCGCGGAAGCTTGTTCAGAAACGACTCCACGGGATCGAGTGTTGCGGCCGTGACGAGTACGACGGTCGGCCGCGAATCGCGAAGCGCCGTATCGAGACGCTCGGCATGCCCCGGCAGTTCGGGCGCGAAGAGTGGCACGGCGATGTTCCCGGCCTTGATCGAGGCGAAGAACCCGGCAACGTAGTCGATGCCCTGCGGCGCGAGGATCGCCACCCGGTCCCCCAGGGACGACGCCGCTTGGAGATGCGCACCGATCGCGCGCATGCGGACACCGAGCTGCGCCCAGGTCAGCTCGACCGCCTGGCCCGCGTCGGAGCGGGTGAAGTCGAGGTAGCGATATGCCACGGCGTCCCCGACGTGGGCGATGTTGCGGTCGATCAACGAGGGCAACGTGACGCCCGGCGGCAGCGCGACACCACCGTCGGGGGTGAGGCAGTCCTCGATGCGCAGCAGCCCACGGGGGGCAACGAACTCCTGCTGAGTACCGCGAGGCATGGCGTCATTCTATGCAGCTCAAGGGATTGCAAAGCCGTTGCGTTGCCACCGAAGACGTGAGCATCGCCACGTCGGTACTCCGGTGGTCCTACAGTCGGGACGTGGCGAGAACCAGCCCGGCCGGAGACGAGGTCCAGCTAGCGGCCGAACACGTCTGGGCGACGGTGGCACAACTCGAACGCCGCATCCAGTCGCGCTTCGGTGAACGCGGATTGACCAAGGCCGTGCGTGACCTTGGTGAGCTCGTCGTGTCGGTGCAGAGCGAGGCGGGTCAGTCTCGCGAACGCCTTCGACGCACGACCCTGACCGCCCGTGCCGTCGGCGTCGTGATCGTCGTGGCCACCGTCGGCGCGCTTGGCTTCGGCCTGCGCTCGGCCGTGCTCAACGGGCTCGCCAACACGGCCGACTGGGTGCCGCTCGTCGAGAGTGTCGTCAACGATCTGGTGTTCGCCGCGATTGCCCTGGTCTTTCTCTGGGCCATCCCCGAGCGCCTGGAGCGACGTACGCTGCTGCGTCTCCTTCACCGACTGCGCTCGCTTGCCCACGTCATCGACATGCACCAGCTTTCCAAGGATCCGGAGCAGGTCAGCCCGACCTATGTGCCGACCGCGGAGAGCGTGCGGCACGGACTGGACGCCGACCAGCTGCATCACTATCTCAGTTACTGCTCGGAGATGCTGAGCCTCACGGCCAAGACCGCGGCGTTGTGTGGCGAGCACAGCGTCGACGGGGTGGTGCTGGAGAACGTCTCCTACATCGAGACGTTGACCACCGAGCTGTGCAACAAGATCTGGCAGAAGATCTCGCTCCTCCCCCGCAACTAGGTCGGCTCGTTGATGCTCACCGATGATGAAGTGGCACAACGGATCTGACCCTGAACGCCGCCTTTCTCCGACCGGCCTCAGGCCGCGGTGGGCTCGCCCACCTTGACCAGCATCTTGCCGATGTTGGCGCCGGTGAACAGCCCGTTGAGCGCGTCGACGCACGACTCGAGGCCCTCGTAGACGGTTTCACGGTGGACGAGTAGGCCCTGCTGCTCCCACCGGCGCAGCGCGGCGAAGGCCTCATCGAAACGGCCCCACTCGTTGAGTGCGTTGAACCCCTGCATCGACGCGGTCTTGGCCAGGATGTTGACGTAATTGGCCGGCCCCGGGTGCTCACCGGTCAGGTAGCTGGAGATGACGCCGCACAGCACGACCCTGGCCTTGGCCGCCAGACGTCCCAGAACGGCGTCGAGGATCGGCCCGCCGACGTTGTCGAAGTAGACGTCGACCCCCCGCGGGCAGTGCAGTTTGAGCGCCGCCGCCAGATCGCCCCGGCGGTAGTCGACGCAGGCGTCGAAGCCGAAGTCCTCGACGACCGCTCGGCACTTGTCCGGGCCGCCCGCGATGCCGACGACCCGGGCCCCGGCGATCTTGGCGATCTGTCCGGCCACCGACCCGGTGGCGCCTGCTGCGGCCGAGACCACCACAGTGTCCCCCACCTGGGGGCGGCCGATGTCGTTCATGCCGAAGTAGGCGGTGGCGCCCGTCGGCCCGTAGATCGACATCACCGCCAGCTGATCGACCTCGTCCATGCCGGTGACGGGCGTGCAGAAGACGTCGTCGCGGACGATGACGTACTCCTGAAAGCCCGAAAGCGTGGTGACCACGTCGCCGACGGAGTACGCGTCGCAGCGTGACTCCACGACCTCCCCGATGCCGGCCGCCCGGATGACTTCGCCCAACTGGACGGGAGGCAGGTACCCCGGTTGGTCGTTCAGCCACGTCCGCGCGGCGGCATCGATGCCCACGTACGTCGTCCGGACGAGCGCTTCACCGTCGGCCGGCCGGGGCGCCTGGGAGACGATCAGTTCGGTGTCGGCGGGGTCGACCAAACCCTTCGGCCGATGACGCAACACGATCTGGCGGTTCGTCGGGTCGGACACGATGGTGAAACTACCGAAAGTCCGAGCCTCGCCGGGCGGGAAGCGGGAACCCTTGTCGAAGGAAACCGTGTAGCACTCTGCTACCAGGTGTAGCATTCTGTAACAGGAGGTACTGCCATGTCTAAAGTCGGAGACCGCGTTACCCGTTTCTCCGCCGACCTCGTGGACAGCGCCGAGGCCGAGGGCGTGCGCCAGAGCCGATCGGCCAAGCAGCAACTCGACCACTGGGTTCGGGTGGGGCGTGCCGTGTCGAGCCAGCAGACCGCCTCACGTCGTCGGGTCGAGGCTGCGATGGCCGGCCAGTTGCCGCTCAAGGAGCTGACCGTCGAGGAGGGCGTGGTCTTCAACGCAGAGATCTCGGCCGGCATCGAGGAAAGTTTGGCCCGTACCGACTACGGGCGCGTCCTCGCGGCCCACGGCGTCACGACAGTGGCACTCAACGAGGACGGTGACATCGTCGAACATCGTCCCGACGGAACGTCGGTCGTGCTGACCGGCACCCCGTGACCGCGGTGTGAATCGCCTCGACCTGGTCGTCGGCCCCAACGGCGCAGGCAAGTCGACCTTCGTCGAGCTGACCCTCGCGCCGCTCCTGCCAGGCAGTGTCTTCGTGAATGCCGACGAGATCGCCAAACAGCGATGGCCCGACGCCCCAGCCTCTCGTGCCTACGATGCCGCGAGGATCGCCGCCGCCACCAGGACGTCGCTGATCAACCGGCGAATGTCCTTCATCGCCGAGACGGTGTTCTCACATCCCTCGAAGCTGGAGCTCGTGGCGGCCGCCCACGCCGTCGGCTACACGGTCGTGTCGCACGTGTTGATGATCCCCGAGGACCTTGCCGTCGAGCGTGTCCTGTACCGGGTGCGGGCGGGTGGGCATGCCGTGCCACCGGACAAGATCCGGGAACGGCACCGTCGGCTGTGGTCGCTGGTCGCCGAGGCCGTCCCCCGGTGTGAGGGCGTCGTAGTCTACGACGGCAGCGGTGGCCGAGGCCCCCGCATCGTCGCCCAGATCAGCGGCGGGGACGTGATCGGCGCACCGTCCTGGCCCGCGTGGGCGCCATGCGAGCTGACGACGCGTTGGCCCGCCTGATCAGGCCCATCACGGACGTCATGCGATGATGCGGCCCAGGTACGGGGTCATGTTGTTGGTGCGGACCGGTGAGACCTTGACGACGGGATCGGTGGCCTCCAGCATCTGGCCGTTCCCGATGAACAACGCGACGCTCTGGGCGCCGTCGGGACCGTAGAAGATCAGGTCGCCGGGAAGCGCCTGGCTCGGCGCGACCTTCTGGGCGACCTTGTACTGCTCGCCCGAGGAGCGTGGCAGCTTGATCCCGGCTCCCGCGAAGGCGTAGACGACGATGCCGGAAGCGTCGAAGCCGACGACGCTCGGAACCGGGGCCGGGGTCGAACCCAGGATGGTGGAACCGGGAACGCCGCCGAAGATGCTGCTCGGATCGGTGCCGGGCGTGTTGGCGCGCTGTTCGGTGGCAAGCACGTCGGCTCTGGAGTCGCTGCCGAGGGTGGGACCGTTGGCGTCGCCGCCGCCGTAGGAGAACGGGACGCCCCGTTGCGAGAGTGCGCGCGTGATCACCAAGTCGACGGCCTGCTGGTTGCGTGCGGGCCGCGTTTCGGGGTCTGCGGTCGCAAGCCCAGGGGTCACCGCCAGCAGGGCCAGGCTGATCGCGAAGGCACAAATGCGTCTCATCGGAATTCCATCTCTCTTCGAGCTATGAGTCCACTTCTACTACCTTCCAACCTCGATAACCCAATTGCAGAGTGGCTCAACGCCAATGAGCCGCCATACCGTGACCGAACGGTGACGACCGAGCGTGAGTTCTTCGACGCCAGGTTCAGCGTCTCGGGTCGGTTCGCGACTCATTCCTTGGTGAGGCGGCGGCGGATCAGCTTCATTCTGGCGGCCAGCTCGTCCTGGCTGAATGCCCCGCGCTCCATCAACGCGTGTGCGGTGATCACCACTGATCGGGTGTGCACCGGGAGCTCCTGGTAGACCGACTCGCCGAGTTCGTCCTCCGCGTGCCGCCGCTCGAGGTTGTCCAGAGCGCCACGCCAGGAAAGGCACTCGCAGGTAGCCTGCATGCTCGATTCCCAGGGGTTGGGTTTGCGGTCCAGCTCGGGCAGGGTGGTCGCCCTCTCGACGCCGGAATCCATGCCGTTGAGAACGTCGAACGGACCACTCATGCAGACCTCGAGGAAGGAGGCTCGGTGGCCGTCCAGTTCGGGTCGGGTAGCGCGACCCCGATCATGGTGTCGCGGGTGATGATGGCTTCGAGTTGCTCGACGGACCACCCCTCCGTGCCCGCCGGTCGCATGGGCATGACCATGAACCGCGATTTCTGGTTGGAATCGTGCACGCGCACGTCGACGTCGGCAGGGAGGTGAAGTCCGAACTCGGCGAGCACTTCTCGGGGCCAACGCACCAGCCGCCGCCGGTAGTGCGGGGTGCGATACCAGTCCGGGGACATCCCGAGCACCGGCCGCGGATAGCACGAGCACAACGTGCACACGATGACGTTGTGCACCTCGGGGGTGTTCTCCAGCACGTAGAAGAACGTGTAGTCGCTGGGTGTCCCGGTGCCCGTGGGGTCGTTCCAGTCGATGCCCACCTCCTTGCAGGCCTCGGTGCCGTCGGCGAGCAGACGCGCCTTGAACTCGGGGTCGGTCCACGCCTTGGCGACGAGCTTGGAACCGCCGTGCGGACCGACCTGGTCGGCCCATTCCGAGAATCGTCGGTGATCCTCCTTCGAGAACAGCCCCTTCTCGATCGCCAGTTCGCGGATGGCGAGTTCGAGAACCTCGAATTCGCTTACCACTCCTCCGGATTGGATCGGAGCGTGCGCATCGTCATCGTGATCATGTCCGTGATCGTGCTCGTGGGAATCGCTCACTTCGCCTCCTCGTCGGCGTGCTCCAGCCAACGTTCGGAAATCTCGGTCTCCAAGGTGTCGACCTCGAATCCCGTGTAGCGGGGCCACAAGTCCACCTGCCGAAAGCGGACGACGTAGAACGGCTCGAACCGACCGCCGTTGGCGCCGTTGTCACGACCCCACGCCTCGTCCTCGGGAATCACCCAGTCCGGCCGCAACTCCACCACCGTCCCCGTCTTGCCGCGAGTGAAGGCCTGTGTGCGGGTGTGAAACATGCTCGTCGCATCGCGGACCGTCACCCGATCACCGATCGCATACTTCCGCTCGCTCATCTCGCCGCCTCCAACCGCGCTCGCACCTCATCGAGCTTGGCCGACAACTCATCCGGAGTGACGAGGCCCTTGGTGATCAATGTCTTCGCCGCCACGGTCGCCCACCGCGCGTAGTACGGCAGTCCGAAGTACAGCGTCGCCCCGAGGTCGTTCTCAGCCCGTCGGCGTTCCTCGGAGTTCCACACCCCACGCCACCCGAGGCACTCGCACGTGACATAGGTGTTCATCTCCCAGTCCTCCTCGACCTTCTCCAGATACGGAGACGGCATGTCGGGCTGGCCCCCGACGTCGTGGAGCACGTGACTCAAGGCCGCGTACGTGGCGTTGGAGATCTCGTATGGAGAATCCAACGGATCGCGCAATACGGGCGCGATGTTGGCCACCGAGGTTTGAAGGTCGTCGAAGCTGTGATCCGAACTCATGCTGCCCCTGACCGGCATCGACCAAGCCAACTGTCCAAGTGTCGTAGATTAACATCGCGACTTTCGGGCAGCAACCCCCAAATGCGTTGGCGCCGCCGGGTATCGGTTACCGAGCTACGGCTCCGGGGGCCGCGCCCGGGTAGGTTGCATAGCCATGAGCACGCAACCACAGACCTGGTCCAATCGGCTCTGGGACGAGATCGAGCCGACGTTCGCGGCCATTCTCGCCCATCCCTTCGTCACCGGTCTGACCGACGGCACGCTCGACACCGACTTGTTCGCGCACTACGTCGCACAGGACGTCCACTACTTGCGCGACTATGCGCGCGCCCTGGCCATCGTCGGCGCCAAGGCGCCCACCCTGAAGGACACGGCGATGTTCGCCCGGCACGCCGCCGACGTATTCGACGTCGAGCTCAGTCTGCACGGCACCCTGCTGCCCGCTCTCGGCCTGGATCCCGTCACGGTTGTTGGGGCGCGGGTCATGCCGACCACGCAGGCGTACACCAGCTACCTGCTCGCCACCACCTACGGCGGGAGCTTCGCCGACGGGCTGGCCGCGATCCTGCCGTGCTACTGGATATACGCGCGTGTCGGAGCCGCGCTGCTCGAGCGTGGCTCCCCCGATCCGCGGTTTCAAAGCTGGATCGACAGCTACGGCGGAGAGGACTTCGCGGAGACCGTGGCTCAGGTGCTCGGTCTGACCGACCACATCGGATTGCAGCTGAACCCGACCGAGGAGGCAAATGCCCGCTCCCACTTCGTGACGACGGCACGCTACGAGTGGATGTTCTTCGACGCTGCGCATCGCCGCGAGGACTGGCCCGTCTGAGCCCGACGGTGACGATCTTCGGGTTCGCCTGACTCCGGCCGCTGCGCGGAGGACGATGCGAGGAGGAGTCCACCGGGCCCCATCACCGACGTGATCTAGGAGGTCTGCTTCATGGAACGCACACGACTCGGGTCGCTCGCCGAGGGCGGGCTGAACTGGGACAGCCTGCCGTTGAAACTCTTCGCCGGCGGCAACGCCAAGTTCTGGAACCCGGCCGACATCGACTTCTCACGCGATCGCGAGGATTGGCAGTCGCTGTCGGACGTCGAGCGCGACTGGGCCACTCGGCTGTGTGCCGAGTTCATCGCCGGCGAGGAGGCCGTCACCGAGGACATTCAGCCCTTCATGACGGCGATGCGGGCCGAGGGTCGCCTCGGCGACGAAATGTATCTGACCCAGTTCGCGTTCGAGGAAGCCAAGCACACCCAGGTGTTCCGCCTCTGGCTCGACGCCGTGGGAATCACCGGGGACCTGCACCACTACCTCGACGACCTGCCGGCCTACCGGAAGATCTTCTACGAGGAACTCCCAGAGTCAATGGACACTCTGTCGACGGACCCCTCCCCCGCCGCCCAGGTGCGCGCCTCCGCGACGTACAACCACGTGATCGAGGGCATGATGGCGTTGACGGGATACTATGCGTGGCACAAGATTTGCGTGAGCCGCGACATTCTTCCCGGCATGCAGGAACTGGTCCGTCGCATCGGTGACGACGAGCGACGCCACATGGCGTGGGGCACCTTCACGTGTCGGCGCCACGTCGCTGCCGACGACTCCAACTGGTCGGTGTTCGAGACACGCATGAACGAGCTGATGCCGTTGGCCTTGAGCAACACCCAGGAGGCGTTCGCCCTCTACGACGAGATCCCGTTCAACCTCGACATGGACGAGTTCATGCAGTACGCCACCGACAAGGGGATGCGGCGGTTCGGCACCATCAGCAGCGCCAGGGGCCGGCCCGTGGGCGAAATCGACCTCGACTACTCGCCTCTTCAACTCGAGGAGACGTTCGCCGACGAGGACGAGAGGTCCCTGGCGTCGGCCTGAACGCCCTCGCCGCCTAGCTCAGTGCAGCAAGCGCCGCATCGTAGTTGGGCTCCTGAGCGATCTCGGGCACCAGTTCCGAGTACGTCACGTTGCCGTCCGCGCCGATCACCACGACGGCGCGACCGAGTAGTCCGGCGAAGGGTCCATCGGCGATGGTGATGCCGTAAGTCTGGCCGAAGTCGTCACGGAACCCCGAAGCGGTCGTGACGTTCTCGATGCCCTCGGCACCACAGAAGCGACTCTGAGCGAACGGCAGATCGTTCGACACGCACAGCACCGCGATGCCGCTCGCGGCGGCCCGCTCATTGAACGTCCGCACACTCGAGGCGCACACCGGCGTGTCCACCGACGGAAAGATGTTGAGCAACAAAGCCTTACCGCGGTACTCGTCGATGCTGACCGCGCCGAGGTCGGTCCCGGTGAGGGTGAAGGCCGGAGCCGAAGCTCCGACGGCGGGGAGCTCGCCGACCGTATTGATGGGATTTCCGCTCAAGGTTATCTGTGCCATGGGGACAGTGTGCCAAGCACGGTGGGGCTCGTGTGGCTCAGGGTCCACCTCGGCACGGCAGTCAGTAGGCCAGCTGGTTGACGGCGGTCGCGAAGACCGCGGGCAGGGCGGTGGCTGCCGGAACGATGCGGGCCCGGATCCGGGCATGGACACCGGCCTTGACCAGAGCTGCAGTCAGCATCCGGTAGCGCCGGGTCTCCCGGCGCCATTGACCGTCGTAGTGGCCCGGCCGGTCGGCGACCACACAGTTCACCAGCAGCTTGGCACCGCCGAACGCCAGCCCCACCCCCTCGCCCGTCAACGCGTCGATGTAGCCGGCGGCGTCGCCGACCAGCATCACCCGGCCGGCCGTCCGGCTGCGTGCCCTCTGGCGGAGCGGACCGGCCGCCCGGTCGGGTCCGTGCGCGTGCCCGTTAACCCGTGCCGTCAGTGCCGGGAATTCGTCGAGGTGGCTGTCGAAGCCTCCGCGCGTCGAGCTGAGGATGGCAATTCCGACGCAGTCGTCGGCGACTGGCGTGACATAGGCTTCGGCGCCAGGGGCCCAGTGCACCTCGACGGAGTCCGTCCACGGCGCGATGTGGACGTGGCGGCGGATACCCCACCGGCGCGGGCCGGGACTCGGCTTCTCGAGGCCGAGGGATCGGCGAAGGGGCGAGTGCAGCCCGTCGGCGGCCGCCAGATATCTGGCCCGCAGGTCCCCCGCGCGTACCGACGACGAGTCCTGAGACACCTCGCCGACGTCGCCGTGCACGAATTGCACGCCCGCGGCGCCGGCGGCGTCGCGCAGCGCCGCGTGCAGCACCGTCCTTCGCACCCCGAGGCCGGTGCCGGCCCGGAACGTGGCGTCGACCCGCCGATTCCCGTCGAGGTAGCTGATCCCATGCAGTGGTCTGCCCTCGAGGATGACGCCGAGGTGTGCCAGGTGCGCGAGGGTGTGCGGCATCATTCCTTCACCGCACGCCTTGTCGAGTGTGCCGTGGCGTCGTTCGACGACCATCACCTCGAGGCCGGCCTTCGCGCCGTACAGCGCGGTGGCAAGCCCTGCCGGGCCGCCGCCGGCGACCAGCAGGTCGATCACGTCAGGCTCGCGAGCGCGGCGTTCTCGACCTTGATCCGCGTCCGCAGCAGCGCCGCGTTGAGCACCGTGAAGGTCAGCGCGGTGAGCCAGGACGTGTGCACCAGCGGTAACGCGACACCCTCGACCACGACCGCCACGTAGTTGGGGTGAGCGATCAGGCGATAGGGGCCGCCGGTGATGCGGTCTGCTCCGGGAACGACGATCACCCTGGTGTTCCACTGCGGTCCGAGGGTGGTGATGCACCACCAGCGCAGAACTTGGGCGCCGACCACGACGGCCAGCATCGGCCAGCCCAGCGCGGGGATGAACGGCCTGTGCAGGACGATCGGCTCCACCAGACACCCGACGAGCAATCCGACGTGCAGCACGACCATGGTGGGATAGTGGGCAGCTCCGAACTCGGTGCCCCCGCGCTCGCGACTCCACGCCCAGTTGCGTTTGGAGACGACGAGTTCGGCCAGGCGTTCGACGGCGATTGCGGCAATGAGAAGGCCGTACCAGATCACCTGATCAGCCCGCCCTCAACGCCAGCGCAGCAGGACGAGTTCCGAGCAGAAGCCGGGGCCCATCGCCATCATCAGACCGGGAGTTCCCGCCTCAGGTCGTTTGGCGATGGTGTCCCGCAGGACGTGGAGCACCGAGGCCGATGACAGATTGCCCACCTCGGCGAGGGAACGCCACGTGAGCTCCAGCGCGTCATCGGGTAGGCCGAGCGTGGCGGTGATGGCTTCGATGACCTTCGGCCCTCCGGGATGACTCACCCAGGCGCCCACGTCCTCGATGCGCATGTGGTGAGCGGCGAGGAAGTTCGTGACGTCGTCGCCGAGGTACTGCTCGACGACCTGCGGTACGTCGGGCGAGAGCACCAACCGGAAGCCGGTCGAGTCGACGTCCCAGCCCATCGTGCGCTGCGAATCCGGGTACAGGTGGCTTCGCGAATCGCGCACTTCCGGACCCGAGGCGCCGATCTCCTCGGCGCGCCGGTCCCCGACGGCCACCACGGCCGCGGCCCCGTCACCGAACAAGCTGCTGCCGACCACGGTGGCCATCGACGGATCGCGCTTGGCTATCAGCGAGCACAGCTCCACGGCCACCAGCACGGCGACGCCGTCGGGTGCACCGCGGAGATAGTCGTTGAGCCGGGCCACGCCGGCGGCCCCCGCCACGCAACCCAGCCCGAACATGGGCACCCGGCGGACGTCGGGGCGCAAGCCGATCTTGGCTGCGATCCGGGCGTCGAGGGTGGGCACCGCCAAGCCCGTGACCGTCGTCGAGAAGATGACGTCGACGTCGGAGGGTTTCTGCCCGGCATCGTCCAGCGCTCCCAACACGGCGGCGCACCCGAGCTCGACCGCGTGTTCGATGAAGATGTCGTTGGCTTGGCCGAAGTCGTCGAGCGCGGCGTAGTCCTCGAGCCGCAGCACCATGTGCCGGCTGTCGACCCTCGCGCTTCGATGCAACTTCCTGATGGGTTCGGCGTACTCCGCATACCCGGGGACGGTGAGCAGCGCTTCCGTCACCTCGGCCTGCGTATAGCGGTTGGCGGGCAGTTCTCCTCGTACGGCGGCGATCACGCTCACGGCACCCTCCTCATTCCTGACAACGACCCCCGCGACCATTTAGTTCACGCTACGGATACTCGGAGCTTGCGCCATTGTGGTCTCGGGCCTGGGGCTGCCGGGCGATCCTGGTCCGGGAGTGAGCGTTCGGGGTCGGATGGCGTCACGACTGACTCCTCAGCGGTGAGCCATGTCAACGACTGATGACTCGCGACGGTAAGCACTCGCCAGGTCATGTCAACACATGGTGACTCATGCTCGGATCTGCGCCGCGAGGGCCAAGGCGGTCAGCCGTCACCCGTGATGGAACGGCAAAACCCCCGAGGTAGGGGAACAATCACCTCGAGGGGTTTGCGTGTGTTGCGGATGTGGTGCTAGTTAGCCAGCGGTGGCGCAGAAGTTGGGAACGCAGAAGCTCGCGCCGCCGGGTCCCGCGGTGGCACTCCCGCCAGGAACGAACGCGCCCGTGCCGTCCGGGCCGGCGTTGACACCGGCGCCCGGCACGGTGGCGCCTGCACCGTCGGGTCCGGCGTTCACTCCCGCTCCGGGGACCGTGGCCGCCGCACCGTCGGGTCCGGCCGTGACGCAGGCGGGAGTGCCCTCGACGCCACAGGGAGGTGGTGGGTTGGCCCCTGCGAGGGGAGCGAAGGCGATAGCGGTCGCGCCAGCGCCGGCGACCAGGATCTGTGTCAAGAGGTGCTTTCTCATGAAAGCGGAGTACCACCCGTAAACCTCGTCGAAACATCCTCCTCGACGTATTTGGGTGGTGCAGAGAGTGTTCCGAGCCACGTTCACACGGCGACTTCGTTGCTCGCGAAGGCGTCGGCTAAGTTTGCCGGCATGGCCGTCACCGAAACTCGTGAAGTCGTCATCGAGGCGACGCCCGACGAAATCATGGACGTCTTGTACGACCTGGAAGCGCTGACCGAGTGGTCGTCGGCGCATCAGAAGGTCGAGATCCTCGAGCGCGACGAGGATGGGCGTCCGAGCAGGTCCAGACAGGTCGTCAAGATCGTCGGGATCAGCGACGAGCAGGAACTCGCCTACACGGTTCACGCGGACGGCGTGAGTTGGTCGTTGGTCAGGGGTACGCAGCAGCGCGCCCAGAACGCGCGGTACACGCTGACGCCCGAGGGCGATTGCACCCGCGTGCGGTTCGAGCTCACGGTAGATACCTTGGTGCCGCTGCCGGGCTTCCTGATCAAGCGCGGTGCCAAGGGTTTGATGGAAACGGCGACCGACGGGCTACGCAAGCGCGTGCTGCAACTCAAGAAGAGCTAGAGACCGACGAGTCCGCTCCTCGGTGCTCGCTGCGCCGGTGCACGAATACGCCTGCACCGATGAGATGACCGCGATCGTGAGGTACGGGAAGAGCCATATCCGTACCGGTTCGCGCTCGCCCTCGGCCCGCACCGTGCGGCCGAGCACGAACTGGCTGACGGCGATGGCGAGATAGACGAACAGGGCGACGGCGCCGCTGGTCGCGAGGAGGTAGGCGAACAGCTTCTCCGGCAGCAGATAGTTGCCCACCACGGCCAAGTAGCCGACCACCATCGAGGCCAGTACCGCGACCCAGGGCACGCCGTTGCCGGTCAGCTTGCGCACCGCACGCGGCGCGTCCCTGCGCGCCCCGAGCGAGAACAAAATGCGAGACGCGGTGTACAGCGCGGAATTCAGACAGGATGCCACCGCCGTCGGGATCACCAGATCCATGATGATCTTCGACCCGGGTATCCCGATGGCCTCGAGGGTGGACTGATACGAACCGTCGTCGAGTTGGTCATACGTCATCAGGGCGACGATCACGAAGATCGATCCGATGTAGAACAGCGAGATTCGCCAGATCACCGAGTTCACGGCCTTGCTCATACCGGTCGTCGGGTCCGGTGACTCGGCGGCCGCGATGGTGACGATCTCGGTCCCCATGAAAGAGAACATCTTCACCAACATGCCAGCGATGACGGCGCCGAACCCATTGGGCATGAATCCATCTGGCTGCCACAGCGAACTGATTCCACTTACCTGCGAGTCGGGAATGAGACCGAAGATCGCCGCCACCCCGATGCCGATGAAGGCCATGATGGTCACCACCTTGATCAGTGCGAACCAGAACTCGAACTCCCCGTAATTGCCGACCCTGACGAGAGGTGACCGTGAGCAGGAGGGTGACCGCGAGCGCCCAGATCCACTGGGGAGCGCCGAAAAGATCCGACAGGATCGCGGGCCGCTGCAGTCGCTTCGACGGGGATGAACCCTACCCAGAACCACCAGTACAGCCAGCCGACCGAGAACCCGGCCCAGCCACCGAGCGCGCGTTCGGAGTAGACGCCACCCTTCGGTCCAGACCGGGTGAGCAACGCAGACCCGGAGACGGCGACGTCGCCCAAGCCGCGACGAGTCGAAACCCCCGGTGCTCGGAGCACGATGCGCCCGACCGCGGGATCAGGCCGGGGGGCCGTGCGGCGACTGAGATGCGCGGTACGTCACCATCTCGCGGGAGAGGATCCGGCGGATCCGGGGTTCGCGACTGCAGGTGACCGCGAAGACGGTGAGCAGTACCCAGCTCGTCATCGCGCTGACCAGCACCAGCAGGAACGCCGCCCACTCACCGCCGACCAGTTCGGTCGATGCCGTCTGGCGTGACCACAGACGCCAGAAGATCATCAAGTTCACGGTCAGGCCCACGCCGTAGGACAACGCGAACGAGAACAGGTACGGCTGCCACGTGTCGTCGTGCAGGCGTGCCGAAAGCGGTTCGTGCCGAATCGGATACAGCACCGACAGCACGTTTCCGACGCCAAGCCAGATGAACACCATCGTGATCAGCTGGTCCACCAGCGCGATGGGGTTGCCTTCGTTGGCGACGGTCAGGAATCCGATGACCGGAAGCGCAGCGACGGTCACCAGCACGGCCATGGCGAGGTTCTTGGCCACCAGGATCTGCCAGATCCGTTCACCGCGCGACATCGCGTCGCGGACGCGCTGCGCCTCGAAACACAGCGCGTTGGTGCACACCACGCTGCCGACCACCGCCGAGAACAGGTACAGCGAGAGCCGGCTGACGTCGTCGTACCTCGTCCAGCCACTGAAGTGGTAGAAGGTCACCAGCGACAGGCTGATGCCCAGGGTGATCAGCAGTCGGACGAGGATGTCCCTGGGCTTGTCGGTGACGACGTGACGCACTTCGTCGACGATGCGCCTCCCCACCCCGGACACGGGCGCCACGCGAAGGACGGCCAGGCGTTTCGTCGGCGTGGCGCCGACCACTCCGACTTCAGCGCTGCGCGCGCGGGTGACGGCGAGGATGGCCTCGGCGATGGCAGCCCTGGCGAGTGCCACCGCAACGACGGCATTCGCGCTTGCCTGTTCCGGCGGCACCTCCAGTGCTCCCGTGAGCTCGGCGTCCCGCGCGTGGTCGGCGGCGCGCACGCGCCACGGGTCCGACGCCGCTGCCGCAGCGATGTCGTCGTGGATGGCCTCGTGCACCGCGGTCAGTTCCGCGTGCGCGTCTGCGACCACCCGGGCAAGGGCGTGGTCGTCCCATTGCGCGGCGGCGGTCGCGGCGTCGACGCGTCTCAGGGCGTCGGCGAGGAACCGCAGCTCATCCACGGCCGCGATGTCGGGAGCGGAATCGGCTTCCGAGGTCATGGCGCTTACTGAACCATCCCGCGACTCTGGTGGCGACGTCGCTTGACCCCGGGAACTCGGAGCGGGCGGTAATCTGTTAACAGAGTGATGGGAGTGATAATTGGGTATACGGTCGGCGATTTTCCGACCCACCCCTTCAGGTCAAGGAGCGGCCTTGAACGTCTCAGGAAGTGCTGTGCGGCGCAAACGCCGGGCGGCGGCCGCCAGCGCGGTACTGGTGCTGGCCACCGCGATGCTGGCCGGTGCGCCGATGCCGTCGGCGTCAGCCGCCGACTGTCCGGACATCGAGGTGGTGTTCGCCCGCGGAACCGACGAGCCACCCGGCATCGGCGTCGTCGGCCAGGCCCTCGTCGATTCGCTGAAGCCGCTGGTCAAGGGCAAGTTGATGCGCTCCTACGCCGTCAAGTACCCGGCTTCGTACGACTTTCTGGGCGTCGCGACGGGGGCCAACGATGCCAGCGCCCGCGTTCAGGCGACCGCGAAGAACTGCCCGAAGACCAAGATCATCCTGGGCGGTTACTCACAGGGCGCGGCGGTCATGGACGTCGTCACCACGTCTCCCATCTCCGGGCTTGGATTCAGAACTCCGATGCCGCCTGCGATGGCCGATCACGTCAGCGCCGTCGCCGTCTTCGGCAATCCCTCGGCGCGGCTCGGCCAGCCCCTGACGACGCTGAGCCCCCTCTACGGACCCAAGACCGCCGACATGTGCAACACCAACGACCCGATCTGCTCACTCGGCAAGGACTTCACCTCGCACGTGCGGTACCCGCAGTCGGGCCTGGTCAAGCGGGCCGCTCAGTGGATCGCGGACAATCACCTCTAGGCCGTTGATCACGCGGCGGTCCGAGCCGACCGGAGCCGCCGACGCCACCAGGCGATCCGCTCCATGTCGGTCAAGGCGTACCGCTCAACGAGCTCCGGCGCCGGCGAGGCGGGCATCGGTGCGACGGGCAGGTGGCCGTCGACGGGACGCAGGGAGCGGCGCTCCACCACGACGTCGCCAGCGAGCAGTGAGATGGTGCCGAGCGCACACGCGAACGGAAGTTCTGGAAGCGCGCCCGCCAGCGCGAGACCGGCGGTGAGTCCGATGCTGGTCTCATTCGACGAGGACACCACGCACGGTCGTTCGAGCCGCTCGGCCAGCCGCAACGCGCGTCGCACTCCGCCGAGGGGGCCGCTCCTCAGAACCGCGACGTCGGCGGCCTCGGCCAACGCCGCACTCGCGGCAATCCGGACGTCGACCTTCCGGCGGACGGTGGCCAACTCGTCGAGGGTGCGGCAGGGCTGCTCGACGAACTCGAGCTCGCCTGCCGCCTTCGCGAAGATCGCGATCGCCCGCACGGCGTCGTCCACGTTCCACATTCCGTTGGCCTTGAGGCGAATTCGACCCTCGGGACCGAATGCATCCCGAACCGCCTCGACGCGTGCGACGTCAGCGGCCAGGGAATCCGGTTGGGCGGCGACGGTGACGTCGGCGGTCAGGCACCCCGAGTCCTCGACGATCCGGCGCGCCTGGACGGGATCGACGGCGGGCACGGCCACGGCGATCGGAATCCGGCCCCGCACCGGGTCCGGCCACCCGACGGTTCCCCCCTCAGTCGACGCGGTCAGCCACCGCGCAGTCTCGCGGTCATCGCAGTCCGGTGGCGGGCTGAACTCACCCCACCCCTGGGGGCCCTCGACCAGCATGCCTTCGCGGACGCCCGACCCGTCGATCATGGGAATGCCGAAGACCGGCGCGGCGTCGAAGTCGATCAGTGCCTTCATCAAGCACAAGCTAGCGAAGCGTCATGGGCGCGGCGCGAGGTATGCCTGCACGCTCGGAGCGACGAGTTCGAATCCGGCCTTGCGGTACACGCGTCCGGCAGGGTTGACCGCTTCGGTCACGATGACCCATTGCTTGCATCCGCGCGAAGAGGCCCACCTTGCGGCCACGCCCAGCAGGTGTGACGCGATCCCCCGGCCGCGATGTTCGGACGCCGTACCGACATTCTGGTAGCGCGCAGTCCCGCCGCAGTCGACGATTCCCAGTTCGGCGACCGGCCGGTCCTCGAAGAACGCGCCGACGAACTGGGCGACGCCGCGCTCGACCAGGTCACGCTGGGATTGGGCGCGAGCCCGGGCGAAGCGCTCGTGCGATCGGGGTTCGTGCTCCGCGGTCTCGGCGTTCTCGGTCATCGCACGAACGACGACCTGCTCCCAATCCGCGCCGACGAGGGCGCGGACGTCATACCCGACGGGCGGTGCCGTCTGCCTCGGCAGAGTCGCGGTGGCGAGGACGTCGTCCATCTCCAGTTCCAGCCCGCTCGTCGCCCACTCCTCCTTGTTCGCGGGCATCCGAGCGAGGCCGATCGCGATCCAGTCGGCACCCGGCACGGCCCGCCGGAACGTCTGCACCCACCGGTCCGCATCGTCGACGGCGTCGGGATCGGTGACGAATATGCAATTGCCCCAATGGAAGTCGGGGTTCTGCGCCGTGCGGACGACGAGGTGATCGCCACGATGCTCGACGGTCGAACCCATGTGCTTCAGCACTGCCAGATCCGTGGCCCAGCCGAGCGGGAGGATGCGGGTCACCCCACGGTCTTACCAGCCAAAGCCGCCGCGCCTCGAGGAATCTCCCGGAGTCGAGGAGTTGCGCGGAGGCGGCGGCGGCTGCGGTGGCGTCGCGCTGAGGGGCGCCCGGGTCACGTTCGTCTGCGGCTTCTTCGGTTGGTCGGGGGTCTGATAACGCGGCGTGTACTGGCGTGTGACGACCGGTGGGATGAGTTCTTCGGCCGAAGGTGGTGGTGGTGGCGGCGGTGGTCCCGGCGGCGGTGGCGGCAACGGGGCGTTCGAGGACAGGGCGGGCGCCGAGGTCGTCGACGCAGGGGGTCCGGCGGACTCGCTCGGTGCCACCGGTGTCGACTCCTCGACGGCGGGCGCGGGAGTGCGCAGGACGAGGACGACTCCGACGATGGCCAACACACCCGCGACGATCGCGGCAGCCATCAAGACGACCTTCGACCGGTACCGCGTGCCGCCTGACGCCGCCTTGAAGTCCCAGGCGCCGCTGTTGGACAGCCGGGATTCCCATGACGTCGGAGCGGAGGCACCGACGAAGCCCTTGCGCCGCGTCGGCATGATGGTCAGCGTCGCCGCGATGGACTCGGTCACCGGGCGGTGGTCGACGTCGGCACGCGGACGGTCGTCGAGTTCGACGAGGTCCATGTCCCGAACGAACCACCGGTCGGTGTCTTCGGACGGGTCCTCGTAGTGGTCCGACGCATCGCCGTGCTCGGATCCCTGGCTCGCGTCGTGTGTCCACTGGTCGCGGGCAGATTCCTCGGCGGGGCGCGCCGGGGTGACGTCGGCTGGCCGAGCCATGCCGAACCACCCCTCATCGGGGTCGTCGAAGGTGTATTCGACGTCTACGCCCCGGACGGTCACGGGTCGATGTTAGCGCTAGTGACGTGCTCGAAGGTCGATCGTGTTCACGCGCCACTCCTTCGGGGTTCGGAAGAGGTCGGCGAACGCTCGCGAGGCCACTACGTCGCGGAACCTCGGCGCTGTCACCGGCGTGTCCTTCGCGAAGTCTTGACTGATTCCAGAAAAGAGCGGCATAGTGGTACGTGTGACATCGTCGCCGGACTACGTGGAGCAGCTGCGCCTTGCAGACCTCCGCGTGACGCGGCCACGTGTCGCGGTCCTCGGGGCCGTGTGCGAGCACCCACATGCCGATACGGAGACGATCTTCGATTCGGTGCGGACCGGTCTGCCGGAGGTATCGCGACAGACCGTGTACGACGTGTTGGCAGTCCTGGCGACGGTCGGATTGGTTCGCCGGATTCAGCCATCCGGTTCCGTCGCCCGCTATGAGTCACGGGTCGGCGACAACCATCATCACGTCGTGTGTCGATCTTGCGGCGTGATCGCCGACATCGACTGCGCCGTCGGTGAAGCACCCTGTTTGACCCCGTTCGACGGCGACGGTCTTCTCGATGGCTTTTCCATCGACGAGGCCGAGGTCATCTACTGGGGCCTGTGCCCCGACTGCTCCACCGTTCGAAGTGATTGATTCGCAACAACGCTCAACCGAACAGCCCCGGAAAGGATCTCCCATGGCCGAAGGCAAGACTCCGAACGCAGAAGTCGGAGAAATGAATGAGTCGAGCATCGAGGGCGGCTGCCCCGTCCGCGCTCCCTACCCCACCGAGAGCGCCCGCACCAACGAAAGTTGGTGGCCCAAGAAGCTCAACCTGAAGATCCTCGCCAAGAACCCCGTCGAGACCGATCCCTTCGGCGGCGAGTTCGACTATGCCGCGGCGTTCAACGGCCTCGACCTCCCCGCCGTCAAGCGCGACATCGAAGAGGTGCTGACCACGTCCCAGGACTGGTGGCCCGCCGACTACGGCCACTACGGGCCGCTGATGATCCGCATGGCTTGGCACAGTGCAGGCACCTACCGGGTCAGCGACGGCCGCGGCGGTGCAGGCGCCGGTCAGCAGCGCTTCGCCCCGTTGAACAGCTGGCCCGACAACGGCAACCTCGACAAGGCCCGTCGCCTGCTGTGGCCCGTCAAGAAGAAGTACGGCAAGAGCCTTTCCTGGGCCGACCTGATGGTCCTGACCGGCAACGTGGCACTGGAGTCGATGGGCTTCAAGACCTTCGGCTTCGCCGGAGGCCGTGCCGACGTGTGGGAGCCCGAGGACGACGTTTACTGGGGTCCCGAGACCGAGTGGCTGGGCGACGCGCGCTACACCGGCAAGCGTGACCTCGAGGATCCGCTCGGTGCCGTGCAGATGGGCCTGATCTACGTCAATCCCGAAGGCCCCAACGGCCATCCGGATCCGCTGGCCGCAGCCGTCGACATCCGCGAGACGTTCGGCCGGATGGCGATGAACGATGAGGAGACCGTCGCGCTGATCGCCGGTGGTCACACCTTCGGCAAGACTCACGGCGCGGGTGATCCCGACGCCAACGTCGGGCCGGAGCCCGAGGGCGCCCCGCTGGAACTGCAGGGTCTCGGCTGGAAGCAATCGTTCGGCAGCGGCAAGGGTCGCGACACGATCACCAGCGGAATCGAGGTCATCTGGACCCAGAAGCCGACGGAGTGGACAAACCTCTACTTCGACAACCTGTTCAAGTACGAATGGGAGTTGACGAAGAGCCCCGCGGGCGCCAATCAGTGGGTCGCCAAGGACGCTCCCGAGTCGGAGTACGTGCCCGATCCCGAGGACCCGTCGTTGAAGCGCAAGCCGACGATGCTGACGACGGACCTTGCGCTGCGGCTCGACCCCATCTACGCGCCGATCTCGAAGCGGTTCCACGAGAACCCGGATCAGCTCGCCGACGCGTTCGCGCGCGCCTGGTACAAGCTGACCCACCGCGACATGGGACCCATCCAGCGGTACCTCGGTCCCGAGGTGCCGGCCGAGACCCTGGATTGGCAGGACCCGGTGCCGACGGGCCAGAGTCAGCTCTCCGCCGACGACGTCGCCAAGCTCAAGGGCGACATCCTGGCGTCGGGTCTTACCGTCGCGCAACTGGTTTCGACCGCATGGGCGTCGGCGTCGACCTTCCGTGGCAGTGACAAGCGTGGCGGCGCCAACGGTGGCCGCATCCGGCTGCAGCCGCAGTCGTCGTGGGAGATCAACAACCCCGATGAGCTCGCTCAGGTGATCCGCGTGCTGGAGGGCATCCAGCAGTCGTTCGGTGCCGATAAGGTGTCGTTCGCCGACCTCGTCGTGCTCGGCGGCGTCGCTGCGGTCGAGAAGGCCGCCAAGGACGGCGGCTTCGCCGTAACGGTGCCATTCACGCCGGGCCGTGGTGACGCGACCCAGGAGTGGACGGACGAGGAGTCGTTCGCTTACCTCGAGCCGAAGACGGACGGGTTCCGCAACTACCTCGGCAAGGGCAACCTGCCTGCCGAGTACCTGTTGGTCGACCGGGCGAACCTGCTCACCCTGACCGCGCCGGAGCTGACGGTCCTCGTCGGCGGACTGCGCGTGCTGGGCGCCAACTGGGACGGCTCGGCACACGGGATGTTCACCGACAAGGTGGGGACGTTGACCAACGACTTCTTCACCAACCTGCTCGACATCGGCATCACCTGGTCGGCGACCGACGACTCGTCGGACACCTTCGAGGCTCGCGACGGGTCGGGCAACGTCAAGTACACCGGCACCCGGGCCGATCTGGTGTTCGGCTCGAACTCCGAGTTGCGGGCGATCGCCGAGGTGTACGCCAGCGATGACGCGAAGGAGAAGTTCGTCACGGACTTCGTCGCCGCGTGGGCCAAGGTCATGGACCTCGACCGGTACGACCTCACCTAGTAAGTTCTGCGGCCCAACCGAGCATCCCGCGAGCCGTCACCGGTTCGCGGGGTGTTTCGCGTCGTAGCATCGAATTTGCCACCTCGGCAGCATGATTCGCCGTCTGCGATGATGGCGTCAATGGGTACCCGATGGCAGGATACGGACGCGCCTCGCGGCGAGGGTTATGACGCACGGTGGACGGAGCTCGCCGCGTCCGGTGCGAGCATCCACGGCGAGGCCGACCTCGTCGACGACCTGTTGCCCGAAACGGGCGGTGGGCGCGTTCTCGACGCAGGCTGCGGCACGGGCCGGATCGCCGTCGAACTGACCCGCCGAGGACATTCGGTGGTCGGTGTCGACGCGGACGCTGCGATGCTCGATGCCGCCCGGACAAAGGCTCCCGGCAACCCTTGGATTCTCGCCGACCTCGCAGACCTGCCGGAGAGCATCGGGTCTACTCCGTTCGACGTCGTCCTGCTGGCCGGGAACGTCATGATCTTCCTGACCCCGGGGACCGAGGGCCTCGTCGTGCAGGAACTGGCGGACCGCCTCGCCGCAGGTGGACTACTGGTGGCCGGCTTCTCGATCAAGCCGGACCGCTTGACGCTCCAGGAGTACGACCGGCTTGCCCGTGCCGCCGGCCTGGACGACGTGGCTCGCTGGGCGACGTGGGATCGCGAGCCGTACGACGGCGGCGACTATGCGGTATCGGTCCATCGTCGGGCCGGTGTGACGGGGTCGTCGACTTGAGTCGACGGACGGCGTTGCTCGGGCCCAGTCGATATGCTGGCGCCTCTGCAGGGACTGCCCGGCCGGACGACCTACCAGCGAGGAGCGACCATGGTTGCTGAAGCCGACGCCGTGCCGTCCCCTGCCGTGTCGAAGTCCGCCGCCGGACACATCCGGCTGACCTCGCACAGCGGAGGTATCGGTGCACTCCAGATCAACTGGGACGCCCCGACGGCGACCGAGCGCGGGCCGGTGATCGGCACCACCACCAAGCGCGCCCACCGCAACGTGATCGGTACGCACAGCGGCTCCTACAGCGTGTACCGCGCGCTTGCCGTCGCGGCGGGCGCGTTGTCCCGAGAGCACAAGGCCGACCTCACCAACACCGCACCCACCGACGTCATCGGCCCGTACCCGCAGTGGAGCGAACCGGGCAAGATCGTCAGCCTGGATCCGTGGGGCGCGATGGTCGCCGAGGTGTTCGCCGATGAGTTGGCCGCGGGCCACGACATGCGCCCGACGATCGCCGTCACCAAGGCGCACGTGATCCTGCCCGAGATCGTCGAGGCGGTGCAAAGGGGCAGGCTGGTCCCCGACGGCCACGTCCTGCTGCCCAGTGGCGCGGCGCTCGTCACCAAGGCGGCGGTCGAGCCGGTCTGGTACCTGCCCGGCGTGGCGCAGCGCTTCAACTGCAGCGAGACCGACCTGCGCCGCGTGCTGTTCGAGGAGACCGGCGGCATGTATCCCGAGCTCGTCACCCGCTCGGACCTCGAGGTGTTCCTCCCGCCGATCGGCGGGCAGACCGTCTACGTCTTCGGTGACGCCGGTGATCTGGCCGACCCATCGGTCGAGCTGACGGCGCGCGTGCACGACGAGTGCAATGGCTCGGACGTGTTCGGCTCGGACATCTGCACGTGCAGGCCGTATCTCACGCACGCGATCGAGGAGTGCATTCTCGGCGCCCAGCGCGGCGGCGTGGGGCTGGTCGCCTACTCCCGCAAGGAGGGCCGCGCACTCGGCGAGGTCACGAAGTTCCTCGTCTACAACGCCCGCAAGCGGCAGGTGGGCGGCGACACGGCGGATCAGTACTTCGCTCGCACGGAATGCGTTGCGGGAGTGCAGGACATGCGCTTCCAGGAGCTGATGCCGGACGTGCTGCACTGGCTGGGCGTTCGCAAGATCCACCGACTGGTGTCGATGAGCAACATGAAGTACGACGCCATCACGGGCTCGGGCATCGAGGTTGGCGAGCGCGTCAACATCCCCGAAGAACTGGTTCCGGCAGATGCGCGCGTCGAGATCGACGCCAAGATGGCCGCCGGCTACTTCACCCCGGGGCCGGTACCCGGTGACGAAGAGTTGAAGAAGGCGAAGGGCCGCGGGTTGGGCGGATGAGCCTCGGCACCACTGGCAATCTGGACACCGAGAAGGCCAACGGCGCAACGGCGTTGCTGCGTACCACCACCGCGATCCGCGAACGCGCCGCCCACCTGCTGCGGCGTGCGCGGGCGGGCGAGTCGGCGTATTTCGACGTCGACGACTCATCGGTACCGATCGCGGTGGCCGAGGTCGTTGACGTCACCCGTCACCGCTATCACGACCTGAACATCCCATTCCACAGCCGCTGGCGGCACTTCGAGGCCGGCGGGGTCGACCGCAAGGCCGAATTGGAGGCGCGGCTGACGGCACTCGATGCGGCGGCACGGGCCCGCGCCATGATCGACCTCGCGGTGGTCAGCGTCCTGCTCGACGCAGGCGCCGGCCCCGACTGGCACTACGACGAGGCGGCCAGTGGACAGCGTTTCGACCGGTCCGAGGGGCTTGGCGTCGCCACGTGGAACGCGTTCGTGGACGGGCTGTTCTCCGGTGATGCCGGCGCGCCCCTGCGGGTCGACGCACGGGGCCTGCTGAGCGTGACCCCTGCACGCCTCGCCGAGGCGTTCCAGGTCGGGCCCGACAATCCCCTGGTCGGCATCGACGGCCGGGTGCGGCTGCTGCACCGGCTGGGCGAGGCATTGGCCGCGCAGCCCGATACCTTCGGCCCGCTGGGTCGCCCCGGCGGGTTGTTCGACCGGCTGCTCCCCCAACGCGGTCCCGCCACGATCGCCGCGCACGACATCCTGTCGCAGCTGCTGGTCTCGCTATCGGGAATCTGGCTGACGGACAACGCAATCGGTGATCAGCCGCTTGGCGACTGCTGGCGTCACGCGGCAGTGCCCGGACCCGGCCTCAGCAAGGGCTGGATGCCCTTTCACAAGCTGTCGCAGTGGCTGACCTACTCACTGCTCGAGCCGTTCGAATGGGCGGGTGTCCGCGTGCAGGGTCTTGATTCATTGACCGCGCTCCCCGAGTACCGCAACGGCGGGCTGCTGTTGGACACCGGCGTGCTTCGCATGCGCGATTCGCGATGGCTCACGAGCGCGTGGGCCGTCGGCGACGAGCTGGTCGTCGAATGGCGTGCGCTCACGGTCGCTCTGCTCGACGAACTGGCACCGTTGGTGCGCGACGAGCTCGGCGTGGACGCCTTACGGATGCCGTTGGCATGTGTGCTCGAAGGTGGCACTTGGGCCGCCGGTCGGGTGCTGGCGCAGCGGCTCCGAGGTGGTCTGCCACCGTTCGTCATCGTCAGCGACGGCACGGTCTTCTAGGAGGATGGCAATGGGCGGCATACATCTGATCGATCACCCACTGGTGCAGCACAAGCTGACCCTCCTACGTCGAAAGGAGGCTTCCACCAAGAGCTTTCGGCAACTCGTCAACGAGATTGCAGCTCTGGTGGCCTACGAGGTGCTACGCGACATCCCGCTGCACGACATCGAGATCGAGACGCCGCTGGAGACGATGACGGGCCGGGTCATCGACGGCAAGAAACTGGTGTTCGTGTCGATTCTGCGGGCGGGCACCGGGATTCTCGACGGCATGCTGGACGTGGTGCCCGGTGCCCGTGTCGGCCACATCGGGCTCTACCGCGATCCGAAGACGCTCGTCGCCGTCGAGTACTACTTCAAGATGCCGGGAGACCTGCACGAGCGCGACGTGGTGATCGTCGACCCCATGCTGGCGACGGGCAATTCGGCGGTCGCTGCGGTGGATCGACTCAAGGAGTGCGGCCCCAAGTCGATCAAATTCGTGTGCCTGCTGACGTGCCCCGAGGGGGTGGCGGCGATGCAGGAGGCCCACCCGGACGTGCCGATCTACACGGCCGCCATCGATCGCCAACTCGACGAACACGGTTACATCCTGCCGGGGCTCGGCGACGCAGGCGACCGGATCTTCGGCACCAAGTAGTCAGACCCGACGGGGCAGCTGGTCGCCGATGAGCGGCGCGATCTTGTCCGCCATGTAGACGTGGCCGGCGTCCGTCGGGTGCACGCCGTCACGACCGATCAGGTCGGGCCTGTCGACGAACCAACCCGCAGCGATCGGGTCGATGAACGTGGCGCCCGCCAACATGGACTGGAACGCCAGGATGTCGCGAATCTGCAGGACGGCCGGCGGCACGTCGGCCGTTGGCCACGGCGGTCCGATGACCAGCAGTCGCGCGGTAGGTGCAATGCGGTGCGCGAGGGCGAATGCGTTGAAGATTTGTCCACTGAGCACGTTGGGGTCGGCGCCGTGGTCGTTGCGGGAGCCGTAGAACACCACCAGCGCGTCGTCGGGTTTGACGGCCCGCGGCGTCAGATCGCCGAAGAGGCTGCCCTTCTCACCGCGCACCCCGTAACCGGCCCGGCCCTCGGCGGCCACGTCGGCGACGACCTGCACCCCTTGGCGCGCCAGGGTCCGCCACGCACGAACGGGCCAGGCGTTCGCACCCTGTCCGCCGATCGCGGTGCCGTTCGTATAGGAGTCGCCGACGATCGCCACGCGGCTTATCGGAGCGCCTGCGGTCAGAGCGTCGTAGGGCGTGATCCGGGCCGACGGCGCGTTCAGCACCAAGCCGAGGAGCAGGCCCACCGAGATGACGAACGTGGCGAAACGACTACCGAATGTGCGCATCAACTTGCTCGCAGGGTCTTGGGCCGGTCCTCACGTGGGCCGTGGATTGATTTCAGGTTGTTGTCGGCCGGGTCGGACAGCGGGGTGTGCTCGACCTCCACCGGGGTTCTGCGCTCACCGACCATCCGGCGCATCCACATCCGCGCAGGTTCCTCCACGATGTGGAACAGCAGGATCGCGAGGACGACGGCGACGGCGATCAGCCCCACGAAGACGAGCTTCGCGTTGAGGCTCGGCACCATGGTGATCTGGTACTGCGCCATGATCCAGAGCCAGGCGGTATGCACCAGCTCGTGCACCATGTAGAGGCCGAACGAGGCCTGCCCGCCGTAGACCAGCAGCCTGGTCGACAACAGGGCGGGTAGCGTGCCCGTGCCGATCGCCAGCGCGACCACCAGCGGCATGAACGCCACGTCGACGAGGCCGAAGTCGTCGCGGATGGTGGGTATGGGGTGCGCGTTGAACCAGTAGAGAGCGCCGACGATCGCGGCGATCAGCACGACCGACGCGAACCCGGCGCCGCGACGGACGCGGTCGGTGGGCCTCAGCTTCCGTACGGCGGCACAGGCCAGTGCGCCCGCGGTGAACTGCAGGACGATGCGCGGCAGCCAGCTCCACGGTGTGTAGAACTGTCCCCCCGACGCCATCAGCAGCAGCACTGGCGGCAGGGACGCCGCGACGGCCAACAGCAGTAGGCCCCTGGCCCGTGTCGCGCGCTCGATCCGGAAGACCGCGAGCACGAGCAATCCGAAGAGGAGGTAGGCGAGCCATTCGGCACTGATGGACCAGGCGGGGCCGTCCCAGCTCGAGCCGTCGAAGAACGGTTGAAACCAGAGCTGGACCATGACGAGCTGACGGATGTAACTCGTCGCCGTGAGCGTGCCGGCCTCGGTCGACGGGAAGTCTCCGACGTTGAGCGTGAAGATGATCCACAGCGCTGCGAGGTGCAGGGTGACCAGGTACAGCGGCCACACTCTGGCCAGTCGAAGCCACAAGAAGTGCAGCGTGGCCTTCGTCGACCACGAATCGCCCATCCGGTCCAGGTAGTTCCAGGTCAGGACGAAGCCGCTGAGGATGAAGAAGAGGTCGACGCCCTGCGCGCCGCAGTCGAGAATCGGCTTGAGCGAGTCGTAGACGGGCGGTGACGCCATCTGCAGCAGGGGCCGGAAGTGAAACAGGACCACCCAGAGCGCGGCAACGATGCGCAGCCCGGATAGGGCTCTGATCTCTCCGGTGCGCACAACACTCTTTCCGTGACTTGGGTTGTTCGTTTCGCGTGTGATCCGCGCCGTTGCGTCCGCCAGCCGTGCGGTCGGCGACCTGCCACCGGCTCATGGCAGGGTAACAGCGCCGTTGCGACAGTGGACGTCCACAACGCTGTGCGGTTCCTGAATGGGCCCAATTCGCCAGTGTGCGAGCCTGTCTCGCGATTCGGTTTATCGGCGAGTCCTTCGGGCTAGGCTTCATGCAATTGACCTACGCGACCCTGCACGGCCCGCATCGGTCGCGCAGCCCCATCGACTTGAGGATCCCGCCCATGCTCGAAGAGATTCGTCCACCGCGCAGAGCGGTCGTCGTCGGCGCAGGACTCGGCGCACTCGCCACCGTCGTGGCCGCGTGCAGTTCCTCCGGCAAGACGCCGGAAACGGGTTCCGAGGCAGCGAGCTCGTCGTCCGCACCCACCGGCACGTCGGGCGCGGCGCAATCCGGGGCGCTCGCCAAGATCGCCGACGTACCCGTCGGATCGGGGGTCATCGTCGAGGACGTCGTCATCACCCAACCGACGGCAGGCGATTTCAAGGGCTTCTCGTCGGTCTGCACGCACGCCGGTTGCAACGTCTCCTCCATCGCCGATGGAAAGATCGTCTGCCCCTGCCACAACAGCGAGTACAACCTCGACGGCACCGTGGCTCAGGGGCCGGCGAAGCAGCCACTGGAAGCCAAGGCCGTTTCCGTGCAAGGTGATTCGATCGTCGCAGGCTGAACCGGCTCTACCCAGCTGCGTTGGGCCTCAGCGGTGGGCAGTTGCCCTGGGCGTCGACGGCGAGTTCGAAGTGCCAGATCTCGTTGGCGTATATCTGGCACAGTCCGAACCTCGCGCCGTTGCGGATCATCCAGTCGTCCGCGTTGGTGGGCCCCACGTCCACTGCCCTGCCGAGAACGTGCATCGACACGTCCGGTGACGCCACGAACTGGCTCGCGACGTCGACACTGCCGTAGGTGGCCACTGCCTCGTCGAAGAGTCGCCTCTGGAAGCCCTTCGACCGCCAACCCGACGTCAACCTCACGGCGACCCCTTCGGTGTCGGCGGCCTGAGCGGCGTCCTGAATGGCCTTGAGCAACAACGGATCGAGGAGGCCGACCATGGGGTTCTTGACGTCGAATGGCGAGGCCATCTGGCCGTCGGGAATCGATCCGCCCGTCGTGTCGACGGCACCGGTGCCGATCGACAGTGCAGTGGCCTCGCCTGAGTTCGGGTTGCCTTGAATTAGGGTCGCCGCCGACCCGATCGTCAGCGGTTCGATGGCGACGGTGGCGCCTCTCGTCGGCGTGGGGGTCTGCGCCGTCGGGCCGCATCCCAGCAGAATTGTGCTCAGTCCCAGGGCCGTCACGACCGCTCCGTTCACCCCCTGTCGCATGGGGTGAGCGTATTCGCCGTCGACGATGGCCCGCGCCTCGGAGCCTGTGGCAGGCTCTCCGGTCGTGGACCTTCCGCGCCCCGATCCCGGTCTCCCCCACCTCGCCGACGTGGTGCCATCGGTGTTGGCGGCGCTGGGCGCCTCCGACTTCGAGCGCCGGATCCCCCTGCGCGACGAGATTTCCGGCGCCAGCGTGTTGCTCATCGACGGGCTCGGCGCCGAACTGCTCAACACCTACGCCGATGACGCTCCCGTACTGGCCGAACTCCGCGGGCAGACGCTCAGCGTCGGCTTCCCCTCGACGACGGCCGCGGGATTGGCCGCGGTGGGCACGGGATGCCGCAGCGGTGAACACGGCTTGGTCGGTTACAGCTTCATGTTGCCCGGTACCGGTGTCATCAACGCCCTGCGGTGGCGGCCGCACCCGTGGGGCGAGGATCTGCGCGACTCGGTGCCACCCGAGCAGGTGCAACCGTTGCCGACGGCCTTCGAGAGGGCGGCGTCGGCGGGCTTCGCGGTGAGCGTCGTCTCCAACGCGCAGTTCGCCGGTTCCGGATTGACCCGCGCCGTGCTCCGAGGCGCCCGCTACGTCGGTGTGCAGGGACTCGGCGATCTCGCTGCGGGCATGCACGAGGCGATCGCGGGACGCGGCTTCTGTTACGGCTACCACGGCGACCTCGACGTCATCGGCCATCTTCACGGCCCAGGTTCGTTGGCCTGGCGCCTGCAACTGCGCCAGGTCGACCGGTTGGTGCAGTCCGTGGTCGAAGGCCTGCCGCCCGGCGCGCTGCTCGCCGTGGTGGCGGATCACGGCATGGTCGGCGTCGGCGACGCGGACCGGGTGGACCTCGACGGGAGCGCGGCCCTGCTCGACGGGGTGAACGCGATCGGCGGCGAGGCGCGGGCCCGGCACGTCTACACCGACGACGGCGCCGCGGAGGGAGTGCTCGCGGCCTGGCGGGAGATACTCGGCGATCGGGCGTGGGTGGTGTCACGGGACGAGGCCGTCGCCGCGGGCTGGTTCGGTGAGCGGATCGCCGACGGCGTTCGGCAGCGGATCGGTGACGTCGTGGCGGCCGGCCGCGACTCGACGGTGCTGGTGCGACGCACGGTGGAGCCCATCGAATCGGGACTCGTCGGACACCACGGCTCGCTCACCACCGCCGAGCAGCGTGTCCCGCTGCTACTGGCCTACGGATAACCTCTTCGCCGTGATCGTGCTGCTGCCGCCGTCGGAGACCAAACGTGACGGAGGCGACGGGCCGCCGTTGCGTCTGGATGCCCTGGCTTCACCGGAGCTGGGGCCGCTTCGCGCCGCGCTCGTCGACGAGCTCGTCGCCCTGGCCGCCGACCGTCCCGCGGCCCGGCGGGCGCTGGGCATCTCCGCGTCGCAGGACGGCGAGATCGACCGCAACGCAGCCCTGCTGACCGCGCCGACCATGCCCGCCATCGAGCGCTACACGGGCGTCCTGTACGACGCCCTGGACGTCGAATCCCTGCGTGGCGCCGCGGCTTCGCGCGCCCGGTCGCGACTTGCCGTCGGCTCGGCGCTGTTCGGGCTGCTGCGCACCGACGACGCCGTGCCTGCCTATCGGCTGTCGGCCGGTTCGAAGTTGCCCGGCGGCGCGACGCTGGCCGCGAGATGGCGTCCCGTCCTGGAACCCGTGCTGGCCCGGCTGGCAACCGATGAGGTGGTCGTCGATCTGAGGTCCGGTTCCTACGCGGCGCTCGGCAGGCTACCGGGGGCCGTCGACGTGGACGTCGTCGCCGAACACCCCGACGGCCGGCGGACGATCGTCAGCCACTTCAACAAGTCGCACAAGGGCAGGCTGGCCCGGGTGCTGGCATCCAGCAGATCCGAGCCGAACGACGCGTCGGCGGTGGCCGCGCTGGCCCGTCGCGCCGGGATGCGCGTCGAGCGCAAGGGCAACGAGCTCATCGTGGTGGTGCCCGCCTGAGCGCTACTTCGAGGGCGAGGCGCCAGGGACCGGGGTCAGGCGGTAGATGCCGTGGCGAGCGCACGCGTCCGCTTCGTCAACTCCACGTAGGTCAATTCTCGCCGGACTAGAGGACCGTTGGCGCCGACAGCACGTCGCCGCGGTCCAACCGAGACTTCTCGATACCGGTGAACACCAGTCCGACGTTGTCACCGACGGTGGCTTCGGTGAGCTTCTTGCGGAACGCCTCGATGGCGTCGACGCGCAGGGTGGGGCCACCGTTGACGCTCACCTCGTCACCGGGTCGCAGGGTGCCCGATTCCACTCGGCCCGTCGCGACGACGCCGCGGTTCTTGATGAGGAACACGTCCTCGATGGTCATGGAGAACATCGGCTCACAGCGTCCCGAACAGCTCGATGGAGTTGCCGTCAGGGTCGGCGATGAACATCCAGCCCATCCCTGGGACCGGCTCGAATTCGGTAGGCGGTTCGACGATTTGGTAGCCCGCGGCCTCGACCTTGGCGGCGACGTCGTGAAGGTTTCGCACGCCGATGGTGAAGTACCTCAGCCCCGCCTGCACCCGGCCGCCACCCGGCGTGACCGGCAACTCGGGCGGGGTCGAATACGTGACGAGCTTGAGCACGCTGCCGCCGAGCGCGTACCGCCGCTGAGATCCATCGGCGAACTCGATCTCGCCCTGGGGTCCGAGCCCGAGGAAGCCCTCGTAGAACTCGACCATCGCCTCGAGGTTCGTCGTCACCAGACCGATCTCGATACTGGGGCTCAGCAGGTCCAGGATCACGGACACCATCTAAAACCACCCGAGCAGACGGCGCGCGCGAATGGCGGTCAAGGCGCACACCCAAGGTAGTTCAGAGGCCGGTGGTCGTGAGCCAGGCGTCGATTCGTTCTGCGACCGCCGACCATTCAGGCTCGAGCATCATGTCGTGGCCCATGCGCGGGAAGATCTCGGCTTCAGTGCGGTAGGCGCGTGCCGTGGCTCGTACCTCCGTCGTGGTAAGGCATCCGTCGTGTTCAGCCCCCAGTACCAGGAGCGGTGCGGTGACCTGCTCAGGTCTTGGCAGGTTCAACACCATGCCATCCCAGGACGCACGGGAGCTCTCCTCCTGGAGTCGGTCGGCGCAACGAGCGACCACTTCGTTTGGAGTCGCCTCGGAGCCCCGCACCGCCTCCTCGCTCCAGCAGCAACAACGACTTCCGTGTGATCGCCGAAATGGTGAACTTCCACGGATGTCGCCGCGCCCAGCGCATCGCGAACCCGTTGGCTCCCCGCGTCGGCACGGACGCCAGCAGTACCCCGGCGGGCCCGCGGTGAGTCTCGAGATACTTCTGCACGACGAGGCCGCCCATCGAATGGCCGATGACGACCGGCGGCACGGGTAGCCGGTTCGCCACGGCGCAGACGTCCTCGACGAAGTCGCCGATCGAACACTTGTTGAGTGTCCTGGGCGCCGGTCGCCCACCGTGACCGCGCAGGTTGATGGCCACGGCGTGATATCCACGATCAGCGAAGAAGTCCAGGAAGTGCTCATCCCAGCACCACGCGCCATGCCAGGCGCCGTGAATGAAGACCAGCGGCGCGGGATGGCCGCCGGTACTACGCCCCTTGTCGATCGTTTCGAACATCGTCAACCCCCACCCGTGATCATCCTGTTCACTGCGGTCCTGTGCAGGGAATTCGCAGATCGCCCGTGGCGACGGGTGCGGGGATGCTCACAATATGCTTACCGCGAAATGCTTACCGCGAACAGCGGTCGGCGCGGAGGGAGATCGACGGGATGGCGAAGTTCTGGCGCTACGTCCGCATTCAACTCTTTGTCCTCGTCTGCGACATCGTCGGTCCGATCTTCTTGCCGTTTACTTTGCCGCGCAACCAGAACCAGGCTTGAAGTGGACGTACCGGGCCGGCCTCTTCGTCACCGCGGCGGACGTGTTGATCGCTCTGGGCATCACCAATTCGTCGAGCCCCGTCGACGAGGTGCTCGAGAACTCCCGATATCCGGTGGGGATGGTTGATTTCCCGTCGGTGTTGTCGTCTGACACACTGGATGCCGAGGGGAGTATTCCTTCGCCACGGTGTCGTCATCACGTTGTCCAACGCTGGGCAGCCGGTGCCTTGGATCGCACTCGGTGCGGTGGCAGAGACCTCGGCCGTTTGACCACGCCCGGAGGCAGCCTCAGTCATGCAAGTCACGCAGATCGAATGGATCGTCACCCTCGGTGTGACGGTGGCCGTCCTGCTGTTTGACATCATCTTCATCGCCCGCAGGCCGCACGAGCCGACATTCCGAGAGTGCGCGATCGCGCTGACGTTCTACATCGGACTTGCCGTGGCATTCGGAATCTGGGTCTGGACATCTCACGGCAGCCAGTACGGCGTCGAATTCTACGCGGGCTGGCTGACCGAATACAGCCTGTCCATCGACAACCTGTTCATCTTCCTGATCATCATGGCGAGCTTCAAGGTGCCCAGGAAGTATCAGCAGGAGGCGTTGCTGATCGGCATCATCCTGGCGCTGATCTTCCGCGGCATCTTCATCGCGCTCGGCGCGGTCGCGATCAACCAGTTCTCCTGGATCTTCTACGTCTTCGGCGCGTTCCTGGTGTACACCGCGATCAAACTCGCCCGCGACACCGAGCACGACGACGACGCCGAGAACGCCGTGGTGAAGTTCGCCCGCAAGCACCTGACCCTCACCGACAAGTGGGACGGGCTCAAACTGTGGATCAAGGAGGACGGCAAGCGTCTGATGACGCCGATGTTCCTCGTGATAGTGGCGCTCGGCACGACCGACCTGCTCTTCGCGCTGGACTCGATCCCTGCCATCTACGGGCTCACCAAGGAGCCCTACATCGTGTTCACCGCGAACGTGTTCGCGCTGATGGGTCTGCGACAGCTGTACTTCCTGCTGGGCGATCTGCTCAAGCGCCTGGTCTACCTGTCGCAGGGGCTGGCGTTCATCCTGTTCTTCATCGGCGTGAAGCTGGTGCTGCACGCTCTGCACGAGAACGAACTGCCCTTCATCAACGGTGGCGAGAAAGTGCCCGTGCCCGAGATTCCGACGTTGCTGAGCCTCGGCATCATCATCGTGACGTTGGTCATCACGACGGTCGCGAGTCTGTACAAGACCCGGGTCGCGGACAAGCGCACGGAATCGGTCGACGACCCCAGCTGAAGCCCGTCGAGTTGCCGAACGCGGTGCCAGCCTTCATGATCCGATCCAATGGACTCCCAACATGCTCGCGAGCTGGCTTCCGTCGATGCGTTCGGTCAGGCAGAGCTCGTCGCGTCGGGTGAGCTGACGGCCGTCGAACTCGTCGACGCCGCGATCACCCGGCTCGACGCTGCCCGCCAGCTCAACGCCGTCATCACCGATCTGTTCGACATCGGTCGACGGCAGGCGGGGGCGCTCGACGACTCCGGCGCTCTGCGCACGGGCGAGGCGGGTCCACTGGCCGGCGTTCCCTTCCTGCTCAAGGACCTGGGGTCGTCACTGGCCGGGACGCCGGAGGCGATGGGTTCGCGGGCGCTGCGCTCATACGTCGCGCCCGAGTCGGCCTGGACCGTCGAACGCTATCTGGACGCCGGCCTGGTCGTTTTCGGGAAGACCAACACTCCCGAGTGGGGCAACCAATGCACCACCGAGCCGTTCTTGTTCGGTCCGACGGCGAATCCGTGGTCGCCCGACATCACCCCTGGCGGATCGAGCGGCGGGTCGGCGGCAGCGGTCGCGGCGGGCGTCGTGCCTGCCGCGTCCGGCGGTGACGGCACCGGCTCGATCAGGGTGCCCGCCTCGTGCTGTGGGCTGGTCGGGCTGAAGCCGCGGCGCGGGCGCAGCTCGTTCGCGCCGGACGGGGGCCAGGGCATGGAGGGTCTGGTCAACGGCCACGCACTCACGCGGACGGTTCGCGACAGCGCCGCCCTCCTCGACGTCATCACCGGATCCGCCGTCGGTGATCCGTACACCGTGCCACTACCTGACACTCCGTTCCTGGCGGCGATCGCGCAACGGCCCGCGGCCACGCGGATCCTCACCACCACGGACTCGCCGTTCCCCGGCGCGCCGACGCATCCAGAGGTCGTCGCCGCCGTTGAATCGGTGGCCCGTGTGCTGGCCGACCTCGGCCACTCCGTGGACGCCGGCGCCCCGAGCTTCGACCCCGACGTCGTCGCCGACGCGATCGCCGTCCTGCACACCGTCAGCAACGCTCAACTGCACGCCTTCGGCAAGCAACTGCTCGGCCGCGAACCCGAAGAGGACGACTTCGAGCCAAGCAGCTGGGTGATGATGCGCGAGGGCTTCACCACGACGGGCGTCGCCTACGCGGAGGCGATCGGCGCCGTGCACGCGCAAACCCGCAGATTCGCCGCGGGCATGGCCGCCCATGACGTGCTGCTGGTGCCGACGCTGCTCACTCCCCCGCCGCCCTACGGTCTGCTGAATCAGCCGCGCGGCACCACCCGTGCGTTCTTCGACGTCGAGTTCGCCACGACGGGCTGGACGACGATGGCGAATGTCACTGGCTGGGCTGCGGTTTCGCTTCCCCTCGGGGTGACGTCGACGGGCCTGCCGATCGGCGTTCAGCTGATGGCTCCCGACGAGACGGTCCTGCTCCAGCTCGCCGCTCAACTCGAGGTGGCGATGCCGTGGTCAAGCAGGCTGCCCGCCGGGTGGATCGGCTAGCGCGGTCTGCGGGATTCGTGCCGTCAACGTCGTCCCCTCCCTGGGCGTGCTCGACACGTCGAGGCGTCCCGACACCGCCTCCACCCTGTCCCTGAGGCCGACGAGACCGGAACCTCCGCCCGCCGACGTTGCGCCGCCCACGCCGTCGTCGGCGACCTCGACCTCGAGTGCGTCGGCCGCCAGCGTCACGCGGATGGTGGCCCCCGAGGCCCGAGAGTGCTTCGCGGCGTTGGTCAGTGCTTCGGCGACGAAGTAGTAGGCGGCGACTTCGACGGATTCGGGAAGCCGGCCCTCCACGTCGACGTGGACGCTGACCGGCACCACCGAACGCCGCGCGAGTGCCCTGAGTGCCGGTCCGAGACCGCCCTTGGACAAGATCGCCGGATAAATGCCGCGGGACAGTTCCTGCAGGTTGGTGTAGAGGTCCGCCAGGCCGTTGATGACGTTGTCGAGTTGCTTGCGCACGGCCAGGTCCTCGGGCGGCACCGACGCTTCGATCGTCCGAAGTCCGAGTCCCAGCGCGACGATCCGCTGCTGTGCGCCATCGTGGAGGTCGCGTTCGAACCTCCTCCTGGCCTGATCCGAGGCGGCCACGATGCGCGCCCGGGAGGCCTTGAGTTCCGCGCGCGTCTCCGCATTGGCGATCGCGGTGGCCACCAGGTCGGCGAAATCGCAGATTCGTGCTTCGGTGTAGGGGGGCATCGGCTGGGTGCGGACCGAGCCGACGATCAGCGCGCCTCGCGGTTCGTCGTCGATGGTGACGGGTGCGCCGACGCCGGAGCGAAGACCGAGTCCATGCATCCGGGCGGCGATGGTGCCCGTCATGTCCGCGTAGTCGTCGATCCTCGCCGCCTTCCCGGTTTGGTGAATCGAGCGACTGAGGCTGTCACCGTCGAGTGGGAGTCGTTCTCCGACATGCAGAGTCGCCTTCCCCGGGGAGTCGCGCGCGGCCAGCACGGTGCACGCCTGCCCGTCGTCGAAGCGCACCAGCGTGACGTGCTCGACGCACAGCCCGCGGGCCAACTCGGTGACTGTGACGGGGTAGACGTCGGCGGGATCGGCGCCCCTGGCCACCAGGGTCGCGACGCGGCGCAGCGCGGCCTGCTGGGTGGCCGACGCATCGGCCTCTCGGCGGCGTTGCTCGGCCTCGGCGGCACGCAGTCGGGCCTGCCCGGCCAGCACGTTGGCCAGCAGCGCCAGCGGCAGGAACACGAACAGTGCGGCCGCGACGCCGTCGAGGTGGAAGAAGAGGTACACCAGGGTGCTGGCAATCGAGGTCGCGATCGCCAGACCGATGTTCCAGCCGGCGGATACGACGAGCACGCCGAGAAGGAAGATGGCCCCGAAGGCGTTCTCAGGAGCGACCCGCGTCAGATACAGCACGATGAGCGTCTCGGCGACGAGGAAGCCAACGGCGACCACGATGCCCCAGCCGAGCGGGCGGGCCGTCGGCCGCAGCAGCATCGCCAACATGCGGCCGCGCAAGGTCTCCCACCGGGTGTGGGGCGTGTCGTCGGGTGACGTCAGTGGTTCGGTCATCGCACCGGATGCTAGTTGGTTTCACAGCGAACATTCCGGCTAGCAGCAATGCCTCCCACCGGACCGTCTGCCACCATCAATTGGTGTGGTTCTCCGAATGTGTCCCGTGCGCTGTTTGATCGTCGACGACAGTGCCGATTTCCGCGACGCCGCGACCGACATCCTCGAGCGCGCCGGAATCAACGTCGTCGGCGTCGCAAGCAGTGCGGAGGAGGCGTTGGCCCGCTACGCCGATTTGCGCCCCGACGTCACGCTCGTCGACGTCGAGCTGAACGGCGAGAGTGGATTCGACGTCGTCGAGCAGCTGCACCGGGCGGATACGCCGGCGCCCTCGACGATCCTCATCTCCACGCACTCCGAACAGGACTACTCCGAGATGATCGCGGCCAGCCCGGCCCCTCGGCTTCCTGGCGAAGTTCGCCCTGTCGCCCGCCGCGATCAGGGGTCTGGTCGAAACGCACCGATAGCCGGACCTACCTACAACGAGTCGAGGTACATGATCACCGCACGGACGCGGCGGTGCTCGTCGTGGGTCTCGGGAAGGTTCAGCTTCGTCAGGATGCTGCGCACGTGCTTCTCGACGGTCCCCTCGGTGACCCAGATATGTCCGGCGATCCCCGAGTTCGACAGGCCCTCCGCCATCAGCGTCAGCACCTCGCGCTCACGGTTGCTCAGGGCCTCGAGAGGGTCGTCGCGGCGACGGGCCGACACCAACTCCTGCACGAGGGCGGGGTCGACTACCGACGCGCCGCCTGCGATCCGCGCCGCGGTCTCGACGAAGTCCTCCACGTTGGTGATCCGGCTCTCCGACGACCTCGAAACCCGACCGCCCGAGAAGGCTGGCAAGGCCCTCGCGGAGCAGGACGTCGTCATCAGCGAGGACGACGCGTACGGCACTCATCGGTGAAATTCTCGCATCCGCCGCGGGCGCGTGCGGTGATCGCCCACCCATAGTCGCCGAAGCGGTACCTCCAAGCTGGGCTTACGCGCGAAACCCGCGTGCGACACTCTCAGGATGCTCATGCCAATCGAACGTCCCAAGCTGGAAGGCAATGTCGCCGTCGGGGATGGCCGTCAGATCGGTTTCGCCGAGTTCGGCGACGCCAGGGGCCGCGCCGTGTTCTGGCTGCACGGCACTCCGGGCGCGCGCAGACAGATCCCGGTCGAGGCCAGGGCCTACGCGCTGCGTAAGAACATCCGGCTGATCGGTATCGACCGGCCGGGCATCGGCTCGTCCACCCCGTTCCAATACCGGAACGTGCTCGCCTTCGCCGACGACCTGCGCACGATCGCCGACGTCCTCGGCATCGACGAGATGGCCATCATCGGACTGTCCGGCGGCGGCCCCTACGCGCTGGCCTGCGCGGCGGCGATGCCGGACCGCGTCGTCGTGGCAGGCATCCTCGGCGGTGTCGCCCCCACGACGGGACCCGAGGCCATCGGCGGCGGATTGATGGGCTTCGGCTCGACGATGGCGCCGCTGATGCCGATCATCGGGATGCCGCTCCGGCTGGCGGCGGTCGGGCTGATTAAGATGATCCGGCCACTCGGTTCCCGTGCGGTGGACATGTACGCGCGGATATCGCCCGAAGGCGATCGCCGCCTCCTGTCGCGCCCGGAGTTCAAGGCCATGTTCCTCGACGACCTGCTCAACGGCAGCCGCAAGCAGATGGCGGCGCCGTTCGCGGATGTCGTCGTCTTCGCCAAGGACTGGGGGTTCCGCCTCGACGAAGTGAAGGTGCCGGTGCGCTGGTGGCACGGCGACAAGGACCACATCGTGCCCTTCGCGCACGGTCAGCACGTGGTCTCGCGACTACCCGACGCCGAGCTGTACGAGCTGCCCGGCGAGAGCCACCTCGCCGGGCTCGGTTACGCCGAGGATATCCTGGACAACCTGATGACGCGGTGGGACGACCTCGAGCCGACCATCTGACGCGGTGTGTCCCCCGCCGCCGCCGCGGAAGGCGCCCATCTCGGCGGTCGACCTGACCGTGTCCATCATCGCTCTGGTGCTGACGGTGCTCGCCGGGGCGGGTGCGGCGGTGATGGGATTGTTTCTGCTCGCCTTCCTCGACCACTGCCCGCCGGAGACGTGCAGCGCAGAGGGAGCCGTGACGGCCGTCGGCACAGCCCTGATCGTCGCGCTCGCCGTCGGGGTCGTCGGAACCGTGGTCACCATCGTCCGGCTGGTGCTCCGCAAGGCGGCGTGGCCCTTCGCGATCGGCACGCTGCTTCTGTGTGGGGTGATCTGCCTCTTCGGTGTGGCGGGTTACTCCTCCGCCGTCGGAGCCTGAGCACGTCCGAGTATCCGGTCGAGCCAGTCGAACGCGTAGCCCTCGAAAAGGGTGCTGCCGAGGCCTTCGGAGTGGCCACCCGCACCTTCGGCCTCGCTGAAGGTCGTCAGTCGCCTCCCACACATCAGGTGCTCGAACAGCAGCTCGCCCTGTGACGCGAAGTCGCCCTCACCCACGGTGAGCAGGGTCGGGCAGCGGATGTCGCCGGCGATGCCGTCCAACGAGAACTCCAGCTGTTTGCGGAGGAAGTCACCGATTGTGGTGGTGGTGCCCATCGCGGCCATCCGCGAGCCGTACCACTCGATGTTGCGGGGACCGGAGAGCGCCTCCTGCAGTTGAGCGTCGAGGTCGGGGTCGGCAGCCAGCAGGCGCGCCAGGAACGCTTCGGGATCGTCGTGGCCCAGGCTCTTGGCGAAGCCTCGGATCCGGGACGCGAAGTCGTACTGCCCCGGGTCGGCGACGAGCGCGGCGACCCGCGACTCGAAGGCCGCCGCTCGCGGTCCCAGATACCCGCCGAACGATCGCCCCATCACGATCACCGCGTGCGGGTGGACCCCGTCCTGGTCGAGCAGCCACCGGAACGCCTCGGCGAACGGAACCTCGAAGTCCGGCCGAAGGTGCGCCGATGCTCGAAGAGCGTGCCGCCCTGCCCGGGCCCCTCGAAGACGAAGAAGTTGTACCCGCGGGCAGAGCCATGTAGCCGGTGGCGACGTAACCGGCTTCGGCGGTCGAGTCGAATCCACAGGGCGCCAGAACCGTTGGCCGTGGGGTGTCGGCGTCTGCAGGCCGGAACAGGTAACCGGTCATCGACACGCCGTCATACGGGATCTCAACGGTCACCGCGTGGCAGTCGAGTCGTTCGTCGTCGAGGTCGTGACGGATGAACAAGAAGGACTGCCGCCAATACTCCGAGGCGCGCAGGAACGCCTTGCGTGCCGTCACCACGTGACCGCCGCGCAGCACGTGCTCGGCGAGTGACTGGGCGACCTCGGCGGTCGCCGACCATTCGGTGAACCAGGAGTCGTAGTCTCCGTCGGTGACGCGGGCCGCCGTCGTCATGACCTCCCCCAGGTCGGCGGCTTCGGCCGACACGGCGATGAGGGTCCGGCCGAGTTGGGCGTCCATCTCCTTGTCGTGAGCAGTATCTTCACGAGCCGCCTGTCTGTGTCGGAGTGTTTGGAACGGGCGCGATCCTATCGCCGGTGGAGACGCTGGGGTCGCGCATCGGTCAGCGGATCCTGGCGTTGGTCGGGTCGTAGATTGCCTTGAGTGACAAGGTGATCGGGTGCAGTGTGCCGCCGACGCTCACCTCGTAGTCCCCCGCGCCGATCCACCGGGCGTCGACCTTCTCGTGGTCGGCGGATCGGACGTACGCAAGGCCGACACACGCTCCCTGCGTCTCCGCCCACGCCGCCGACGTGACTTGTCCGGCGACGTCGCCGTTGCGCAGGATGAGCTCGCCGCCCCACAGCATGGCGTCCGCCGAGTCGACCGAGAACCCGACGACGCGGCGGCGAGGACCTTCGGCCCTGGCCTTCTCGACGGCGGTGCGGCCGAGGAAGTCGACATCGGTCTGGAGCTTGCAGGCGAACAGCAAACCGGCCTCGACCGGATTGTCGTTCGGGGTCAGCTCGCGCCCGAACGCCCGGTAGCCCTTCTCCAGACGCAACGACTCGATCGCGTAGTAGCCGCCGCGGCGAACTCCGTACTCGGCGCCCGCGGTCATCAGGTCCTCGTAGACGCCGACGGCGAACTCGGTCGGGACGTAGAGCTCCCAACCGAGCTCCCCCACGTAGGTGATGCGGGTTGCGCGAACGGTCGAGTACCCCAGGGTGATGCGCTGACTGGTGCCGAACGGGAAGGCGTCATCGCCCAAGTCGGCATCGGTCAGAGTGGCGAGCACGTCCCGGGATCGGGGGCCCATCACCCCGAAGACCGCAAGCGACGACGTCACGTCGACGAGTTGCGCCTGCGTTCCGGCGGGCAGATTCCTCCTGATGTGGTCCTTGTCCCGCTCGGTGGTGGCCGCGCTGCTCACGATGAGGAACTCGTCGTCGGCAGTGCGCGTCACGGTGACGTCGGACTCGTAGCAGCCGCGTTCGCTGAGCATCCCCGTGTAGACGCATGCGCCGATGTCGACGGCCATGTCCGCGGTGCACAGCCACTGCAACGCCGCTTCCGTGTCAGGGCCGACGAGCAGGTACTTCGAGAACGACGTCTGGTCGAACACGGTGACGGCGGTGCGGGTGCTCACCTGTTCCGCCGCCGACCAGCGCAGCCAATTCTGCTTTCCCCACGAGTATTCGATGACCGGTTCGACTCCGGTCGGAGCGAAGAAGTTGGCGCGTTCCCACCCCATCCGGCTGCCGAAGTTGGCTCCTGCCGCGACGAGCAGATGGTGTACCGGCGAGCGGCGGAAGGGGCGCGCGGTCGTCATTTCCCGGTTGGGCCAGGGTATTTCGTAGTGCAGCCCGAGGACCTCGGAGACCCGGTCGTGCAACCACCTGTTGTTTCCGTTGAAGGGCGCGAAGCGCCGGATGTCGACACTGGTGAGGTCCGTCGTCGGGGAACCGTTCGCGATCCACTCAGCCAGTGCGCGTCCCGCACCACCGGCGGAGGCGATGCCGACCGAGTTGAAGCCGGCGGCGACGAAGAAGTTCGCGACCTCGGGGGCCTCGCCCAGGATGAACTGGTTGTCGGGAGTGAAGCTCTCCGGCCCGTTGTACAGCTTCTTGAGACCCGTGTCCTCCAGCACCGGGATGCGCAGCAGGGCGTTGTCCATCAGGATCTGGAAGTGCTCCCAATCCTCCTCCAGCAGTTGGAATTCGAAGGGATATGGGATGGCGTCCGGGCTGACCCACGGCTTGGCCTCCGGTTCGAAGCCGCCGATGACGAGGCCGCCGACCTCCTCCTTGAAGTACGTGTAGCCGTCCGGGTCGCGCAGGATCGGCATGTCGGGGTGCACGCCGACGATCGGCTCGGTGACGACGTAGAAGTGTTCGGCCGAGTGCAGCGGGACGTTGACCCCTGCCATCGAACCGACCTGCTTGGCCCACTGGCCCGCGCAGTTGACGACGATCTCCGCCTCGACGTCGCCTCGGTCGGTGCGCACGCCGGTGACGCGGCCGAGCTCCGTGATGACCCCGGTGACCCTGGTGCGCTCCATGACGCGAGCGCCCCTCAGCCGTGCGCCCTTCGCGAGGGCCAGCGTGAGGTCCGTGGGGTTGGCCTTGCCGTCGGCAGGCAACCAGATGGCTCCGACGAGGTCGTCGATGCGGATCACCGGATAGTGTTCGAGCGCCTCCCGCGGGGTGAGCAGCTCGCACTCGAGGTCGAACGCGGCCGCGTTGGCCGCCGTTCGGCGCAGCTGGATCATCCGATCCTCGGTGCGTGCGACGGTCACGCCACCACACTGCTTGTAGCCCGCGGTGAGGCCGGTCTCGGCTTCGAGCTCGGTGTAGAGCTCTCCTGAGTACTGCACCAGACGTGTGCCGCTTTCGGAGGCGCGCAACTGACCCACCAGGCCTGCGGCGTGCCAGGTGGTTCCCGAGGACAACTGACCCTGCTCGAGTAGCAGGAGGTCGGTGAGGCCGAGCTTGGTCAGGTGATAGGCCACGCTCGCGCCGATGACACCGCCGCCGATGATGATGACTCGTGCTCGGTCGGGAATGGTTGTGGGGCTCATGAATTCGTCTCATCCGGTGGTTCCGTAGATGTCATGTCAATCTCAGTCCGAGGCCTGGACGTCGTCGAGCAGGCGGGTGAAGTCGGGTCCCCTGAACTCCTCGACGGCGTTCTCGTAGCGCTCCATGCCCCACTCCCAGTAGTCGAAGTCCAGCGCGCTGCCTCCATTCTGAATGCAGCCCCACAACGTCCAGCCGTACTGCGACACGGTGCCCTGGAGGCGCGCCCTGGCGAGTTCGTGGCGCGTGGAGCGGCCGTGGTATGCGGTGACCAACTCCTCGAGCTGCTCGAGTGTCAATCGGTTGTCCCGCCAGATGTTGCCGAGCTCGAAGCACGGGTCGTTGTTGCCCGAGTACTCGTAGTCGATCAGCCAGATCTTTTCGCCGTCCTCGACGAAGTTCGCGGCCAGCAGGTCGTTGTTGCACGGCACCGTCGTCTGGTGCCGGTGCGCGAGCGCCCGTCGGATCGACTCGAAGCGATCCTCGAAGTCGAGATAGTCGTCGGGTATCCGGAATCCGTTCTGCCGGATGATCTTCAGGTAGGACGACTGAAGCGCGAACATGTCGAAGTCGTTGTTGAACCGCGGTCCGCCGTGCAGGGTTCGGCAGGCGTGCGCCGCCTTGGCGAGGACGCCCGGCCGGGAGAAGTCGTCCTTGGTCAGGGTGACCCCGTCGAGATAGCCGATGAGCAGGATGCCGAGGTCGGGCCGGTAGTCGATGACCGGCGCTCCGACACCGGCTCGTTCGGCGGCCCGGGAGTTGTAGTACTCGTCGTCGCGGTCGATGGCGAGCAAGGTCGACGAAATCCCCGAACAGCGCGCCACGTAGACCGCGTCGGACGTGGTGATCTTGACGTTGCGGTTGGTGAGCCCGCCGGCGAGGTCTTCGAGCCGACGCGCCCGGCCCGCGAGCGCCGGTAACTGGTCGAGAACGGCGTTGAGCTGAGTGTCGTTGAGCGAGAGAGACATCAGAGCTCAGCTGGCGTCGCCGGATGGGCTAAGGATCCGCCGGAGCAGGTGCATGGCGACGGTGGTGGATCGTTCGCGGATGTCGGATCTGTTGCCGGGCAGCAGGAGTGTCCGGGTCAGCGTGGGGCCATCGGCGAGCCGGACGCTGAAACACACCGTCCCGACGGGCTTTTCGGCGCTGCCTCCCCCGGGGCCTGCAATACCCGTGATCGCCACCGCGGTGTCGGCACCGAATCGCTGCAATGCACCGGCGGCCATGGCCTCCGCCACGGGTTCTGATACCGCGCCGTGATCGGCCAACAGCTGCGGGTCCACGCCGAGTAGTTCCATCTTGGCCTCGTTCGAGTAGCTGACGACTCCGCCCGCGACGTAGTCCGACGATCCCGGCCGGTCGGTGAGCCTCGCGGCGACCAGCCCCGCGGTGCAGGATTCGGCCGTCGCGATCGTGCGGCCCGCCAACAGCTCTGCCACCTGATCGTCCACCAGCGACCCGTCCTCGGAGAAGATCTGCTGTCCGTGGCGCTCGCGCAAGAGCCCCAACAGATCGGCGTACACCGGGGCGGCATCGGGCTCGTAGCGCGTGACGATCTCCAGCTCGCCCCGCCGCAGACAGGTGGTGACCTCGAGCCGATCGAAGTCGGCGATGCCGACCTCGCCGTCACGCAGGGTCTCGGCAAGGCCGGACTCGGGGAGCCCGAACATGCGGATCGTGTCCACCACGTACTCGGTGCGGCCGGCGATCGCCTCCTGCACACCCGCGGTCTGCACGGCCTTGTCCCACATCGGTTGTAGCTCGCGCGGCGGACCCGGCAGCACCACCACGGTCGGCGTTCCCGGTACGACGACGCCGGGGGCCGTACCGACGGGACCGAGGATCTCCGCGCCGGCAGGCACCATGGCCTGCTTGCGATTCGCGGCCATCACGGCCTCGAAGTCGATGGCACTCGAGGCATGCGAGCGCCCCATCAGCCTCTTGAGGATGTCGGCGATGGTGTCCTCCAGCGCCGAGTCCAGCACCAACTCCTGCCCGCAGAACCGCGCCACGGTCGCGACCGTCAAGTCGTCGGCAGTGGGGCCAAGCCCGCCGCTGGTGACGATGAGGTCGACGCCCTCCACAGCGAGAAACCGGAGCTGAGCCTCGATGTCCGAAGGTCTGTCGCCGCAGATCGTGATGTGCGCCAGCTCGACGCCGAGCTCGAGCAGCCGATCGGCGAGCCACGGACCGTTGCGGTCCTGGACGCGTCCGGTGAGTACTTCGGTTCCGGTGACGACGATGCCCGCGCGTGCGCTCACGGGTATGACACTACGACGGGCGGTCAGGAGTCGGGATGGCGCGCGGCTTCTTGAGCGAGCTGGACACGGGAGCTGACACCGAGTTTCGCGTAGACGTGCGTGAGGTGGGACTGCACCGTGCGCGGCGAGATGAAGAGGCGCGCGGCGATCTCCTCGTTGGGCAGGCCTTCGCTGAGCAGCCGGACGACGTCGCGTTCGGCCGGGGTAAGGACGCCCATCCGCTGGATGGTCGTTTGCGTTCGCCGCGGCCTCGCCGGGCAGAAGCGATCGCCTCGTTGGGCGTCAGTGCGAACCCCTCCTCGTGAAGCTCATCGAACTGCTCGTCTCCAAGCGCTTTGCGCAGTGCTTCCTCCGCCGCATCGCAGGCCGCGTCGTGCACGCGGAACCGGACCTCCTTCGTGCGTTGCCGGAGCGCGGTGGCAGCGGCGTCGCTACTCCGCGCCGTCATGACGAGGCAGCGGGCGGAATGACTACCTGGCCAGCCAGCCCTTGACCGTGTCCAGATCCCGCGAGTACGTCTCCAGGTTGTCGTCCTGGTAGCGGGATGCCCCGCTGATCGCATCGTTGCCGCGCCAGATGACCCGGACCCGCGTGGAACCCCGCAGGTAGATGTCCACCCGGTCGTCCACGCGGCGGTCCCAGCCCGCGGCGGCAGTGATCTCTGCGAGTTCCGACCGCATGTCCGGCGTGGTCATCGTCGGCTCCTCTCGGATGAGCTCATGGGGACATCCTCCCGGTAGGGGTTCGGTCCCGTGCGGCCGCCCCGGCTTTCAGGAACCGTCCAGCGAACCTCCGTACCGTCGAGGCCGATGTCGATGAAGGCAAACGCGTGGGTGCGCGTGTACGGGTCCGTCGTCCTCCTCGCGGCTCTGACCGCGTACACGTGGGAATGTACGTGCGATGGCCCAACCTCGCTGGTCAGGTCGATCTTCTGGTCTACCGATTCGGTGCCTCCCGGGTGCTCGCGGGCCAGGATCTCGACGCGATCGGACTGACGGGCAACCCGCACACGCTGTTGTTCGACTACCCGCCGTTCGCCGCGCTGTGCTCGGTGCCGCTGACTTTGATTACACCGTTGATTGCGCAGGTGTCGGGACTGATCGTGAACGCCGCGCTGGTGGTCTACGTCGTCCGACGCTCGCTCGTGGGTCTCGGGATGACCACCTCGACCGAGCTGTGGGGTCTCGGCGCAATGCTGACCGGTCTCGTCTGCTGGCTGGAGCCGGTGCGGTTGTCACTGCAACTGGGACAGGTCAATCTCGTCATCCTCGCCGTCGTCGTCGCCGACGTGCTGGGGTCGGACAGGCGTCGGTGGGCCGGCGTCGGTGTCTGCATCGTCGCGGGCATCAAGCTCGTGCCCGCGTTGTTCATCGTCTACTTGTTCCTCGTCGGTCGGCGGCGGGCCGCGGTGGTGGCGTTGCTGACGTTCGCCGCCACGGTCCTGCTCGGATTCATCTTCCTGCCCGGGGACTCCGGCAACTTCTGGCTCCGCGGCGGGTTCGACGACGTCGCGCGGATCACCAGTGATCCCGTGGCGAACACCAGCCTCAAGGGTCTGTTCGTTCGTCTGCACGTCGTCGGTGCCTCGACCACCGTCGCGACCGCGGTTCTGGCCGTCGTGGCGTTGGCGGTCGCGGTGCTGGCGTGGCGGCGTGGCCACGCGGGGTTGGCAATCGTGGGGATGTCCTCGGCCGCGTTGTCCCCGTTCAACCGGAGCCACCACTGGGTGTGGGTCGCACCTCTGATGGCCCATCTCGGACACCGCGCCTACGTCCTGGGCGCAACCGCGTGGTGGCTGCGCGGGCGTCCGGTCTACGAGACGGGTACCACGACCGGTGACGTGTTGTACCCGGTGACGCGCACCCAGTCGGCCGGAGCGGAGCGATACGGCACCGTGGCGTGCACGTCGACCGTCTCGCCCGGGAACACCGTCACGTAGTTGTCGTCGTAGGTGATGGGCAGGACTTCGTCGCCGTCCTGAGTCGACGTCACCTCGGCGCGTTCGAAGAACGCGATCCGCCTGGTCGGGTTGCGCAGCGAGATCGTGACCCCTTCCTCGGCGTCCTCACCGCTCGAGGTTCGCCTCGCCGAGACCTCCAGGGGCACCCTGGTCATCGAGTTGAGCGCTCTCATGTCGGCCCAACTGTCCTGGTGAAGTTCGAAGGCGAAGTCCCCGTTGGGATCTCCGACGTTGTCGTTGCGCTGCGACTGCCAGTACACGTTCTCGTCGACGACCTTGCCCGACGCGTCGAGCACTTCGCAACGCACGAAGAACACCCTCGAATCGCGCGCCTCCCGCGGCAGCGTCATGGCCGGCGCGATGCCTCCCGACGCCACGTCGAGGTTTCCGGTTGTCTGGTCGTCGCGCAGCCTGCCCTGGAGGTCGTAGACCCTGACCCGCACCCGGACGTCCCTGACGTCACCTGGCGTCTGGTTGACCACGGTGACCTTGGCTTGGCTGTGGTCCCCCGTCGCATAGGAGTCGAAGACCGCGGACAGAGGCCGCAACCCCTTCTTGGCGCCGTAGTACGCGCCGCCCGGGCGCAGGTAGTAGTCGAAGACGTTGCCGAAGAACGACGGCCAATGGTTGTTCAGCATCCAGTAGATGGTCATCTTGTGGCCGGCCCAGCCGAGGGCGGCGAACGACTCGAACTGGGCGCGGGTGGACTCGTAGTGCGCCAGTTGCGCCTTGCGCGCGAACTCGTAGGCCCCGCTGGACGGACCGTAGCGGCGATTGATGGCCAGTTGGATGCTGGTCAGCGCGGCGTTGCCGGGGTTGGAACCGGCGTGGAACGTCCAGTAGTCGTTGATCGGCCACAGCTTGTCCGGCGGAATGAACTCCTGCAGGCTCGCGAACGGCGGGATGTGTTCGTTGTCGCCCTGTTCGGCCGAGGCGCCTCTGGCGGCGCGATACCGCCCGCTGAACCAGTACGACGGCGGGCGCCACGTGTACGGTCCGGCCATCTGGATGCCGTCCCACAATCGCTCGCCCTCGGCGTCGGTGGTGTAGGACGACACCGTGTCGACGATCGCGTTCTGCCAGTGCAGGTCTCGCAGAATCTGGTGATAGTCGTCCCTCACCTCGTCGGGCGGTCGGCCGTCGCTGGCGTTGGCCCAGACGAATGCGGACGGGTGGGAACGCAGCATGGTGACCTGGGACCGCAGGCTGTCCCTTGCGACGCGGTTGTCCTCCTCGTCCCACTGCGGCCACTTCTCCCACTGGTTGCAACACATCCATCCGACCATCAACGGGATGCCCAGCTCGTCAGCGGCTTCGACGAAGCGTTCGTCGGGGATCTTCGACTCCAGTCGCAGCATGTTCAGGCCCAGGTCGCGGACGTAGGACAGGATGGCGTCCTCGCGGTTCGGGTCATACGCGTACAGCAGGTCTGGGGTGTAGGTCGCGCCGCGCACCAGGAAGTCGCGGCCGTTGACCTGGAGGTAGAAGCTGCCACCGGTGCCCAACTCGGGGAACCGTTCGTCGTCGTCGCGGAACTGGGAGATGGTCCGCACGCCGAATCGTTGATGAGTCTCGTCGACCGGACTGCCGAACTGGCGGAACTCCAAGCGCAGGTCGTACATGTCGGGATCGCCCATGGTGTACGGCCACCACAGGTCGGGGTTCGCCACGGTGAGTTGGCTGAAATCCGTTGCGGTGAAGCTCACTTCGCGCTGCTCACCCGGTGTCAGGCTGACCGCCCGTTCGACCTGGACGTCCGGCTTGCCCGGCCGGCTGATGGTGGCCCGTACGACACCCCGAATGCGGTCGGTCGAGAAGTTCCGCACGTTGGTGAAGATGGACAGGCGGGCGGAATCGGTATTCGGCAGGGGCAGTTCGGTGTTCACCGTTGCAGCGGCGATCGCGACCGGGCCGGACATCCGCAGTGTCACGGGCTTCCAGATTCCCGCGTTGCGGTCGGGGACGAAGGAGTTGCCGTTGCCGGAATTCTTGTCTGGCCCCTGGTAGCCCAGATAGTTCCAGTTGATCCAGTCGAACCAGCTGTCCGCCAGCTCGACCCCGTCGATGTCCTGCAACGACCGCTCGGGTGTCACCTTGACCGCAAGCGTGTTGGTCTGACCGGGCCGGATCCATTGCGTGACGTCCAGGTCGTGGTCGACGTACATGCCGACGATCTGCCTGGCGTCGGCGATGAGGCGGCCGTTGAGCCACATCTCGGCGCGGTAGTTGATTCCGGGGAAGTTCAGTTGATACGCGGTGTGGCCCGCCGGGGCGTCGAACGTGGTGCGATACCACCAGTCCTGTCTCCAGAGGTCCTGGGGCACTTCTTCGGCGAGGTTCTTGCCGTAATAGAGGTTCGGGTAGGTCCCGTCGTCCTCGAGTGCCTGCAGGACGGTGGCGGGCATGCGATGAACGTCGTGCCAGTTGGGTCCGCGGTATCCCTCGAGTGAGATGGCCGAGCCGTCGTCCCTTACGTCCCGGGCAGATGCCAGCTGCCAGCCGTCGGACAACTGGACCTCTTGGGCGGGGGGTTCGGGCCTGGCGAAGCGGGGCAGGTCCCCAGTGCTGATCAGCAGCAGGACGAGGAGAACCACGAAGCCCAGGATTGCGGTTCGGCGCATCTCGGGCGCGATGGTGCTACTCCTTCCTGGCACGGGGGCGCGTCAGGGAAGACGCGGGGGCCTTCATTGTGCCTGCCGATCGACGGGCGGGCTTACCTGCCCGCGATGCCGCTGATGAGGCGATCGCAGACCGCGTACATCTGATCGAGGGCTTGGTCGGTGTCGTCGGCGCGGGAGATGAAGAGGGCGGCCTCGTCGAGTGCGCCCAACAGGATGTGCGCCGTCGGGCGGAGCGGCTGTTCGGGGATGACCCCGTCGGCCATCGCCGCGGCCAGCATCGCCTCGATCACTCCGAGGCCGTACTTCATGCCGACTTCGCGCCACCGGGCCCAGCCGAGGACGGCGGGCGCATCGATCAACCCGATTCGCTGCACGTCGGGCCGCGAGCATTCCTCCAGGAACAGTCGGGCGCCGATCCGCATCGCGGCCAGCTGATCCGGGGGCGCGGCCGTGACGATTCTGGTGGTGATGGTGCTGACGAGGTCCCGCTCGACCTCTTCGTACACCGCCGCGAACAGTCCCGTCTTGTCGCCGAACTGGTGATAGAGCGCGCCCCGCGTCACCCCGGCCGCGTCGACGATCGCCTGCGTCGAGACGCCTGCGAAGCCATCGATGGCGAACAACTGCCTGCCCGCCTCGAGCAGGCGGGCGCGGGTCGCCGCGGTGCGCTCCGTCTGTGTGCGGCGGGCCGGCGGCGTATCACCGTTGACTTTCATACAGGCTGCACGTAACTTCCATACCGAGTGTTCGTAACTTGTGATCAGGAGGTTAGCCCACATGCCGCAGGTCAAGTTGCAACGAGCGACCATCGAATACCGCGTGTTGGGTCCCGACGACTCGCCCCATCCCCCGGTGCTGTTCGTCCACGGCATCCTGGTCGATCACCGGCTCTGGTCGAAGGTTGCAGAGCAGTTGGCGCACAACGGCTTTCGATGCATACTTCCGGACCTTCCGCTCGGCTCGCACACAATTGCCGTGGATCCGTCGGTGCCGCTGACCCCGGGAACGGTCGCCGAGGTGGTGCACGAACTCATCGTCGCGCTCGATCTGCGCGACGTCACGCTGGTGGGCAACGACACCGGCGGTGGGCTCTGCCAGTTGCTCGTCGACGCCCATCCCGAGGACGTCGGGCGGCTGGTGCTGACCAACTGCGATGCCTTCGAGAAGTTCCCGCCGTTCCCGTTCAACGCCGTCTTCGCGACGATGCGGGGTCCGACGTCGATCCGGCTGCTGTCCAAACTGATGAAGGCTCGGGCACTCAGGCATTCGCCCCTGGGCTACGGGTTGCTGTTGGAGAACCACGAAGCGTTGACTGCTTCCTGGGTGGAGCCCATGAGCGCCGATCCTCGGATCGCCCGCAACCTGGCCACCCTGCTGCGCGCCGTCGCGAAGACCGACCTCGTCGACGTGGCGACGCGACTGCCACGGTTCACCAAGCCGGTCACCCTGGTGTGGGGCATGGCCGACCGCTGCTTCACGCCGGCTCTCGGGCGCAGGCTCGCGGCGCTCTTCCCGAATGCGGCCTGGGTGGAGGTGCCCGGGGCGCGCACGTTCGTCGCCCTCGACAACCCCGCGGCCGTCGTCGACGCGATCGCCACCGTCGGCGCTCGCGCCTAGAACATGTCCTTGTGCGGCACGTCGGTGACCAGGCCGCCGTCCACCACGAACTCGCTGCCCGTCGCGTACGACGACTCGTCGCTTGCGAGGAACACGATGAACGTGGCCACCTCTTCGGACTGACCGGGGCGGCCGAGCGGCGTCGTCACCATGTCCTCGGGGAAGTGCTTGGTCATCGGCGTGCGGATGAAGCCGGGATGCAGTGAGTTGACCCGGATGTTGTGTTTGCCGAGTTCGATTGCGGCCGACTTGGCCAGCCCACGCACCGCCCACTTCGACGCCACGTAGGGGTGCACCATCGGGGCGCCCCGCAGGCCTTCGATCGACGAGACGTTGATGATCGATCCGCCGCCGGCTGCCTTCATCGCCTCGACGGAGGCCTGCATTCCGAGGAAGGTGCCGGTGAGGTTGACGTCGATGACCTTCTGCCACTTGGCCATGTCGAAGCTGCCGATCTTGCCCAGCGCGACGATGCCGGCATTGTTGACCAGAACGTCGAGCTTGCCGAACTCGGCCACCGCGGTAACGACGGCGGCCTCCCACTGGTCGGCTTCGGTGACGTCGAGGTGGACGTAGCGCGCCGACTCCCCGATCTCGTCGGCCAGGGCCTTGCCCTCCTCGTCGAGGATGTCGCCGATGACCACTTTTGCGCCCTCGGCGACCAGCATCCGTGCGTGCGCGGCGCCCATTCCCCGCGCCCCGCCGCTGATCAGTGCAACTTTTTCGTCCACGCGTCCCATGACGGGTCAGGCTACCGCATGCGGTTTTCGAACTAGAACCTGTTCCAATTCGGGGGCTCGGCCCGCATACTGCAGGGCATCCATCGTGAGGAGAAATGAATGGCGATCCGCGTTGCGCTCATTGGCACCGGTAACTGTGGCAGCCTCGCACTCAAGCAGTTGATCACCGACCGGCGCTTCGATCTGACCGGAGTGTGGGTCTCGTCCGAGGCCAAGGTCGGCAAGGACGCCGGCGAGCTCGCCGGCCTCGACGTGTCGACGGGCGTCGTGGCGACCAACGATCTCGACGCGATCGTGGCCGCCAAGCCGGAGTGCGTCGTCTACTGCGCGATGGGTGACGTCCGACTGCCGGAGGCGATGGCCGACGTCCGCCTGTTCCTGGCCGCGGGCATCAACGTGGTGGGCTCAGCCCCCGGTGTTCTGCAGTACCCGTGGCAGGTGATCCCCGACAAGTACATCGAACGCGTCGAAGAGTCTGCGCGACAGGGTGATTCGAGTGTCTTCATCACCGGCGTCGATCCCGGGTTCGCCACCGACCTGCTGCCCTTCGCCCTGGCCGGAACCTGCCAGAGCATCCAGCAGATCCGCACCATGGAGATCGCCGACTACGCCACGTACGACGGCGTGACGGTGATGTTCGACGTGATGGGGTTCGGCAACGACATCGGGGACTTCCCCATGTTGTTCCAGCCCGGTGTCCTCAGCATTGCGTGGGGTACGGCTATCAGGCAGCTGGCGGCAGGCCTCGGCGTCGAGGTCGACGAGATCAGGGACTCGGTGGAGCAGGAGCCGGCTCCCGAGGACTTGGACGTGGCGGCCGGGCACATCGCCAAGGGAACGGTTGCGGCGCTTCGCTTTCAGATCGAGGGCATGGTCAACGGTGCGCCCGTCGTCGTGGTCGAGCACGTCACGCGCCTGCACGCCGACCTCCGGCCCGACTGGGCGCAGCCCGCACACCCGGGCGGTTCGTACCGGGTCGAGATCACCGGTGAACCGTCGTATGTCGTCGACATCATTCCCACCAGCCGCCACGGCGGTGCGCCCTACGCGGCAATACTCGCCGCGGCGGCCAGAATCGTGAACTCGATACCCGACGTGGTGGCGGCCGCTCCCGGTATCCGAACCACGCTGGATCTGCCGTTGGTGACGGGGCGGGGCGTCGTGTCCATCGGCTAGTCAGCGCTGGTGGACGCCCACCCACACCAGCCGAACGGACGTGCCGTCGGTGGACGTCTGGATGGACGCCCGGTCGGACAGGGCCTTCATGAGTGCAATCCCGCGGCCACGAGTCCGGTCGCCGGGGGTCGGGGGTGCGGTCCGCCACAACCCGCGGTCCGCGACGGTGACCGTCAGAGTCGATTCGGTGGGGTCGTGTGACGCTCGCACGTCCATGGTCCCCGTGAGACCCATGGATACATAAGCGAATTCAGCGGTGTTGGCGAGGGCTTCGTAGGTCGCGAGCGTCAGATCGTTGGCGCGGTAGGGATCTAGCACGAATGCGCCGTGCAGCCACCTCGCGAACTCGTCACGGGTCTGCGCCGCCATACGCGGATCGGCCGGCACGCCGACGCGCTCGAAACGTTCGGCGTGCGAGACGTCAGCCTTGGCAATTGAATCGATCATGGCTCTATGTGGTACCCCGTGGACCGACCGACTATGCGTACCTACGCGGAAAGGGCCGCAAGCGCCTCGTCGAGAGTGGGGTGCAGCGGCACGATGTCGGCGATGCCGACCAGTTTGAGGGGCCGACTGGTGGCAGGTCCCTCTGCGACGATGTGGATGCCGACGCCTTCTGGCGCCGCGTCGTGTGCCGCCACGATTACTCCCATGCCGGCCGACGCCAGGAACTCGACGTCGGTGAAGTCCACGACGATGCCCTCGGGTGACTTGGCGAACGAGGCGTGGATCGCTTCCTCGAGCTGGGGTGCGGTGATCATGTCGACTACCCCTGAGGTGGCGATGACGGCGACCTGACCGATCCATCGTTCGGTGACTTCGCAGGTCGATCCGGATGCCGTAGGAGTGCCGTCGGTCGATTCCCGTTGTTCGTTCAAAGTCCGTCTTCCATGTCTAACCGCATCGAAGCAATGCGTGTCGCCATTCTCCCCCGCCTCGGGCTCTGGCTGAACCTCGCGCGAATTTGAAACCGCCGTGGTCGAACCTATCCGATGGGTGCGTCATCGTGCCCATCAGCCGGTGGTTGACCCCCCTAGGATGTCATCTACCGGTAACACCGTCTCGGCCACGGTCCATTGGAAGTGGTGCTGCAATGGAGTCTCGAGGCGGGCAGCCGTCGCCACCAGTGTCACCAGGAGCTACATGAACCCGGATGCGCCCGTGGCGCGCCAGCTCGAGGAGATCGCGTCGGGTCCGCAGGGCCGCCATGTTGGCGCCTTCTTCGATCTCGACGGCACGCTGGTCTCGGGCTTCACGGCGACCGCGCACGCTGGGCACCGAATCCACGCCCGTCAGGCCAGCATCGGGGAGGTCATCGGGGTTCTCGAGGCCTCTATGCGGTACCGGCTGGGTCGAATGGAGTTCGAGCGGCTCGTCGTGCGGGCGGCGGGCTACCTGCGGGGCGACTCACTCGACGAGCTCGACGACCTTGGTGACTACCTCTTCCGCCGCCACATCGAGACGCGGGTGTTCGCTCAGATGCACGACGTCGTTCGCGCCCATCAGGATCGTGGTCACACCGTGGTGCTCAGTTCCTCGGCGCTCACGATCCACGCCGAGCCGGTGGCGCGATTCCTGGGCATCGAGCGCGTCATCTGCAATCAGTTCGAGGTGGACGACGCACGGCGGCTGACCGGCGGAATCGTCACGCCGATCATTTGGGGCGCCAGGAAGGCCGAGGCGGTCATGCGCTTCGCCGATGAGGGCGGAGTCGACCTCCGAGGCAGTTACTTCTATGCCGACGGTGACGAGGACGCCGCCCTGATGCGGGTCATCGGCCATCCCCGGCCGGTGAATCCGCGCGCCGGCCTGGCAGCGGAGGCGCTGCGCAACGGTTGGCCGGTGCTGAAGGTCAGCGCCGCTCCTGCGCGCCGGGGACCTGCCGCGGTCCTTCGGCGGTTCGGCGGGAGTCGATGATGGCCCGCACGGTGCGACGACAGCGTCCGCATTCGCCGCCCGCGCCGCACGCATCGGCGACTTCTCTCGAAGTCCTCGCACCGGCGTCGACGGCGTTGGCGACCGTCTGATTGGTGACGCCTGCGCAGAGGCAGACGTACATCAGCGATCGTCCGCGTGGGCGGAGCCCGTGGCCTCGCCGATGCGGATCATGGTCTGGAACCGGCCGACGAAAACGGGCGGATAAGCGCCGATTCCGGCCTTGGTCAGCCATTCGGCGGCCAACTCGGAGTCGCTCAGCCAGTGTTGCGCGTGCTCCTCGTCGTCGATCTGCAGCAGCATCATGACTTCGAGCGGATTGTCGAACGCGCTGAAGATCGTCACCCTGCGGACGCCGGCGTTGTGCATGCCGATGCTGGTGTCGCGGACGTGACTGCGGAGCGTCGCCAGGTCGTCGACCGGTGTCACCATCGAGACCATCACCTCGGGGACGGTGGTCGCCGCCTCGGGGGTGAGCTCCAGTCGCTCGATCAGTTCGCCGGCGAAGACCGCGGGGATGTCCTCCACGCCCACCGCATCGAACCACTCGAAGAAGACGCGGGACCGCAGTAGGTCGAGCACCGGTTCGCGAGCGTGGACGGCGATCATGACCAGCACGCGTTCGGGGTCGGTGGTCGACGTGTAGACCAGCACGTGATGCGCCCCGAGATCGACGAGGGCATCCTTCCTGCGCTCGAGCAGCGGTCCGACGCGCTCGGGGTTGGACACCCGATAGTCGGATGCGAGGACGAGCGAGTGGTTGAGCCAGTGCGTCACGGCGGTGTCCTCCGGCGGCACGATCGTGTGTGTCAAGAGCATTCTTAAGAACGGCAATTGCGTTCTCGGCTGATGTCGAGTGCGAACTGATCGTACGGAATGGGCCCAGTCGCCAACGGCGCTCGACGAAGGTACTAAACTAGAACACGTTCCAGTTCGCCTTCTGGTTCTTCACGGCCCCACTTCGAGGAGCAACCCGGCATGCACACTCCCCTCTGCGACCAGCTCGGCATCGAGTTCCCGATCTTGAGACTTTGCGAACGAGCCGCTACCCTGCTGACATGCGCGTACTTGGAAGGGTGAGGCTCTCCAGAGCCTCCGAGGAATCTACCTCTGTCGAGCGTCAGCGAGAGCTGATAGAGAACTGGGCCAAGGCGAACGATCACCAGATCGTCGGCTGGGCCGAAGACCTGGACGTGTCCGGTTCGGTGGACCCGTTCGACACCCCGGCCCTTGGGCCGTGGCTGACCCAGGAGCGGGCCACCGAGTGGGACATCCTCGCCGCGTGGAAGCTGGACCGGCTCGGCCGTGACGCGATTCGCCTCAACAAGCTCTTCGGCTGGGCCATCGAGCACAGCAAGACCGTGGCGTCGTGTACGGAGGGCATCGACTTGTCGACCCCGGTGGGCCGACTGATCGCCAACGTCATCGCGTTCCTCGCCGAGGGTGAGCGGGAGGCGATCAAGGAGCGGACCCTCGCATCGCAGAAGAAGCTCCGCGAGACCGGCCGCTGGGGTGGCGGGAAGGTCTTCTACGGCTACAAAGCCGCAGAGCGCCAGGACGCCGCCGGTTGGGAGCTAGTCCCAGACGAGCACTCGTCCAAGGTGCTGGGGGAGATCATCGACAAGGTGCTCGCTGGAAAGTCGACGGAGTCAATCGCCCGCGAGCTGAACGAGGCCGGCGAGCTGTCTCCGCTGGACTACCAGCGCCAACGCGCCGGGAAGCCGATCAAGGGCGGCAAGTGGAGCAACGCACACCTACGTCAGCAACTGCGTTCGAAGGCCCTGCTGGGCCACATGACGCACAACGGCAGCACCGTCCGAGACGAGACCGGCCTACCGGTCCTCAAAGGCCCTCCGCTGATCGATCAGGACAGGTTCGACCAGCTACAGTCCGCACTCGCCGCCCGGTCATTCCAGGTCAGCAGCCGGTCAACCAACGCCTCGCCGTTGTTGGGCGTGGCGTTCTGTGGCGTGAAGCTGCACAAGCCGGGGTGCAACAACAGCCCGCACAGTGGCCCGGTCTGCGATTGCGACGTGTGCGGGAAGCCGCTGCACATTCGCCAGCACCGCAGGAACGGGAAGCTTTACCGGTACTACCAGTGCAACGGCGGTGCGGACGGCCACGTCAAGGCGCACGCCGACGCGAACATCATCAAGGCCGATGAACTTGAGGAGTCGTGCGAGGAGACGTTCCTCGGGATCTACGGCGACGAGAACGTCAAGGAGAAGGTGTTCATCCCGGCCGAGGACCGCCAGGCCGAACTGGACGAGGCGGTACGAGCCGCCGAGGAGATCGCCCCGATGCTGGGCACGGCAACCTCGGACACGATGAGGAAGCTGTACCAGAACCAACTGGAGGCCATCGACCGCCGCATCGCGGTGCTGGAGAAGCTCCCGACATCGTCGGCACGCTGGGAGTGGCGCGAACAGCCCCAGACATACGCGGAGGTGTGGGAGAGCGCCGACACCGAGTCGCGGCGGCAACTGCTGATCAAGCGGAAGGTGCGTGCGGAGGTGGCGGTCCCGAAGGGAGAGGGGCGCTACCGGACGAACGGGCAGGCGATGGTTCACATGTTCGCGCTCGACATGGACCCGGAGGAGTTCCAGTCGTGGGAAGCCCGAGCCGCTGAGGAGCGGGCTCGATACAGAGTCCCCGACTGAGCGATCGACACGCCCGAGCGCGGGTGTCGGGCGACCTTCCCCGGTAGGTGTCAAGTTTCGGTTCGCGGTGTGATCGCCTTCTGCCGACGCCGACGTTTCGGCTTTTCGTCTTCGACTACGCGGGGTGGCATCTCCACTGTGATCGATTCGAACAATTGATTTAGCGGGGAGCCTCCGAACGGGAGCTGTCTCCCGAGGAGACGGCGCTAGACGGTATGAGGGGCTGGGGCCTCGCTCACATGTGAACGTGGGTTGCCGACAGGAAGTGGTCCTGGCCGGTAGAGCCGACAGATGTGGGAGGCCCCAGTGGAAATTCATGGTACGAGTATCGGATTGGATGTGCACGCACGATCGGTGGTTGGGTGTGGGTTGGACCGGTCGACGGGTGAGGTGTTCGAGCGACGGTTGACTCCGGATCACCGAGAGATCTTGGAGTGGATCGGGTCGCTACCGGCCCCGGCGGTCGTGACCTATGAGGCCGGGCCGACGGGATTCGGGTTGGCCCGGGCTCTGGATGCCGCCGGGATCACGTGTGTGGTGGCGGCGCCGTCGAAGTTGCAGCGCCCGGCCGGGGATCGGGTCAAGACCGATGCCCGCGATGCCCGTCATTTGGCCCGGTTGCTGCATCTGGGTGAGATCACCGCGGTCACCGTCCCCAGTGTCGAGCAGGAGGCTGCCCGAGATTTGGTCCGGGCGCGGGAGGACTGCCGCGGGGATCTGATGGCCGCCCGGCACCGGCTCTCGAAACTGCTGCTGCGCCAGGGCATCGTCTACTGCGACGGCAAGGCGTGGACGACGCGGCACGAACGGTGGTTGCGGACCCACCGCTTCGAGGCCCGCGGGCTGCAGCTGGCCTATGACAGCGCCTTGGACACCATGCTGGGCACCCTGGACCGCCGCACCCGCCTCGACGCGGCGATCACCGAGATGGCCGCTGATTCGGTGTTCACCCCGGTGGTCACCCGGCTGGGGTGTGTCCGCGGCATCGCCACGCTGACGGCGTTCGGGTTGGCCACCGAGATCGGCGACTGGGATCGGCTGACCGGCCGCTCGATCGGCGCCTACGTGGGGTTGGTGCCCACCGAGAACTCCTCGGGCGGCACCCGGTCTCAGGGTGGGGTCACCAAGACCGGCAACGGTCACGCCCGCCGACTCCTGGTCGAAGCAGCCTGGCACCACCGGGCACCGTACCGGCCCGGCGTCGATCTGCGGCGACGCTGGGACGCCGCCTCCCCGGCCGCCCGCGCACGTGGTCAGGCCGCCAACCGGCGTCTGCACGCCCGCTGGCTGCGTTTCGATGAACGCAAGAAACGTTCCGTGGTCGCCAACGCCGCGATCGCCCGTGAACTCGCCGGCTGGTGCTGGTCCTTGGCGGTCCTGCCCGACTGACACCCCACAACTGTCCGGATGACACCACCCTTGGTGGCGTGGCAAGCGTCTGGGAGTGACCCGCGTTTCGGCTATGAGCAATCATGTTGCAGCACAACTCAACTGATGACGCTCGATCTCTAGACCAGCGGTCCACTCCGACTCGAAAGTCCCGTCCTGCGGTAACCAACCCGCGTATTTCAGACTGACAACGCGTCGACACGACACGCTCGACGTCACCGAGACCCTCATCCGGTCAACGAAGCGGCGGCCCCAACGACGGTTGCGGCCGCCGCTTCACCCTGCCACTTGACAAACCGACCTACATATCAGTCGAGCGCCGACTGGCCCAGGTGGAGCGGATGCTCGTCCGCAGGATCCCTGACCTGGCCGAGAAGATCTCGGCCGGCGACATCGACGCCGAGGACGTTCGAGACATCGCCGCAGAGGCCGTCTACCGCTGCGTGCGGAACCCGGATGGGTTGTTCAGCGAGCAGGACGGCCAGTACGGCTACCAACTGTCACGCGAGGCTGCCGACAACAGCCTCCGCGTCACTGCGGACGAGTGGCAGACGCTGGGCATCAGGCCCAGCAAGATGTTCCAGATAGTGCCGAATCTCGTTGCACCGGCCGGTCGCCCGTCGTTCGGGACGGGGGGCTGAGGTGTCATCTATCGGCAAGGCAGAACGGGCGCGGCGCGAGGAACTACTGGCCCGAGATCTGAAGCACTGCCCGAAGTGCATGGTCACAAAGGGGGTAGCGAGCTTTGCAGTGAGCCGGTCCAAGTGGGACGGCCTGCACGGCATTTGCAAGGCGTGTGCCGTGCTCAGCGCGAAGACATCCGCCGCCAATAATCCCGAACGTCGCAAAGCCACGAACAGCAGTCACGCCAGGCACAAGCTTGCTGGAGACCCATTGTGGGCTCGGCTCAATACAGGTAGCTGGAAAGCTCGCCAGCTCGGTTGTGTAGTTGAAAGGTTCACCTCAGCGGACCTACTGGCCCACTGGGAATCTCGGGGGATCAACCCGACCCGGTGCTACTACAGCGAAGAGCCCCTAGGCGATGACTTCCACCTAGACCACATGACGCCGCTCGCACGCGGCGGGGTTCACGCGGTTTGGAATCTCGTCCCGTGTGCGGCAACCGTAAACCGGGAGAAGTTCGACAGAACAGCAGAGGAGTACGCGAATGTCGCTGCTTAGCAGGGGGAATGAAGTGGTCCGTGTGTTTCAGGAAGTGGCAGCCGTCGAGTACGACTCAGACGGCAACCGGGTCTCACGACCCTCTCTGATAGGGACGACGTACAAGGCCCGTATTCAACCGATCAGCTCGACTGAGAATGCCGTCGGTGGGTTCAACACCGAGAGCCGCTACCGGCTCCGGTTGATCAACTACCCGAGCATCCTCGGCGCTCAGTCGCAGATTGAATGGAACGGTAAGCGGTACAGCATCGAAGGTGACGCGATGATCTACAACGGCTCGGCGCGTACAGCTCGCGCTGAGTACGTGATGACTCGATCGTGATCCGTCCTCAGCGGGTGGCCCTCCCGATTCTGCGGGAGGCCCTGCCGGATGTCTCGGTCGTCTCGGTCGTCCCGGACGTGGACTACCAGACGTTTCCGATGGTCTCCATCCGCCGAGCCGGTGGCACCCGGGACGCAACGCGCCTACGGCTTATCTCCTTGGAAACCGTTCGCGTCCCCAATGTTGAGCAGTTCATCGTAAGACCCCGTGTCGGGCACTTCGTGGGTGGCGTTGCTGTCGACGATGTTGTTCACCGAGGTGCCGTCATGAACCTCGATAAGTTCGTCGTAAGTCCCCGTGTCGGGCAAAGTGCCATCGGCAACGGCGGTGCCGACGCCCGCAAACAGGCCGAAGCCAGCCAGTCCGAACGCTAAACCACCGGCGGCGAGGAACTTCTTCGTGGTGCTGGCGACGTGCTTCGTCATTGGTTTACCTTCCCCCAGTCGGACCCCCGCGCACGGCCATCACAGCAGGTCGTGAACGCTGAGGATGCATTTTATCGCGCCGCACTCACGCATGTGTCAAAAAACGAGCAACTCGCTCGCCTGGCTTGGCCAGACCCCCCGACCTTCCCCGGCAGTTCTCGCTGCCGGTGCTGGTGATGACAGCCGTCTCCGCAGACGGCCTGATACAGGCTCAGGAGCTGTACGAATATGCCCTAGAGGCTCTGTACGGCGCTGTGCGCCAACAGATCGCAGTCGCAGGCACCACCGGTACCTGCACAGCATTCGGGAGATCGCGGGGCCGTCACCGCGCCCCTCCGACTATGCGGATACGTGGGCGGTCGAGGGATCGGTTCGGGTCGGCTTACGGCCCCCCCACCGGTAGCGTTCGGGTGTGCCGCGACGGAAGCAGGTCTACAAGATCACGTACCCCAACGGAAAGATCTACGTCGGATGTGACCTGCTCGGCATCGGAAACCTAACCTATTTTGGCAGTCCGAGTGTCTTCGTGAAGGCTCGTATCGCCGCCGAGAACGAGGCGCACCGCCTGGACTTCAAGGTTCGCAAGGAGATCTTGTGGGAGTCGGAGACAGCATCGGACGCCGAGGTTCGTGCGTTGGAGATGAAGCTGATCAGGGAGACGGGGGCCAACAATCCCGAGATCGGCTACAACAGGGCACCGCGCTACGTGCCGCCTATCCAGTCAGTCTCCGACTGGGACGCCTCCAACTAGTCGAGGCCCCACCCGCGTCGATCCCGATGGCACCAAACTAGAACGTGTTACATTTTCCTATGAAGACAGTTCTTTCGCAAAGTCTGAACATCGAGTTCCCGATCTTCGCGTTCACCCACTGCCGCGACGTCGTCGTCGCCGTCAGCAAGGCGGGAGGCTTCGGAGTCCTCGGCGCGGTGGGCTTCACACCCGAACAACTCGAGATCGAACTCAACTGGATCGACGAGCACATCGGTGACCACACCTACGGCGTCGACATCGTCATCCCCAACAAGTACGAGGGCATGGACTCGAACCTGTCCGCCGACGAGCTTTCGAAGATGCTGCAGGACATGGTGCCGCAGGAGCACCTCGACTTCGCCCGCAAGGTTCTGACCGATCACGGAGTACCGCTCACCGACGAGGACAACGAGAGCACGCTGCGGCTGCTCGGTTGGACCGAGGCGACCGCCACCCCGCAGGTCGAGGTGGCACTCAAGCATCCGAAGATGACGCTGATCGCCAACGCGCTCGGCACTCCGCCCAGGGACATGATCGAGCACATCCACGCCGAGGGACGCACGGTCGCGGCACTCTGCGGGTCGCCGAGCCAGGCGCGCAAGCACGCAGACGCCGGCGTCGACATCATCATCGCCCAGGGCGGCGAGGCCGGCGGACACAGCGGCGAGATCGGCTCGATCGTGCTGTGGCCGCAGGTGGTCAAGGAGGTCGCGCCCGTTCCGGTTCTCGCGGCAGGCGGCATCGGCAGCGGACAGCAGATCGCCGCCGCGTTGGCCCTCGGTGCGCAGGGTGCATGGACCGGCTCCCAGTGGCTGATGGTCGAGGAAGCCGAGAACACCCCGGTTCAACAGGCGGCCTACGTCAAGGCAGGCAGCCGCGACACCGTGCGCAGCCGCTCGTTCACCGGAAAGCCGGCGCGCATGCTGCGCAACGACTGGACCGACGCGTGGGACAACCCGGACAATCCGAAGCCGCTCGGCATGCCGCTTCAGTTCATGGTCTCCGGCCTCGCGGTGGCCGCCACGCACAAGTACCCCAACGAGACGGTGGACGTCGCGTTCAACCCGGTCGGCCAGGTCGTCGGACAGTTCGAGAAGGTGGAGAAGACCTCGGCAGTCATCGAGCGTTGGGTCCAGGAGTACCTCGACGCGGCAGGCACGCTCAACGCACTCAACGAGGCCGCCGGCGTCTGACGCCCGTTCCTGCTCGCCGGGCTCTGCACTCACGGCGTAAACGTGCGAGAAGCCCTCGCCCAGGACGCAGAGTCGGCGGGGTTTCCGGTCTGCTATGTATGATGCTCTACATAATGCAGCCCGAAGGGACGTGACGACGTGGTCTCCCCTCGCGATCGGATGGTCGCCTCCGCCGCCGTGCTCATCCGCGAGCGGGGCGCCCACTCGACGGCGATGTCGGACGTCCTCGCACACAGCGGTGCTCCGCGCGGCTCGGCCTACCACTACTTTCCCGGCGGACGCGCACAACTGCTGTGTGAAGCCGTCGACTTCGCCAGCGACCACGTCGCGACCCAGATATCAAGTGCCACAACCAGTCTGGACGTACTCGACGCAGTCGTCGCCGGCTTTCGAAAACAGTTGACCAAGACCGAGTTCCGGGCAGGTTGCCCGGTGGTGGCCGTGGCAGTCGAGGCAGGTGATCCCGCCAAGGACGAGAACGCGGCCGTGCTGGAGCGCGCCGGCGCGGCGTTCAAGCGCTGGACCGACCTGATCTCCCAGCGACTCGTCGACGACGGCATCGCCGAGGATCGCGCGGGGGAACTCTCGGTGTTGCTCACCGCGGCGATCGAAGGCGCCGTCGTCATCGCCAGGGCGACCCGAGACGTGGGACCACTGGATTCGACGCACCGCCAACTGCGGTCGCTTCTGCAGGCCGAACGAGGGAGTGCGTGAGATGACCGATGAATGGCAGCCGACCGCTTGCATCCTGTGCGAGTGCAACTGCGGCATCGTCGTGCAGGTCGACGACCGCAAGCTGGCCAAGATTCGCGGCGACAAGCAGCATCCCGCGTCACGGGGTTACACCTGCAACAAGGCGCTGCGCCTCGATCACTATCAGAACAGTCGCAACCGGCTGACCTCGCCGCTGCGCAGGCGCTCCGACGGAAGCTACGAGGAGATCGACTGGGACACCGCGATCGCCGAGATCGCCGGCGGTTTCGCGAAGGTCCGCGACGAGCACGGCGGCGACAAGATCTTCTACTACGGCGGCGGAGGGCAGGGCAATCACCTCGGTGGTGCCTACAGCGGTGCGTTCCTCAAGGCGATCGGTTCGCGATACCGGTCGAACGCCCTCGCGCAGGAGAAGACCGGCGAGCACTGGGTCGACGCCCACTTCTACGGCGGGCACACGCGCGGCGAGTTCGAGCACGCCGAGGTGTCGGTGTTCATCGGCAAGAACCCGTGGATGTCGCAGAGTTTTCCGCGGGCTCGCGTCGTGCTAAACGACATTGCCAAGGATCCGGCCCGGTCGATGATCGTCATCGACCCCGTCATCACCGACACCGCGAAGCTCGCCGACTTCCACCTGCGCGTGCAGCCCGGCGCCGACGCGTGGTGCCTTGCGGCGCTGGCCGCGGTCCTGGTGCAGGAGAAGCTCTGCGACGAGGCCTTCCTGGCCGATCACGTCAACGACGTCGAGGTGGTTCGTGCAGTGCTGCTCGACGTGCCGATCGGCGACTACGCGCAGCGCTGCGGGGTCGACGAGGAACTGCTGCGCACGGCGGCTCGCCGGATCGCATCGGCCGCCAGTGTGTCCGTCTTCGAGGACCTCGGCATCCAGCAGGCGCCGAACAGCACGCTCTGCTCGTATCTGAACAAGCTGCTGTGGATCCTCACCGGCAACTTCGCCAAACGTGGTGGCCAGCATCTACATTCGTCGTTCGCGCCGCTGTTCGGTGTCGGCGGGGTGGGTCGTACGCCGGTCACTGGAGCTCCCGTCATCGCGGGGCTGGTGCCGAGCAACGTCGTGCCACAGGAGATTCTGACCGACCATCCGGACCGCTTCCGCGCCATGATCGTGGAGAGCAGCAACCCGGCGCACTCGGTCGCCGACTCCGCCGCGGTACGCGCGGCGCTCGAGTCGCTGGAGTTGCTCGTCGTCATCGACGTCGCCATGACCGAGACAGCTCGGCTCGCCGACTACGTGCTGCCCGCGGCGAGTCAGTTCGAGAAGCCCGAGGCGACGTTCTTCAATCTGGAGTTTCCGCACAACACGTTTCAGCTGCGCCATCCCGTTCTGAGTCCCCTGCCGGGAACGCTGGCCGAGCCGGAGATCTGGGCCAGGCTGGTGCGGGCCCTCGGCGTCGTCGACGATGCGGAACTGGCGCCGCTGCACCGGGCCGCCGCCGAGGGGTTGGACGCCTATGCGCGGGCCTTCCTCGTCGCCGTCAGCGCCAACCCCGGGCTGGGCCGGGTGCTGCCCTTCGTGTTGTACGAGACGTTGGGGCCGGCGCTGCCCGAGGGCCTGGCGGGTGCTGCAGCGCTGTGGGGGTTGGCGCAGAAGACGGCCATGGCCTACCCGGAGGCGGTCAAACGCGCCGGTCACCCCGACGGCAACGCGTTGTTCGAGGCGATCCTGACGGGTCGGTCGGGCGTGACGTTCACGGTGCACGAGTACGCCGACGACTTCGCCCTGATCACCCATCCCGATCGCAAGATAGCCGTGGAGATGCCGGAGATGCTCGACGACGTCCGTTTCCTGCGATCCGCGCCGAAGACCCTCACCAGCGCCGAGTACCCGATGGTGCTGTCCGCCGGGGAGCGCCGCGCCTACACCGCGAACGACATCCTCCGTGACCCGAGCTGGCGCAAGCGCGACGTGGACGGTGCGCTTCGGATCAGCCCGCAGGACGCGACGGCGATCGGACTCCGTGACGGCGACCGGGCCACGATCACGACCGCGGCGGGCACGGCCGAGGCCACCGTGGAGATCAGCGACGCGATGCTCGCCGGACACGTGTCGCTGCCCAACGGCTACGGCGTCGACTACGTGGAGGCGGACGGGTCTTCGACGACACCGGGCGTCGCACCGAACGCGTTGACGTCGACGGAGTGGCGCGATTCCTATGCAGGTACGCCGTGGCACAAGCACGTCCCAGCACGCATCGAGGCGGTCGTCCGCACTGGCTGACGTCGCGTCGGATCCTCCCGATCTCGGGTCACCCGACTTGCAACCGGCACGACGTTGCGGCTTACATGGTCGTCATGTCTGAGATGGATCGTCGCCGATTGATGCTGATGACGGGGATCGGCCTGCTGGGCGCCGCGGTCGCCATTCCCGAAGCCACCGCGTACGCGTCACGAGGGGATGCGCCTGCCGCTCCCCCGCCCGCTGCGCCGCCCTCGGGAGTCAAGTACCTGTTCAGGGACGAATTCGACGGTCCGGCCGGCTCGGCACCCGATGCCTCCAAGTGGGAGGTGGCGCTGGCCCGGGAGGACATGGAGGACCCGACCTTCTGGGAGTTGCCCGGGAACGTCGGGCAGTACCGCGACGATCGGCGCAACGTCTTCGTCGACGGCAAGTCCAACCTCGTCTTCCACGCGGCGAAGGACGGCAACACGTTCTATAGCGGAAAGCTCTTCGGCAGGTACCGCGGACCGATCGGGACCACGTGGGAAGCGCGGATAAAACTCAACTGCCTTACTCCCGGCGCGTGGCCGGCCTGGTACCTGGCCAACAACAGCCCCGTCAACGGCGGCGAAGTCGACATCATGGAGTGGTACGGCAACGGCAGCTGGGCGCCGGGAACCACCGTCCACGCCAAACTCAACGGCGGAGAGCACTCGAGCCAGACCATCGCGGTGGACAGCGGCTGGCACACCTGGCGTACCCAGTGGGATGCCAACGGCATCCGATTCTGGAAGGACTACGTCGACGGTGCGCAACCGTACTTCGACGTGCCGGCCACGGCGCTCCCGGACTGGCCGTTCAACACCCCGGGCTACACGCTCTTTCCGATCCTCAATCTCGCCGTCGCGGGCTCCGGCGGCGGTGACCCCTCGGGCGGCACCTACCCGGCGGACATGCTCGTCGACTACGTGCGCGTCTGGTAGCCGTTCACCCGAACAGGAGTGCGGTGGCGCGCCGCAGTATCTGCGCGCGGCTGCGGCCGTCGTGGTCGGCGGCCACTAAGTGGTTGCCGATCGCCAGTGAGAATGCCAGCAGCGCAAGGGGTTCCACGTCGTCGGCGTCCTCGCGGAACGTCGCGATCTGCGAACGCAGGTAGTCCATTCTGCTGTTGTCGACGCGCCTCAGTCGCTCGGCCACCTCGGCATCCCGGCGTGCCCAGTCCCGCACTGCGAGGTCGACGGGCAGCAGCGCAGCCGAGAACGTCAGCATGCCCGCCCTGCCGACCTTGGTGCGGGCGTCACCGCCTTCGCTCTCGACCCTATCCAGGACCTCGTCGGTGCTCCGGCGTTCCCAGGTGTCGAGCAACTCCTCGAGAAAGGCTGGCTTGCTGGGGAACTGGTGGTAGAAGCCGCCACGCGACACCCCCATGTTCTGCGCGAGGACGTCGACTCGCACGGCGTCCGGACCGCCGGCCGCCAGTGCCGTCAGGCCGGCGTCGATCCACGCCTCCCGCGACGTCCGCGTGGGTGCCGGCATCAGTGGCGCTCGTATCGCGTTGACATGCAACGAGAATAAAGCATACAGTGGTGTATGGTTGCCACGAAGGCGAGATTGACCCGCGAGGCGCACACCTCGCGGCCCTGGCGCATCCACCAGATCGCGCCGGACTTCGACGTGCTGGACGTCTGGGCATTGCCGACGCCGGGTGGCCCGAATGACTTCCCCCGGCTCGTCGACGTGATGCGTTCGATCGATGCGGAGCGTTCCTCGCCCGCGGTGCACGCACTGTTCGCCGTTCGGTGGGCGCTCGGACGGCTGTTCGGGTGGGACGGATCGACGGACGGAATAGATTCCCGCGTCACGAGTTTGCGCGAGCGGCTCCCCGAACTTGAGGCCTCCTCCCCCCGCGACGTGTCGACCGGACGGTTCGCGCCGCTGTACGTCACCGACGACGAGGCGGCGCTGGAGATCGCCAACCGGACCATGCATGGTGTGATGCATCTGGGCTGGGTGCCGGACGAGGCCGGTGGCCATCGCGGCCAGATGACGATCCTCGTCAGACCGAACGGCGTGCTCGGCGCCGGTTACTTGGCGGCGATCGGGCCGTTCCGTCATCTCGTCGTCTATCCGGCCATTCTGCGCGCCATCGGGCGGGTCTGGCCCACTCAGGCTCGGGCCGAGGTGACGGTCAGGCATATCGATCCGCCGCAGGACCTTCGCGAGTTCAGCACTCTGCCCAGGGTCGACTACGCGGACGCGTTCCTCGTCCAGTGCGACGCACCCCCGGACTGGACGGCTGAGCGATGGGCCAGGGCGATGCTGGAGGAGGCACCCGCCGAGATGCGGGCACAGCTGTCGTCCGGCTGTGCCGCGCTCGGCCTGAAGAGCGTGACGTCTGCCGGTTCGATCTTGGGGTGGTCGGTCCGCCGCGACAGCTCCGAGTCGCTGCTACTCGGCAGGCGTTCGCGGATCGGAATGCCTGGCGAGCTGCTGTTCGCCATTCGTCCCGAAGGGCTGATCTTCGTAACCTTCGTCCATCACCAGACGGCGGCCACCCGCCCGATGTGGGCGTCGGTGAAGCTCTCCCACGTTCGTACGGTGCGGACGCTGCTGGAGCGGGCCGGCCGCATCGCGGGGGCCAGCGTCGTCAGGGAGTCGGCGGGAGCGGGCTGACCGATGGCGCCGGCACGGGCGCGGGATCGGCCGGCGTGATCGGCACGTTCGGGCCAGGAGCCTGATCCGGGATGGGCGTATTCATGCCGCGTTGCGCGACACCCAACAGCAGGGCCTCCTTGCCGCTGATCTCCTGGTTCCGCACGGCGTGCCACAGATCCTTCAGATAGCTCACGTTCGGCGACTCACCCGCCATCACGCTGGGATCCATCGTCGAACCCGGCGGCAGGGCATCGGGGCTGGCGAGGTGCGGAACGCCGTTCGGCGGCAGTAGTGCGGCGTCGGGCCCTGCGGCCTGGACGGCGACATCCGATCCGGGCGCTGGAGCCGGAACGGTCGTCATGGGTGCCGGAAGCGGCGGGGCGGGGTCCACGGGGTCCGCGCCCGCCGGTGATGCCAGTCCCACCACTGCCAGGAAGAGACCCGACGTGCAACTTGCTACCACTGCCGCGACCTTCACGGTGTTCGTCGCCTTCATCTGCCGACCCCTTCTCTTGTGACCTCAGGGACTGATGTTGCTAGTGGGTCCATCAAGAATCGCCCCTCTTTCGTTACAAGGCAATCCCAGAGCAGGTGATTAGCGAAGGTCTAATGATCCGCGGTAACACGTTCTACTCGTGAGTTTCGGAAACCCGCCTCGGTGCCCCCGATCTGTGGTGTAGCAATGCCGTATCCCACTAGAACGCGTCGTCGTCAGGAGCGCCCGAGAGATGCCGGATACCGCGACCAGTCCGAACCTCCCGTCTGGATTCGACTTCACCAATCCCGACATCTACGCCGAGCGCTTGCCGGTCGAGGAACTTGCGGAGATGCGCAAGGTCGCACCGATCTGGTGGAACGAACAACAGGACGGTGTCGGCGGCTTCGGCGACGGCGGTTACTGGGTGGTGACCAAGCACAAAGACGTCAAGGAGGTGTCTCGGCGCAGCGACGTCTTCTCCAGCTTGGAGAAGACGGCACTGCCGCGGTACGCCGACGGTACCGACGACAGCCAGATCGAAACCGGCAAGTTCGTGTTGCTCAACATGGACGCGCCGCATCACACCCACCTGCGCAAGATCATCTCCCGCGCGTTCACGCCACGAGCGGTCGAAAGGCTCCGTGCCGACCTGGCCGAGCGGGCGCGCGAGATCGCGGACAAGGCGGCGGCCCACGGATCCGGCGACTTCGTCGAGCAGGTGTCCTGCGAATTACCGTTGCAGGCCATCGCCGGCCTGATGGGCGTTCCCCAGGAAGACCGGATGAAGCTCTTCCACTGGTCCAACCAGATGGTCGGCGACATGGATCCCGAGTTCGCAGGCAACGACGCGATCAGCGCCTCGGTCGAACTCATCACGTACGGAATGCAATTGGCCGCCGAGCGTGCGGACAAGCCCGGCGAGGATCTGGTCACCAAACTGGTTCAGGCGGACGTCGAGGGCCACAAGCTGTCCGACGACGAACTCGGCTTCTTCGTGATTCTTCTGGCAGTGGCCGGCAACGAGACCACGCGCAATTCGATCACCCAGGGCATGATGGCGTTCACCGACTTCCCCGACCAATGGGAGCTCTTCAAGCGGGAACGTCCGGGCACCACCGCCGACGAGATCGTCCGCTGGGCCACGCCCGTCACCTCGTTCCAGCGCACTGCGTTGGAGGACACCGAACTCGCCGGCGTGCACATCAAGAAGGGTCAGCGGGTGGTGATGATGTACCGCTCCGCCAACTTCGACGAGGACGTGTTCGACGACCCGTACACGTTCGACATCCTGCGCGACCCCAACCCGCACGTGGGATTCGGCGGCACCGGGGCGCACTACTGCATCGGCACCAACCTGGCCCGGATGACCATCGACCTGATGTTCAACGCGATCGCCGACGCCATGCCGGACCTCACCTCGCTGGCCAAGCCCGAACGACTGCGGTCGGGCTGGCTCAACGGGATCAAGCACTGGCAGGTCGACTACACGGGGGCGTCGACCGCTAAATAGTCTGTGGCGGAGCGGTTTTCGGCGAAGTCTCGTAGTCGAAGATCGAGCGCCAGTAGTCCTCGGGAATCTCAGCCCCGGACTTCAGCACGATTGCCAGACCCGTCGCCATCGCGATGCCCAGCAGGCCCAACCACAGTCCCGCCAGCGCGATGACGACCCACAGGGCGGTCGTGAGCGCGGGCCACGGCGACACCACGGCCAGCGCGGGCGCGAAGAAGAAGCCGAGCCCGATGTACCAGGCCGACCCGGCCCGGTCGGACGTCAGCACGAAGCGCAGCCACCTGGGGATCGGTGGTGGCGGGGCTGGGGGCATGATCGACTCCTCCGCTTGGACCGTCGTCGTCCACGGTGCGCCTCGGAGGTAACCCAGACAATTACCTCCGAGGTAGTGGATCGCGAAGCGGCGGCAGGCCAGACTGGGGACGTGACGACGGCTCAGGTGCAGACTTCCCCGTTCGGAACGCTGATGCGTCAGTGGCGGCAACGGCGACGGCTAAGCCAGCTCGACCTCGCGATCGAGGCCGACGTGTCGTCACGGCACGTGAGCTTCATGGAGACCGGACGCTCCGTGCCTAGCCGGGCCATGGTGCTGCGCTTGGCCACGGTGCTGGACGTGCCGCTGCGTGAGCAGAACCAGATGCTGCTGGCGGCTGGCCTGGCGCCGGTGCACGCGGAACGTTCGCTCGACGATCCGGACATGGCCGCGGTGCGCAACGGCCTCGACACGGTACTCACGGCGTATGAGCCGTATCCGTGCCTGGCGGTCGACCGCGGCTGGAACGTCGTCGCGGCCAACGCGGGAGCCGGTGTGTTGATGCAGGGCGTCGCACCGCATCTACTGGATCCGCCGAACGCCTTGCGCGTCTCGCTGCACCCCGACGGTCTGGCACCGCGCATCCGCAACCTCGCACAGTGGCGCCACCACGTGATTGGCCGGTTGCGCAGGGAGGTGGCGGTCAGCGGCTCGCAGGCGTTGGCGGGACTGCTGGCCGAGATCGATTCCTACCCAGGCGGATTCGACGACACGCACGATCTGGGCGGGGTGGTGGTCCCGCTTCGCTTGGAGGGAACCGACGGCTCGGTCCTGACCTTCCTGAGTACCGTGACGACGTTCGGCACGGCGCTCGACCTGACTGCCGCGGAGCTGAGCTTCGAGGCGTTCCTGCCTGCCGACGAAGTGACGGCCGCCGCGCTGCGCACAACTGGTAAGACCACTTGACCTCTGGCCATCAGCCTGCCATGGTGGCTGGGTGGCACTACAACCCGTGAACCGTCGGTCGGTACCCGAGGACGTCTTCGAGCAGATCGTCGCCGAGGTACTCAGCGGCGACATGCAGCCCGGCGAGGCGCTGCCCAGTGAGCGGCGCCTCGCCGAGGTCTTCGGTGTATCCCGGCCCGCCGTGCGTGAGGCCATCAAGCGCCTCACCGAAACCGGTCTCGTTGAAGTGCGCCAAGGCGACTCCACCACCGTCCGCGACTTCCGACGCCACGCCGGGCTGGATCTTCTCCCCCGGCTGCTGATCCGATCAGGCGAGGTCGACGTCACCGTCGTGCGCAGCATCCTCGAGACCCGGCTGCACAACGGACCCAAGATCGCCGAACTCGCAGCCCTGCGCCGACGGCCCGACCTGGCCGCACTACTCGATGCCTCGATCGACGCTCTCGCCGTCGAGCACGACCTTGTCGAGCGCCAGCGGCACGCTCTGACGTTCTGGGATCACGTCGTCGATGGCGCGGACTCGATTGCATTTCGCTTGATGTACAACACACTTCGCGCGACGTACGAGCCCGCGCTGCCCGCACTGGCCGTCATGATGGCAGACGAGGTGGGGCGCCCCGACTTGTACCGCGCCATCGCGAACGCGATCCGCGACGGCGATCCGACGGCGGCCGAACGGGCCGCGCGCGACCTACTCGAACCCGCGACCGTCGCACTGCTCGGCGCCCTGGACGAACTGGAGATCGACTCGTGACCACGACGACCCGCCCCGATCGCCGGGGCTTCTCGCTCGCCGAGGCCCGGCGGGAGTTTCTGACCCACCCGTCACCGTGGATGATCGGGGCCACCCTGATCGGCGCGCTGATCGCGAGGATCGTCGTCGGGGACTGGCAGTTCACCGACGTACTGGTGCCGTTGGTGATGCTGGCGCTCTTCCCGTTCTTCGAGTGGCTCGTCCACGTCATCATCTTGCATTGGCGGCCACGCCGTCTCGGCTCGATCACCCTCGACCCCTTGCTGGCGCGCAAGCACCGCGAGCATCACGTCGACCCGCGCGAGGTGCCGCTGATCTTCATCCCGTGGCGCGCACTGCTGTGGATACTGCCCGGCTCGGTAGCGATTGCACTACTTGCCTTCCCGCGGCCGGGCCTGGGTCTGACCTACCTGGTGTTCCTCGGCATGCTCGGACTGAGCTACGAATGGTGCCACTACCTGATTCACAGCGACTACAAGCCGAAAACACCGATCTACCGGGCGATTTGGCGCAACCACCGCCAGCACCACTTCAAGAACGAGCACTACTGGTTCACGGTGACCAGCGCGGGCACGGCCGACAGGGTGCTCGGTACCTACCCGAATGCGGCCGCCGTAGGGTCCTCACCGACCGCGAAGAACCTCCACGCGACTACGCCTGGACGATGATCGGGTCGCCGATGCCGACCTGGTCGTAGTACCAGCCGGCGTTGTCGGGACTCAGGTTGATGCAACCGTGGCTGACGTTCGAATTGCCCTGTGACGCCACCGACCACGGAGCGCCGTGCACGTAGACACCGCCCCAGGTGACTCGAACCGCGTCGTACACGGTCAGCTTGTAGCCCTCGGGGTCGCTCAACGGGATGCCGATGGTGCGGGAATCCATGATGACGGGCGACTGCTTCTCCAGCGCGGTGAACGAGCCGATCGGCGTAGGGTACCTGGGCTTGCCCATCGAGGAGGGCATCGAGCGGGCCACCTGACCGTCGATGCTGACCGTGAACGTATGTGCATCCAGATCGGCGACGCCGACGACCGAGGCCCCCGCCTCGAAGCTGGTCTTTGCTCCACCCACCGACAGGGCGATCGTCGAGTGTGCCGGCCAGTAGGTGCTCGGATTCCATTGCACCACATCGTTCTTCAGCCACACGAAGTTGCCCTGGGGGGCGTTCGGCGACGTTATGCCGAACGAGCGCTCCGCCGCGGCACGGTCTGCGACGGGCCCGGCGAACGTCACCGTCACCGGCATCGCCACGCCGACGACCTGGCCGGGTGCTGGTGAAATGTTCGCGACGGCAACGGGCCCGGGAGCGGATGCGAGGCCGGTACCCATCGAACCGCTCAGCAGAAGGGTTGAAATTACTGCCACCGACAACACATATCGCAGAGCTCTACGCAACTGACCAACCTCCGAATGACGGGCTTCTCTAGATGATAGTTCGGTTTGCGACCGCTAAGCGTTAGCCGACCTCGGGCGAGCCACTGCCAGAAGCAGGTAGCCCAGGCCGAGGAACCCGGCGGCAAGCACGGTGACGTTCACCGCGACCGCACCGAGTCCAACGCTGCCGGGATCGAGGAAGTAGTACGGAGCGCGCCGCCCGGTCCGATTCAGCACGACCAGTGCCAATCCCAGATAGGCGGTCGGATAGGCCAGCCACGCGAACGGTTGCCACCACTTGGCGGAGCCTGCTCCCCGACCGATGAGCATCCAATCCGCCATGGCGAGTATCGGGACGACCACGTGCAACAGGAAGTTGGCGGGCGTATAGGCCATGCTGCGGCCGGTCAGCAGGAGATTCCAGACGACCCCTGCGACGACGACGTAGAGCACGACCGCGCCCCGAAGCCCGGCGCGGGCGTCGGCCCGGCCCGAGAAGAGCGTCCACGCGTAGTACGCCGCGGCGAGAATGTTGGCCTGATAGGTGAAGGTGATCAGCCGCCATCCCACCCCGGATCTCGAGGTCAATTCGACGGCGAGCAGGGAAACGGCCACAGCGAGCACGATCGTGGCGCGAATCAACGCGCGCAGGACGGCACGGTTGGTCGGTAGTGAAGGCGTCGTCAAGCTAGCCGGGCCCGGGCGTCAGCTTCTCTTTGATGCGAGTCAGGATTCCCGGCTTCTTCGTCGGGATCGGCTGGACCGGCGGGGGTGCGACATACGGCGGGAGCGGCGTTCCGGCCACCGGCGGCGCGAGCGCCGGGTCGACCGGCGATGCGAGTCCGGGATCGACGGGCACCGCGTCGACGGGTGCAGGTTCGGCGGGGGCCTGGTCGACGTAGGGCGCCTCGGCCGGGGTGTCGACGATCGCGACCGGCGGCACCTCGGACACGGGCGGCAGCGCCTCCGGCGCGGGTGGTGGCAGCGCGGCCTCGACGACCGGCGGGACCGCGACCGGTGGTGGCATCGCCGGCGGGACGGCCTTGACCGCGTCGGGCGTCTCGACCCTCGCCGCCGGGACGGGGCCGCTGGGCTGGGCCGCGCGGGTCGGTGCCAGCTGCAGGCTGATCGCGATCGACACCGACACGACGAAGGTGACGACGCCGGCGGCCAGCATGGCGACCGGACCGACGCTCGACAGCGTCCGACGACGAGGGCTGCGCTGGCCAAGGGTGCGGTGTCGGCCCGAGTCGTTGCGCGCGTCGACGACGAAGCCGTCGTCGTCGAACAGGCCGAGCGGCATCTCGGTGCTTTGCGCCGAAGCCAGGGCCGCGCCGCGAGCAAGTGCCAGCTTCGCCTCCTCCGGCGCGAACACGGGTACCGACAGCGCGTCCTCGAGCTGGTGCAGAATCGGCTCCAGGTCACCTGCCGAACCGACCACGACCAGTGCCTCCGGCGCCCAGTCGGCGCGAGTGAAGACCGTGCTCAGCCAGCTGATCAAGGCGTCGTCGGAGTCGATGGCGTGGTTGAACGCCGTCTGCACCGCGCCATCGCTGGTGTTGACGATCAACGAGATCACCGACTCGGGTTCGATGACGCACACCGCCGTCGTCGTGTATCCGAGCACCTCGGCGATGCCGCGCGCCAGCGCTTCGGTGGCTTCCGGCATGCGGATCGCCACCACGTTGTCGAATCCCGACTCCGACAGCGACTCCATCAGCATCGACGCCTGGTGGTCGGCGTCCTCACTCCAGGTCACGCCGATGGAGTGCAGTCGCAGGCCGCGGGTCGCGGCCATCGCCTCGGTCCGCAGGACCGCGGCCGTTGCCTGCTCAGAGGAGTGGATGCCGTCGTCGGCAACCGAGAAGGAGTCGCGATCCATCGTCGCGCCGTCGGCGTCTTGTCCTTCGACGAGAACCAGACCGACGGACGTCGGAGTCATTGACAAGCCGAGGACCGCGTCCACATGTACCCCTTCGGACCCACGAGGCGGCCACGCTCGGGCAGCACCAGCGTGGAGGACCATTCCGGGCGACATTACCCGTTCGTCCGACGGTGGGCGCGCCGGGGCGTGGCGAACTCATCAAGATCGGACGTTCTGCGTAGCAGGGTGGCCGCATGGCGAAAGGGCAGACTGAGGACCAGCCAAAGGAGCGGACGCTGTTCGGCCATCCGATCGGACTGGTCAACCTCTTCGGTGTCGAATTGTGGGAGCGATTCTCGTTCTACGGGATGCTCACGATCCTCGGGTACTACCTCTACTACTCGGTCACCGAAGGCGGTCTTGGGCTCCCCTGGTGCTTGCCTGGTAGTCCGGTCCGGTACGTCCGTACCGGTCAACTGGTGAGGATCTCCGCGAGAAGCGACGGCTCCACGTTGCCGCCCGACACGACGAGCACCGTCGGTCCCGGCGGCGTTTCGCGACTCCGATAGGCCGCGAGTGCGGTGGCGCCGCTTGGCTCGGCCACCAGGTGGGCGCGCAGGGCGATCTCGCGTACCGCGTCGCGAATGTCGTTCTCGGACGCAGTGATCAAGCCGTCCAGCACCTTCTGCAAGTGGGCGAACGTCAGCTCCGAGGGCTGTGAGCGAAGCCCGTCGGCGATGGTGCGGTTGCGATCCGCGATCGACCAATCGACCCGATGGCCCGCGGCGAGGCCCTCGGCGGTGTCGGCGGCGAGTTCCGGTTCCGCGCCGATGACCGTGACCTGAGGCGCGAGTGCCTTGATCGCGGTGCCGATGCCCGACGCCAGACCTCCGCCGCTGACCGGGACGATCACGTTGGCGACGTCGGGCAGGTCCTCGACGATCTCCATCCCGATGGTGCCCTGGCCGGCGATGACGTCGGGGTGGTCGAATGGCGGGATCAGAACCCCGCCGGTCCGCGCCACCACGTCGTCGGCGACCTTCTCGCGTTGGCCTGCCGCGCACAACACCACCTCTGCCCCGTGGCTGCGGGTCGCGGCGATCTTGACGTTCGGGGTCTCCTCGGGCATGACGATGTGGGCGGGAATCCGAAAGGTCGCCGCTGCATAGGCCACGGCTTGGGCGTGGTTGCCGCTCGAGTATGCGACCACTCCCCTGGCGCGGGCGGCGTCGTCGAGTCGCGCGATGGCGTTGAACGCACCGCGGACCTTGAAGGCTCCGATCGCCTGCAGGTTCTCCGGCTTGAGCCACAACGGGCGCTCCGGATCGCCCCACGGCGCAGGGATCAACGGAGTGCGGACCACCGATCCGCGGATCCGTTCGGCGGCCGCGCGGATGTCGTCGATCGTGACCAGTCGCATGAAGAGAAATTGCCTTCGTCTCGCCGTGAAGTGGCTGCTCATCCTAACGAGGTCGCAGGTTGCCCGGGGCGGCCCCGACGCTGCAGGGTGTGGGGTGTGACCGATGCGTTCTCACTTCCGATCGTCCCGCGCTACGCCGAAGTCGATCAACAGGGCGTGGTGTTCAACGGCCACTACCTGACGTGGTTCGACGAGGCGTCCACCGCATTCTTCGACCATCTGGATCTGCCGTTCACGGAGTTCACCTCATGGGGACTCGACGTCCAGGTGGTGCACGCGGAGATCGACTATCTCGCGCCCATCCGGTGGCGTGACACCGTGCGCGTCGAGGCCCGGTGCGAGTCGAAGGGCACGACGAGTTTCACGCTGCGGTTCGACGTGCTCCGTCGCGACGATGACGGAGCCGACGCCGTGGCGGTGCGCGGGCGCAACGTGTACGTCGTCGTTTCGACCGACGACTGGGCCAAGCGCGAGATTCCAGCGAGATTGCTGGCGGTACTCACTTCTGTTGCGGGTCAAGGCCGGAACGCGACGGATGACGGTACTGTCACGCCATGAGCCACGACCACGGGGACCAGGGGCCGCACCGCGAACTTTCACCGGGAATGGCCGAGCAGCTAGACCTGCCTCACTCGGGCCTCGCGACGTTCGGACACCGCCCCTTCCTGACGGAGGTCGAGCAACTCGAATCGTGGCGCCCCGACGTCGCCATCGTCGGAGCACCGTTCGACGTCGGAACGACGAATCGGCCCGGCGCGCGGTTCGGTCCACGGGCGATCCGGGCCACCGCCTACGAGCCGGGCACCTATCACATGGATCTCGGCCTGGAGATCTTCGACTGGCTGGAGGTCGTCGACTTCGGCGACGCGTTCTGTCCGCACGGCATGACCGAGGTCTCGCACGCCAACATCAAGGAGCGCGTCGCAGCCGTGGCCTCACGTGGCATCGTGCCCGTCGTACTCGGTGGCGACCACTCGATCACGTGGCCGTCGGCTACCGCGGTGGCCGACGTGCACGGCTACGGCAACGTCGGCATCGTGCACTTCGACGCGCACGCCGACACAGCCGACATCATCGACGGAAACCTGGCCAGTCACGGCACACCGATGCGTCGCCTGATCGAGTCGGGTGCCGTTCCAGGGACGCACTTCGTCCAGGTCGGACTGCGCGGCTACTGGCCGCCGCAGGACACCTTCGAATGGATGCAGGAGCAGGGCATGGTGTGGCACACCATGCAGGAGATCTGGGAGCGCGGGTTCAAGGCGGTGATGGTCGACGCGGTCGGCGAGGCACTCGCCAAGGCGGACAAGCTGTACCTGTCCGTCGACATCGACGTCCTCGATCCGGCCCATGCGCCCGGCACGGGAACCCCGGAACCCGGGGGCATCACCAGCGTCGACCTTCTCAGGATGGTGCGCCAGCTCTGTTACGAGCACGACGTGGCCGGAGTGGACGTCGTCGAGGTCTCCCCCGCCTACGACCACGCCGAACTCACGGTGAACGCTGCGCACCGGGTGGTCTTCGAGGCGCTCGCCGGCATGGCCGCCAGGCGACGCGACGCCGCAGGCGCCGAGATGGGCCCGCCCGGACGGCGACCGCCGCCCGCGTGAGGTTGCTGGGTCAGCGCTTCTTGAGGGTGAACTGGCAGACGTCGGTGTAGCCCTCGGCGAACAGCTCCGCGCAACCCGTCAGGTACCGCATGTACCGGTCGTAGACCTCTTCGGACTGGATCGCGATGGCCTCGTCCCGACGTGCCTCTAGCGCCGAGGCCCAGATCTCCAGCGTGCGCGCGTAGTGCAGTTGCAACGGCTGAACCCGGGCCACCTCGAAGCCGGCCTTCTCGGCGTGCTGCTTGACGGCGACGACCTGCGGAAGATCTCCACCGGGGAAGATCTCGTCCATGATGAACTTGAAGAACCTCAGCTTCGTCATGGTCAGCGGCAGCGCGCGTTCCTTGAACTCCTCGTCGCTGGGCTTGACGATGGTGTGCAACATCATCACACCGTCGGCGGGCAGCGCCGCGTAGGCCATCTCGAAGAAATCGTCGTAACGGTCCCGGCCGAAGTGCTCGAACGCGCCGATCGACACGATGCGATCTACCTGGTCGCGGAACTGCTCCCAGCCCTCGAGCCGGACCTCTTTGCTCCGCGGGCCGTCCGACTGCGCGAGAAGTTCCTTGACGTGCGCTTGCTGGTTCTTGCTCAGCGTGAGGCCGACGACGTTGACGTCGTAGCGCTCCACGGCTCGCTTGACGGTGGCGCCCCAGCCGCAGCCGATGTCCAGCAGCGTCATGCCGGGCTCCAAGCCCAGCTTGCCGAGGGACAGGTCAATCTTGGCGATCTGCGCCTCTTCGAGCGTCATGTCGTCACGCTCGAAGTAGGCACAGCTGTAGGTCTGGGTGGGATCCAGGAACAGGCGGAAGAAGTCGTCGGACAGGTCGTAGTGCGCCTGCACGTCTTCGAAGTGCGGCTTCAGGTTCTTGGTGTCATTCTTGGTGTCTGACAAGTCACAGCCTTTGGCGTCTCGGTGAGTATCGTCGGCGGCTCCACGTGCTGGAGAGCCTCGCCCGTACGTCTGCGCAATTCACGCAGACTACCCGAAGCCCGAAGTCGACAGCCAATCGGTTCGTCGCGTCGAGACGCGGCCCGGGGTTCGCGCGCCTGTTTGCTGGACTTACCGGCGGTGCTCAGCTCGACGCGCGTCGAATCATCACCGAATAGGCGACGTCGCCGCCATCCTGCCGACACCGATGAATGCTCGCGGCAGTGGATCCGAGCCTCCGCGGCCAACCGGTCACGTCAGTGATCGCTCGGCGGCGACGTCGTACTCCGCCACCGACGCCGACAGCAGCGCAGCACCCTGTTCGTCACTGGGGCCGCTGCCGCGGAAGGCCTCGACGGCGGCGTGGGAATCCCACCGTTCGTAGACGTTGACCCGTCCGGCGTCGAGCAGGTCCGCCGAGATCGCGAAGTCGAGGCAGCCCGCCGCGGAGCGGGCCAGCCGGACCACGTCGACGCAACCCGCCAGATAAGCGTCGCGTTCGTTCGGCGCCACCCTCAGGTGTCCTGCGACGAGCACGGCGTCGGAATTGGTTGAAGTCACGAGAACCTCCGGCTGGGGTATGAGTTAGTCATTCGTGGAGACCCGGGTTCGCGTCGGAATCCATCGTGCGCCCGGATCTGTCCGGTCAGTTCTCCCGTGGCAGGAGTTCCGCGGCGAAGCGGTCGATGAACTCGTCGGTGCTGCCGCTGCCGGTGGGGCGGATGACGAACTTGGTCAACCCCGCGGCCAGGTAGCCGTCGATCATGCGGTGCAGCTGCGGCCACCCGTCGGCAACTAGTTCGGTCGGGTCGACGTCGGGGCGCCGTTTCCGGATCGCGACGAGAACCTCGTCCGGCAGCCCGTTCTCGGCGACGGCCACGCGCCCGCGACGTGCCTCCTCGGGTGTGAGGAAACTGCCCAACCAGCCGTCGGCGAGGCGGCCGATGCGGTGGAACGCGGCGGGCGCGGAACCGCCCAGCCAGATGTCGAGCTGCTTCACCGGGCGGGGACCGACCGCGATCGAGGTCGCGGTGAAGAAGTCGCCGCAGAAGTCCGAGCCGTCGGCGGTCAACGCCTCCTTGAGCAGGCGCAGCGATTCGTCAAAGACCGCGGCGCGCTGCCCGTCGGGCACGACGAAGACGTCGCGCTCGGCGGGGATGGCGGAGCGCAGGCCGAAGACCGGCAGGACGCGCTTCGGTGCCAGCGCCGCGAGCGACGCGAGCTGCTTGGCGACGAGCACCGGGTGGCGGCCCGGCAGGATCATGACCGAGGTGCCGACCTTGAGATTGGTGGTGCGGGCCAGGGCATAGGCCATGCCGACGAAGGGGTCGACGGCATCGGTGTAGACGAGCTCCGAGAACCACAGCGAATCGATGCCCGCGGCCTCGAGCCGGTCGCGAGGTGCGGGAGTTGCTCGGGACTAGCCTCCGGGCCTGCGCCCAGGCCCACGCCGAATCGGATCTTCATGGTCATCCAGTCTCCCCGCGGTGGAGTCGCGCGCGCATCTGCATGAAGCGAAAGAGCCCGGGGGTGCCGGCGATCGGCTCATAGGCGTCGATCTGCTCCTCGATGAATTGCGCGCGCCGATCCTCCGGCAACCGGTCGGTCCAGGCCGTGGATCCCATCGCGGACCACTGCAGGAACGCCTCGCGTGAACCGAAGTCCCACTCGCGGTCGGTCACGGTCACGTCGTCGAGGGTCAGGCCTGCCGCCGCGGTCAACTCGTCGTAGTGATCGGGGTCGACGTGGATGAAGGGCGCGTCGAAGCCCTCGAACCACTGCGACCAGCGCGACTCCCGGCAGAGTTCCATCGCGACGGCCTCCAAGCTGGGCCGCGGACCTGCACACACCGCCTGGACCGTGACCGATCCTCCCGGCCTCAGCACCGTGGCGATCTGGCGGAGCGCCCGTTCCTGCTCGGGCACCCAGTGCAGCGCGTTGAACGACACCGCGGCGTCGAAGCACTCCCGGAAGGGCAGCGCTCGTGCGTCCGCGATCACGAACCACGGACCGGAGGCACGAGCGGTCACCGACTCGACCGCGGTGGCCACCATCCGGTGCGACGGATCGGCCCCGACCACCATGCCCTCCGGGGTCAGAGTCGCGATGGCACGGGTGAGAAAGCCATCGCCGCACCCGATGTCGAGGACGCGGTCACCCGAACGGAACTCGAGGCCGGCCATCGCCTCGCTGATCATCGCCCGCTGCAACTCGCTCAGTCTCGCGTACTCTTCGCCGCTCCAGTCCGTCACACGCATATGGTGACAGCTGATCACGGCGCCCGACGACAAGAAGCAGGTCCGCACATGCAGGCATCAGTCACCGTTGCGATGGACGCACCCGCGGAGGAGGTCTGGGACCTCGTCGCCGACGTCCGCAACACCGGCAAGTTCTCCCCGGAGACCTTCGAAGCTGAGTGGCTCGACGGCGCGACGGGTCCATCGCTTGGCGCGAAGTTCCGCGGCCACGTCAAACGCAACGAGATCGGACCCGTCTACTGGACGACGTGCCGCGTAACCGCATGCGAGCCGGGCAGGGAGTTCGGCTTCGAGGTGCTGCTCGGCGATCGCGCGGTCAACAACTGGCACTACCGATTCACCCCAGTGAACGGTGGCACCGAGGTCACCGAATCCTTCCGGATGAACGAAGGCATGATGACCACCTTGTTCGGTCTCTTCGGCGGTCAACTCCGCAAGCGACGCAACATCCGCGACATGCGGAAGACGCTGGAACGGATCAAGGCCGTCGTAGAGGAGTGAGCCGACGCCCTCCTACTCGGAGCGCGGCTTAGTTGAAGCCGACTCCGAAGATGGGGATCCACAGGCCGAACAGCCAGACGCCCCATTGGCGCGGGCCGTCGTTCCACACGGGGTTCAGGTTGTAACCCCAGTAGTTGATTGACTGCGGTGGCGGGCCGCCGTTCCACTGGATGGGCGGTGGCGGGCCCCAGCCCCATGGCGGCGGACCATTTCCGTCGTCCCACCAGTCGTGGCGGTTGTTGTTCCACCAGAAGCCCTTGTCGTCGCCGTGACCCCTGCCGTCGAACTGGCCGGGCCAACCGCGGTCGTCACCGTTGCCGTTGCCTCTCCCGTTCCCATGGCCATTCCCATTTCCGCACTGTGGCGGGCAAAAGTCGTCTCCGCCGTTCCCCGGCTTCTGCGGGATGGGCGCGCTCGGTTGCGCGGACGCGATCGGTGCGATTGCGGGCACCGAGCCCAGGCTCAGTCCGCCTGCGATCATTGCGGCCGCCACTATCTTGATCGGCTTCATGCGTGTCTCTCCTACCTCGTGACCTGGCGCCACGGTGTATTCAGTCCTGCAACACCGAATCGATCACGCTTTGTTTCCCACCCCCGTCATGCCACCCCTGTCACGAACATCGCCATCGACGGCGAGAGTGTTACGTCCCGTTTCGAGACCCGTGCGATGGATGTTGCTGGTGTGGTTGATGATTCGTTGGCGGTGTCGTGAAACCGGCTCCCCCGCCGCCGCCCTTTGGTAGAACGACGAGATGGGTTCTCCTGCAGGTAGATGGTCGCGCGAGGAGATCGAGGACGCCTTCGCGCATCAACAGCAGGTGGTCTGCGAGATCGGGCAGAGCTGGGATTGGTCGCGCTACGCCGACCTGTTCACCGAGAACGCCACCTACAACGAACACACCGACGGCAAAATGGCGGGCCGAGAGGCCATCCGGGAGTGGATCGTGGCGACGATGAACGTCTTCCCCGGCAGCGAGATGCCGTTCTACCCGGTGTCCTGGTACTCGATCGACACCAAGGCCCTGCATCACCATTCTCAAGTACGCGGGTGACGGTCTCTGGAGCTACGAGGAGGACGCGTACAACCCGATGAACTTCCTACCCATGGTGCAGGAGTACGTCGACCACTGCCGGAGGTGCGGGACGCTCTCCGACGACGGTGTCGCGTTCGCGAGGAACATGGGTTGGCAGCAGGGGTGACCGTCAGCCGAACGTGAAGTCACTCGGATCGGGTACCCGGGTCCACGTCCAATAGTCGACCAGCCGCCACGGGCTCAGCGTGTACACCTCGCCATGCGCGTTCTTGTAGAACGAGTGCGTGATCGACGGCTGCGACCACACCATCTTGCGCATCTCCTTCTGACTGCGCCGCACCCAGTCGTCGGTTCTGTCCTGGCGAGGTTCCATGAAACGATGCCCACCGGCGATCAAGTGGTCCAGACACTGTGAGATGTAACGCATCTGGCACTCGGAGTGAAAGATGAGGCTGCCACCGCTGGCGAGGTTGGTGCCCGGGCCGTACATGCAGAAGAAGTTCGGATAGCCAGGCACCGTGATACCGAGGTAGGCGGACGGCCGTTCGCCCCAGAGGGCGCGGAGATCCCGACCGTCCCGCCCGGTGATCGTCATCGGCCACAGCACCTCGGTGGCCTGAAAGCCGGTGGCGAAGACGATCGCGTCGGCGGGGTGGCGGACGCCGTCGGTGGTGACGACGCCCTCGGCCGCGATGTGGTCGATCGGTGTGCGGACCAACTCGACGTCGTCGCGCGTCAACGTCTGAAGCCAGCTGCCGTTGTCCTGCAACGTGCGCTTGCCCGTGGCCGGGTAATCGGGCACGACCTTGGCGGCCAACTCGGGGTCATCGCCGATCTGGCTCGTGATCCACTCGGTGAACACGAGTCGGGTGATCTCGTTGATCTCACTGACCGCGCGCCGTTGATCGGGATAGTCGGGATCGACTCTCGCCGCCTCCAGGCCCTTGTCGCATCCGGGCCAGAACAGCAGGAACCGGTACCACCGGCCGTAGAAGGGCAGATGCCGCAGCGCCCACTTCACGCCGGCTCCGACGGCCTCGTGGTAGTTCGGGTTGGGGAACATCCACTGCGCCGTGCGCTGGAAGACGGTGAGCTGCGCGACGTCCTCGGCGATCGCCGGTGCGATCTGAAATCCGCTGGCGCCGGCGCCGATCATCGCCACGCGCTTGCCGTGCAGGTCCACGGAGTGGTCCCACTCTGCGGAGTGAAAGGCCGCTCCGGAGAACTGATCTCGCCCGGCAATGGCGGGCAGGTGAGGTCGGTCCAGCTGCCCCACGGCGCTGATGACGGCCCGCGCCTCGAGTGCCGACGCCGTGCCGTCGACACCTCGTGTCCGGACGGTCCACGTCGCCGTGGCGTCGTTCCAGGTGGCGTCGGTGACCTCCGTCTCCCACCTGACGTGGGGCCCGACGTCGTACTTGTCCATCACGCGTTGGAAGTAGGCCTGGAGCTCCGGTTGCTCGGCGAAGAAGTGGGTCCACTGGTCGGTCGGCTCGAAGCTGTAGCAGTAGAAGTGATTTCCCACGTCCACGCGCGCACCTGGATAGGTGTTCTGATACCAGGTCCCGCCGGGGCCGGCGTTCTTCTCGACGATCGTGAAGGGGATGCCCGCTTCCTTGAGTCGGATGCCGGCGAGCAGGCCCGACTCTCCGCAGCCGATGACGACGACGGGGAAGTCGTCCCGGGCGTTCTTGGTCGAGGTCTGCACTGCGCGCGCGTCGATCCCGTCGAGTTCCATCTCCTCGAGCAACATCGGGACGTACTCGTCGGGTACGGGTTCGCAGACGAGCCACTCCATCATCTCCTTGAGCAGTTCACCGCTGATGGGCTCGGGTTCTGGGCAGCCGCGATCGCGGTAGTCACCGATGACTTCCAGCGCGATCTCCCGGGCCGCCGCCTTGTCCTCCTCGGACATGTAGCCCTGCACTTCGTTGAGGAACAGGCCTGCCGGCTTCAGCGCGCCGCGGATCAGCGCGGGGTCGCCTGCCATGTGGACCAGCGACAGGATCAACGTCGGGATGCTGACGTCGAGAAGTGCGTCGGCGATGTCCTCGTCGGAGGTCGTAAATGGTTGCCCTGCATGTGGGTTGCGCACTTAGTGGTGCTACCACGCACGGGCGGCCATGCGCAGGTCATCGGCTGAACGGGATACCCGATTGGGCCGGTGATCGGAGGGGTATCACCCGTTGATGAGCATGCACGATGAATCCGATGGTTGCCTGGGCCGACGCCCCGCTGGGGTCGACGACGACACGATCGCAGCCGTTGGGAAGGTGTCCGAGGCCTTGGAGTGCGTCGAGCGTGCTCGCGGGCACCTGTATTCCTTTCACCAGTTGATGGGGCATGCCGACTTGACGCTGGGTGAGGCCTGCGACGAGCTGAAGAAGGCAGGACACGGTGCGGCTGCCGAGCGTTTGGAGACGCAGTTGGTCGGTCTCAACGTGCTGCCCGGCCGCTGGACGTTTCAGGTCGTCGAAGAGTTCGACGACGGCTATTGGACGCAGTTTCGCGAACACGAGCGTCAGGTGCGCGACGAACTCGTCGCAGGTGAGAGACACGTGTTCGAGGCCAAGATGAAAGAGGAGCGACGCACTCACGGCAGAACTGGGCATGAAGCTCGGCCCTGACGCTACGCTCGGCGGCATCGCGTTCTCGACGGTGAGGTGAGGTGGCGTGGGTTTTTCGACACGGGTGAACGGGGCGCCGCCGCCCGACGTGCCGCTCTCCGACGTCAATCTGGGCTCATGGGACTTCTGGGCACTCGACGACGACTTGCGGGACGGAGCGTTCGCCACGCTGCGGCGCGAGGCTCCGGTGTCCCTGCACCCGGAGTTCGTTCAGGACGGCTTCGAGCAGGGCCGGGGCCACTGGGCGGTGACCCGCTACGACGACGTGTTCCACGCCAGCCGCCATCCCGAGATCTTCAGCTCGGCGCAGGGAATCGTCATCGGAGATCAGACGCCCGAGCTGGCCGAGTACTTCGGTTCCATGATCGCGATGGACGATCCGCGGCACACCCGTCTTCGCAACATCGTCAGAAGTGCATTCACTCCGCGGGTTCTGGCCCGCATCGAGGACTCGGTCCGGGACCGCGCCAGGCGGCTGGTCGAGGCGATGATCACAGACAACCCCGACGGCACCGCTGAACTGGTCGCCGCCTTGGCTGGGCCGCTTCCCCTGCAGATCATCTGCGACATGATGGGCATCCCCGAGGAGGATCACCAGAACGTCTTCCACTGGACGAACGTGATCCTCGGCTTCGGCGATCCGGAGATCACGGCGGACTTCGAGGAATTCATAAAGGTGGCCATGGACATCGGCGCCTACGCCGCCGCGCTGGCCGACGACCGTCGCGCCCACCCCGGTGAAGACCTCACCACCAGCCTGGTGCAGGCCGAACTCGACGGCGAGCGACTGACCTCAAGTGAGGTCGCGTCGTTCTTCATTCTGCTGGTGGTCGCAGGAAATGAGACCACCCGCAACGCCATCAGTCATGGTGTGCTCGCGCTGAGCCGTCATCCCGAACAGCGCGACGCCTGGTGGAACGACTACGACGCCGTGGCCCCGACCGCCGTCGAGGAGGTGGTGCGATGGGCATCACCGGTGGCGTACATGCGCCGCACGGTGACGCGGGACACCGAGCTCAGCGGTGTGAAACTCGCTGCGGGCGAAAAGGTTACGCTGTGGTACGGGTCAGCCAACCGCGACGACGCCAAATTCGACGACCCGTGGACCTTCGACGTACGCCGTCACCCGAACCCGCACGTCGGCTTCGGCGGAGGCGGCGCCCATTTCTGCCTGGGTGCGAATCTGGCGCGACGGGAGATCACCGTCGCCTTCGAGGAGCTGCACCGAAGAATCCCCGACATCGCGGCCACCGAGGAACCTGCCCGGCTGCAGTCGGCCTTCATCCACGGCATCAAGCGTCTTCCCGTTGCCTGGACTCCGCCGCGCTAGGCGGCGCCCACCCGGTGGCTGTCGCAGAGTTCGGCCAATTCAGTCTTAGTCGGGCCATCGGGTACGGCGGGGCGCCAACCGTCGGCGAATATCTCTCTGGCCCGCGGTTCCACGGCGTCGAGGCTGGCGGGTAGCGCGTCCATTCGAGCGTAGGGCTCGGTGACGGCGCGCAAGGTGTCGTCTGCCGCCGCGGCGGCGACGATTAGGTCTGACGGTAGGCGTTGCGTGGTGTCCACCTCGCCGCCGGACCAGCGGCGGATCCGGTCGGTGTCGGTGCGACGATGATCGTCGAACCACGGTCGGATGTTGTCGGTGCACCATTGGTCGAAATGCATTGTGGCGGAGTCGGTGTCGTTGCGATGTCCATCGAGGAAGCCGATCAATGCGCGCGCCTGGGCAAGGGCCAGTGTCACGCCTCGGCCTGCGAGCGGCGTGGTGGTGCAGACCGCGTCTCCGACGGAGATCAGGCCGGGGGCGGCCGGACGTCCGGCTTCGTCGAGTTGGCCGCGGTAGGCGTTGTACAACTTGCCACCCGGTAGTACCTGGGTGATTGGCGTGGCCCAGCGCGGGTCATTCCACTCCGAGAGGCCGGGGATGGCACTGACGGCAGCCTCGAATGTCTCGCCGAATCGGAGTCCGCGCAACCGGTGATCGGACCCGTCGTGGGCGAAGGTGATCGAGAAGGTTCGGTCGTCGTGCAGGAATGCGATGGCGAAGTGGCCAGGGAAGTTCAGCGACAGGCCGATGGGTGAGTTCGTCGGCGCAGGCGGCGCTCCGTCTCGGAAGCGGTACTGGCGGTCGATGTACACGGCTCCGCAGTCACCGCCCTCGGCGGGCGCGCGGACGTCCCCGGTAAATCTGCTGGCCCGCCCCGATGCGTCGATCACGGTATCGGCCAGAAACGCCCGGCCGGAGATTGTCACTCCCCCGACGCGTCCGCGCTCGCGAAGCAGCCCGTCGACGCGGCCGGTGTAAAGCGTGATGCCCGGTTCGAGGCAGGCCCGGTGACGCAGTAGGGCATCGAAGGTGGCGCGCCTGCACAACAACGCGGCGGGTCGCCCGTCGGGTCCGTCGGCGACCACGGCACCCGCAGCCTCCAAACAGTCGAGGACGTCCGGCATTTCGTGACGCATTGCCTCTACTACGGGTCCGCGGAAGGTGTGCGCGTGGTGGAACTGCATGACTCCCTTGCGATGCCAAGAGCCGAGGTCGGGCGGGCCAGGGTCGCGGTCGACGAGCAGCACGCTCCGGCCCCGGCGAGCGAAGGCAATGGCGATGAAGAGTCCTGTCGGCCCTGCGCCGACGATGATGGTTCGCATGCGCCCCCCCTTTTAAGGTAACTTATAGTGTAATGAATACACGGAGGGTGGCGTAAATGAGCGAACCTGTCAAGCGGGACTATCGCTCGGAACTGCGTGCCGCCCAGGCTGCCAGCACCCGAAGGGCGATCGTGTCGGTGGCGGCCCGGCTGTTCGTCGATGCGGGCTATGGCGCGACGACGATCGATGCGGTGGCCGAGGCGGCGGGGGTCAGTCGCAAGACCGTGTTCACCGCTGTCGGCGGCAAGGTCGACCTCTTGAAGACGGCGCTCGATTGGGCGGTGGCCGGTGACGACGTGCCGCTCCAAGTGGCGGAACGGCCGATGATGCGCGAGCTACTCGCCGGCGACGATCCCGTCGAAATGCTCGCCGGTTGGGTGCGCTTCACTGTCGAAGTCGACACTCGGGTGGCCGGCCTGTTCCGGGCACTCGAGATCGCGGCCGACTCCGACGACGGGGCGCTGTGCGTACTGGAGGTGGCTCAGGAGCAACGCCTCGCAGGAGCGCGGGAAGTGGTCAACAGAATCGTTCGACTCGACGCGTTGAACGGTGCGCTGACGAGAGCCGCCGCCGTCGACGTGGCGTGGTTGGCCTCAGACCCCGTGCTATTCGACCGGTTCGTGCGAGTCAGGGGCTGGACGGTCAAGGCCTTCGAGGCCTGGCTGCGAAGGTCCTTGACCACCCAGTTACTCGCCGTGCCTAGTTGATGGCGCGGTGTGCCTGATCTTCGCGCTGAGGCTGCTCGCTGCCGCTGATCTCGTCGCGTTCGCTACGGTCCTTCTCGGCCTCGAGCTGCGCAGCATCGGCGTCGTCCTTGCGCCGCGGGTCCAATGAGTCGGCGTGTTGCCATTTCGAGTCGAGGTCCTCGCGCGACGATGCGGCCTCGTCACGATGAATAGCGGCCCTGTCGTTCAAGCGGGCGGCTTCGGCGGCCTTGGCCTCGGCTTCGGCCGCTGCGGCACGGGCCTTGGCCTCGGTCTCTGCGGCGATTGCCTCCCGCTTCTCCAGTCGGCCACTCTCCTCGCGCGCCTCGTCACGGATTTGATCCGCCTCGGCCCGGCGCTTCTTGTCGCGCGCGCTGCGAGCCACGAAGGCCAACCCGAGGATCAACAGCAGGACCACCACGACGGCAACGACGATCAAGACGACGGTGTTGGTATCCATGTCCGGCTCCTTCAACCTTTGGCGCGCCGTTAATTGACGCGCCTACTGAAGCTCGGTTTGCCCAGGATCGTCGCCGTTCAAACCGATCGGCGTGAAGGCGGGCTCACTTGACGATCAACGTGCCCTTCATGTTCGGGTGGTACTTGCAGATGAACGGGTACTCGCCTGGCTGCGTCGGTGCGGTGAAGGTCTTCTGCGCGCCCCCGTCGACGTCGGTGTCGAAACCGGTCTCCGGCTTCGAGGTGACCGAGTGCTCCACGGAGTCCTCGTTCACGATGGTGATCGTCGCCCCTGGCGAGACCGTAAGCGGATCGCCGAAGGCCATGCCCGAGATGGTGATCGTCGATCCGGCAGCGGCGGGAGTCGAACTCTCCCCTGGGCTGCCGGTCATCGCGGCGGATGTGGCGCTCGCGCCGTAGTTGGTGCTGGGGGCCTGTGTGCTCCCGCACGCGGTGGTGATGGCGCCGATCAACAGCAGCGCCCCGATTGACGAACCGATCTTGGTCATGTGTTCTCCTCCGTTGGCTGCCTTCGCCTATGGACACGTTCCGCGGTCGGGTTTGGTTCGATTCGGTTCGGGGACGAGGTCGATCACCGCATCACGCGCTCATCGACGATGAACAAGACGAGCGTGACGGCCAGGATTACCGCCGCCAGCCAGATGGCGTGCGCGCTCCAGGCTCGACTTGCGAAGGCACCGATCAACGCTCCCCCGGCAAAGGCCAGGATCAGCGCGCCATAGATCCCGCAGGCGCGACGAGGCGCACGCTGCCCCTCGACGAAGCCGTCGTAGCCGGATTCGACGAATCGCATCAGATTTCCGGTCGTTGCGACGGGGAGGTACGCGAGGTCGCCGACGTTGCGGAACAGTCCCATCTGAAGAGCCGCGAGGAAGGCGATCGGCACGGTGACGTAGCTGTGCGCCACAGTGACCGGAACGAAGCCGATCGCGACGAGGGCCACCACTTGCACCGTCATCGTCCAGCGCAGCGGATGGGGCACGATGCGCTCGACTCGGCCCGACTTGATGTGGGCGGCAAGGGAGACGCCGACCATGAACGCGAGGATGGGCCAGACGTGCGCCATGGCCGCTGCGTTCGGAGACGTTGATGGCGAAGAAGATGACGTTGCCGGTCTGGACGTTGGCGAAGACGCCGCGCGGACGTAGAAGGTGTGGGCGTCCATGAATCCGTTGGCGATGGTCAGCAGCAAGGCGAACCACAGCGTCCTGGCACGGTCGAAGTCATTCGGGCCAGGTGTAGGAGCGCCCATCCGGACAACCTAGCGGCCGCACCGTCCGCCGGTTGGTTGGTCGGCACCGAGGGCATCGAGCATTCCCGCGGCCGACGTCGGCCAGGAGAACTGCTCCGCCCGGTGGCGGGCAGCGATGCGCCGTGACGATTCCGGCCTGCCGATGAGCGCCGTCACCGCCGCCGCGATCGAGACGGGATCGTTGGCGGCGGCGGCGCCGCTCTCACCGGTGAGGATCTCGGCGAGCGCCGAGGTCCTGGACGCGACGGCAGGCGTACCGCAGGCCAGTGCTTCGAGCGCGGCCAGGCCAAAGGTCTCGTGCGGGCCGGGTGCCAACGCGACGTCGGCGGAGGCCAGAATCGACGCCACCGTGTTGCGGCACCCGATGAAACCGGTGAAGTCGACCGGCAATCGGGCGGCTTGGCGCTCCAGTCGGGTGCGCAACGGCCCCTCCCCGACGACGACGAGCCGCGCGTCGATGCCTGAATCACGCAGGGCGACAACGGTATCGATGCTGCGATGGGCGTGCTTCTCGACCGAGAGCCGTCCGCAGTGCACCAGTAGCGTCTGTGCCGGCGTCGCCCAGCGGCTGCGGACGTGCGCCGAACGCCTGCGTGGATGGAACTGTTCGAGGTCGACGCCGAGTGGGACGGTGACCACGTTGGGCGCGTCGATGCGGTCGAACTCCTCGCGCGCGAACGCCGTCGTGCAGACCACCGTGTCGTAGTTGGCGGCGGTCCTGCGGTTGGCGACGTCGGCGATCGCGCGGGCGGCGCGACGCGGCAGAAACTGTCCCGCGAGTCGATCCAACCGCTCGTGGGAGATCATCACGGTGGCGACCTCGTGCCGACGGCCCCACGGTCCCAGCGAACGCAGGGTCAGTCGGTCGGAGACTTCCAGGGCGTCGGGCCGCAGTGCTGCCAGCAATGCGATGATCGGCCGCGGCAGCACGGCACGATAGCCGCCAGTGAAGGGAATCTGCTTGGCGGGCAGGGATATTCGCAGCACGCCGGAGTCCAGAAGCTGTGTTGCGCCGACGGGGCCTGGCACCACCAGGTACACCTCGTGGCCGGCGGCGTAATACTCCGCCCCCAGTCGGTCCACCGCCGTCCGCAGCCCTCCGGAACGCGGGCCGTAGAAGTTCGCCACCTGGACAACCCGCATGCCTCATCAGACCGGGGGCACGTGTGCATTCGGGGAACGGCGGGTGAACGGCCACCTGAACGCGTCGTGAATACCGGTCACCCCCGGGTATCGCGGCTAGCCGACGTACTTGGTGAACCAGTCCTGCACGCGCTGCCAGGCGTCGGTGGCGGCGGTGGGGTCGTAGCGCTCACCGGTGTCGTTGAAGAACGCGTGGTCCGCACCCTGTTCCACGACGAGCTCATTGACCAGGCCGGCCTTGTCGAGCGCCTGCTGGGCAGCGTCCTTCGTTCCGGTGACGCGCGCATCCTTGGAGCCGTAGAACCCCAGCACCGCGACGTCCTTGGATCCGCTGAAGTCGGCGCCGTCGGGCGTCGGCCCATAGAACGGAACCGCCGCGGCCAGCTGCGGTTCGCCAGAGGCCAGCAATTGCCACACCAGGCCGCCGCCCATGCAAAATCCAACGGCCGCCACCTTCACCCCCGGTGCACGACGCTGTAGCTCCTCGATCCCCGACTTCAGGTCGGCGACGAAGTCCTGCGGTGAGATCTTGCTCAGCGCCGCCGTGGCCTCGGCTGGGTCCGTGAACTTCGCCGTGCCTCCCTCGCCCGACAGCAGGTCGATGGCGAGACCCGAATATCCGATTCCGGCGAACCGACCCGCCACCGAGCGCGCCCAGTCGGTGAGGCCCTTGTTCTCGTGGATGACGAGCACGGCGCCCCTGGGCGTTTCGGCCGCCGCCCACGCCGCCTGCAACTCCCCCCGCGGACCCGCCCACGTGATGGGTGTGGTCTTCAGGGCGTTCTCGATCCCTGGCGGAGGCGCGTTTTCGGTCGCTGCTCCGCCGGAGGTGACCGGTGCACCGGCCGTCGGCGTACCGTCCGCGGGTTTCTCGGCGGTGCTGCATGCCGCGATCAAGGAGGAAGCTGCCGCGGCGCCGACACCGATGAGGGCAAGTCGGCGGATGGCCTCGCGTCTGGACATCAGCCCCTCGACGTGATCGGTCGCGATCTCTTCGGCGATGTAGCGCTGCAGTGGAGTCACCCAACCGAGTATGCCTGGGGATTTCTAAGTTGCGGTGGGAGACGCCTCCGCTGGCGAATACTCATCGTCATGTCCTCGCCTGCCGGCCGCCGCGCTCTCGCCGGCCGTGTCGCCGTGGTCGCCGGGGCCACCCGCGGTGCGGGTCGCGGGATCGCGGCGGCGCTGGGCGAAGCGGGTGCCACCGTCGTGTGCACGGGTCGCACCAGCTCCGTCGTCGATCTGTCTTCTGACTATGATCGTCCCGAAACCATCGAGGAGACAGCGCAACTCGTCAGCGAACTCGGCGGCGTCGGCGTCGCCGTCCCGACCGACCACCTGGACATCGGACACGTGCGTGCGCTGGCGGACCGACTCCGACGCGACTACGGCGGAATCGACGTCCTCGTGAACGACATCTGGGGAGCGGAGATTCTCAAGGGGCCGCCGTCGACGTGGGACAGGCCGATGTGGGAGCACGACCTCGACGACGGACTCCGCATCCTACGGCTCGGGGTCAACACCCATCTGATCACGTCGCATTGTCTGCTGCCGCTCCTGATCATCCGGCCGGGCGGATTGCTGGTCGAGGTGACCGATGGGACGGCCGAGTTCAACGCGCACCACTATCGACTCTCGGCCTTCTACGACCTCGCCAAGGTGTCGGTGAACAGGATCGCGTTCAGCCAGGGCCACGACTTGGCGCCGTTCGGCTGCACCGCCGTGGCGGTCACTCCCGGCTGGCTGCGCTCGGAGATGATGCTCGAGAACTATCGCGTGAGCGCGAGGAGCTGGCGCGACGCGCTGGACCCGGGGCGCGCCGGTGGCGGCCCGACGGCACCTGCCGCCTTCACCCAATCCGAGACACCGCGGTTCGTGGGTCGCGGAGTGGCGGCCATCGCGGCAGACCCCGATCGGGCACGCTGGAATCAGCGGTCGGCGAGTTCTGTACAGCTCGCCCGCGAATACGGGTTCACCGACGTGGACGGCCGCCAACCCGACGCGTGGGCCGAGCAGTAGACATTTTCACGATAGTGTTCACGATTTCGTTGACACCAGTGCCTGGCGGCTGTTCCATGACGGGGTGACCTACGACACGATCATTCGAAACGGCCGCTGGTTCGACGGCACCGGCGCGGCGTCCGCGGTGCGCAACGTCGGCATTCGCGCCGGTCACGTCGTGGCGATCTCCGCCGAGGCGCTCGACGAAACCGGCTGCCCGCACGTGATCGACGCCACGGGCGACTGGGTGCTGCCGGGAATGCTGGACATTCACACCCACTACGACGTCGAGGTGCTGAATGGCCCCGCGCTGGCTGAGTCTCTGCGTCACGGTGTGACGACCGTGATGCTCGGCTCCTGCTCGCTGTCGACCATTCACATCGACGGCACGGAGGCGGGTGACCTGTTCGGCCGCGTCGAGGCGATACCCCGGGAGCACGTCATCGCCGCCGTGGAGGGCCGCAAGACCTGGCGCACCTGTGAGGAGTACGTCGAAGCGCTGGAGCAGCTGCCGCTCGGCCCCAACCTGGCGGCGTTCATCGGGCACTCCGACATGAGGACCGCCGTCATGGGCCTGGACCGCGCGACCCAGAAGGACGAGCGACCGAGCGGGAGTGAACAGGCCGAGATGGAGCGCATGCTGGCCGAGGCGCTCGAGGCGGGCTTCGTCGGAATGTCGTCGATGCAACTGCTCTTCGACAAGTTGGACGGCGACGTCTGCCGTTCCCGCACGTTGCCGTCGACGTATGCCGGGGCGCGGGAGCAGCGCCGGCTGAAGTCGTTGTTGCGCAAGGCAGGACGCGTTCTGCAGTCGGGCCCGAACATCGAGAATCCGCTGAATCTGGGGTCGCAGATCGCCCAGTCGCTCGGCCTCCTTCGCAATCCGCTCAAGACCAGCCTGTTGTCGGCGGCCGACGTGAAGTCCAACCCGTACGCGATCACGATGATGGGTCCGGTCGCGCGGCTGATCAACCGGCTCGGCGGAAACTTCCGCTGGCAGCACCTGCCCGTACCGTTCGAGGTGTACGCCGACGGCATCGACCTGGTGATCTTCGAGGAGTTCGGGGCGGGCGCTGCGGCGCTGCACCTGCGTGACGAGGTCGAGCGCAACGAGATGATGCGCGACGAGGAGTACCGCCGCCGGTTCCGCAAGGAGTACGAGAGCAAGTTCGGACTGCGGGTGTGGCACCGCGACTTCTTCGACGCCGACATCGTCGACTGCCCGGACGCCAGCGTGATCGGCAAGTCCTTCGGTCAGGTGGGTGTCGACCGCGGCGGTCTTCATCCGGTCGACGCCTTCCTCGACCTCGTCCTGGAACACGGCGAGGCGTTGCGGTGGCGCACCACCATCTCCAACCATCGGCCCGAGGTGCTAAAGAAACTCGCCCGCGATCCCAGTATTCAGATGGGCTTCTCCGATGCGGGCGCGCACCTGCGGAACATGGCCTTCTACAACATGGGTCTACGGCTGTTGCGTCACGTTCGCGATGCGGAAGCGGCCGGGAAGCCCTTCATGACCATCGAGCAGGCGGTTCACCGACTGACCGGTGAACTGGCAGACTGGTACCGCCTCGACGCGGGCCACCTACGCATCGGTGACCGTGCCGACCTCGCGATCATCGACCCGGCCCGCCTCGACGAGCGGCTCGACGCGTACGCCGAGGAACCGGTCGCGCAGTACGGAGGGCTGTCGCGGATGGTCAACCGCAACCAGGAGACCGTCAAGGCGGTCTTCGTCGGTGGCCGGGCGGTGTTCCTCGACGGCGAGGCCACCGAGCTGGTCGGGCGCCGCCGGACGGGACGCTTCCTTCGCGCCGCGCACAAGTCCCCCGCGATTCCCACGCAGAAGGATGAGTTGACCAGTGTCGGTTGAGGATACGGTTCTCGGCATGTGGGCCGCACTGTCGGCGCGTGATTGGGAGTCGTTGAAGTCCTACCTGTCCGACGACTGCATCTATCTCGACGTGCCGGTCGGGCCCGCCGCCGCCGCGAAGGGCCCCGACGACATCGTCAAGAGACTGAAGATCGGTCTGGAGCCGCTGGCCTCCTATGAGAACTTCACGGGGCTGCTCGTCGTCGACGGTAGCGATGCCATGTACGAGCACCACGAGGAATGGCATTGGCAGACGGGCGAATCAGCGGTACTTCGATTCGTCACGGTGCACCGGGTCGAGAACGGCAAGATTTCGCTCTGGAAGGACTACTGGGACATGAGCGCCTTGGCGAGCCACGCTCCCCCGACGTGGCTGGAGGACTTCGCCAACGCGGACATGTCGTGGGTCTTCGACGCGACCGGTGTGATCTGACCGCAAGCGGTTAGACGCTCCAGGCGAGCCGGAACTTCTCGGCGAGTTCGCCAGGTGTCAGATCGGCGAAGTTCGCGTGCTCGTAGCGACGGACGGCCACGATCGCATCGACCGCGGCGTCGCCGAGAATGCCGCGCATTAGCGAGGATTCGGCCAGGGCGTCAATGGTCGCCGCTTGACTGCAGGACAGCAGGCCGACGCCGGCCTCGGTCCGCTCGGCGTCGGTGAGCGTCGAAGGATCGACCGTCACCTCGGGGGGTAGAGGCAGCTCGCGTTCGATGCCGTCGAGGGCGAGACCGAGGATCGCCGCCGTCGCGAAGTACGGGTTGGCCGACGGGTCGACCACCTTGACCTCCACGTTGGCGCCGTGTGGGTTTCCCGGCCCGCCGTGCAAGAAGCGGATCGCGGCCTCGCGGTTCTCCGTACCCCAACAGACGCTGGCCCCCGACCAACTTCCTGGCTGCATCCGGAGGCCGGAGAGAATCGAACCACACAGCGCCCCTTGGGCTTCCGTGAGCCCGGACAATACCCCCGCGACCGCAGCCTCGCCGGCGGGCCTCATCCCTCTCGCGCCATGGCCACCCGAGAACAGTGGCACGCCCTTGTGCTTGAACGAAAAATGTTGGTGGGCACCGGAACCGACGCTGCCCGCGAAGGGGACCGGCGACAGGCTGGCTCGAGCGCCGTGCTTCCTGGCCGCCCGCCCTACGATGATCCGCGCGAGCATCAGCTGGTCCGCTGCGGAGACGGGCGACGTCGGTGCGAGCGAGATCTCGAACTGGTTGGCGCCGTACTCGGGATGGAACTGTTCGATGGCCACCCCCGACGTCGTGGCCGCCTCGGTGACGTCGCGGACGAAGCCCTCGAATTCGAGGACCCCCGCCAAGCCGTACTGCGCCCACGAGTCCGAGGGGAGGCGCGCGCCGTCGGGTCCGACCAGTACGAACTCCATCTCGTGGCCGACCTGTGCGCTGAGGCCCGCTGCGGCGAGGCGCTCCTCGATGTGGGTCAATGTTCCACGGCTGCAGAAGGGATCGGGTGAGCCCTCCTGGTCGAAGAACGATCCCGGCGCCCACGCCAGGCCGTCGCCGAGGACCCGCAGCGCGTCGGTGTCGATGCGGATGCGCTGATCACCGACCACGCCGATGGCGCCGCCGACGGCGATGCCCGCCTGGTCGATCGTGAAGACGTGCCACACGGGACTGGCGCCGAGACCCGGGTCCGCGAACGCGCTGACTCTGTTCAGCGGGACGGTCTTCGCGTGCACGAGCCCGGCCGCGTTGACCACCGTGCCGATGAGGGTGACGACTCCGTCCGACTCGAGCGTGGAGATGGCCGCTGCAGCGAGCGGGGTGGCTGGCATGGCTCCCATTCTGCACGCGCAGAAGGCCGATGGCGTGCGGCGCCAAGGATTACAGCGTGATCTTGCAGGACTGCCCGATGTCCAGCGTTCGCAGCATCCGGCCCATGCCCAGCCACATGGCGCAGGACAGTGCGAGGTCGGTCAGCAGTTCGGGGTCGAACTGCTCGTTGCAGCGCTTCCAGAACTCCTCGTCGTCCCGCAGCCCGGTGTGGTCGTCGGCGAATCTCGCGGCGAATTCCGCGGCGATGCGCTCCTGAGGGCTGTAGCCGGGCCAGGTCTTCCACTCGGCGGCGTGGTCATAGATCTCTTCGTCGACCCCTGCTGCGACGCCCGCCGAGTCACGGGTGTTCTGGCACACCACGCATTCGTTGTCGAGCGCGATCACCATGCGGGCCAGTTCGCGGACGCGCATCGGCAACCGGTTCTTGGTGTAGACCGCTTTCGTGAACTTCGCCATCGCAGTGCCGATGTCGGGCGACTTCACCACCCATGCGGCGGCGTCGTCGTCGGCGAAGGGTCCAATTCGGCTCATGGCCGAATCGTACCTGCGACAACGTGCTTCTGTAACACGTTCTAGTCTGCGGTGTCAGCGTGCGGCGGCGAGCTCCTTCGGGTCGTCGGCCCAGTCTCTCTGCACCAGCATGCGGTGGGCGATGCGCTCCAGCGCGGCGTCGACCTGTACACGGTCCGGGCGACCCTCGAAGCTCGGCGATTGAGCCAGCTTGTCCACGATCCGGCCGACGATGGCCGCGGACAACGTGTTCACCTGTTTGATGCCGGCCTGCGTAAGCCACAGCCGCCCATCCTTCCCGCCGGCATTCAGCGCATACCCGGTGCGCACCACTTCGTCGAACGTGGGTTGCAATACCTCGAACGGCACGCGGAGCCGTTCCCCGATCTCCGCCAGCGTCGCCGAACCGAACACCTGATTCTGTCGGTAGATCTGCAACAGCGCCCACAGTTGCGGCACGGGCAGCTCGCAGCCCGGCCCGCCGGCGAGGCTGCGAAGCCGGATCTCCGGGGAGTCTCGAAACATCCGACCGATCGCGACCTCGAGGATCTTCTGCGGCGATTCGGTGCTGGGCATGCCGAAACCCTCACCGAGGTCGGTGGCCGAGACGGCGTCCATCTCGCGAAGGGGTACTTCCTTGAGGAACAGCGCGACGACGAAGCCGACGATCGCCACCGGTACGGCGCACAGGAACACGGTGCCGAGCGAGTCGGCGTAGGCGTCGATGATCGGTGCGGCCATCGCGGGCGCGAGCTGGTGCAGCGCTTGCGGCGACTCGGCGGCCTCGGGGGGCGCACCGCTGGCGACGAGCGCGGGCCCGAGCTTGCCTGCCAGGAAGTTCGCGAACAGGGAGCCGAAGATGGCTGCGCCGAAGGAACTCCCGATCGTCCGGAAGAAGGTGACCCCCGAGGTCGCCACACCGAGGTCGGCGAAGCTCGAGGTGTTCTGCACGACAAGGACGAGCACCTGCATGCAGAATCCGATGCCGGTACCGAGGATGAACAGGTACACCGACTGCTGCCAGGTGGGTGTGAACTGGTCCATGCCGGACAGCACGAAGAACCCGATGGCCATGATCGCCGTGCCTGCGACGGGAAAGATCTTGTAGCGGCCGGTGCGCCCGACGATCGCGCCGCTACTGATCGACGTGATCAGCAACCCGGCGACCATCGGCAGCGTGCGCAGGCCCGACTCGGTCGCCGACACGCCGTCGACGAACTGCATGAACGTCGGCATGAACGTCATGGCGCCGAGCATGGCGAAGCCGACGATGAAGCCGAGGATGCAGCACACCGTGAACACGGGGCTCGCGAAGAGCCGGATCGGCAGGATCGGCTCGACGGCGTGGAGTTCCACCCAGACGAACGCCGCGAGCGAGGCCGCCGAGGCCACGAAGAGTCCGATGATGACCGGCGACGTCCACGGGTACTCGCCGCCACCCCAGCTGGTCGCCAGGGTGAGACCTGACGCGCCGAGGCCGACGAACAGGATTCCCGCGTAGTCGATGACCGGTCGGGCCGCCCTCGCGAGGGAGGGGATCGCGGCAGCACCGACGATCAGGACGACGATCGCGACCGGGACGTTGATCCAGAACGCCCACCGCCAGCTGAGATTGTCGGTGAAGAAGCCGCCGAGCAGCGGTCCGATCACCGTCGTGACGCCGAAGACCGCGCCGAGCGCGCCCTGGTAACGCCCGCGGTCGCGCAGCGGAATCACCTCGCCGATCACGGCCATCGAGGTCACCATGATGGCGCCGCCACCGATGCCCTGGAGAGCGCGCGAGGCGACCAGCATGGTCATCGAGCCGGCCAGTCCGCACAGCACGGACCCGACGAGGAAGAACACCACGGCTGCCTGGAAGACGGTCTTGCGGCCGAAGACGTCGCCGAGCTTGCCGACGATCGCCGTGACGATCGTGGACGCCAACAGATAACTCGTCACCACCCAGGACTGGTGACCCGCGCCGCCGAGGTCGGCGACCACGGTCGGCAGGGCCGTCGCCACGATCGTCTGATCGAGCGCGGCGAGCAGCATGCCCAGCAGCACGCCGATGAAGATGAAGTTGCGTCGCCGCGGACTGATCAGCGCGTTGGCCGATTCAGGATCCGCGGTGGTCGTCCCCGTGGGACTCGTCATGCCTGCCTCCCGAAGTGTTCGGGCGCTTGGAAACACCCACGAACGTATCGCTTAGATAGGCTAGAGAGTTACGTGCGCGGTCCCTACTGTGGAGGACGCGACACGCACTGTGCCGAGTAGAGCTCCTCGCCGAGCTTGTCCATCAGCTCGAGTTGCGTCTCGAGGTAGTCGATGTGGCCCTCTTCATCGGCGAGGATCCCCTCGAGCAGGATCGCGCTGGTCGAATCCTGCTTCTCACGGCACATGATGACGCCGGGCTTGAGGCGTGCCAACACCTCGTACTCGATGGCGAGGTCGGCCTCGAACTGCTCGCGCAGCGTCTGGCCGACGCGCAGCGAGAACAGCCGCTGGTAGTTGGGGAGCCCGTCGAGCAACAGAATTCTGTCGGTGATGGCCTCCGCGTGATTCATCTCCTCGAACGCTTCTTTGCGCGTGTGCGTCGCGAGTTCGGTGAATCCCCAGTTCTCCTGCATCTTCGAATGCAGGAAGTACTGGTTGATCGCGGTCAGCTCACTGGTCAACTGCTCGTTGAGAAGTTTGAGGACGTCGGCATCGCCTTGCATTTTCATTGCTCCTATAACACCGTGAGGGCTGGTCACGTGTCAGTGTCTGCTGCGTCCCGTCCGGCACGGGGGTCGTTCTCAACCTAGTCCAACGGGCAGGCGGGAATGACGGATGTAATGCTGGTTTCGGCGTGTTCGTCACGGGTTATGGACTGGCTGCCCTAACTAAGGTTAGACTCTACTAACCTATTGGACGTGCTGCTCGGGATCGCCGTGCGCGCACCGGAATCGAAGGCGGAATCGATGGGCGGGGATGGCGGCGCATTCGCGGTCGACTCTCGAACGCTCCCCCTTCACGCGGCCACCGGTGAACGGGTGACCACCTGATGTTCGTCTGCCTGTGTGCGGGAGTGACGAGCAAGGCCGTCACCGAACTCGTCGCATCCGGCGCGTCGACGTCGAAGCAGATTGCCGAGGCGTGCGGGGCGGGGTCCGACTGCGGACGCTGCCGCCGCACGCTGCGGGCGATCATCGAGGCCTCCGCCGTCAATGCTTGCCCGATGCACGCTGCAGCGCGGTAGTCAGTCTTCTTGCCCGCGCCGATCGGCGAACGCGGCCAGCGCATCGGCATTGGCCGCTCCCCCGAGCAACTCGGCGAACTGCGCGTACTCCCGTGCCGTGGCGGACGTGATCTCCGCCCGAGTCGGCTCGACAATGGTCTGCTTCGCGGCCATGAGACTCGGAATCGACCGTGAGGCAAGGATTTCCGCGTGCCGACGGGCGTCTGTCAGAAGAACGTCGGGCTCGCACACCTTCCACGCAAACCCCATCCGCTGCGCCTCGTCGGCGTCGACCCACTCCGAGGACAACAACATCCACGCGGCGTTCTGTCGGCCGACCAGCTGCGGCAACAGGTAGGACGACGCGGCCTCGGGGGCGACTCCCAAGCTGGTGAACGGGCACTTCAGCCGTGCAGACGAGGACATGAAGACCAGATCGGCGTAACCCAGGATCGTGGCGCCGATGCCGACACCGAGGCCGTTCACCGCCAGGATCAGCGGTTTCCGCAACGCGGTTAGCGTTTCGATCATGCCGGGGAACCCGTACTGGCCGGACTGAAATTCGGGGTCGGTGATGCGCGCCTGCATCTCGATCAGATCGTTGCCCGCGCTGAACGCCCGGCCGGCACCGGTCAACAGGACGACCGCGACGGTCGGGTCCTCGTCGGCTTCCCGCAAGGCGATCGTGGTGGCGTCGTACAGCGCCTCGTTGAACGCGTTGAGCGCCTCGGGGCGGTTCAGGGTCAGGGTTCGCACGCCGTTGAGGTCGTCGATCTGCACCAGCACGGCTGCAGCGTATTCGCTAGCCGTTGGAGTACACGCGAGTGGGTGTGATCAGCACGACCGTGCGCCGCTGCTCGGCCACCACCCGGTCGTACTCGGCCCAGTCGTCGTGGTGTCCGCCTGCGGCCGTGAACACCTCGCGGAGCAGCAGCCGCAGGGCGTCGCCTGCAAGCCACGGCTGCGGGTCGGCCGGCCCGGCGAGTTCGGCGGTGCCCTCGACCGTCGCCCACCGCCACCCGCTGCGGAACGTCACCGCGATCTGTGGTCGCGCCCGGAGGTTGGCCAGTTTGACCCTGCCGTAGGTGACGAACGCCAGGGTCTGCTCGCCCGATGCGGGATGCGGGAACGAGCCGGCGTTGACGAGCGACGCCTGAACGGTGCCGTCGCCACGAACGGTCGAGACCACGGCCAGACCGCTTTCGGCCGCCGCCAGCCCGACGGCGTCGTCGAGGGTGGTCATTTCGGCACCTCCACGCCGAATGGCGAGCGCATCACGTAGCGACTGGTCGGCACGGTGTCGACGTTCTGATGGGCACCGAATGCCGACGTGCTCGACACCATGCGGTTCATTCGATCGCGGAGGTCGTCGTCGTCCGCGGCGCCGAAGAACGCGTGCAGATCCCGTGTCGCCTCGATGGGGAACAACTCCTCGACGATCGCATCGATGGCCGGTGCGCCGGAGGTCAGCGCACGCACGACGGCATTCTGCGTATACCCGAACGTCGACTGGGTCGCGATCGCCACCGGCGTGTGGTCGACATGCCAACGCGCGAGCCAGGTTTCCTCGTCCAGGTCCTCGGGCCGCCGCAGCAGCGCCACGTTTGCGAACCCGGGCGTCCGCGACGCCGGGAACGTCGAAGGTGGCGGCAGCGGAACGGACTCTGTGACGAGATACGCGTCGACACGTTCACATTCGCCGGTCAGCCGGTCGAGGGCGCCCAGCACGTGCGGGCCGTAGGACTGCTGGGTCCAGATGCTGGCGAAGCCGACGACCGGCGGGTCCAGTGTCGTCAACGTCATCAGCGAGTCGTCGACCGACGCATCCCGCACGTTGATCGCCAGACCGGGCACTCCCAGCGCGAGCAGATCGTCCGCGACCTCCGTGCGCACACGGGTGCACCACGAGTCGTCGACGGCCGCTGCCCGGAGCGTGATGATGACCTTCTCCACCGCACGAACCTACCGCCACGGCCGCGGCGGTGACCCACAATGGTTGTTTGATTCGGTAGGTTTCGACGGTTGTGATGGGCAGGCAATGAAGGGGCTACCGCAGAGACTCACCATGCCCGATCTGGGTGCGGTGGGGCGCAGTCTCCTCGGTGTGATCGTCGCGGCCGGTGCCGGGCTGCACTGGGGGTCGGCGGGTGCGGCGACGGCGGCGGCCGGTGCGGCGGCGATCGCGGGAGCCGCTGCGCTGCAGGACAGTCCGCGCGGACCCCTTCGCCTGGTGGGGGCCATCTCGTTTCAGATGGGTGCCGCGGTGCTGCTCGGCACGTCGACGTCGTCGTACGGCGTGCTCTTCGTGCTGGTTGCCACGGCGTGGTGCTTCGTCGCAGGGATGCAGTGGGCGGTCAGTGCCAGCGCCGGGCTGATCGCCGCGGCGGCGGGCGCACTGCTCGTCACCGCGCCGCCGGTCGCGCCAACCCCCTCGTCGGTGGTGACCGCGGCCGTGCTCGCCGTCGGCGGCGGCCTGGTGCAGGCCGTGCTGATCGGCCTGTGGCCGCGACGCCGGTGGCGGCTGCAGCGGGACGCCTTGACCCGCGCATACCGATCCCTGGGCGTCGACGCGCAGAAGCTCGCTGCGGACCCGGGTGCGGGCGTCGATCCGGCACCGCTGCTCTGGCTCCGCGACTCGTTCACCCTGACCGACCGTCAAGCCAGGCGGCGCCCCCTGGCCTATCGCGCCTGGTACGGCCTGCCGCAACGGATATCCGTCACGCTGACGGCGTTGGCGGTCAGATCGCCCGGTGACCGGGCGGTGGCCGAGCTTCTCCGTGCCGCCTCGGCGGTGTTGGACGTCGTCGCAAGTCGCGGCCGCACCGCGAGACGCGAAGCGATGGACGGCATGCTGCGCGTCGAGGCCGCAGTTGACACGGTGGCGGTATCGAACGTCGCACTGGCGCATCGTCTTTCCCACCAGCTTCGGGAAGCGGTCGGACTGAGTTTCGGCGAGCTCACTCCCGGCCCCGATCACGTCACGCGACTTGGGCGCCACGGTGTCCTCTCGGCGCTGCCGATCGCGGCTGCGGCGGTCGGCGCGCACTTGACGTGGGGTTCGCCGATACTGCGGCATGCGATCCGCCTCGCCACGGCGGTGGGTGCCGGGGTGGCCGTCGAACGCTTCGCCGACGTTCCGCATGGCTACTGGATTCCGTTGACCGTGCTGATGGTGCTGCGTCCGGAGACCGCCCACACCTACACCAGATGTGTGGGACGGGTGGCAGGCAATGCGGTGGGCATCGTCGCGGCGTCGGTGGTGACCATGATCTGGCAACCCGCCGGCTTGGCGGCTGCCGTGTTGGCGGTGCTGGCCCTCGGAATCGCCTCCGCGGCATCGGGCTTCGGATACGTGGCGCTCAGTGCGGCCCTCGCGGCCACGATCGTGTTCCTCATCGACATCAGCGGTACCGCGGGGGTGGGCACCATGGCCGACAGGTTGATCGCAACGATGATCGGGGGTGCGCTCGCGGTGCTCGTCCACGTGGTGCTGCCCGATCACTCGCTGATCCGTCTGCGACAGCGTGCGGGTGAATTGCTGAGGACCGAGATCGATTACGCCGCAACGGTGATCAAGGCCTTCGTGCACGGCTTGGAGCACCCCGGCGAAGCGCTGGCCGCAGCGTGGGAGCGGGCTTTCCGCGCAAGGGCGGCGTTCGAGGCGGCGGCAGGTGCGACGACGTCGGACTCGGGTGATCTGCGGCGGTGGTTGAAGTCGTACCGCACTGCGCTGAACGCCGTCACCACCTCGTGCGCGACGCTCGAATCCAACTTGCCCGCTCAGCCGTCGGCCACGCTGAGCGGCGACTTCGTCGTGGCGATCGACGAGTACGCCGAGGCGCTGTGCGGAGGACCGACGACCCCGGGTGAGCCATGGCGGATCGACGGGGACCGGGTGGCCGCCGCCGAGCAGCGCATTCGCGAGGCCGCGCGACAGCTCGGACCCAGCGACACCGCCAGCCGTGTGCTGGTAGCCGAGATCGGTGACATCACCCGCAGCCTCGTCGGCATCACCGACTGAAACCGTCGGCGCGGCAAGGTCAGTCGCGTGTCCACCGCGGCTGGATGAACACGCCCACGGCCTCGACCGTCACACCGTGGGCATCGGCGAGGTGGCCGGCGGCGAAGGTCTTGACGCCCTCCGCGCGGACGATCGCGGCCTCGACGTGCAATTCGCCCAGCGGTGTCATTCGGCGGTAGCGCATGGTGATGGTGCCGGTCAGCCGTGGCTTCTCGGGCGAACTCGCCGCGTCGCCGAGGGCATGATCGAGGATGAGTGCGGCGACACCCCCGTGCACGTGTCCCGGCGGACCTTCGTAGGCGGCGCCGAGAGTGAAGTCGGCGCACACCGTTCCGTCGGCAGCGCGCGTGAACGACAGGGGTGGCGCCACGGGATTGCGCATCCCGATCACGACGTTGCCCCAGGGCATTTGGTCGCCATCGCTGCCGAAGCGCACGCCGAAGGACCCCTCGAGCTGTTTGCCGCGGAGTCGGGCGGTGGCCGCGTCGATCTCGGCCTTCGCCGCCGTCACGGCATCGGCGTCCATCTCGGTCCGAATGGTCGCGTCGATCAAGTCGCGGACCGACTTCGTCAGCGGCTCGTAGATGCCACGCAACCGTTCGACGTCCTCGGCGTTGAGGTTCTCCACGGGGAAGTCAAGCACACTTGAACTAGAACACGTTCTAGCGCCGGTGTCGAGTCGCTGCTAAGTCGTCGGCGCGGGTCCGACCAGCAGATGGCGGATCACCGGGCTGGCCCAGCCGATGAGCTCGGCGTGGTTCAGCTGGGCGACGGCGGGATTGGACAGCACGTAGCGCGTCGTCGCGAGGCCGATGATGAATGCGCCCACGAGGCCGGCGCGCTGCGCAGGGTGGTCGGGGGTGACGGCGGCCAGAACGGGCGCCACCTGCGTGGCGAACACCTGCCGCATCGTCTCGGCGGCAATGGCGCTCGTCATGGCCGCCCGGAGGAGGGCGACGAACGTGGTGTCGTCCTCCCACACCGCGAAGAACTTCGGCAGCAGAACCTCGGCGACCTGGTCGGGGTCGATGCCTTCGAGTTCCGGCAGATCGAGAGTGAACGCGGCGGCGGCGGCGAAGAGGTCCTGCTTGCTGCCGAAGTACCGCATGACCAACGCGGGGTCGACGCCGACGTCGGCGGCGATTGCCCGAAGCGTGGTGCGCTCGTAGCCTTCGGCGCCAAAGCGCGAGCGCGCCGCAGCGAGGATGTCGGCGCGGGTCCCCTGAGCGTTGCGCGCCCGAGTCGAAACCATTGCTCGAGAGTATGTCATCGCATGTTGACATGGCTAATTTCTGGGCCTACGCGTTGTCTCGCGCCAAGGTGCAGGAGAAGCCGCTCCGCGTCGCGGCCAGATCGTCGCCGCGGCTCAGGCCGTGCACCAGATAGAAGGATGAGATGGGAAGTGGCTCAATCGGTTCGAACTGATCGACGTCGGTCATGTCCGTGACGACGAAGCCCGGTTTGCCGCCCACCCGTAGCGTGGGCGCCAGGGTAGACGCGGGTGCGACGGCAGGGTGGACGACGAGCAACGCGTCCTCCGGTGGCTCCCGGCACGCCCAGTTCGATCAGCCGTTGCGCCGAGCGTGCGGTGAGGGCGGGTTTTCGCGCCGAATTTCGCCCTCACCGCACGCTCGACGTGCGACGAACCCGCCTCGCCCCGTCCAGTGCGAGGCGCCCGTCACATATACGCCGACAGGTGTCTTAGTTAACCGAATATTTCGTGGTCAACTGTCTACGAAGTCGCCTACGCTGATTTCATGCCTACCCGCACCCACAGCGCCGATCCCCGCGCCGAACGCGTCCGCACGCTGCTGCGCGACGCCGCGTTCGCGCTGGCGCACGAGCGGTCCGTCGACGAGATCACCGTCGGGGATCTGGTGGCGCGCGCGGGCGTCAGCCGACAGGTCTTCTACCGTCACTTCACCGACCGTGACGACGCGGTGGCAACGGCGTTCGCCGTAGCGTTCTCCGCCGCCGTCGCGGACATCCACGGCGATGCCCGGGCGCGGATCGTCGGGTTGTTCGCCTTCGCCGCCGAGCACCGCACGATGTACCGCAACGTGGTGCCCAGCGCCGTCACCCAGCGCGTGGTGGCCGCATTTCGCGAAGAGCTCCTGCCCGCTTGCGAGGAGATCGCCGCGCACGGCATGCACGTAGTCGGCCCGATCGCCGACATCGCCCCGGAGTCCGTCAGCCGCTTCCTCGTCGGCGGCTTCCAGGAGGTGCTGCGGTCATGGATGGAAGATCCGGACGCGACCGACCTCAGAGGGCGGGTGACCGCCGCGCTCGACACCGTCGATGCGCTCTTGGGTCTCTCCGCCACCACTCACCGACCCCGTTAGGAAAGAGACCGACATGGGCAAGCACGAAGCTCCACACGAACACCACGCTCCGAAACTGACGGTGGCCAACCGGCGCGTCTCACGCGCCGACGTCCGCAAGATGATCTTGACGATGGCGGGACTCACCGTCTTCGTCATCGCCATGATCGCGAGCTACTCGGGCGCATTCGCCAAGCCGACGCTGCACCACCTCGACGTCGCGGTCGCCGGACCGCAGCAGGTGGTCGACGCGATCCGCGGCCAGGACACCCTGGAGGTGACCGAGGTCGCCGACGCGACGGCCGCACGCGCGCAGGTCTACGACCGCAAGACCGACGCCGCCTTCGTCGTCGGGCAGTCCGGTGACCTGAAGATCTACGTCGCAGGCGGCGGTGGCCGCAGCGTCGCCAACGCCTCGGAGACCGTCGGTCGCGCCATCGCCACCACGGCGGGCCTGACACCGAGCGTCGAGGACGTCGCTCCGACCTCGCCCGCCGACCCGCAGGGCACCGTCGAGTTCTACGCCGTCATCTTCCTGTCGATCGGCGCGACCATGGGCGCCGCGGTGTTCGGCCTGATGATGGGCAGCGTGCGCAGGTTCTCGACGCTGGCGCTTCGCACCCTGAGTCTCGCGGCGTACTCCGCGCTGCTGGCGGGTGGCGTGACGCTGTACGTCGACGCCGTCCTCGGTGCGATGACCAGCCACACCTGGCAGGTCTTCGGTGCCCTGTGGTTGTACGCGATGGGCGTCGGCGGTGCCGTCACCGGCGTCGCGGCCGCGTTCGGCACCGCCGCGTCGGCGCTGGTGACGCTGTTCCTGATCATCGTCGGCAACGCTGCGGCCGCGGGCCCGGTCGGGCTGCCGCTGCTCTCGGGCTTCTATAGAACGTTCAACGCGATCGTCCCGCAGGGTTCGGGCGTCGCCCTGCTGCGCAGCATCGAGTACTTCGGCGGGAACGGCGCCATGACACCGATTGTCACCCTAACCATTTGGGGTGCGACCGGACTCGCGCTCGCAGTGATCGCAGTGCTCGCCCCCAGGGCGTGGACGAATTATCGTGCCAGTCATGACCGTTACCACGTCCGGGCCGCACGAGGTGGAGCCGTACTTCGACCTGGGGTCCTATCACCGGTCGATTGAGACGCCGTCCGCCCAGGCTCAGTCGTGGTTCGACCGCGGCATGGTCTGGGCGTACGCGTTCAATCACGAGGAGTCGATCCGCTGTTTCGAGCGGGCGTTGGCGCTGGACCCCGAACTCGCCATCGCCCGCTGGGGCATCGCCTACGCGATCGGCCCGAACTACAACAAGGCGTGGGAGGCCTTCGACCCCGCCGACCTATCCGCCTCGCTGGCCAGGGCGCGGAGGGAACTGGAACGGGCCGGCACCGGCCGGGCGTCCGTCGTCGAGCGGGGCCTGATCGACGCGCTCGTCGCTCGCTTCCCCACCGATCACGCCGCGGACGCCGACGCTCTGACGGCCGGTCACGCGGACTACGCCGACGCCATGACCGCACTCGCCGCGGACTACCCGGACGACATCGACGTCCAGGCCCTCGCCGCCGACGCGTTGATGAACGTCTCGGCGTGGGCGCTGTGGGACACCAGGACCGGTGAGCCCGCACCGGGGTCGCGCGTCGTCGAGGCCAAGCACGTCCTCGATGCTGCGCTCGCCACCGAGGAGGGCCGCCGGCACCCCGGCGTCCTGCACCTTTACCTGCACGCGATGGAGATGTCGGCGCGGCCCGAGGACGCACTGCCCGCCGCGGATCTGTTGCGCGGCCTGGTCCCCGACGCAGGGCACCTCCAGCACATGCCCACCCACATCGACGTCCTGTGCGGCGACTACCGACGCTCCATCGAGGCGAATCTCGCTGCGGTGCAAGCGGACCGGAAGTTCGTCGATCGTGAGGGACCGCTCAACTTCTACTCGCTCTACCGGGCGCACGACCTTCACTTCGTGGTGTACTCGGCAATGTTCGAGGGTCGGTATGCGACGGCGAAGATGGCGGCCGACGAGCTGGCCGTGCAGCTGACTCCCGAGCTGTTGTCGATCGAATCGCCGCCGATGGCCGATTGGCTCGAGGCGTTCGCGCCCTTGCGAGTGCACGTGCTGATCCGCTTCGGTCGATGGGACGAGCTGATCGCGCAGCCACTGCCCGACGACGTCGAGCTCTACTGCACGACCGCCGCGACGATCCACTACGGCCGCGCTGTTGCGCACGCAGCCAAGGGGCAGCTGGCGCAGGCGCACGCTGAACGGGAGGCGTTCGGCATGGCCTACGCCGCGATTCCGGACAGTCGGTACCTGTTCAACAACACCAGCCGCGACATCCTCGCCGTTGCCGAGGCCATGCTGGACGGCGAAATCGCCTACCGCGAGCGTCTTTTTGACGAGGCATTCGAATATCTCAAGCGTGCAGTCGAACTCGACGATGCACTCCCCTACGACGAACCGTGGGGTTGGATGCAGCCGACCCGGCACGCGTACGGTGCGCTACTGCTCGAACAGGGCCGGTTCGACGAAGCCGCAGCGGTGTACGCGGCCGATCTTGGACTCGATCCGACGTTGAGCCGCCCATGCCAGCATCCCGGCAACGTGTGGAGCCTGCACGGCTACCACGAGTGCCTGATGCGGCTGGGCCTCGACGACGATGCGGCGATCATCGGTCGGCAGCTCGACCTCGCCCGTGCGAGGGCGGACGTGCCAATACTGGCGTCCTGCGCGTGTCGGCTCGACGTCGACGACGACGGCTGCTGCGACTCCGGGTAGGGACCCGTTCGCAAGGTTGATATCACCGGCGATAGCAGGCATTTGAGGATGGTCATGGAGAGGCCGGGTCGCCCAGGATCGAGTTCACTATCGTCGGTGAACGTGAATCGTCTGTGGGATCGGGTGCGCAGCTACGTGCGCAGCGCTCCGCTGACCTACACCTGGTTGGTCGTGCTTCTGGCGACGACGCTGGTGCAGCACTCGATGACGGCACGGACATTGCGGCAGATGCTGCAGTCGACGTCGACGAACCTGCACCACCTGGCGTCCGATCCACTGCGGGTGCTGTTCCAGAGCCTGCTGTGGATAGACGGCAGATACTGGTGGCCCTACCTGCTGATCTTCACGGTCTTCCTGGCGCCTGCCGAGCGCTGGCTGGGGCATCTGCGCTGGGCGATCGTCGGGTTGGTGTGCCACGTCGGCGCGACCTACCTCAGCGAGGGCTACCTCTACTGGACCATCCAGGAGGCTGCGGCGTCGCCGCGCCTGATCGATGCGCGCGACGTAGGCGTGAGCTACTTCGTCGTCGGCATCGTCGGGGTGCTGTTCTACTGGATTCCCACGCGGTGGCGTTGGGGGCTGCCTCGCCGTGATGGTCCTGCTCGTCGGCGGGGCGCTGGTGCTCCGCACCAACTTCACCTCGCTCGGGCATCTGTGCGCGCTGTTCTTGGGGCTGGCCTGCTACCCGCTGACGCGTCGAAGGCGGACCCGAGACGCTGCGTACACTCCGGCTGTGGCGATCAGCAATGACGACCTGGGACACCTGCGCCGCTGTGTGGAACTTGCCAGGGAGGCACTCGAGGCAGGCGACGACCCCTTCGGCTCATTATTGGTCGACGCGAACGGCGTCGTTCGCATCGAGGATCGGAACCGGACCAAGGACGGCGACGCGACCCGACACCCCGAATTCGAGATCGCCCGCTGGTCCACGTCCAACCTCACGCCCGACGAACGCGCCGGCGCGACGGTGTACACCTCTGGCGAGCACTGCCCGATGTGCGCTGCCGCCCACGCCTGGGTGGGACTCGGCCGCATCGTGTACGCGGCGTCGACCGCTCAGATGGTCGGATGGTTGCAGTTGTGGGGTGTGTCGACCTCACCCGTCACGCCGTTGCCGATCTCGACGATCGCACCGGGCATCGAACTCGACGGGCCCGCACCCGAACTCGCCGAGGAGATGAAGGCGATGTACGAAGCGACGTTCCGAAGGTGACCGAACCAGCGTGGGTCGAGCACGCAATCTGGTGGCAGGTCTACCCGCTCGGGTTCGTCGGCGCATTCCCCGCCGACCCTGCTCCCACCGCCGATGAGCACCGACTCGGCCGCATTGCCGCGTGGTTCGACCACGCTCTCGAACTGGGAGCATCGGGCATCGCACTCGGACCCGTGTTCGCCTCCCAGACGCACGGGTACGACACCGTCGATCACTATGCGATCGACCCGCGCCTCGGCGACGACTCCGACTTCGACCGTCTGATCGAGGAGGCCCGCGGGCGCGGCCTGAGAGTCCTGCTCGATGGGGTGTTCAACCACGTCGGCACCGACTTCGGCCGCTATCGGGAGGCGCTCGCCGGCGGCGACGAGTCGTGGTTCCGCAAGGGGCGCAACGGTTTCGCAACCTTCGAGGGGCACGACGGGCTGATCACCCTGAACCACCGCAACCCGGAGGTCGTCGACTACGTGGTCGACGTCATGTTGCACTGGCTGCGCCGCGGCGCCGACGGCTGGCGGCTGGACGCCGCCTACGCCGTGCCCGATGGGTTCTGGGCCCAGGTGCTGCCGAGAGTGCGCAGCGAGTTCCCCGACGCGTGGTTCGTCGGCGAGGTCATCCACGGTGACTACGCCGGCACCGTCTCCGCATCGACGTTCGACTCGGTGACGCAGTACGAACTGTGGAAGGCCATCTGGAGCAGCCTCAACGACGGCAACTTCCACGAACTCGACCACGCCTTGACGAGGCACGACGAATTCCTCGAGACGTTCGTGCCGATGACGTTCGTCGGCAATCACGACGTCACCCGCATCGCCAGCCAGCTCACCGACGAAAGACACGTCGGGCACGCACTCGCCCTCGTGATGACCATCGGCGGCACGCCGAGCGTGTACGCGGGCGACGAGTGGGCCTATCGCGGCGTCAAGGAGGAGCGTTTCGGCGGCGATGATGCCGTGCGCCCCGAATTCCCTACCCGCCCAGACGAATCCGAGCACCTCGGCCACGACGCCTTCCGGCTACACCAGCATCTGATCGGTCTGCGACGTCGCCACCCGTGGCTGCACGACGCCCGCTCGTCTGCGCTGCACCTAGCCAACCGCCAGTACGTCTACCGGACCACGTCCGACGCGGGATCGCTGGTGGTGGCACTCAACGTGGATGACGAGCCACTACAAAAGCCGTTGTCCGAGTTCGGCATCGGCAGCGCACGCATCGCCGCGGGCTCCGGCGTTCCCACCGAGGACCTGATCGACCGGATCGACGTCGAGCCTCACGGCTGGGTCATTCTCGAGGTCTAACGCGACTCCAGCATTCTGAGGGTCTGGGTGTCCCGTTGGCCGCCGTAGCACTGGTCGAGCACCTCGGCGAAGTCCGGATCGTCGTCGCTCACGTGCGCGAACAGCGTCATCGACGACTTCAACTTGAGGGCGTCGACGGAGCCCATCATCAGGTCGACGGAGCGCCCGGGAACCGACGAGACCAGCCGCGTGCACGTCCGCAACCGCGGGCCCAGGACGTCGTGGGTGAGGTAGGCGAGCGCCTCGTCGCGTGAATCGATGCCGTACTCATCGGCCATGACGCTGTGTCCGAGTCCTCGCAGCTGAGGGAAGACGAACCAGATCCAGTGCGACGTCTTGCGCCCGGCACGGAGCTCCCGCACCGCCGCATCGAAGGCGCCGCCGCGGTCCTGCGCCTCGACGAAGCGTTCCAAGTGATGAGGATCGGCCATGGCTCTACCGTGCCCGACGAGTCGCCGACTTGTCGATGGGCGGGTCGACCCTCGGGCGACCTGTCCGCAGTGGTCGCCGAGCAGACAGCTACAAGTCCTGGCGCGTCCAATTGCGTTGGACGCCAACGGGACTGAATCATCGGTCGGGTGTGGCCCCGCGATCGGTGCAGCGGTTCGGCGTTAACTGAGTTTGCTGAGCGCCACGACCAGGTGGAAACCGCCACCGATGTCGAATCGCGTAACGACACGCTGTCCGATGAGCCTCTGCGCGTCGTTGCAACGCGTGTCGCCAGGGGCCGGCTGCCCCCCTTTGTGGGCGCGTTGCGTGATCGTCGCAGTTCAGTGCCTTGGAAGTCTCGGAAATCCGGAGTAAGCCGCGCGGTGGGTGTCTCGGGGGTGGCATATGGATACGTCTGTCGTGAGCCACAGAATTCACTCCATTCACACAGGTCACACGGCAAATCGGCGCGCTCATGAGCCTGCAAGGTCTCTGCGCCGAGTCGGAATCGTTAGCCAACCGCGACGTCACAACTCGGCGTTGACAGCCGGAACGAACCACATGGGCGTGATTCACTTGCGCTCGCAAAGCAACGGCGATTGCTTAAAGACATAGGGATGCAAAAGGAGAGGCGGTCTGTTGCCGTTATGAAGTTCGTCAGAATGATTCGTGGTACGTGGTTGCGCCGGCTGGTCGTTGGACTGATGGCAGCGGTAACCCTGCCCGGGCTGATCGGCTTCGTCGGGGGTTCGGCGACGGCTGGGGCGTTCTCCCGGCCAGGACTGCCGGTGGAATACCTGGACGTGTTCTCCCCGTCGATGAACCGGAACATCAGGGTGCAGTTCCAAGGCGGTGGCCCGCACGCCGTCTACCTGCTCGACGGCCTGCGCGCGCAGGACGACTACAACGGCTGGGACATCAACACCGCCGCGTTCGAATGGACCTACCAGTCCGGTCTGTCGACGGTGATGCCCGTCGGTGGTCAGTCCAGCTTCTACACCGACTGGTACCAGCCGTCGAAGGGCAACGGCCAGGACTACACCTACAAGTGGGAGACGTTCCTCACTCAGGAACTGCCCGCCTTCCTGGAGACCAACTACGGCGTCGCCCAGGGCGGCAACGCCGTCGTCGGTCTGTCCATGGCCGGTGGCACCGCGCTGACCTACTCGATCTACTACCCGCAGAAGTTCGTCTACGCAGCGTCGCTCTCGGGCTTCCTCAACCCGTCCGAGGGCTGGTGGCCGATGCTGATCGGGCTGGCGATGAACGACGCCGGCGGTTACAACGCCGAGAGCATGTGGGGCCCGTCGAGTGATCCGGCGTGGAAGCGCAATGACCCGACGGTCAACATCAACCAGCTGGTCGCCAACAACACCAGGATCTGGATCTACTGCGGCACCGGTACCCCGTCGGATCTGGACACCGGTGCCTCCGGTGGCAACCTGATGTCGGCGCAGTTCCTCGAAGGGTTCACGCTGCGCACCAACGTGACCTTCCGGGACAAATACCTGGCCGCCGGTGGCACCAACGGTGTGTTCAACTTCCCGGCCACCGGTACCCACAGCTGGGGCTACTGGGGTCAGCAGTTCCAGCAGATGCTGCCCGACATCCAGCGGACGCTGGGTGCTCAGGCCACCGCATAGGCGTACTGCCTGACACTGAAGAAGGACCAGGGAACCTGCCGTCACCCCCGGACGGCAGGTTCCCTTCCTTCCTTCACAGCCGGGTGCACTGCGCGATGTCCTCCTCGAACTCGGCGAGCATCGTGTCGGTCAACGTCGGCCTGGTGTCGGCGATCGCCGACAGGTAGTCCTCGGTGCGGGCCGGCTCGCCGCGCCGGAACTCGATCTCCCGCTCGAACGCCGACTGGGAGCCCTTGCGGGCGGCGAATTCGATGTCTGCCGGCGTGAACATCGCACTGGCAGAAACTAATTGAGTGACGTCGATCGAATCCGAAGGCGCGAGGTACCTGGCCCAGATCGCGGCACGAGCCGTCGCATCCGGTGGGCCGACAGGAATTACGTAGTCGAATCGCCCCGGCCGCAGGATCGCCGAATCCAGCGAGCGCACCGAATTGGTGGCGCAGACCAGCAATCGGTCGTCGTGCTGCCGGAAGGCCGGAATCAGCTTGAGGAGTTCGTTGGTCACCCCGTGCGCGGGATCCGTTGGTACGCCCGAACGCGACCCGGCGATCTCCTCCACTTCGTCGATGAACACCAGCACCGAATCGAGGTCGGCCAGAGCGGCGAAGGCATCGCGCAACGCCCCGGCCATTGCCACGCCCGGCGTGGCGAGCCGCGACGGGAAGAGTTCGACGAACGGCCAGCCGAGCCGGCCTGCCACAGCCTTGGCGAAACTCGTCTTGCCCGTGCCGGGTGGCCCGAACAGGATCACCGCCTTGGGCGGTGATACTCCGTATTCCGCTGCGGCACTGGGTTCGACGAGCGGCAACACGATACGGCGCTCGATGACCAGCTTCTCGGCCTCCATTCCGGCCATTGCGTGCCACTGACCGCGCGGGATCACCTGGGCACCCAGCGCGGACAGCAGCCCCGCGTCCGACGAGCCGAGGTGGTCGATCTTCTCGAAGTAACTCAGCCCGGTGCGCTCTTCGTAACCCGAATTCAGCAGTGCCGTCGTCCCCGCCGCCTTCGGGGGTAGCATCGCCGTGATGCGTCGCGCGCCCGCCATCCGCAGGCGCTGCTCCAGTTCGTTGAGCAGAGCGCTGCCGATGCCCCGATCGCGCCACCGACTGGCCAGGGCCACCATCGTGATCCACGCCCGGTCGCCCTGGACAAGTCCGCCGGCCATACCGATCGGTTGATCGCCCACGACAGCGACGACACACGGTTGACCGCACCGCGCACCGGTCACCACTTCGGAGACGCCGAACGCGGGCAAGGGTTCACCGGGGAGTCGGTTCTGCTCCCAGATCGAGATGAGCTCGTCCAGGTCGTCGTCGTGGAAGTCGCGCAGGCGCCAAGGGTGCATTAGGGATTTCTAGCGTCTTGGATGGCCCATGCCATCGCCCATTCGGGGGTTTCACACGGGTAGACCACGGTCGGGAACCAACGAGCGGCGAACTCGTGAAGCGCGCCGGCCCGCTAGCCCTGAACGGTCGGGCGGATGGTGATGTCGCCGATCTCGACGTCGCGGGGCTGCTCGATCGCGAATGCGATCGCCCTCGCGACGGTGTCAGGCGCAATTCCGAACGACTCCATGCCCTTTCGGATTCGGTCACGCAGTGCGGGATCGTCGATGGACCCGTCACGCAGGTTGACGTCGATCATCGCCGACCAACCGTCCACGTCGGCGTCGCCGACCGGTCGGATCTGATGCATTCATCACTGCTACGACGGCTCTGACGCGGCGACGATTCCCTTCAGCGCGCCTTCGCCATGTCCACGTTCAGCTCTCGGCGATGTGCGGCATCGGACTTGTCATCTAGGTGGCCGTCCGTCTGGTGATCATCGCCAACCTCTCGGTCGATGCCGCCAACGGCGTGAACTCGGCGATCACGCTGCCGGTCGTCGGGCTGCTGGTGCTGGCGACCGTCGTCGTCGTGCGCAGGAGCTCGGAACCCGCCGGGGCGCCCGCGTAACTGCGGGAACAAACCGCACCACCCCAAGGTTGAGCGCATCAGGCTGAACTTTGGAGGATTGAATGTCTG
>NZ_DASQEU010000019.1:0-40830 GCF_035633495.1 Mycobacterium sp. | reverse complement strand
GAGAAGAAGTCTGAGAGTCCGACCACCTCGGCTGACGCAACTACAGGCGCGGGCACCGCCAGCGCCACAGCTGCACCCGGCGGCGGAACCAAGGTCACGATCGATGGCCAGGATCAGAACGTGTCGGGCACCGTGGTGTGTGCCGCGATGGGCGCAAACATGAACATCGCGATCGGGGGCGCGGCGGCCGGCATCGCTGCCGTCATCGGTTCCGGCGACTCACCCGCGGTCCAGTCCGTGGGCCTCGGCAACGTCAACGGCGTCACGCTGGCTTACCAGCAGGGCGTCGGGCAGGGCGAGGCAAAGGCCGAGAAGGACGGCAACACCTACACGATCTCCGGCACTGCGACCGGCGTCGACCTGGCCAACCCCATGCAGCCCGTCAGCAAGCCGTTCCAGATCGACGTTACCTGCCCGTAGCTGGGCACTCCCCGATCCACGCAGCGGCGGCGTCCCGACGGGGGCGTCGCCGTTCGGCATCCGAGAAAGTACCTCAGGACCCCTGCAGTATGGAGATCAGCTGCTCGCGGCTGTTGGCTCCGACCCGTTGGGAGGCGCGGAAGAGGTGCCCTTCGACAGAGCGGATCGACATCGTGAGCCGGTCGGCGATCTCCTTGTTCGACAGCCCCCGTGCCGCAAGTGAAATGATCTCGCGTTGGCGAACCGTGAACGGTTGCTCCCACGTCGCGGCCCGCAACGCAGGAGTCTGGGCCCCCCGGCATTCGGCTGCGAGACGCTGTGCTGCGACGGACGCGCTCATCGCCGCGCCGCGAAACCCTGCGCGTTGGTAGACGACGACGGCTTGGGCTGCGGAGTCGGCGGCGGCGATGCGATCGCCGAATGCCTCGTATTGGCGTGACGCGTCGACGAGTGCGCCACCGTCGCCCGCCCCGAGTGCTGCGGCATGAGCCGCGGCGGCAGGTGCGCGGGGGCCTTGGACTAGGTCGACCAGCCCCGCCAGCCGCACGGCGGTGGTGTGGTCGCCAAACTGTGTCGCCGTCTGCAAAAGCATCAGTTCCCAGGCACTTCGACCGCGTTCACATTCTCTTGCCGCCCCGTCGCGCGCGATCGAGATCGCCTGGGACGTGGCACCTTCGGCGGCACACGACCACGCCTCCGCAAGGGATTTCTCCGCGTCCCACACACACGTGTCGGTGTCTTGGTCCCACCACTCGAGTGCCGCGAACTCGCGTCGCGCGTCGACAGCTCTGCCAGCCATACCGGCCACGGTCGCCAACCACGACCGCACGAAGGCCTTCGTCATCCGCCCGCCCCCGCCGCCTTCCCGATGTGCGAGCGTTTCTTGCAACGAACGTTGCGCCGCAGCGAGATCGCCTCGGCTCATCGCCGACAAGCCGCTGAAAAAGCTATGCCACGACTGCTGGAAGGGAACGTCGATCGTGTCGCGCCGAATGCGCGCGATCATTGCCTCCGAGGATGTCAGCGCACCGGCGAGCCGGTAAGAGATGCCCTGCAGTGCCGCTAGCGGCATTCGCAGATGGGAGGCCTCGGCGGACGTCTCAGCAAGCCGGTAGCCGGCATTTGCCGCTGATTCAATCTCGTCGATCCGTCCAAGATCGCCCAGCCCGCTGACCAAGGTCCAGATCAACATCATCTGTGCGATGCCGTTTGCCGGTGTACCGGAGAGGATGATGCCGGCTCGATCGACCGCCCTGGAGTGGCCGCGAACCACGTCGATCAAGGCCCGCAAAGCGTTGGCGATCGCTTGTGCCGCTTCATCGTCGGCAGGTATGGCCTCGTCGAGTTCTCTTTCGGCGCTAGCCGCATCACCGAGACTGATGGCGAAATTCATCGCCCGCAGGATGGCGATCTGAGCCCGGATCGGGCCGCGCATCTCGCTGGCGAGTTCGGCGAGGACGGCCTCCGCGTCAGTTCCGCGCTCCTGCCAGGTGATCGCCATCGCTTGGGTGATTTTCGCCTCTAGGCCGCAGCCCGCAGCGGCAGCCTGCCCCGCCAGGGTTTCTGCGAGTTTGAGATCACCTAGCTGCAACGCAGCCGACGCTGCGGCGACGAGGAGCTGAGCATTCGGTTGGAGGTCGGACTCCATCGTCAGCGCCGCGCGTCGCACCAGGTCTCGCGGATCTGTTGAGCCCTTTCGAGCGAGTTCGTTGAGATGCGCCCGCGAAGCCTCTGAAGCCGCAGGGATCCGGTTCGCCTGACCTCGCCGAGCATCGGGTGAGCGAGCCGCACAGCGGCGGGTCGCACGGCGGCGTCGACGGTTATCAGGCTGAGTGATTCGGCCTCGGCGAGCGCGTCGGCGTCGGTGACGGTCGCCAACAGGTCGGTGTCGAGTGGTTCGGCCACGGCGAGGGCATCGAGAACATCACAAACGGACCGGGGCACTTCGGAGATGCGCGCCTCGAGCAACTCCTTCAGCGTTGGCGAGAGCCGGGGTTGGCCGTCCCAAAGCCACACACCCGAGCGTTGTGTCATCCGTCCGGCGTTCACCTCGCTCTCGAGGAGGTGACGCAGATACAGCGCGTTGCCCTGGGTATACTTCCAAAGTCGTTGTGCACTAAAGGAGTCCACCGGACCATCGAGCACGTGCTCGACAAGGCGGGTGGTCTCGGCCAGCGATAACGGTTGCAATTCAAGACGTTCCAGATGCTGGTCCTTCCAGATCGCCGTGATGGCGTCCGGCGGCGATTCTCCCGACCGGATCGTGAGTATGACGGTGGCCAGTCGGCGTGTGACGAGCTGGTGAACGGTGAACGCCGACAGGTCATCCAGCAGATGTGCATCGTCGACACCGACGACGACCTCGCCGTGGCGAGCAGCGCCAATGAGTCCGTCGATCACCTCCCGCACGCGTCGTAATGGATCCGGGCCGAAGTCGCTGGCGATGTCGGCGAAGGCGCCCAGCGGGACGCTGCGTGCCGATGCCGTGCCGACGATCCACTGCCGTCGCGCGCTATGCGGACCACAGCCCGCGACGGCCTCGCGCGCCACCCGCGTCTTGCCGACACCGGCCGAGCCGGATAGTACGATCCCGCGGGCACGGTCGCCGACCGCCCGCGTGGCGTCGGCGATCAGCTGAAGCTCCTCCGATCGCCCGACGAGGGGCCACTCGGGGATCACCGGCAGATTCTAACCGGCACGGGTCGCGCAAGCGCACGAATTTACGCGCGCGAAACAACTGCGCGAATCGCAGCGCACGCGCAATCAGATCGGTGGCGCGTCAGATGCCGCTGCCAGCTTCGCGTCGGCCACTCGCATGAACGTCGGAAGCGCGTCCAGGTCGACCCCAACGCACTCGGCGATCACCTCGTCGGCAATCCCAGCATCGCGCAACCGGAGCGCGGTCGCATACGGCAACGGCAACCGCTCCAGGTACTCGGCCCGGCGTGCATCGATGGCCACACATCAAGACTGACGCTTCGCCACCGTCCGGCTGGGGTATTTCGCTACCCCAATCCTGATCCGACTTCGACACCTCATCCGGTGGTAGCCCATCCAGCGGAACTGGGGGCCGGCCTCGCCCGTGCTGCGGAGGCTGGGCGGGGGCCCGACTACACGGTCCAGACGAGCACTTCACCCTCGCCCCTGGTCATTACCGCGCCAGCCATCACGCGCAACCGGTACGGGGTGAGCCGCAGGACCGCGAACTGTTCCGAGGTCGGCCCGTCATGCCACATCGGGATGATGGCCGGGTCGTACCCGACCGGTTCCGGACCACCAGCGAAGGTGTCCCACACGAAGCGGCGCGTCTCTTCGTCGGTGTGCCACTGCACGGCACATTCGGCGCTGCAGGTGTCCTGACTGGGACTCCAGTAGCTGACTGACATCTCGGGGTGAGCCTCGAGGTGCGCCCGCTTCACGGGCGTCGGCACGGTCGCGATCCAGCCGATCAGGTCGGTCCCGTCCCACTCCCAGATCGGGTGCAGAATGCGGGTGCGTGGTCGTCCGTCGCGATCGACGGTGGCGACCGACGCCCAGACGATCGAGTGGGCCATGTCGCGGAATGCCGGAGCCATCTGGTCGAGCGGCGTCACGGAGTCAACCCTAGGCGACTACTCCTCGTCGCCCATGCGCTTCTGCCGGACACCCATGACGTCCTCGTGCTTGACACCCCCGCCGTCCTTGACCTCGCCGAACTTCGGACTGCCGTCGTCGTCGACCCAGTCCCCCACCGCCTGTCCCGTCACGGTGTTGCTGGTGCCCGGCAGTGCAATGGTCGGCCGGTCGTCCTGGTAGGCCTTGGCCATCTCCTTGGCCTTCTCGCGGTGCTCGTCGGTGACTTCTGGCTTCGGAATGGTGCCGTGCTCGTCGTTTCCCATCCGCGAAGGCTGCCCGAAAGTGTGACCCACCAAACAATCGCCAGTTACACGGCCACGGCTCGCAGCGCCGTGGGCAGGCTCGGCAGGAAGTGCCGCGCAGCGAAGGCCCGCAACTCGTCGGGGGTGTCCAGAGGCTCGGCGCTGGGCAGCAGGAGCACCATCGCGGCGTAGCGCAGGATCGTGTCGGCCAAGTCGTTGACGGTGGCCGCTCCGACACGGTCGGCGAAGCCGGCCGGGAAGATCAAGCGCAGCGCCTCGGCCATCCGCTCGATCGCGGCGCCGTAGTGATGGCGGGCCAACTCCAGCACCAGCGCCGGCTCGTCGGCCATCATCTGGTTGAGCACGCGATGCCTGCGGAACATCAGGATCGACTGGGTGAACGCTTCGACGTAGTAGTTCGACGGCGCCCCCGCATCCTTCAAACTCGACGCGATGTCGGCGAACAGCAAGACGTTCTCGCGTTCGATGACGGCGGCCACCAACTCGTCACGGTTGGCGAACCTACGGTAGATGGTGGTGCGGCTGACGCCCGCGCGACGGGCGACGTCGTCGAGAGCGACCCGCTGGAAGCCATGCCGTTCGAACTCGACCAGCGCCGCGTCGAGGATCGCCTGCGTCGAGTCAACCGCGGGCATAGCCGTCTTGCGCGAACGTGTTGTAGCGCAACCGCATCGGCAGCCGACCCCACGCCCAATTCACCGGTCCCGATCGCCACACCGCCGCGAACGCCTGGTAGGCCTTCTCCCGACGATCGCCCCACGGCAGCCCCAGCAGATCACGGGCCCGCGGCGGCATGCCACCGGTGGTGAAGAACGCGGCAACGGGATTGAACAACGGCGACGCCAGCCGCCACGCCAGCGGCGACACGCCCTTCGGACGCGGGAAGCCCTTGGTGACATAACCGACGCCGTACTTCGCGGTGGGGTGGGCGACGACGATGTCGTCCATCATCCGATCCCAATACCGTTGGAAGCCAGCATAATTGGCCGGCATCGGCCGCTCACTCACTCCGTAGCGGCGGTACCACGTCTTGGATTCCAGGTAGATCCGTTCCTTCTCGTCCTCGGTCAGCCGCTTGACGAACGTGTCGGCGAAGTACAAAACCTGCTCGACGAACGTGGCGTGGGCCCAGAAGTACGTCTCGGGATCTAGGGCGTGGTACCTGTTGCCGTCCGGCATGTCGCCCTTGATGTCCCGGTGGAAGTCCCGCACGCGAGTGCCCGCATTGTCGTCGGCTGCGCCGTAGACGGTCATGAAGATCGGCGGCAACGACCGCTTGACCCGCGCGGCGGTGTCGGAGAAGAACACCGAGTGGTCGAGCACGCCCTGTCCGAGCTCGGCCAGCATGTTCTGCAGCACGGCGGGCCGCGGCCCGATCAGATACATGCGGTTGTCGCCGAAGTACTTCCACACCAGCGATTCGGGGCCAAGGGGGAGGGCGTCGGCGCGCTGAGGGTTCTCGGCGAGTTCGGTCACGAGGAACAGTGTCACAGATATTGCCCTTTGTACCAACAGGCCTGTGAGCAGGCTCACTCTCGCCTCGCCGCGGCCTCGCCTCGTCGAAGCTCGGTGACTCCCAGGACGGCCAAGACGCCCGCAACGGTCGCCAGCAGCACGGCCAATACGATCAGTGACGGGTCGTACGTCACCGTCGGCATGGAGGGTTCGGAGGGAATGACGGGAGCGGCCACCCCGGCGGATCGGGCCGCCAGCCAGCTCACCACGCAACCGGCCGCCGCCAGCGCGGCCAGTACGAGCTCGACGGTGGCGCGGGTCTTCATCGTGCGGGCTCGTCGACGACGGAGCCCAGGGCAATACGCAGCTGACGGTGTCTGCGCGCCCACGCCTGGGCCCGACGGCCGCTGGTGAGCTTCACGCCGATGCCGGTACGGCCACGGGGCACACCGGTCAACTCCCCCAACGCCCGCGACGACTGCCACACGGGCGCTTCCGGACCGTCGGCCTCTGGATAGATTCTGACGATCTCCGAGATGCGGATGGTCTCGGCACCCTGACGGAGGTACTCCGGCGTCAGCTCCACGGAGGTGTGAATGCGCGCAGCCTTGACCTGAAGGCCGAGGAAGCCGGTGACGAGCACCAGGAACACGATGGGCAAGAGGGGCTGCCACCCGTAACCGGACGACAACTGAATGAGCAGCATCGTCGTCGCGGACACCGGACCGGCAAGCAGCCACCACCAACTTGCTCCCGGCTCACGGAACAACACCGTCGACTCCTCGGCCTGCAGCTCGGTCATGCGATCGCCTGAGCGTCGAACCACTGCTGCGAGGTGGCGCGTTGATTCAGGGCCGAACCCGTGATCAACAGGATCATGATCAGCGCAACGATGAGAACCCCGAGAACGGCGACCCCGCCCAGCATCAGCAGCACGGCGAAGTACACCACCGAAGCCAACGCAAGGCCCACCCCGGCGCTAGCAAATCGCTTCAACCCGCTGCGGGCCCGCCCCGCCAGGTAACCCTGCGCCAGGCCGACGAGGATCAAGATGATCCCGGCTACTTGGAAGAAGAAAGCCGTGATGAAGCTGGCGATCAACATCCCGAATGCCGCGGTCAGGATGGCCGCGACCAGCCAGCACCAGAAGGCGGCGGTGACGGTGCTGGGCCGACTGGCGGGCACTGGGGAGTCCGGCATGGTCGGGCCAGCCTATCGTCCCGCTCAGCGCATGAAGAATGCGTGGGCATCCTTGCGGTGCAGCAGATAGACGCCGCCCGCGATGCACACCGACCCGATGATCGCGGTCACCGCGTAGACGACGGCAGCCACCGTGGGCCGCTCGACGCCGAAGAGATTCGTCAGCGCGTACACGATCGTCGCCGCGCCGCCGCCGGTGAGCAGTGTGCGCGTCCATCGGTAACCCTGTCGCATCAGCAGCAGGAACGTCAGCACGACCGACGCGATCACCACCATGAAGACACCGGACACCCCGTACACCAGCCCGACCGGGCCGTCGACGGGAAGGGTCACCAGGTCGACGACGTAACCGATCACCATCATCGGCAGGGCAACGATCCACAGCCAGAAGCCGGTGTCGACGTCCTCGGGACGGGGTGACGGCCCGACCTGTTGGGGCGGACCCTGCTCTTGATCCGTCACGCCAGCCAGCCGGCGACGTCAGCCGCCCAGTAGGACAACACGATGTCGGCGCCGGCCCGACGGATGCTGGTCAGCGTCTCCAGGGCAACCGTCCGCAGATCGATCCAGCCGTTGGCGGCCGCGGCATTGATCATCGAGTACTCACCCGAAACCTGATATGCGGCAACGGGAACCGGAGACACGTCCGCAGCGGCACGCACCAGGTCGAGGTACGCCATCGCCGGCTTGATCATGATGATGTCGGCACCTTCGTCGATGTCGAGCTCGACCTCGTGCCGTGCCTCCCGCGCATTGCCCGCGCCCTGTTGATACGTGCGACGGTCGCCATTCAGGCTCGAGGCAACGGCCTCGCGGAAGGGGCCGTAGAAGCCGGAGGCGAACTTCGCCGCGTACGCCAGGATCACCACGTCGGTGCGCCCCGCCGCGTCGAGACCGTCCCGGATCGCCGCCACCTGGCCGTCCATCATTCCGCTCGGACCCACCACGTGGGCGCCCGAATTCGCTTGTGCGACAGCAAGTTCGACGTAGCGGGCGTTCGTCGCGTCGTTGTCCACCCGGCCCGCGGCATCCAGCACGCCACAGTGCCCGTGGTCGGTGAACTCGTCGAGACAGGTATCGGCCATCAGCACCGTGTCGTCACCGAGATCGGCGGCCAGGTCGCGCAACGCGACGTTCAGGATCCCGTCCTCGGCGATGCCGATCGAGCCCCCTGCGTCCTTGTCCTCCTCGCGCGGCACCCCGAACAACATCAGACCACCGACACCCGACGCGACGGCTTCGGCGGCTGCCTTGCGCAGCGAATCACGGGTGTGTTGAACGACTCCCGGCATGGATGTGATCGGCTGCGGCTCGGCGATGCCGTCGGCAACGAACATCGGCAACACCAGGTGCCGCGGCTCCAGGGACGTCTCGGCGACCAGACGGCGCAGTGCCGGTGTGGACCGCAGACGGCGTGGTCGGTGCCTCGGATATGCCACGATTGTCGGCCTTAGCGGCGGCGGCTCTTCTTGCGCGGCGGCGGCAACGCACCCTCGGCACGCAGTCTGGCGGCATGTTCGGCCAGCGCCTCGACCAGCGGACCCACGGCAGCGGTCTCCGGCTGAACGTCGACCCGAAGCCCGAAGTCGGCTGCCGTCTCGGCAGTCTTGGGCCCGATGCACGCGACGATGGTCCGCGCGTGCGGCTTGCCCGCGATGCCCACCAGGTTGCGCACGGTAGAACTCGACGTGAAGCACACCGCGTCGAATCCGCCGGTCTTGATCATCTCGCGGGTCTGCGCCGGTGGCGGCGCCGCACGCACCGTGCGGTAGGCCGTGACGTCCTCGATCTCCCAGCCACGCATCCGCAATCCCTCGGCCAGCGTCTCGGTGGCGATGTCTGCACGCGGCAGCAGCACCCGGTTCACAGGATCGAAGATGTCGTCGTAGGGCGGGAATTCGTCGAGCAAGCCCAGCGAGCTCTGCTCTCCGGACGGCACCAGTTCGGGGTTGATGCCGAACGCCCGGACCCGGTCCGCGGTCGCCTGTCCGACACACGCGATCTTCACGCCGGAGAACGCACGCGCATCGAGGCCGAACTCGTTGAACTTCTCCCACACCGCGCGCACCGCGTTGGTGGAGGTGAACACCACCCACTGGAAGCGACCGTCGACGAGACCCTTCACCGCGCGCTCCATCTGGGCGGGGCTGCGGGGCGGCTCGACGGCGATGGTCGGAACCTCGATCGGCAAGGCGCCGTGGGAGATCAGCCTGTCGCTCATCTCGCCGGCCTGGTCCTTGGTGCGCGGCACCAGCACGGTCCAGCCGTACAGCGCCCGGCTCTCCCACCAGTTCAGCTTGGCGCGATTGGAGACGGTCTTGCCGATGGTCACGACCAGCGGACCGGCGGCCAGGCCGTCAGACCCGGATGCGGCCAAGGTCGCCTTGTCGAGCAGTCCCGAAAGCGTCGATTCGACCGAACGCTGCTGGCACGTCGTGCCATTCGCAGTGACGACGCACGGCGTCGACTCGGTCAACCCGTACTCGATCAGGGTGCGGGCCGCAGCGGGGAGGTGAGTCGCCGTGGCGTGCAGAATCAACGGGCCGGGAGCCGCCGCCAGCGCAGCCCAGTCCACGTCACCGCGGACGTCGGCAACGGTGTGCGACGAGCCGAGCGGCAGGCCGGCGTACGTCGGCACCGCGGTGCCGGGGGCGAGCCCGGGCACGATCTCGAAGTGGGCCTGCGTACGCGCCAGCGCGCTCACCTCGGTGATGACGGAGTCGACCGACAGCGGATCGCCCGCCACCAGCCGCACGACGTCGAAGCCGTTGCGCGCCTCGTGGGCCAGCAGTTTGGCCACCTCGGTCGGATCACCCAGTGCGGGGCGAACATCGGCGCCGCCGGAGATGGTGGTTGCCCCCACGGGCGTCTCCGCCGGTGCCGCGTCGTCTTTTGGTGGCACGGCCTCAGCAGGACCCGACGTCGGCGGCAGCTCGGAGCCGACTATGGCGAGCACCGCCTCGGGTACGTCAGGGTCCGTGAAGACCAGTGCCGCGTTGGCCAGAACCGTGCGCGCCCTCGTCGTCAGCAGGCCCGGATCACCGGGTCCTGAACCGACGAACGTGATGCGGCCGGGCTTCAGCTTGCGCCCTCGGGTGGTCATTCTTCACTCCCGCTCTGTCGTCCGCTGATCCAACAAGTCCCGCGCTCCCAGCTCGAACAACTCCGCCGCGACCGAGAGACCAAGCTCCCGGGCCCGTTCGGGTTTCCCGATACCGGACGCACGGATCACGTCGGATCCGTCCAGCGTCGCTACGCAGCCGCGCAACGACAGCTCCTCGAAGACGTTGCCCTCCTCGTCGATGGACTCGACCACTTCCGCGATCGCACCCACCGGCGCAGAACACCCCGCCTCGAGTTCGGCGAGCAGGACTCGCTCCGCGGTGACCGCGACGCGCGTGTCGGAATGGTCCATCTCCGCCAGCAGCGCAGCGAGCTCGGTATCGCCCGCGCGACACTCCACCGCGAGCGCACCTTGAGCCGGCGCTGGCAACATCTGCACCGGCTCCAGAGTCTCGGTGACGTCATCTTGCCGTCCGATGCGGACCAGTCCCGCCCGGGCGACGACGACGCCGTCGAAATCACCGTTGCTTACCCTGTTCAACCTGGTGTCTAGGTTGCCTCTTAGGGGGCGAATTTCCAAACCGAGACCCAGTGCTCTAAGCTGCGCAGCCCGCCGCGGGCTCGACGTCCCGATGACCGAACCGGCTGGCAACTCCCCCAGCACCAGCCGGTCGCGCGCCACCAACGCGTCCCTGGCGTCCTCGCGTGGCGGGATGGCCGCGATCACGAACCGGTCGTCCGTGGCGGTCGGCAAATCCTTGTAGGAGTGCACGGCCACGTCGACCCGGCCATCGGCGATCGCATCACGCAATGCCGCGGTGAACACTCCGACGCCGATTTCGGCGATCGGTTCGTGAGAGCGATCGCCTGCGGTCGAGACGATGACGAGCTCGGCGGCCTGGCCCTTGGCTAACAAGGCGTCTCTGATCAAGCCGGCCTGGGTGGTAGCCAGTAGGCTGCCCCTGGTGCCGATTCGGATGGCCGTATCGCGCGTAGGTGCCAAGTGATTACTCGGCCTTGCCGAAATCCGGCCACGGATCGCCTGCCGCCGAATCTGTTGTCAAGATTGGCAATTCACCGCCGGCAACCGCATCCACGGCCTGCGGATCGAGCTCGAACAGCTCGCGCAGCGCCTCCGCATAGCTGTCGCCACCCGGCGCGCTGGCCAGTTGCTTGACGCGGACGGTCGGGGCGTGCAGAAGCTTGTCGACGACCCGGCGTACGGTCCGCGCGACCTCGTCACGGTGGGCCGCTTCGAGCTGCGGCAGCCGATTGTCCAGGCGCAGCAGCTCGGCCTCGACGACGTTGGCCGCGCGCTGTCGCAGCGCTGTGACGGTGGGCGTGACCTCGGCCATCCGTTGTCCGGCAAGGTAGTTGGCAACCTCCGCAACAACGATCGCGCGGGCCGCCTCGGCATCGGACGCGGCTGCGCGGGCAGCTGGCTCGCGCTGGATCCGCTCCATGTCGACCACGTAGACACCGGGCAGGCCGGCGACCGCCGGGTCGACGTCACGGGGCATGCCGAGGTCGCAGATCACCAACTGCTTGGGCTCCTGGCCGTGCGCGAGCCCGCGGTGCACGTCGGCGAGCGAAACCACGGGCCGCACGGCGCCGGTACACGACACGACGACGTCGGCATCGGCGAGCACGGGCGGAATGTGGTCGAACGGGAAGGCGTGCGCGTCGACGCCCTGGTCGCGCAGATTCTGCACGAGGCGCTCGGCCCGCGGCAGCGAGCGGTTCACGACGTGGACCCGCCCGATGCCCGCCCGCACCAGATGTGCGGCCGCCAAGGAGCCCATGGACCCGGCGCCGATCACGGCGGCCGAGCGACCGGCCAGGCCGGACAATTTCTTCTCGGCCATCTCCAGCGCCACGGACACGACCGAGGCGCCCGCGGCGTCGATCGCGGTCTCCGAATGCACCCGCTTGCCGACCGACAGCGCGCGTTGCGCCAACTCGTGCAGGGTGCGGCCGACGGTCTGGTTGGCCTCTGCGGAGGCATACGAGCGGCGGACCTGACCGAGCACCTGCTGCTCGCCGATCACCACAGAATCCAGGCCACTGGTCACCGCGAACAGGTGCTCGACGGCGGCCTCGGCGTATCGGACGTAGGCGTACTTGGTGAGGTCGCCCAGCGACATCCCAGAGTGTTCGGACAGCACCTGCCCGATGACGGAGAGTCCGCCGTGGAACGCCTCGACCACCGCATAGATCTCGACGCGATTGCAGGTCGACAGGACCATGGCTTCGGTGACGAGGGAGGACTGCAGCACCTGTTCGACGATCTTTGCCTGATCGGATTCGTCGGTGCTCAGCTGTTCCAGCACAGACACCGGGGCGCTGCGATGCGAAACCCCGAAAAGAAGAACGCTCATGGCCTCGTCACCACGTGCTCAAAGATAGTCGGCGACTAGTCCGCCGACCAAATTAGCGGTGAGGGTCACTCCGGCGTCAGCGAGCAACGAGATCCTCGCGGAGCCGTGGCTCGTCGACTTCCCAGTAGCCGTGCTGGACGCCGTCGAGCAGCACGACCGGCAGCAGGTCACCGTACTCGGCTCGCAGCGACGGATCGCCTGCCGCCGCGGCGGCGTCCACGTCGGTGGTCGACAGCTCGAACCCGAGTTCGTCGGCGAGGCCCGCGAGCACGGTTGCGGCCTTCTCGCACAGACTGCACCCGGCGCGCGTCAGCAACTCCACGCTGTGCTGGTCCCCCGGTCGCTCCGCTCCTGCCCTCCGGTGCTGGTCCCCCGGTCGCTGCTGGCTCATGCCGCCGATTATCCCGTGCCCTACTGTTGAAGGGTGTCCGAGTCAGGGGCTGAGGCCGATCCGGGGGCCGAACTCGAGGCTGGTCCCGAGATCGGCGACGAAGCCGACGCCGTCGACTACATCCTCGCCGACGACGCGTCCAAGACCGATCCGCCGCCGCCCGATCTGACGGCCGCCGCCTTCTTCGACGTCGACAACACCCTGGTGCAGGGCTCCTCAATGGTGCACTTCGCGCGCGGGCTGGCGGCACGGAAGTACTTCACGTACGGCGACTTGGCGCGATTCGGCTATGCGCAAGCGAAGTTCCAGCTCACCGGCAAGGAGAACAGCGACGACGTGGCCGCCGGACGCACCAAGGCACTCGCGTTCATCGAGGGCCGCAGGACGTCCGAATTGTTCGAGGTCGGCGAGGAGATCTACGACGAGATCATCGCCGACAAGATCTGGCAGGGCACGCGGACGCTGGCGGAGATGCATCTCGACGCGGGCCAGCAGGTGTGGCTCGTCACCGCGACGCCGTACGAGTTGGCCGCCACCATCGCCCGCAAGCTCGGTCTGACGGGCGCGTTGGGCACGGTCGCCGAATCGGTGGATGGAGTGTTCACCGGTCGGCTGGTCGGCGAGATTCTGCACGGTGCGGGCAAGGCGCACGCCGTCCGGTCCCTGGCCATTCGCGAGGGGCTCAACCTGCGGCGCTGCACCGCATACTCGGACAGCATCAACGACGTTCCGATGTTGTCCCTGGTGGGCACCGCCGTCGCCATCAACCCCGACGCCGCGCTACGCGACCTGGCCCGCAAACGAGGCTGGGAGATCCGCGACTTCCGTACCGCCCGCAAGGCCGCCCGCATCGGAGTCCCGTCGGCGCTGGCGCTCGGCGCGGCGGGTGGCGCGCTGGCCGCGGTGGTTTCCCGTCGCGGGAATGGCGGCTGAGCAGTCGCTGATAGGCTCGGCGCCGCTGGACCCAGGAGCACTGAGCGGGGAGCGCAACCGAGAAATGAGCATCGCCGAAGAACTCATCGGTACCCATTACAGGTATCCCGATTACTTCCTGGTCGACCGCGAGAAGGTGCGCGAATTCGCGCGTTCCGTCAAGGACTATCACCCCGCGCACTACGAGGAGGCCGCCGCCGCCGATTGCGGCCAAGGCGCGCTGATCGCATCTTTGACGTTCGTCGCCGTCGCGGGTCGCCGGGTGCAGGCCGAGATCTTCAACCAGTTCGACGTCCCGATCAACATGGAACGCGTGCTGCACCGCGACCAGAAACTGGTCTTCCATCGCCCGATCGTGGTCGGCGACAAGTTGTGGTTCGACTCCTACCTCGACTCGGTGATCGAGTCGCACGGTGCGGTGATCACCGAGATCCGTGGCGAGGTGACCGACGACGACGGCAATCCCGTGTTGACGAGCACGGTGACGCTGTTCGGCGAGTCGACCAGCTCCGAACAGCACGCGGAGGTGACGGCCCAGATTGCCGCCGGACGCGACGCGGCGATGAAGCGAATGATTGCCGGGCAAAACTCGCAGCCACAACGTAATTAGCCCAGGAACGGATTCCGCCGGTTGGCGAGCAACTGGTAGAGCGTCTGCTGAATGGTCTCGCGCACCTGGTCGGTCAATTCGAAGGTGACCATCGGATCGTCGGCCGCCGACTCGTCGTAGTCGCCCGTGGAGATGGGCTCTCCGAACTGGATGTGCCACTTCGACGGCAGCGGCACCAGCCCGAGCGGTCCCGCCAGCGGGAACAGGGGCGTCACCGGGAAGTACGGCAGGCCCAGGAGGCGGGCCAGCAACTTGACGTCGGTGATCATCGGATAGATCTCCTCGGACCCGACGATCGAACACGGCACGATGGGTGCTCCTGCCCGGAGCGCTGCGGCGACGAACCCGCCGCGCCCGAAACGCTGCAGCTTGTAGCGGTCACGGAAGTTCTTGCCCAGCCCCTTGTATCCCTCGGGGAACACGGCGGTGAGTTCGCCGGCGGCGAGAAGTCGGTGGGCGTCGGCAGTGCAGGCCATCGTATGCCCGGCCTTGCGCGCGGCCTGGCCCATGAAGGGCATGTCGAACACCATGTCGGCGGCCAGCAGGCGCAGGTCGCGCTTCGCCGGATGGTTGTCGTGCACGGCCACCGAGGCCATGAGCCCGTCCAGGGGAAGGACGCCCGCGTGGTTGGCGACGACGAGGGCCGCGCCACTCTCCGGCAGGTTCTCGATGCCGCTGACCTCTACCCGGAACCAGTTGCGGAAGAGCCCTCTCAGCAACGGCAGGAAGATGGACTCGTTGAGGTGCTTGTCGAAACCGAACTCGTCGACGGTGTAGTCACCCGACATCCGCTTGCGGACGAACTCGGCGACCGCTGCGATGTTCTGGGCCAGCTCGTTGGGCCCTGCGTCGACGACGGCCGCGCCCCCTGCGCCGCCGCGGCGGTGATCGATCTCGCGGACGACGGCGGCCATCTGTTCGGCGGAGGCACGGGTGCCGGGATCCTCGAGCAGTGACGGATGCCGACGTGCGCCATCGGCGCGTGCCGCTGCCCGCTTCTGAGCCGACGCACGACTCGAATTGGAATGCAGCGGAATGACTTTAGCCTTGGATTCGCCGCCCACGTCGCTACCCTCTCCCCGCCCCAAAGAACAAGACTAACGCCCCCAACGCTCTGCCGCTGAAATGGCCCGACTCTCGATCGAGCGTACCCATCGCGGATCGAGGATCGGCGTCAAACCTCGACCGCGTGCGTAATCGTCGAATGCCTCCGCCGTCGTCCACTTCGGGTTGTAGCCTAGCTCTCTTCGCATTCGCGCGGTGTCCATCACCCGGCCGTAGCTGACGTAATTCAGCTGCTCGCGGTCCAGCTCCGTGTGGCGAGTGGCACGCCCCAGCGAATCAACGGCAGACAATGCCGATCGGGGTACCGGCAGCGGCACCCGACCCGATCGCCGGATCGCCTGCGACATCATGATGATACCCGAGGCACCCACGTTGAACGTGCCCGAGCGGCCCGCCATCGTCGCGCGCTCGAGCACGCCGAGCGCGTCCTGCTCGTGCAGCAGCTGCAGTCGCGCATCATGGCCCAGCACCGATGGCACCACCGGCCCGGCGAGATACCGCGAAAGCGCGGTATCCATCGCGGGCCCGATCATGTTGGCCAGCCGCAGGATCGTCACCGCGATGTCCGGGCGTCGACGCGCCAGCCCACGCGCATAGCCCTCGATGTCGATGCTGTCCTGGGCGAAGCCCTCGCCAGGAGGCCTGCGGGAACTGCCGTCCTCGGTGAACAGAACCGGGTCGCGCGAAGAAGAACCGTACACCTCGGAGGTGGACTTGAGGATCACCCGACGCACCGACGGAGCCTTCTGGCAGGCCGCGAACAACTGCATCGCACCCATGACGTTGAGTTCCTTGAGCGCCGCTCGTCCACCGGCCCGCGGTGCGTAGGACGCTGCTGCGGCATGCACGACGGTGTCGACGTCCCCGTTGCGAATCACCTTCGCGATGAACGGATTTCGGATGTCGGCGCGCACGAACTCGGCGCGGCCCATCCGTCGCAGCAGATCCTTGCTCGGCGCTACGGCATCGACCGCGATCACGTGGTTGATCAGCGGATTCTGCGCAAGCCTGGCAGTGAGATACCCGCCCAGAAACCGACACGCACCGGTGACCAGCACGACCTTGGGGTACTGCACCGCATCCCGGGAGTCGGTGACTCCGGAGCCCTGATCGGTGGCCTGCCCACGGTTCTGGTCAGGCCGGCCCGTCGAGTCCATCGCGACAGCCTAGCGGGAGAAGCCTGGGACTACTTACCAAGTTTTCTGCGCTGCACCCGTGTACGACGAAGCAACTTGCGGTGCTTCTTCTTCGACATGCGCTTACGTCGCTTCTTGATGACTGAACCCATGAACTCCGCTACCTAAGACATCTCCGGACATTTTTGCCTGGAGAACCGACCCGTCACCTTACCCGGCCAGCACGGAGGTACGAAACGGCTAGTCGACGGCTTACCGCGCCCGGCCTCTAGCCTGCGTCGAAGTACGACGTCTCCAGGAGTTCGTGCACTGCCTTGGCGTGCACGCGGAACGACCGACCCACTCGCACCGCGGGCAGCTCGCCGTTGTGGACCAGCCGGTAGACCGTCATCTTGCTCACCCTCATCAGGCTCGCCACTTCTGCGACGGTGAGGAATTGCGCTCTTGGCGGTTCGCTCGCGGAGGCGTCACGCGCCGCCTTGCCGCTAGCGGAATCCCGCGAAGATGGCCCGTTCATAGACGTCATCGCAACCCAATCAATCAGGCACGCCGCTCCAGCGGCTTCCCCACCGCTGGCGCAAGAGCGTGCTTACCTCACGGAGAATAGCGTGGCCACTGGGGTTATTGCGACGGGTGTGGGTTAATCGATCGGAATTGCTTGAACTACTCTGGTGTAATTCCTAGCTGCTCAGAGCGTGTTTTCGCCGCGGCCACGGCCTCGGCTACCGCCGCCCGAAGGCCGCCCCGCTCCAATTCCCGCAGACCAGCGGCAGTGGTGCCCCCGGGCGACGTCACGGTCGCGCGCAGCTGAGCCGGGCTGGTGTCCATGGCCGTGCCCATTGCTCCGTCGCCCGACGGGTTGGCGTGGTCCAGGCTCTCCAGCAACATCGCTGCCGAGCCGGCCATGGTCTGAGCCGCCAGATCGGTCGCGACGGCCCGCGGCAGCCCCACCGCAACGGCAGCGTCGACGAGCGCCTCGACCATGAGGAAGAAATACGCCGGCCCCGAACCCGACACCGCGGTGACCGCGTCGAGTTGGGACTCCGGCACTGTCAGCACGCCGCCCACCGCATCGAAGATCGCCGAGACCTCCTTGAGCTGTGCGGCGGTCGCGAACCGCCCCGCCGCCAGGGCACTGACACCGCCGCCCACGACCACCGGGGCGTTGGGCATCACCCGGACGACGGGTGACCCGGCGGGAAGGTTGGCTTCGTAGTAGGCGGTGCTGACTCCTGCGGCAACCGTGACGAAGACCTGCTCGGCGCTGCTGTTCTCCGCGCGCGCGGCAGCGTCGGCGACGTCACCGATTACCAGCTCCACGTCCGACGGCTTCACCGCGACGATGACGTACGCCGCGTTCTCGGCGGCGTCGGCCACCGTCGTCACCAGCACCGAGTACGTCTCGGACAGGTACTTGGCACGGTCGGGGTGCTTCTCCGCAACGACCATGTCCTTGGCCTGCCTGCCCGAGCGCAGAAGCCCGGAAAGCAGTGCCTCGCCGATGCTTCCGCCACCGATGATCGCAATTCTCGCCACGGACGCAAGCATTGCACGCCCCACGCGCGAACCTACGACTGTGCCTGCGGCACCATCGCGAGCTGCCGGGACTGCACGATGATGCGGCCCTCGCAATCCACGACCACGTGGTCCTCGTCGAACCACTCCTGCCCGATCTGCATCGTCGTGCACATCACCCGCAGCCAGCCGTCCGCAGGCATGCCACGGAGATAGGCGGTGAGCTGAACCGTTGGCGCCCAGCCCAACCGGTTGACGCCGAACGTGACCGGCGCTGAGACGTCACCGCACAGCAGCGCGAACAGCACGTCCGGAGAGCCCTCCTTGGGCCGCACCCAGTACTCGATGACGGGTGGGCCTCCATCAGAGCGGGGTCCCATCGTCGTCAACGAGGGCCGGATGTCGCAGCCGTGCGCCAGATGCACGATGTCGGCCATCGGGTGCCCCGGCCCGATGGGCTCGAGCCCCGGCGGCGGATCCGGCGTCATCAGTGGCACCACCGGATTGACCGACAGGAGCGGCGCCACGTCGTGCTCGGGTTCGGCGAGTGTCATCACCGCACGGACGGCGGTTCTCTGGCCCTGGTTCAACTCCACGTCGACCAGGCTGACGCGTCTCCCCCGCTTGCGGATCGTGGTCACCACGCGCAACGGACCGGGGTCGGGTGCCCACAGGAAGCTGCCCGACAAAGCGATCGGCTCGACGCCGGGTTGCGAGACCACCGTCCGCGCCGCCTTGGCACACAGGGCCAGCATCGCGCCGCCGTGCACCTTGGGCCCGATGGTCCAGTGTTCGTTGAGCTCGCCGTCAAAGACGTTGACCTCGTCGTCCGACGACACCGGCGTCAACTCCATGGCAGTGGCGAACGATCCAGGCACGGTGACTACCCCAATCCTTCAGCGCAACAAATGCGTTCGCGCGAACTCGAGTGACTCGGTCAGCAGCTGTTCACGTTCGCCGGCGGTCCGCGCGCCCGAAGTGGTGACTTCGAGGATCACGTGGCCGCCGAAACTGCTCGCCGCCAGCATCTGGCAGATCTCGACGGTGGGCTGGGTACCGCGCCCGGGCACCAGGTGCTCGTCGGTCGACGCACCGCTGCCGTCGCACAGGTGCAGATGCACCAGGCCGTCGCCCATCCGGCCCGCCATGTCGATGGCGTCGGTTCCGGCCGTAGCCGAGTGCGACAGGTCCAGTGTGTAGTGGGCGTGCTTGCCGTCCAGCGGGTCGTACGACGGCGCGAACGCCGAGACGGCTATCCCCGGCGTGCCACCGCGATTGCGCATTCGTGAGATCGACGGCTGGCCCGTGCCGAAGATGCGGTCGGCGCGGAACGGGAACATGTTCTCCACGGCGATAATCACGTCACTGGACTCTTCGAGGGCGGCGACCTGATCGGTGAAACCCTCGGCGTAGCGCCGCTGCCAGCGGAACGGCGGGTGCACGACGACTGTCTGAGCCCCGAGCTGTTCGGCGGCCCGGACGCTGCGGTCGAGCTTGGAGATCGGATCGGCGCCCCAGACGCGCTGTGAGATGAGCAGACACGGCGCGTGCACGCTCAGCACCGGCATGGCGTACCTCTCGGACAGCCGCTGAATCGCTGCGATGTCCTGACTGACCGATTCCGCCCACACCATCAATTCGACACCGTCGTACCCGAGGCGGGCGGCGTGCTCGAAGGCTGCCTCGGTCCTCAAGGGGTATACCGAGGCAGTCGAAAGACCGACCTTGATGGCAGGGCGCACTGAAGGATCAGTGTGACGTGTCAGTGCGATTGCAGCAGGGCCAGGGGGCCCAACGTGACCAAGGCGCCCACGGCCACCGCGATCAGCGTGCTGCCGATGTCCTCGGTCTTGCGCACGACGCGCACACCGACCACCAGGCCGAGGATGACGAGCACGGACAGCACCAGCGCGACGATGGTGTTCCATCGCCAGAGCTGATCGAAAGCGATGAACAGGCCCGCGCCGAAGGCGACGGCGAGGATGCACTGCACCACTACCCATACGCCCCTGACGAAGGCCGAGCCCTTCTGCCCGGCGGGCTCGGTCGCCACCTGCGGCGCTTCCGAATCGTCGTCACCGAGATCGATGTCCTCGGGCCCCGGCCGCGGTCCACGCCTGGCCAGGTCGTCGGCGACGGACTGCCCGCCGAAGAGCGTGTCCGAGCTCGACCGCAGGTACGACGGCACCTCCTCGCGCGGTGTGCCCTCGTCGTCCGACGCGTGCTTGTCGAGGACCTCGCTGAAGTCGACGTCGGACCCGAGATCCAGCAAGTCGTCGTCGACGACGGGGTCGGGGCTCATCTGCTCGGCCCCGCCCGCCTGGGCGGCGAAGCCACCCGTCGTAGCCGCCGGTGGTCGACGGGGCGGCGGAGCGAAGTCGATGGGGTCCGGGTCGGCGGCGCGCTGCTCGAGGTGGGCCTGGTAGTCCAGCTCCGCCTCGGTGAGCTCGGGCTCGACCTCGGCTTCGCCCGCAGGCTCGGCTTCGCCCTCCGCCTCCGGCTCGCCCTCGGGTTCCGGCTCCGGTTCCGGCGCGGGCTCTGAGGCGACCGGCTCCTCGACGGTTTCGGGGACCGGCTCTTCGACGAGTTCGGGGGCGGCAGGCTTGGGGGATCGACGGGTCGGGAACCGACCCGTCGTCTCGGTCGTATCGGTGATGATCGGTATCTCGCCGGTGAGTTCGGCGACGGTCACCGCATCGCTGTTGCCCCGGCGCCGGCGACGTCTGCCGCCGGCCGGCGGTGCGCCGATGGTGCCGTTCTTGGCCAGGAGCTCCGCCACCGAGATGGGTCGCGGGTGTGCGTTGGTGTCGTCTGGTTCTGTCATCGTGTGGTACCTCTGGCCCTGGTCAAACCTGAAGACGTGCCGACCAGAGCGGTCCCGTCGGCTTCGCTGTCGAGTTTTCGCAAGATCAACCCTTCTCGCAACGCCCAAGGGCAAATGTCCACGGTATCGATCGCAAGGGCCTTCATACTCGCTTCAGCTACCAACGCGCCCGCCACGATCTGCGGCGCACGGTCGGCGCTCACCCCTTCCAACTCCGCTCGGTCAGCCGTCGTCATCCTAGAGATGAATGCTATGAGCTGACGTAGTCCCGTAGCTGTCAGTGTCCTCTTCACCCGCGGTCCTGCGCCGGAAGGTGCCGCACCGGTGAGTCGCGCCAGCGACCTGAACGTCTTCGAGGTCGCCACGGTCAAGTCCGGAGCGCCTGCGTCGAGCACCCTGGCTCCCGCGTCCGCCATCTCCGTCGCCAGCCAGTCCCTCAGCATGGCCACGCGCCGACGCCCCGGCGGGTCGTCCTGCAGCCACTCCCGGGTCAGCCTGCCCGCGCCCAGCGGCAGCGACAGCGCGACCTCGGGCTCCTCGTCGACCCCGCTGGACAACTCCAGGGAGCCGCCGCCGATGTCGATGTTGATGATGCGACCCGGACTCCAGCCGTACCAGCGACGGACGGCGAGAAAGGTGAGCCGGGACTCGTCGACACCCGACAGAACCTTCAGCGCCACACCCGTCTCCGAAAGCACCCGCGCCAGCACGTCTTCGGAGTTCTTGGCGTCGCGAACCGCGGACGTGGCGAACGCCATCAGCTCGGCACACCCAGAACTGGCCGCGATCTTGGCGAACTCATCGATGGTGTCGATGAGTTTGTCGGCGCCCTTGCGAGTGAGCTTTCCGGACCCGTCGATCGCCTCGGCAAGCCGCAGCGAGGCCTTGGTGGAACTCATCGGCGTCGGGTGACCACCGCGCCGGGCGTCCACGACGAGCAGATGAACCGTGTTGCTGCCCACGTCGAGCACGCCCAATCGCACGAGACCCACGTTATCGGGTCTACCGTTGCATTCCGTGAGCGGATCGCACCTGGGAGGGCACAGAGGTGAAGTCGAGCTGGACTTCGCCCGCGAATGGGTGGAGTTCTACGACCCCGACAACCCCGAACATCTGATCGCCGCAGACATCACCTGGCTGTGTTCGCGGTGGACGTGCGTGTTCGGCACGCCCGCGTGCCAGGGCACGGTCGCGGACCGCCCCGACGACGGCTGCTGCTCGCACGGAGCCTTCATGTCCGACGACGACGACGTCGCCAAGCTCGACGACGCCGTCAAGCAACTCACGGACGACGACTGGCAGTTCCGCGACAAGGGCCTGGGCCGCAAGGGCTACCTCGAGATGGACGAGTACGACGGCAAGGAGAATCTGCGGACCCGAAAGTACAAGGGCGCCTGTATCTTCCTGAACCGGCCAGGTTTCGAGGGCGGCATCGGCTGCGCACTGCACTCCAAGGCGCTCAAGCTCGGCGTGGAACCCCTGACCATGAAACCCGACATCTGCTGGCAGCTACCGGTTCGGCGGAGCCAGGAATGGGTGGAACGGCCCGACGGGACACAGATCCTGCGCACGACCATCACCGAGTACGACCGGCGCGGCTGGGGTGTGGGCGGCTCGGATCTGCACTGGTACTGCACCGGCGACCCCGCGGCACACACCGGTTCGCGTCAGGTGTGGCAGTCCTACGGTCCCGAACTCACCGAGCTGCTCGGCGAGAAGGCCTATGCGGAGCTCGCGGCAATGTGCAAGCGGCGCAGCGTCTTAGGACTGATAGCGATTCATCCCGCTACTCGCGCCGCGCAGTAGCCGCAGATCAGCCCTCGAGCTTGTAACCGAGGCCGCGCACCGTCACCAGGTGGACGGGGTTGGCGGGGTCCGCCTCGATCTTCGAACGCAGCCGCTTGACGTGGACGTCGAGCGTCTTGGTGTCGCCGACGTAGTCGGCGCCCCACACCCGGTCGATCAACTGCCCGCGGGTAAGCACCCGGCCACTATTGCGCATCAGGTATTCGAGTAGGTCGAATTCCTTGAGCGGCAACGTGATCGACTCACCGTTGACGGACACGATGTGTCGCTCGACGTCCATCCGGACAGGGCCGGCCTCCAGCACGCCGTCGCCGATCCCCGCGTCGTCGTTGTCGACCCCGCGGCGCAGCACGGCGCGGATGCGCGCGATCAGCTCACGCGCCGAGTACGGCTTGGTGACGTAGTCGTCGGCACCAAGTTCCAGGCCGACGACCTTGTCGATCTCGCTGTCGCGCGCGGTGACCATGATCACGGGCACGCTCGAGCGGGAACGCAACTGTTTGCACACGTCTGTACCGCTCATGCCGGGGAGCATCAGATCGAGCAGCACGATGTCGGCTCCCGAACGCTCGAACTCGGCGAGCGCCGAGGGTCCGTCCGTGACGACGGTGGCCTCGAAGCCTTCCTTGCGGAGCAGGAAGGCCAGCGGATCGGCCAGGGACTCCTCATCTTCCACGATCAACACACTGGTCACGACTGCCTCGCGCCTTCCGTCATCGCGCCTTCCGGGGCGTCTTCCACGATCAACACATTGGTCATGGGTATGACTGGTCCTCTCATTCATCCGACTCGTCGTCGGGTTCGGGGTGGGCCGGGATCGACAGCGTGAACGTCGAGCCGGTTCCGGGTTGACTCCACAGCCGGATGGATCCGTTGTGATTGGCCGCGACGTGTTTGACGATGGCCAATCCGAGCCCGGTGCCTCCAGTGGCCCGGGACCGCGCCGTATCGACGCGGAAGAATCGTTCGAACACGCGCTCCTGGTCGTCGCGCGCGATGCCGATGCCGCGGTCGGTAACCGCGATCTCGATGTTGTCACCGCGCCTGCGCCGACTGATCGACACCGGAGAACCCTTGGGCGAGTAAGCGATTGCGTTGGACACCAGGTTGGCGATCGCCGTGACCAGCAGCGGCTGGTCACCCAGCACGCGGTAGCCGGTCGGTGCGTCCGTGGTGATCGCAATCTCGGCGTTGTCGGCGGCTACCTTGTACCGCGACAGCGCCTCCCCGACCACGGAGTCGACGTCGACGGCCTCCAGGTCGGGAAGCGGCTCCGCGCCCTGCAGCCGGGACAGTTCGATGAGTTCGCCGACCATGTTGGCGAGCCGGTTCGATTCGGTCACCATCATCTCGGCGAAACGGCCGACGGTCTCGGGGTCGTCGGTCGAGGCCAGCAGCGCCTCGGCCAGCACGCCCATCGCACCGACCGGCGTCTTGAGCTCGTGGCTGACGTTGGCCACGAAGTCCCTGCGGGTGGCCTCCATCCTGGCGTGCTCGGACTGATCGTCGACGAAGACCACCGCGAAGCGACGGTCGTCCTGACTCAGAAGCCGAACGTGGCCGCCGACGGAGATCCCAGAGCGCCCAGGATTTTGACGCCGCACGGGAGCGAGGTCGAAGTCGACGTCCAGGCCGGTGGCCAGCGTGCGCTGCGCGGCCGCCCAGGCCCGGTCGTCGAGCAGGCGGTCGTGGACCAGGCCCAGCTCGCGTGCCTGCTCGTTCATGAAGACGACGTCACGGTGGGTGTCGACGACCACGGTGCCCACCGGCGACAGCGACACGATGTGTTGCAACATCTGAGAGACGGTGATGCCGTCCTGATCGACGGCCCTCCGCTGCCTGCGCTCGGCGATCCGTGGTGCCAGCGACAGTCCGAGCACGACGCCCAGCCCCAACGCGAGAAGGGAAACGACTGCCACCAACAGCAGCGCCGCTACCACACTCACGCGAAGATCGTACGCACTCGGTGAACGCCATCCCAGCAGCGTGCGGCCAAATCGGGACAAGTCACAGAGGCAAATACAGGAGTTCGGGTCCCGTTCACTCGAGTTCACCCATTGTTTGCCTCGACGGTCCCCGTCGGCTACTTGCCGCCCTGGGCTGCGACGGCGGCCGCTCCAGCGGCGGCGGCGTCCGGGTCCAGATAGGTGCCACCGGCAATGGTCGGCTTGAGGGCCTCGTCCAGCTCGTAGACGAGCGGGATGCCCGTGGGGATGTTCAGGCCGACGACGTCCTCGTCGGACATCCCGTCCAGGTACTTGACCAGCGCCCGCAGCGAGTTGCCGTGTGCAGCGACCAGCACGGTCTTCCCCGCCGACAGGTCGGGCACGATCGTGTCGGTGAAGTAGGGGACGAACCGGGCCACGACGTCGGCAAGGCATTCCGTCAACGGGCCGCCGTCGATGTCGGCATAGCGAGGATCGGTGTCCTGGCTGAACTCGCTGCCCTTCTCGATCGGAGGGGGCGGCGTGTCGTAGCTGCGACGCCACGCCATGAACTGGTCCTCGCCGTACTTGGCCTTGGTCTCGGCCTTGTCGAGACCCTGCAGGGCTCCGTAGTGCCGTTCGTTGAGTCGCCAGTCCCTGACGACGGGAATCCAATGCCGATCAGCGGCGTCGAGCGCCAGGTTCGCGGTGTTGATGGCCCGTCGCAACAGCGAGGTGTAAAGCACGTCGGGCAACACGCCCTCGGCCTTCATCAGCTCGCCGCCCCTGACCGCCTCGGCACGACCCTTGTCGGTGAGGTTGACGTCCACCCATCCCGTGAACAGGTTGAGCGCGTTCCATTCGCTCTCGCCGTGACGGAGAAGCACCAGAGTCGCCATGGCGTCGATCCTCTCACGTGACGCTAGGTGTCGTCCTGATCCTCGTCGTCGTCGATGAGGTGCTCGAAGGCCTCGAGATTCTTCAGTGACTCACCCCGCCTGACCCGCCACTCCCATTCCTTCTGGATCGACGAGTGGAAGCCCAACTCCAGCAGCATGTTGAAGTCGGATTCGACGGCTTGGAGCACCTGGCCGAGGATGCCGTCGATCACGTGCGGCGTGACGGACTCCAAGGCAATGCGGCCGACCAGGTAGATGTCACCGAGGTTGTCGAGCGTGTACGCGACGCCGAACAGCCGGCGGTTGCGCCGCAGCAGGTAGCGGTAGACCTTCTCGAAGTCCTCGTCGGGCTTGCGGCACACGAACGCCTCGATGCGCACCGAGTGGGTGCCGACCGTCAGGATCGTATTCGTGATCAGCCGCCGCTCGCCCGGCACCTCCACCACGATTCCCGACGGTGCGCCGTCCACTCCCTCGTGGAAGGCGTACTCGAGTTGGCTCTCCTTGAGGGTGTCCTCGATGACCTGGAGCGCGGCGTTCATGCCCGCACGCCCCGCCGGATCGAGAAGCGGCGTCCATTGCGGCGCGACGGAACCTCGGTGCGCTGATGTCGGGCCTGATAGTCGGTGATCGCCCGCCCGTAGCTGGCCAGAAGCGCGTCCACGGTGTGCGACCAGGAGAACGTGGCAGCGTGCTCGACGGCGGATGCGCGCATGGTCTGCGGCCCGAGATCGAACAGCCCACCCATGGCAGCTGCCCAGTCGTCGATGTCGTGGCCCTCGACCAGCACACCGCTGACGCCGTCGCGCACCGCGACGGGAAGCCCGCCGACCGCGGCGGCGACGACCGGCGTGCCGCACGCCTGGGCTTCGACCGCGACGAGCCCGAAGGATTCCGCGTAGCTGGGCACTGCCACCATGTCCGCGGCGCGGTACAGGCCGACGAGTTGGTCCCGGGTCTGGGGAGGGAGGAAGGTCACACGATCGGTGATACCCAGCTCGTCGGCCAGCCGAACCATTCCGTCCGGATTGGACAGACCCGAGCCTGACGGCCCGCCGGCGACCACGACACGCACCCCGGGCAGCTTGGCGGCTGCGCGCAGCAGGACGTCGGGCGCCTTGAGCGGCTGAATGCGGCCCACGAACGCGATCATCTTCTCGTCGGCGGCCAGACCAAGTGCCCGCCGCGCCTTCATCCGGTCGCCGGGCGTGAACGTCGCGAGGTCCACTCCAGGGTGGGCGACGTCGATGCGGTCCGGATCTGCATGATGCAGTGAAACCAGTTGCCGGGCTTCGTATTCGGTGTTCGCGATCAACCGGTCGGCCTCGTCGACGACCTGCTGTTCACCGACGGCCCGCAGGGGCGGCTCCGGCTGATCGCCGATGGCCAGCGAGGCGTTCTTCACCGCAGCCAGCGTGTGGGCGGTGTTCACCAGCGGCACGGCCCACCGGTCGCGCGCCAGCCAGCCGACCTGCCCCGACAGCCAGTAGTGGGAATGCACGATGTCGTAGTAGCCCGGTTCGTGGGTGGCCTCGGCGCGAAGGACACCCGCGGTGAAGGCGCACAGCTGCGTGGGCAGGTCGTGCTTGTCGAGGCCTTCGAACGGGCCCGCCACGACGTTGCGGACCAGCACTCCTGGCGCCACCCGCACCACCGGAGCGTCGGCTGACGTCGTAGCCCTGGTGAAGATCTCCACCTCGACGCCTCGCCGGGCCAGTTCCAGTGCGCTCTGCAGAACGTAGACGTTCATGCCGCCCGCGTCGCCGGTGCCGGGCTGGGCCAGGGGAGAGGTATGGACCGACAAAACGGCTACGCGCACACCCAATACTTACACCGGCCCCGCCCAGCGCTCCCCTTGCCCTGGTCGGACCGCCTCAGGCGGTCTTGTCCCGCACCGCGCGCCGCATCGCGGCGATCGGATCGGCGTACAACCCGCCGAGCGACACCACCCCGGCGCCCGCTTCCTGCACGCGGTTGCCGAACGAGGTCAGCCGGATGTCGCGCGGTGCGAGCACCGACCGCCGTACATACGCCGCCTCCACCTGAGCCATCCCCTCCGGGTACTCGGTGAACGCCTGGCCGCCGACGACGAGGTCGTCGGGGTTGAACATGTCGCGCAACAAGGCCACGGCCTCGCCGAGCACCCTGGCGCGTTCCCCGATCAGTTCGATGGCCGGCTGGTTGCCTTGTCGCGCCGAACGCAGAACGCCCGCGATGGTCGACGACGGACCGTCCGCCGGGACGACCCGCAGCTTGCGCGCCGCGGTGAGCACCGCCTCGTCGCTCACCGTCGACTCCAATTGTCCAGTGCCACCCAATAATTCGGACTGGACGGGCAGTGTTGCGATGGTGCCGGGACCGCTGGTGGGCGAATGCACCCTGCCGCCGATCGAGAGTGCGTAGCCGACGGTCTCACGGGCGTAGACGTACAGGCTGGTGGCCCTCGGTGCGCTGAGTCGGCGCGCGCCGAGCAGTAGCTCGGCCCCGGCCATCGCGTCGACGTGTGACGCCAGCGACACCGGCAACCCGAGCGTATCGGCGACGACCGGCCCCACCGGAGCGTTCGACCAGCCGAGCCGGGCGTGGTCGAGGTGCCCGGTGGCACTGTCCACGACACCGCCGGCGGCCACGCCCACCCACAGCGGCCTGCGCCGATGCCAACGACTCAGGTAGCGGCGCGCGCTGCCGGCGAGTGCCGCGAGCGCCGAGTTCTGCGCACCGCGCGGAGTCGGCGTCTCGACCACGTCCAGAGTGCGACCGAACAGGTCGGTCGCCACGATGCTGGTGGTGCGGGCGCCGATGTGGATGCCGAGAGTGAGGAACGGCTCGTGGTTGACCTCGACCGGGACCCGCGGCCGTCCGATGGCGCCGGAGACGGCGAGGTCGGCCCGCTCCCGCAGGACGCCCGCGTCGAGCAAGGCGGTGACCTGGCGGTTCACCGTGGCGATGCTGAGGCCGGTGGTCTGGGCGATGACGTCGCGGGCGATCGGGCCGCGCAACCGGGCAGCCCCGAACACCGACGCCGCGGCCGCCTCGGCGACCCGCAGCGACGGGGCCACGATGTGGTGACGGGCGAGCAACGCACGCTTGGCGTGGGCGGTGGAGATGGCGGAGGGGGTCTTGCGAATGGCGCTGGTGGTGCTCACGGGAGGTGTCCTTCGTTGAAGTCGGCTGGTGGGTTGGGGCCACACCTGGCGACTCAGCGGGACGGATACGTCCGGGTTCAGTCAGGCGCGGCGACGAGCGCGACAACAACAACACGCACGCGACGAGGCGATGCGGGAAACCTGACTGGTGGGCACGCTGAGAACGTAGCACGCCAACTAAAGTTGGACGAATGACGTCACTCGAATCCACTCGGCCCGTCGCGGTGGTCACCGGCGCCAGCTCGGGAATAGGCGAGGCAACTGCGAAAACCCTTGCCGGACTTGGCTTTCACGTAGCCTGCGTGGCCCGCCGCGAGGACCGCATCAAAGCGCTCGCCGACGAGATCGATGGCACCGCCGTTGTGGCGGACGTCACTGACGGCGCCCAGGTCGACGCGTTGGCAGCCAGCCTAGAGCGCGTCGACGTGCTGGTGAACAACGCGGGCGGTGCGAAGGGCGTGCAACCCGTCGCCGAAGCCGACCTCGACGACTGGCGCTGGATGTGGGAGACCAACGTGCTGGGCACCCTGCGCGTCACCCGCGCCCTGTTGCCGAAGCTGATCGCCTCCGGCGACGGGCTGGTCGTCACGGTGACCTCGATCGCCGCGTTCGAGATCTACGACGGCGGCGCCGGCTACACCTCGGCGAAGCACGCGCAGGCCGCACTGCACCAGACGTTGCGCGGCGAGCTGTTGGGAAAGCCGGTGCGACTCACCGAGGTTGCGCCGGGGATGGTGGAAACCGAGTTCTCGGTCGTCCGGTTCGGCGGTGACCAGGCCCGCGCGGACGCGGTGTATCACGGGATGACGCCACTGGTCGCCGCGGACGTCGCCGAGGTGGTCGGCTTCGTGGCCTCGCGGCCGTCGCACGTCAACCTGGACCAGATCGTCATCCGGCCGCGCGATCAGGCTTCAGCAACTCGAAAGGTGACCACGGAGATGGTCACCCGCCCGGAGTGACCGTCATCGGCGGGGTCGTCGTCGGGGTGCCCGAGAGGGTCGGCGCGTCGGTGGGCGTGGCGGGGGCGCTGCTGGGAACGTTCGACGGCGGCGTGTCGTCGTTGAGCGCCGACATGGACTTCCACTCGTCCCAACCGACGGCCCAGTCCCAGATGTCGCCGTCGGCGTAGGACAGCTCGATCGACGTGCCGGTCACCTCGACCGGGTCGCCGTACACCGCGGCGTTGAAGTACTGCTGCGCGTTGTCCGTCGAGAGGTTGATGCAGCCATTGGTGACGTTGCTGCTGCCCTGCACGCCGGTGGTGCTCGGGTTGGCGTGGATGAACTCGCCGTTGTTGGAGATCCGGACGGCGAACCGCTCGTGGGCGTTGGTATAGCCCGCCACCGGATTGGACATGTAGAAGTCTTCGTACTTCTCGGTGACGACGTGAATGCCGCTGCGGGTGACGTTGCGCGGCAGATCCCCCTCGCCGTAACTGCACGGCAGGGTCATGATCACGCCGGCATCGGTGATTACCTCGATCTGGTGTGACGACGCCTCGGCCTTGACCACCTGTCGCCGTCCGATCTCGAAGTCGAGCGTCGAGTCCTGAGCGCCGAACGCCCCCTCACCGAGCGGAACGCCGTAGAGGTTGGCCGCGACGTGGACCTTGGTGCCCGGCGGGTAGTAGTCGCGGGTGCGCCAGTGCAGCCGTGAGCCACCGACCTCGTCGGGCAACCAGGCCCAGCTGCCCTCGACGGGCGGGGTGGTGGTCACGACCAAGGCCCGCTCCACCGCTGCCTTCGCGTCGTCGCCGATCGAGGCGTCGAACTGCATGATGACGGGCGCCGCGACGCCGACGACCTGGCCGTCGGCGAGCTGGAACTGACCGTTCACCTGGATCTGCGGCATGACGGTCGAGAAGGAGCCGGTCAACGGGGTCGCCTTGCCGTCGCGACCCACCGCCGAACCGCCCCAGGTGTACTCCACGCCGTAGCCGAGTGGCTCGGTGACGGTGAACGCGGTGCGGTCCGGATTCATGGTGCCCGGCACCGCGGTGCCCTCGGGATTGGTCAGCGCGACGCGCTGCAACCAGCCGTTGCTGACCTCGACGCCGATGGGGTCGGTGGGAACGACGTCCGAGGCGTCCTTGGCCGGTTTGTACGCGATCTCGGCCTTGGCGGGCGCCTGCGTGGCATCGGGTTGCGTGATCGACGACCTCCCGCTGCACGCAGCAAGCACACCGGAGGCGCCCACGGCAAATGCGGTGAGCGCTTGGCGCCGATTGATGGTCACGTCTACACACGGTACCTAGAGTGCGCAGCCAACCAGAATCGGTTCGGGTGTGAGCTCTATCCCGAAAGCGCCCCGGACACCGTCGCGAATCGCCCTGGCCAGCGTCAACAGCTCCGCCGTGGTGGCCGAGCCGCGGTTGGTGAGGGCCAGCGCATGCTTCGTCGACAATCGGGCAGCTGCAGCCTCGCCGGGGTAGCCCTTGCCAAATCCGGCGCGCTCCACCAGCCAACCGGCCGCCAGCTTGACCCCGTCCGGCGCGGGGTAGTTCGGCACGGCGCCGTCGACCTCCGCCTTCAGCCGAGCGAAGTCAGCGGGAGAGACGACCGGGTTGGTGAAGAACGAGCCCACGCTCCAGGTGTCCGGGTCGCCTTCGGCGAGCACCATACCCTTGCGGGCCCGCAGCGCCAGCACCTCCTCGCGTACGCGCGTCGGCTCCGCGCGCGAATCGGGTTCGACGCCAAGGGCATTCGCCAACTCTCCATACCGCAGGGGCGCGCTGCGATCCCCGGCGTCCAGCGCGAACTCGACCTCGAGCACGACGGCACGCGACGAGTTCTTCAAGATGCTGGTGCGGTAGCCGAAGCGCAGCGCCTCCGGCTCCACCCACTGCACGTCGCCGGTGCGACGGTCCAGCAGGCGAACCCGGCTGATGACGTCCGCCACCTCGACGCCGTAGGCGCCGACGTTCTGGACCGGCGTAGCCCCCGCCGAGCCCGGAATCCCCGACAGGCACTCCAGTCCGCCCAGCCCGTGCGCCAACGACGTGACGACCACGTCGTCCCACGATGCGCCCGCCTCGGCGCGGACGACGTCGCCGTAAACCGTGATCTCGGTGTTGGCCAGGCGCACGACGGTCAGGTCGGGGAGGTCGTCGGCGATGACGACGTTGGACCCCCCGGCCAGTACCAGCGTGCGTTCGGCGGGATCGTCGGCGGGCAGTTCGCGCAGGACGTCCACGACCTTCTCGGTGGTGTCACACGTGATGAGCCGGCGCGCGACGGGGCCGATCCTCAGCGTGGTCAGGGGTGCGACCGGCACGGACGCCTCGACCGCAACGCCTCCGATATCCGAACTGACCACGGGCGGTAACGGTAGCGTGGACGGCTATGCCGCGTTCCTTCGACATGGCAGCCGAGTACGACGGCACCGTCGAACAGATCCACCGCGCCTTCGGCGACGAGCGTTACTGGCTCGAACGACTGACCCGGTCCGGCGCCGACGAGACGACCTTGGATTCGATCACGTCGAATGCCGCCGGCGGGATCGACGTCATCACCACCCAGACTCTGCGAGCCGACAGATTGCCCGGCGTCGTCACTCAGTTCCACCGCGGAGACCTGAGTTTCGTGCGCGAGGAGACGTGGACCCCGCTCGTGGGCGGGTGTGCCACCGCCGTCGTGAGGGGCTCGATCCCCCGAGCACCTGCGACCCTGTCCGGTTCCGCGGTGCTCACGCCCGCAGACAACGGGTCACGGCTGGAGTTCAGGGCCACCGTCGAGGTCCGCATTCCGCTCGTCGGCGGCAAGGTGGAGACCTTCGTCGGCAACCAGTTGGTGGAGCTCCTGATCGCCGAACAGCACTTCACCACGGCGTGGATCAGGGAAAACGTCTAAACAGTCACTAAAATCCCTGGCCATGAGCGCTCCCCTCGGGGCAGTTGACCCGGGGCACGACCGGCTACAACCGGTTGCGCCGCAGTGATCGCTGGCTGGTGCACGCACCGCGGGTGCGGGCCGCACTGCTCTCGGCCGCCGAGCCGCTGGTGGTCGATCTGGGGTACGGCGCGCTGCCCGTCACGACCCTGGAGCTGGCGGCCCGCCTGCGGGCGGTGCGGCCCGACGTGCGGGTGGTCGGACTGGAAATCCATCCGGAGCGCGTGCGCGCGGCACGCGCCGCCATCGAGGGCATCGAGCCGGACGACGTCGAATTTGGGCTCGGCGGTTTCGAACTGGCTGGGCTGCAACCAGTTCTGGTGCGCGCGTTCAACGTGCTGCGCCAGTATGACGTCGACGACGTGGCGGCCGCGTGGACGCAGATGAGGACGCGGCTGGCGCCCGGCGGGCTGATCGTCGACGGCACCTGCGACGAGCTCGGCCGACGCTGCTGCTGGGTGCTACTGGACGCATCGGGCCCGTTGAGCCTCACGCTGGCATGCGATCCGTTCGCGATCGACAAGCCGTCGGACCTCGCCGAACGGCTGCCCAAGGTGCTGATCCACCACAACGTGCCCGGTCAACCGATCCACCGCCTGCTGACGGCGGCCGACCGCGCGTGGGCCGCGGCGGCGGGGCATGGCGTCTTCGGACCGCGGGTGCGGTGGCGGGCGATGTTGGAGTCGCTGGCGGCCGACGGCCATCCCGTCGAACCTCCGCGACGTCGCCTCCGCGATGGCGTCCTCTCCGTCCCGTGGTGGGCGGTCGCCCCGCACTAAGCTCTGGGAATGCGTATTGCCCTGGCGCAAGTACAGAGCGGCACCGATCCGTCGGTCAACCTCGCTCTCGTCGAGGACTACAGTCGGCGCGCCGCCGATTCGGGCGCACGCGCGGTGCTGTTCCCCGAGGCCACGATGTGCCGTTTCGGGGTGCCGTTGAAACTCATCGCCGAACCGCTCGACGGCCCGTGGGCATCGGGAGTCCGGGCGATCGCCGAGCGGTCCGGCATCGTCGTCGTGGCGGGCATGTTCTGCCCCAGTGGCGACGGACGCGTCACCAACACCCTGGTGGCCGCGGGCCGGGGCATCGACGCGCATTACCACAAGATCCACCTCTACGACGCATTCGGATTCACCGAATCACGCACGGTAGCACCAGGTTTCGAGCCCGTGATGATCACCGTCGACGGCGTCGGTGTGGGCCTGACCACCTGCTACGACATCCGGTTCCCCGAACTCTTCGTCGAGCTCGCCCAGCGCGGTGCCCAGATCATCACGGTGCACGCGTCGTGGGGGTCGGGCCCAAGCAAGCTCGAGCAGTGGACGCTGCTGGCACGGGCCCGCGCACTCGATGCCACCAGCGTCGTCGCGGCCGTCGACCAGGCCTACCCGGGCGACGAGATCGCCACCGTCGGTCCGACCGGCGTCGGCGGCAGCCTCGTCTGCTCCCCCACCGGTGACCCGGTGGCCGTTGCGGGGGCGGATCCGCAGCTCCTGATCGTCGACGTCGACCTCGATCCCGTCGAGAAGGCCCGTGACACCATCGCGGTGCTACGGAACCGCGCCGGGTTCGCTCATTCCGATAGGGCACAATCTCATTCGTGACCGACCCCTCCGATCCCTGGGCACGCCCCGCCCAACAGCCGCCGCAGCCGTATCAGACCCAGCCAGGCAACCCTGCGGCGCCGCAGTACGCCGGACCTCCGCAGGGACCTCAGCCACAGGGGTATCCACCTCAGGGTCTACCTCCGAGCGGACCGTCCGCAGACTCGACGGAGCCGTCGGGCAAGTTCGCCCGCCTCATCCGCGATCCGCTGTCGATCGTGCTCGTCGTCGTCATCGTGTTCGCCCTCGGCGCCGCGGGCTTGATCGGCGGCGAGATCTACGCCCGCCACCGAGGCGACCAGGTGGTGGCCGCAGCGGTCAGTTGCGTCGTCCAGGACGACGCGACGGTCTCGTTCGGCGCGCTCCCCCCGTTACTGTGGCAGCACATGAACAAGCACTACGACAACATCTCGGTCACCACCGCGGGCAACCAGATCCGCGACATCAAGGGCATGAAGGCCGAGATCAACATCGACGACGTCCGCCTGCAGAACAACGGCACGTCGACGGGCACGATCGGCGCACTCAACGCCACGATCTCGTGGAGCACCGAGGGCATCAGGCAGACCATCCAGGACGCGGTTCCCATCGTCGGCAGCTTCGTCAGCGGGGTCAAGACGAACCCCTCGGACGGCACGGTCGAGTTGCAGGGCGCGCTCGGCAGCATCATCGCCAAGCCGGAGGTCGTCGACAACGGCGTCTCACTCCAGGTGCAGCAGCTCACCGGCCTCGGCTTCACCCTGCCGCGGGAGACCGTGCAACCGGCACTCGACGCGTTCAGTTCGCAGTTGACCAAGAACTATCCGCTGGGCATCCACGCAGACAGCATCGAGGTCACCGACACGGGCGTGATCAGCAAGTTCTCGACGCAGAACGCCTCGATGCCCGCCGGTGGCCAGGATCCCTGCTTCGCTGGCCTCTAGGAACCCAGTCCGTCGAGCACCGCTCGCGTACCTGACAGACCCAACCGGGTGGCACCCGCATCCAGCATCGCGATGGCGTCGGCAGCGGTGCGAATGCCGCCGCTCGCCTTGACTTCTACGCCTCCGCCGACGGTGGCGACCATGATCTCGACGGCGCGGACCGAAGCTCCGCCCGCGGGGTGAAAGCCCGTCGACGTCTTGACGAACTCGGCTTCGGCCTCGGCTGCCGCCCGGCAGACGTCGATCAACGTCTGCTCGCCGGCGAGGTCCAGCAGCGCCGCCGACTCCACGATGACCTTCAGCACGGCGTCCGGGACGGCCGCACGGACCGCGTCGATGTCGGCGCGGACGGCAGCGACGTCACCGCGGATCGCTGCGCCGACGTCGATCACCATGTCGACCTCGTCGGCGCCCGCTGCGACGGCGAGCGCGGCCTCCTGCGCCTTGATCTCCGAAAGGTGCTTGCCAGAAGGGAATCCGGCGACCGCCGCGATCAGCGTGCCGACGGACTGAGCCCGCCTGGCCGCGGCCACCATCGACGGCGACACACACGCCGCGTACACCCCGAGATCCGCCGCCTCCTCCAACAGGAAGGCCACGTCGACGTCGGTGGCCTCGGGCTTGAGAAGGGTGTGGTCGACCATCGGGGCCACGATGTCCCTGGTCCAGACCCGAATCCCACTCCCGGGTCGCTCCGCTCCTGCACTCCGGCCCGTCATCAGAACGGCTCCTCCGTGCCGCCGGGGTTGCAACCCGTGCCGACCATCGTGTCGTAGTCGACCACGGGCCGCCACGGCTCCAGATTCCAGCTGGTCTTGCCCGGCCGGGCGAATTCGGCGAACGTCCAATGGCACATGAATTGCGCTTGCATGCCGGGAATGTCGGCGTCGGGCGACAGCGCGAGCACCTCGGCCCACGCCTCGTCGCCCTGGGTGGCGTTGTGCACCTGGTGTGCGGCGGCCCGCCCCGCCGGGGTCGGATAGACGCGGAGGCTGGACAGGTCTCCCCAGTGCGCCCACTCCATGTGATCGACGAAGGGGGGACTTGCCGCGGGGTCGGCGGTGGCGATGCCTGCCGTAGGAAACACGCCCGCCAAGAGCAGGGCCGACGAGACGGCAGCGAGGAAGAGACGCATGCGGGCTATCGCGACTTTCCCTGGACTTCGAGGATCTTGGGCCGGACGTCGACGAGGTAGATGCCGATCGCACACGCGGCGATGGCCGAGCCGACCGGCGGCGGGAGGAACACACCCACCAGGCTTGTGCCGCCGAGGATGGCCAGCCAGATCGGCTTGCTGAGCTTCCCGGCGGCGGGGTAGGCGTCGGTGCGCTGGATCGCCGCGTGGACGAACGCGTACAACCCCATCAGCAGAACGCCCACCTGAATGGCGAAGAGGACGTAACTCGCCAGGTCCTGAAGCATCACGCTTCAAGCCTAGGCGGGTTACGTCCCCTCAGTCGACTTCGCCTTGGGAGGCGGTCGGCTTCGTTACTTCTGCGTCACCTTCTTGACCGGAGCCTTCTTGGCCGGAGCCTTCTTGGCCGGAGCCTTCTTGGCCGGTGCCTTGGCCGCAGCCTTCTTCACCGATGCGGCAGCCTGCTCGGTCTTCTTGGGCAGCTCGACGCCGACCAGCTTGGCGGCACGCTCACCGACGGCGCGGGTCTGCGTGGCCACGGTGCCCAGCGCGTCCTGGGTCAGCTCGACGGCCTGGTCGGTCACGCTCTCGACGCGGTTGGCGGCGTCCTCGATCGCGGGCTGCTGACGGATGCGCTCCAGCGCGGCCTCGCCACGCTCGACGAGCTTGTTGTACTGAGCGGTGGCAGCCTCGGCGTAGCCTTCGGCGGCCTTGCGCAGCTCGTCGGAGCTCAGCTTCTCGCGCAGCTCGGTGACCTGCGTCGGCAGCTCTTCCTGCAGCTTGTTGAGCTGTGCGCGACGCTCCTCGACGCGAGCACTCGCGTCGGTGCGGGCCTCTTCGGCACGCTCGCGAAGGCTGGCGACGATCTCGTTCACGGTGGCGAGCGCGAGGTCCGCGGCGCCGACGGCGGCAAGCAGCGGGGCCTTCAGGTCTTCAACGGTGGGCTGGTTCTTCTCGGCCATGTTCTTCATTCCCTTCGAACTTCGTTTTCGATGTGGCTGATCAGCAGTGGTTCGGATGTCAGTCAGTGGCTGGCTCCTCATCCATCGCTTCGTTCTGCTTTCGGAACGAGGTGTAGATGTCGAGCAGCACCTGCTTCTGCCGCTCGGTGATCGCGGTGTCCATGACGATCGCGTCGCGGACCTCGCTCGGCTCGCTGGGTTCGAGAAGTCCTGCTCTCACGTATAGCACGTCCGCGGAAACCCTGAGCGCCTTGGCGATCTGGTTGAGCACCTCCGCGGAGGGCTTCCGCAATCCCCTCTCGATCTGGCTGAGGTAGGGATTGCTGACGCCGGCCTTCTCGGCCAACTGCCGCACCGAAACCTGCGCGGCTTCGCGCTGGCTACGGATGAAGCCTCCGATGTCCTGCGCAGCGGTGGACACGACAGCGGCGAGATTCTCATCTTGCGGCATGTTCCTCCCCCCTCTGCGTTGGGATCCGAATTGCTTCGAACACCACCTTAGGACGGAGTGCTAACTATTGCAAGCGTTTGTTAGCAGTTCGCCCACTGGTCAGAAGAGAAGTTGGGCCACCGAGTAGATGACCAACCCTGCGAGTGAACCGACGACGGTGCCGTTGATTCGAATGAACTGCAGGTCACGGCCTACGTGCAGCTCGATCCGGCGACTCGCCTCGTCGGCGTCCCACCGCTCGATGGTCTCGGTGATGATCGCTGTGATCTCCGTCCCATACTGCGTCACAAGGTGCTGAGCCGCGCGGACGATCCAGTTGTCGACCTTGTCGCGCAGGTTCGCGTCGTCCCGTAGCGCCTCGCCGATGTGCACCACCGAGTCGGCGATCCGGGTGCGAAGCGTCGAGGTGGGATCGTCGACGGATTCCATGAAGATGCGCTTGGCCGTGGTCCACGCCGTCTCCGCGGCCCTGGCCACTTCGTCCCGCGCCATGATCTGGTCCTTGACCTTCTCTGCGCGGGCGATCGTCGCCTCGTCGTTCTGAAGGTCCTCGGCGAACTCGAACAGGAACTTCGTCGCCGACCGACGCAGCTCGTGATCGGGGTTGCGCCGCACCTTGTCGGTGAAGTCCATCAACTCCCGGTGGATGCGGTCCCCGACCAGGCTGTCGACCCACCGCGGCGTCCACGTCGGGGAGTCCCGCTCGATGACGCGCTCGATGATCTCGTCGGCGCCCAGCGACCACTCGAATGCCCGATCGGCCAACAGCTGTAGCAGCGCCTCCTGACGGTGTTCCTCCAGCATGCTCGACAGCACCCGGCCCACGGGTGGCCCCCACTGCGGTTGGCCGATGCGCTTGACGATCATCCGGTCGAGGACCTGCTGGACGTCCTCGTCGCGAAGCATCTCGACCAGCACCCGCAGCACGGTCGAGGTTTCGGCGGCCACCCGTTCGGCGTGGCCGGTGTCGGAGAGCCACTTGCCCATCCGGCCGGCGACCTCCGCCTCGCGCAACTTGGTCTCGACGACTTCAGGAGACAGGAAGTTCTCCCGCACGAACGTGCCAAGGCCCTCGCCGAGCTGATCCTTCTTGCGCTTGATGATCGCGGTGTGCGGGATGGGGATGCCCAGCGGATGCTTGAACAACGCCGTGACGGCGAACCAGTCGGCCAACGCGCCGACCATGCCTGCCTCGGCGGCCGCTCGAACGTAGCCGACCCAGCCCGGGGCGCCCTGCGACTGCGCCCAGGTGGACACCAGGAAGATCACTGTCGCGCCGACGAGGAAACTCAGCGCGACGACCTTCATGTTGCGTAGCCCGCGACGCCGCTCGGCATCTGCAGCGGAGTCCACACCGGCAATCGATTCCGCAAAGCTCGCCCGCTGGCCGGAGCTGGTTGTATGCACCACTGCTCCATCATCCTGCATGACTCCACCGGCAACCCGTCCCACCGAGGCAACCGACGACATTCCCCGTATCATCTACGGGGACGAAGGAACGGAAAACGGCGGAAGTGGCACAGCAAACCCCGGACGGCCCGGTGAAGACGGACGGGCGCAAACGGCGCTGGCACCAGCACAAAGTCGACCGACGCAACGAATTGGTCGACGGCACGCTGGACGCCATCCGGCGACGCGGCAGCAATGTGAGCATGGACGAGATCGCTGCCGAGATCGGCGTATCCAAGACGGTGCTGTACCGCTACTTCGTCGACAAGAACGATCTGACCACCGCAGTGATGATGCGGTTCGCGCAGACCACCCTGATCCCCAACATGGCAGCCGCGCTGTCCTCGAATCTCGACGGGTACGACCTGACCCGCGAGATCATCCGCGTGTACGTCCACACCGTCGCCGCCGAGCCGGAGATCTACCCGTTCGTGATGGCGAACAGCTCGGCGAGCAAGAGCAAGGCGGTGGCGGACTCCGAGCAGATCATCGCGCGCATGCTCGGCGTAATGCTCCGCAGGCGGATGGCGGTGGCGCGCATGGATACCCGCGGCGCCCAACCGTGGGCGTTCATGATCGTCGGCGGCGTGCAGTTGGCCACCCACTCGTGGATGTCGCATCCGCGGATGACCGCCGACGAGTTGATCGACTACCTCACGATGCTGTCGTGGAGCGCGTTGCGCGGCATCGTCGAAGTGAACGGCTCGCTGGAGAAGTTCAACTCGCTACCGCATCCTTCGCCTGACCTGCCTACGCAACTGCTTGACTAGGCGGATGACCGACTCCGACCTTCCGTCGCTGTGGACGCACGAACCGCACGTCCACCTCGAGTTCACGGCCGGCGACCGCGTCGCCGACATCGACGCGCATGCCTCCCCGGGGTTCAAGGGCGACAAGAAGGACGCCCCCGATCTGCAGGAAGAACGCAACGCACGGTTCGCCGAGCTGCAGGAGATGCTGTACGCCAACAGTCGGTCCGGCGACACCCGCAAGGTCCTGCTGGTACTGCAGGGCATGGACACCGCAGGCAAGGGCGGAATCGTCAAACACGTTGTCGGAGCTGGTAATCCGCAAGCCATCGAATATGTGAGCTTCGGCAAGCCGACAGCCGAGGAGTTGGCGCATGACTACCTGTGGCGGATCCGCAACGCACTGCCGACCGCGGGCCACATCGGGGTGTTCGACCGGTCGCACTACGAGGACGTACTCGTGGTGCGGGTGCACGACCTGGTCCCGCCGGACGTGTGGGGTGCCCGCTACGACGAGATCAACGCGTTCGAGAAGGAACTTGTCGACAGTGGGACGACCATCGTCAAGGCCGCGATGTTCGTCTCCCTCGACGAGCAGAAGGAACGCCTTGCCAAACGGTTGAAACGGCCCGACAAGTACTGGAAGTACAACCCCACCGACCTCGACGAGCGCGAACTGTGGCCCAAGTACGAGCAGGCCTACCAGGCCGTGCTGGATCGGACGTCGACGGAGTACGCGCCCTGGCACGTGATCCCCTGCGACCGCAAGTGGTACTCGCGACTGGCGATCACCGAGCTTCTGATCGAGGCCTTGAAGAAGCTCGACTTGTCCTGGCCGCCACCCGATTTCGACGTCGAGGCAGAAAAGAAGCGACTCAAGTCCGTCTAGCGCTCGCCGAGACTACGGTTGTTGCGCCAATTCGCCCGATTTCCGTCAACAACCGTAGTTTCGCGGCATGCCCGCCGCGGCGAGCGCCCTATTCACGCGCGCCACGATCGTGGGACGCTCCCAGCGCAACTGCCGGG
>NZ_DASQEU010000018.1:0-3940 GCF_035633495.1 Mycobacterium sp. | reverse complement strand
GTCGCGCCATTGCGGCGGATCCTCGCGAATCGATGCGGCAGGATCGGGGTCTGAGCGGAGCTTTCGGAGGACCGTTGAGTGGATTCTTGCAGGCGTTCGTGCAGAGTCAACAGATCAGTTCCGCGAGACAGGCGAACGTTGAATGCCCATCGCGCCGAATCGGCGCCGGGCGTCACACAACCGCATAGGCTGCCAGCCATGAAGCTTCGCAAGCCGCTGATCGCCTTGATCGTCGCTTGCACCGCATTCGGCGTGGTCACGCAGACGCCAGCACCACCAGCGCATGCTGCGCCGGCGCCCGAAGTGGAATACACCTACAACGTGGTGGTACGACGGCATTACGCTTTTCCGAACAACGACGCGATCAGCTACGGCTACGGGATCTGCGACAAGGTCAGTCGAGGCGAGAGCTACCCACAGGTGATGGGTGATGTGAAGAGTGACGTCGTCCCAAACGACGAGTTCGCGGCCAATTACCTCGTCTCGTATGCAGTTGGTATCTTGTGCCCCGCCCAGATCTGGCAGCTGCGAAACTCGGCGGCGAACTACCAACCACCGCCGGGGTAGCCGCAGTTCGCCTCCAAACGACCCGAGCGTTTGAACGATTTCTTGTGTGTGTACGGTGCCCGTAAGCTGTGGAAACCAAGCCGTCGAGCGGCCATGCGGGTTCGACTTTCGGCGACATGGTCATTATCGCGAGCGCACTCGGCATGCGCCTCCGCAACGCTGCAGCGGCGGTGCGGCCATGGGTCGACAACGACTATGGCACTTCATGATTGGGCATACTGAACCGTCTCGAGTTTGATGCCGCTTCATGGTTGAGGCGTCGCCGGCTGGGACCCCTGGGTTTGAGCGTAGTAGGCCGCTTCGTATTCCTCGGGTGGGACGTAGTCGAGGCTGCTGTGCCGCATCCACCCGATGATCGGCGTGATCGCGCCGTCACAACGCCATCTTCAACACCGTCGTGACCATGGCGGTGTCCTTGACGGTGGTGGCGTGCCAACCCACGATGGCCCGGGAGAAGCAGTCGATCACGAACGCCACGTAGACGAACCCCGACCACGTCCGGCGGCATTTGAAGTCAGTCACCCACTTGCGGTTCGGCACCATCGCGTTGAAGTCGCGGTCCAGCAGATCCGGCGCCCGCCGAGCATCCATGCCGCCGGGGATGGTGGTGCGGTGTTTGCGGCCTCTGACCACCCCGGACAGACCTTCATCGCTCATCAGCCGGTCGACGGTGCACGCCGCGACCTGATGGCCCTGGCGGCGCAGATACGCGGTCATCTTGCGCCGCCCGTACATACCCTCCGGGACGCCGATCGTGGCCCGCAGTGCGTCAGTGAGCCCGGCATCGGTGATCGTGCGCGCCGACGGCGCGGCGTTCTTCCAGTTTCGTGAGTTTCGGTACGTGCGTCCGGTGACCTGACTGCGCTCATCGAAAATCCTCAGATGTGCTTACCGAAATTCCTCACCTGTGAGCAGCGGTAAGTGTATCGGTTGGCGTGTTCCGGTGGTGGCTCTGCGGAGGCTGTCGGCGGCGGAGGGTGGTCGCGTAGGCGGTAGGACTCGCCGTCGAGATTGAGGACCACGGAGCGGTGCAACAGCCGGTCGAGCATGGCTGCGGTTATCTTGACCTGCGAATCACAAAAGCAGGCTTTGAGCTGCGGCTTTATGTCAAAGACAAGTGTCCACGACAGGTGGTGGATAACCGCGTCCCTCTTGGCTGTAAGGGCCAGTAGCTTCAGTTGGCCCAGGACTCAGCCCTTCGCCGGCGTGAGCTTCACTTTCAGATAGTGCTCAATGCCGACTCCCTTTAAAGTGCGTCGCCGCCGCGGCGACAGCGCTGGCAAGGCCGCCGCCGCGCCGATGATCTCGGGTTCCGCCACGTCGTAGCTTTCGCCCTGAACCGAAATGGTCGCTCGCCCCGCCGCAAGCACGTTCTGCAGCCAGTCCACCCGCATGCCGTAGGGCAAGGGAATTACGAAACCGTCTTCCGTGCGATCCGCCACGACCGGTGTGGCGTACTGTTTGCCCGACCGGCGCCCGACATGCCGGATAGCTGCCGCGTACCAGTGTTTGCGACCAGCAAACATCATCATGACCGGCCTGAGGAAATGCTTGTTTGACATACGAACCGCGTTCAGGAGCGGTTCGGGCCAGCTTTCTGGTGCGAGCGCCATTATTTCCCCCTGACCCCTATGACGGGGGCTCTCGACGCTGACGATACTGCCCCGCGCAACTCGGGATGGCCACTGTTCTCAAGATCGGGTAGCAGTGGCCCGAAGTTCACCGTGGGCCCGGGCGAGGTCTTTGCGAAGCTGACGGTTCTCGGTGCGTAGTTGGTTGTGTCCCAGCCACGGTGTAATTGACGACGGACGTAGGTTCCTTCAAGAGCTACCAACTCAGAGAAGGAAGGACTACGCCCGTGTCAGTCCCGACTTCCGAAGATCGTAAGCACATGAGTTCGTGAATTTGTGGGCTGACCTTTGTAAACTTCGTTAACACCGATTTGGGTCGTGTTACTACACGACCCGGGGTTCGCCGCCGTTGTCAGTGGCTGGCTTCGGTGTCGGTGGTGGAGAAGTCGAGGTATCTGGGTGGTTCGGGCAGGTCGAGTGCGGCCAGGATGGTTTTCTGACCAGCGGTGGGGGTGGAGCGTTGCGCGACGCGGCCCTCGGCGGTGGCGAGGGTGACCAGGTGCATGCGGTCGAGTTCGTGGCGCAGGTTGCGCCAGGTGTCGCCGGTGGCGGTTTCGGCCACGCGCACGAGCAGCAGCGCCAGCCAGCACAGCTGGATGTGGGCGCGGATGCGGTCCTCGCGGTGGTGAAAGACCGGGCGCAGCCCGAGACTGCTTTTGCAGTCGCGCCAGCCGCGTTCGACGGCGAGAAGTTGCTTGTAGGCGGCGGCCAGATCCTCCGGGGTCAGCGTCAGGTCGGAGGTGCGCAGCAGCCATTTTCCGTCGTAGTGGGCCTCGCGTGCGGCGGCGGCGCGGTCGATGCGCAGCAGCCCGGTCGTGGTGCGGCGCAGTAGTCTTCGCAGTCCCGGCTTGGCCTTCAGGGAGCCGACGAACTCGTCGCGGCGGCGCGCGGTCCAGGCATCAGAGCCCTCGATCAGGTGCTGCAGGTGTTCGATCAGCCGCTGCCGGACCGCTTCGTCGCGGGCAGCGGTGTCGGGGTTGTGGCAGATGACGAACCGCTCGGCGCGGGCGCCGTCCTGATCGCCGCCGCCGGGTGAGACCCGGACCTCTTTGACCCGCAGGTTGTCGGCGACGTCGTGGTAGCGGCCGGGCCGTGCCAGCGCGGCGGCGGCCTCGGCGTTGGTGTGGCGCAGCTTCTCGGCGTGGATGCAGTGCCCGCCGCCGCGGGTCAGGTAGGCGCGGTTGGCGGCGGAGGCGAACCCGCGGTCGGCGACCCACACCAGCCGGTGCAGATTCCAGGCCCCCAGATCGTCGGTGACCGTGCGGATGATCTTCTGATCGCCGGTGTTGCCGGGAAAGGTCCAGCAGCGCACCGGGATGCCGTCGCGGGTGACCGCCATCGCGATCACCACCTGGGGCAGGTCGTCGCGGTGGTCCTTGGACTTGCCGAACCGGCGGGCGCCGTTCTCGACCGGCTTGGCGGTGCCGTCGTCGGCGTCCGGTTCCGGCTGCAGGTCGGCCAGATCGTCTTCGACGTCGACCTCCCAATAAGTGGAGGTGGTGTCGACGAACACGATGTCGACGTCGAGGTTCAGCAGGTGCGCGACCGAGGCGAAGATCTGTGCGGCGATCTCGTCGAGCGCATCGAGCAGGAAATCCATTGCCGCGTAGGCGGAGTCGTCGCTGAATCCGGCGCAGCCCTCGATCGCGGCCCGCTCGCCGACCCAGCCGGTGGCGGCCAGCTTCGATCCGGGTTCCAGCGCCCGCTGCGCCACCAGCGCGAACAGCACCCGCTCCACCGCG
>NZ_DASQEU010000017.1:0-37998 GCF_035633495.1 Mycobacterium sp. | reverse complement strand
TGGTATGAACGGGCAACACGAGTGACGAACTGGTAGACGCCGTCCTCGTCGGGAGCCAGTGGGCCGGGCCGCGCGTGGGGTGAGGTCAGGCCGCGTTGGACTGACTCGCATGCCGCCCAGTCCTGCCGGTTGGTCAGATCCCAGAAGTCGACGGCGTAGGAGGGGTCGAAATCCTCCTGCGCGGCAACGTCCTTCGGGAAGGCCCACGCGCACTCGACGTGAGTGCGGTCGGCAGCCAGCGGTGTCATCACGTGGGTCATGACGTAGTCGGGATGCAGGCTGACGAGCAGATTGGGGAACCCGACCAGATACATCACGGTGCGAAGTTCCTTATCGGAGAGCCCTCGGATGGCCACGCCACCGCTCTTGCCCGTGAACGACATGGTCTCGGCGCCCTCGATCATCGACATCCAGCCGCCCATCCACGATCCCTCGAACTCGAGGTTCTCGCCGGTGTCTGGTGGGCTGATCTTGGACAGCTCGGGGTGGATGGTCGAACAGTGGTAGCACTCCTGGTAGTTCTCGGCGATCACCTTCCAGTTGGTGACCAGCTCGTAGGAGTGCCGGTCGACGATCACCAGATCCTCGGGCCGATACGCTCCGACCACGTCTTCGAGACCCGCTACGTGGTCGGCGAATTCGACGTCCTCGCCGCTGGCGTCGGCGAACAACCAGCCGTGCCAGTTGACCAGCCGAAGCTCGGTCAGGCCGAACTCGGCGGGCTCGAACCCGTCGTCGTCGCCGAAACCCGGGGCGTGGCGCAGACCACCGTCCAGTCGGTAGGACCACGAGTGATACGGGCACACGATCCCGCGCCGCTTAACGGACGTGCCGCACTCGAGGAGCTCGTGTCCGCGGTGTCGGCACGTGTTGGCGAACGCGCGGATCACGCCATCGTCACCGTTGACCAACAGCATTCCGTTGGCGCCGGAGCCGATTGCGCGCTGCGTACCCACTCCCGCCATGTCGCTCGCGTGACCGACGCACGTCCAGCCCGAGAAGATCTTGCGCTGTTCCCACTCGAACACGGCGGGCTCGACGTAGGCCTCGCGCGGCAGCATGCGTGAGGAGCCGAACGGTGCCAGGCTCGCGGCGAGATCGCCGGCTGGAACGGGAGCCGGATCATGCTGTTTGAACATACAGTCAGGATAGTCGCTGGGAAGCGGGTGGTCCACACTTCTCGGCCGCGAGCAGACGCGAAAGTGCCTCGAAACGCCGAACTTGGCGGACTTTTGCGTCTGTTCGCGCGAGACTAGGCCTCACCGGCGAAGGCGGCGAGCCCACGATCGGCCGCCGTGGCGTCACCGCGGGTCATCCGGCGATACACCAGGTAGCCGATGACGACGGAGGCGAGTGCCGCAAGCAGCAGCAGGGTGGCCAGCGCGTTGAGGGCGGGCGTCGGGGCGGCCCGCGCGGTGTTGTAGATCTTCACCGATACCGGCTCGGTCGACGACCCGGCCGACAAGTAGCGCACCAGTACGAAGTCGTCGATGATGTCGGCGAAGACCAGCACGGTGCTCGCGAAGATGGCCGGCATCAGCATCGGCATCGTCACCCGCCACAGCGCTCCGATCGGAGATGCGCCGAGATCCGTTGCGGCTTCTTCGTATTGCTTGCCGATCGTGGCCAGTCGGGCGCGCACCAGAACCGCGGGGTAGGCCACCTGGTAGGTCACTAGTCCGACCACCTGCGCGGACGTGCCCAGACCGATCGGCAGTGCAAGGTTCGTCATGACGAATAGCAGTGCGACGGCGAGCAGTACCTCGGGGATGACGAACGAGATGAGCATCAGCACGTTCGCACCGGACGGCAGCCTCCCTCGCCACCTGTCGACGCCGATCGCGAACAGCACGCCGAGTGGGACGGTGATGAGGGTGGCGATCAATCCGAGTTTGAGGGTCTGCAGCAGCGCGGTGTGCAGGCTGGCATCGTGCCACACCGACCGGGTCGGATCGCCCCAGTACCAGCGAAGGGAGAAGCCCTGCCAATTGGTTCGCGACCGGCCGTCGTTGAAGGAGAACAGCACGGCGATGAGGACCGGCAGCAGCGACCACACCAGGTAGAAGATGGTGATCCCGGCAAGCACGCGAGGGCGCCGCCACGGATCGCGGAACCACCCGACGGGCCCGCGGATTCCGGAGGGCAGGAGCGAAGCGACCCGGGAAGTGGTTGGGGTCCTGGTGGTCATGTCCGAACCTCGTCCCCGCGCAACGTGACCCGGACGTAGTAGAACATCGGTAGCACCGTGGCCAGCAGGACCAGCATGACGAAGGCGCCCGCCTGACCGGTCTGGCCCGGCGCCTGCACGCTGTCGTTGATCAGGTTGCCGACCATCGCGGTCTTCGGCGAGGCGGACAGCAGGTCGTTGGTGAAGTAGTCGCCGAGCATCGGCAGGCAGGTCAGCAGGACCGCCGCCAGGATCGTCGGCCGGCATAGCGGCAGTGTCACCCGCAGGAAGGACGAGACCCGGTTGGCGCCGAGATCCCGCGAGGCCTCCAGCATCGGCTGGGACAGCCTGTCGAGACCCGCGTACAGCGGCAGGATCATGTAGGGGACGTAGCCGTAGGCCAGGCCGAGGATCACCACGACCGGTTGGCCGGTGAGCCAGTCGACCTGAACGTCGAACAGGCCGCCGAAGTTCAGCAGTCCATTGACCAGCCCATCGTTCTGTAGAAGGTTGACCCAGGCCAACATTCGCATCATGTAGCTGATCCAGAACGGGGCGATCAGCAGGGCGATCAGCAGGCCCTTTCGCTTACCGGCCAGTCGGGACACGTAGTAGGCGACTGGGAACGCGATCGCCAGGCACAGGATGCTCGCCGCCCCGACATAGAGCACGGTGCGCAGCAGGGCGGGAAAGTAGACGCCGTCGGGGCCGATCCGCGACAGCACATAGGTGAACTGGGAAGGGTTCCACTCCAACGGGTTCCACACCGGAACGGCGGTGCGGAACAGCGGATCGACGCGACCGAACACGATCGCCAGCACCACGTAGAGCGGTGCGAGGAAGAACAACAGCAGCCACGCGATGCCCGGCGCGGCCAGGGCGGCCCACAGTCGGGCGTTGGGTTCGCGCCCCCGCATCAACACCGGCGTCAGGATCCGCCCGCGTTGAACGCGTTCCAGACGTTGTGCCACGCCGCATCGTTGTCCGCGTCGAGTTCGAGCAGGCGATACCCGGTGTCGAAGTACTCCGGCTTGACGATCGCGGACCGCAGGTTCTCGGGGATGAACTCCTCGGCGATCAGCGAATCGGCCGTGAGGGTGTTCTGCGGGGGTTGGTAGCCGATCGCGGAGAAGTTCTCCTTGGCGACCGCCGGATCGAGCATGTGATTCAGGAAGAGGTGCGCCAACACCGGGTTCTTCCCTCCCTTCAGGGTGACCAGCATGTCGTTGTCCACCAGGCCCTTGCCGTCCTGTGGGAACCAGTACCGAAGGATCTCGGTCCCGACGCCCTCGGGAAGGTAGGACTGCGCGTTGATGATGTCACCGGACCACATCTGGCACAGCCCGATCTGCCCGGACGGCATGTCGCTGTACATGGTGATGGTGACCTTTGGCGACGTCGCCTTCACCAGCGCACTGAGTTGCTCGCCCACCATCTTGAGGTCGTCGGCCGAGGAGGTGTTGACGTCGGTGATGCCCTGCTTCAGCAGTACCATCGCCATGGCGGTGTGCCAGTCGTCGATGATCGCCGTCTTGTCCCTATAGGTGGGGTCCCACAGCGACTCGTAGGGGTTCGTCAGTGCGCCGATGTCGGCAGGCACTTGGTCGCTGCGCCAACCCATTCCGGTGGTGTAGATGGTGTACGGCACGGTGTACTGCCAGCCCTGGTCGTACCACGGGTTGGTGAAGCTCGGCCACACGTTGGAGATGTTCGGGAGGTAGCTGTGGTTCAGCGGGCGGAGCAGTCCGCCCGTCACCAGTCTGCTCATCTCCGTGTAGTTGGCGTTGTAGATGTCGAAGTCGACCCCGCTGCGCAGCTTGGTGATCGCCTCGTCGCCGTCGTTGAAGGTCGAGACCTCGATCTTGCACCCGTACTGGTCCTCGAATGCCTTGATGGCCTGCGGGCTGAGGTAGTCGGCGTAGTTGTAGATCTTTAGAGTCGCGCCCTTCTCGGGCGTCATCCCGTCCGCGATCGGCTGGTTGTCGGCAGGGATGTCCCACTTGACCGGGCTGTCCGGTTTGGCGATCGTCAGGGTCGGTCCCGATGACGCCGGTCCGGATTTGGCACAGGCCGCGAGGAAGGCCCCGAGAGTGGGTGCCGTGGCGGCGAGAATCGCGGCGCGCTGCAGGAATTGGCGACGGCTTTGTCCGGGTCTGTCGGGCATCGAAAACTGGGCTGGCATCTGGGCCTCCCCGCAGGTTCGCGTCTTGTCGGTGATAGGACTCTCGCATAGACTGAATGCTCAGTCAACCGCTGGAGAGTGGAGGTTCGACCGTGTCCTCGACGGTGATGCAGAGCCCGGTATCGGATGCGGTCGACGACCTCATCGCAGATGAGGAGCGGACGTTCCTTCGGCGCCAGCCGCGCAGTACCGAACTGATCGGTCGGGCGCGTGAACACCTTGCCGGCGGTGCGACGTCCAACTGGCAGATCGCCGAACCGCAGGCTGTCTGGATGAGCCACGGTGAGGGCTCGAAGGTGTACGACGTCGACGGTAATCAGTACGTCGACATGCACGGTGGCTACGGTGCTTCCATTGCGGGACATGCACATCCGGCGATCGTCGCCGCGGTGAGTGATCGGGTCCGGCGCGGCACGCACTTCGCCCAGCCCACCGAGGACGCGATCTGGATCGCCGGGGAACTGGCCCGCCGGTTCGACCTGCCGCTGTGGCGGTTCGCCAACTCGGGCACCGAGGCCACCATGGATGCGGTGCATCTGGCCCGCGCGCTGACCGGGCGCGACCTCATCATCAAGGTGGAGGGTTGCTACCACGGCCACCACGACTCGGTCCAGGTCTCGGTGCTGCCGGAAGCCGATGAGATCGGCCCGCGCGATCATCCCAACGGCGTTCCTGGCAATTCGGGAATCCCGGCAGCCATCCGCGATCTGGTGATCGTCGTTCCGTTCAACGACGCCGACGCGGTGGCCCGCGCACTCTCCGAGCACCGCGGTCAGGTGGCGGCGATGATTCTCGAGCCCATCATGATGAACGCGGGCATCATCGCCCCCGACGACGGGTATCTGGCCGCGATCCGCGGCCTCGTCCATCAGGCCGGCGCCCTGCTGATCTTCGACGAGGTCAAGACCGGCTTCACCACCGGACCGGGCGGCGTCACGGCCATCTCGGGTGTGGTGCCCGACATGGTCTGTCTGGCAAAGGCATTGGGCGGCGGCATCTCGGTCGCTGCGATCGGCGGCACTGTCGAGGTGATGTCGGCGATCGCCGATGGTCGCTACGAGCAGGTCGGCACCTTCAACGGGAACCCGCTGGCGATGGCCGCCACCCGCGCCACGCTGTCGGAGGTGCTGACCGACGACAACTACCGCCACCTCGACGCGCTGGGGGCGCGGATGCGCGGGGCGCTGGAAGGCGTCATTGCGACACACGGCTTCGACTGGCACGTGGTTTCGGTCGGCGCCAAGGGTTGCGTCACGTTCCGTCGCGATCCCGTGCGGGAGTTCCGCGACTTCCTTCGGGTGGACGCGCGACTCGGACATCTGCACTGGCTCATTCAGCACAACGGCGGCGTCTTCCTGCCGCCATGGGGGAAAGTGGAGCAATGGCTGCTATCCGTTCAGCACGACGAGGCCGATGTCGACCGGTTCACGGCCAACTTCGCTCGGTTGGCGGCGGCGGTGGCGCCCTGACCGGCGGTCGGCGATGACCGCCATGACGGGCGGGCACATCGGGCTGCATCAGCTGGCCAAGGCCTTCGACGGCGTGCCCGCGGTCACCGGGATCGACCTCGACATCCCAGCGGGGCAGTTCTACTCGCTGCTGGGGGCGTCCGGTTGTGGGAAGACGACGACGCTGCGGATGATCGCCGGCTTCGAGAAACCCGATTCCGGGCGCATCGAACTCGACGGCCGCGACATGGTCGGCGATCCGCCGCACCGCCGCCCGGTCAACACCGTCTTCCAGACCTACGCCCTGTTCCCGTTCATGACGGTGTGGGAGAACGTGGCCTTCGGGCTGAAGTATCAGAAGACGTCCCGGGACGAGGCGAAGCGGCGCGTCGACGAGGCACTCGACCTCGTCCAGATGGGCAAGCTCGACAAGCGCCGCCCGGCCCAATTGTCCGGCGGTCAGCAGCAGCGGGTGGCTCTTGCGCGGGCGCTGGTGCTGCGGCCACGAGTGCTACTCCTCGACGAGCCGCTCGGAGCGCTGGATGCCAAGTTGCGCAGGCAGTTACAGCTCGAGTTGCGGGCCGTGCAACGCGAGGTCGGCATCACGTTCGTCTACGTCACCCATGATCAGGAGGAAGCGCTCACGATGAGCGACCAGATCGCGGTGCTCGCGGACGGCAGGGTGGAGCAGGTCGGTCCGCCGCAGGAGATCTACTCGTCGCCCGCAACGACGTTCGTCGCGGGATTTCTCGGCGCCGCCAACATCTTCGACGCCGAAGTGGTCGAGGCCTCCGACATGTCGGCGGTCTGCTCGGCGATCGGCACCCAGCTTGGCGCCGTCGTCGACCACTCCGTGCCAAGGGGTCCCGCGGCGATCGTGATTCGTCCGGAGCGCATCGCCCTGCAGGGGCCCGATGAGCCCGTACGGCAGGGCAACAACACCATCGGTGGCACCATCGCACAGGTCGTTTACCTCGGTGCCTGCACCCAGGTACACGTCGACGTCGGCGCCGCTACGGCATTGGTCGTCGAGGTCCCGAATGCGTCCGGTCCCGGCTCGGTCGCGCACGCTCCCGGTGCAGCCGTCACGTGCGTCTGCGCGCACGACGCGGTCCGGGTGCTGCACCGCAGCAAGGCATCCGCCGTCCAGGACCCGATCGCGGAGGAGGCGCTCAGCCCTTCTTCGGCTTGAGCTTGGTCGGCGTCTTGCGGGCGGACTTCTTCTCGGAGATCTTCGCGATGCCTGTTTCGGAGGGCAGGTCGAGCTCGCGTTCGCAGAAGCGCATGGCGATGTCGTAGGCCACCTCGGAGTCGACCTCAGGATCCTCGAGTGCCACCTGGATCGACAGGCCGTCGAGTAGCGCGCCGAACTCGATTGCGAACATCCTGGCGTCGACGTTGCCCCTGAGCTCGTCGGTAGCCTCCCCCGACTTGATGGCGTCGACGATCATCCGGCGCCAGCGGGCGTCGAGTTCGACTCGGCCCGCCTTCACTTCGTCGTGGCGAAACGCTTGTGCCCAAAGATCGAGCCAGAGCCCCCATGCTCCGGGAATCTCGTTGTCTGCCTGAGGAATCACCGTCCACTTGATCAGCAGCGACAGGCGCTCCCGCAACGAGGTGACCTCGGCCAGCATCTTCTCGGCCGCTTCGTAGAACGACTCCTCGGAGTGTCGGAGCGCGTCAACGAGCAACCTGTCTCGGGTGCCGAAGTAGTAGATGACGAGCGCGGAGCTGACACCTGCCCGCTTGGCCACATCGGCGATGCGCGTGTCACCGAATCCGCGTTCGCAGATCAGGCTCGCTGCGGCGTCGAGCATTTCGGTTCGACGGGCCTCGTTGTGCTCCGTCGCGGGCGCGGGTTCGGCCATGTCGCTCCCGTCCTCCCCTCAAATGGCGGCACTGCTACTTGTCTGCAAGCCTAACACTCGATTAGATTGAACAGTCAGTCAGGAAGCGCTCCCCCGCGACACGGAAGAAGGTCCCCCATGGCTAACGATTACGACGCCATCGTGGTCGGTGGTGGTCACAACGGTCTGGTCTCGGCCGCCTATCTGGCCCGCTCCGGTGCTAGGACGCTGGTGCTGGAATCGCGCGGCAGCCTCGGCGGTGCGGCGACCACCGAGTCGCCGTGGGAGGACGCGCCGCACCTGCGGGTCACTCGCCTCTCCTACGTGGTGAGCCTGATGCCGCCGACGATCGTCCGTGACCTCGGTCTGGAACGCCACGGCTACAAGGTGCACCCGATGGGGCCCTACTATCAGGCGTTTCCCGAGGGTGGCTCGCTGACGATATACGAGGACGACCCGGCGCGCACGCACGAGCAGCTCGCCAAGTTCTCGAAGAAGGATGCCGACGCCTGGCCCAAGTGGAACGAGTGGCTCGAGGGCATCGCCGAGGTGATGGGTCCGCTGCTGACCCAGGTGCCGCCCAACATCGGATCGCACAAGCCGTCGGATCTCCTCGATCTGGCGAAGCTGGCGTGGAGCCAGAAGGGCATCACCACCCGGATGACCGCCGACGTCACCCGGCTACTGACGATGAGCATCGCCGACCTGCTCGACGACTGGTTCGAATCACCGCAAGTCAAAGGCGCGCTCGCCGTCAACGGCGTGATCGGAACCTGGGCCGGGCCGTACGAGCCCGGTACCGCGTACGTGATGGCGCACCACTCGATCGGTGACGTCGGCGACGGCCAACTCGGCAGCTGGGGCTACCCGGAGGGCGGCATGGGCGGGGTATCGGAGGCGATCGCCCGCTCCGCCCGCAGTTTCGGCGCCGAGATCCGCACCAAGGCCAGGGTTTCGAGTCTCACGGTGCGTGGCGGCCAGGTTCGGGGCGTGGTGCTCGAGAACGGTGAGGAGATCACCGCCCCGCTGGTGGTCACCACGTTGCACCCCCGCACGGCCTTCCTCGACCAGATCCCACGCCACGAGTTGCCCGACGACTTCGTCAACGACATCGAGCACTGGAAGACCCGCAGCGGCGTCGTGAAGATCAATCTGGCACTGGGAGAACTACCCAACTTCACCGCGGACCCGAGTTCCGGGATCGCCGAGCATCACACCGGCTCGGTCGAGATGGCGCCCACGATGGAGTACATCGAGGCGGCGTTCCAGGACGCCCGCGTCGGCAAGCCGGCTCTGATGCCCTTCAGCGACGGCGTCATCCCCACCACGCTCGACAAGACCCTCAATCCCGATGGCACGCATATCATGTCGCTCTTCACCCAGTGGGTGCCCGCGGAATGGAGCGAGGCTCCACACACCGGGGAGCTCGATGCCTACGCCGACCGGCTCATCGATCTCTACGACCAGGTGGCCCCGGGCTTCAAGTCCTCGATCCTGCACCGCGACATCGTCGGGCCGCACGAGATGGAGCAGGAGTACGGCCTGATCGGCGGCAACATCTTCCACGGCGAGCTGTCGCTCGAGCAGCTGTTCCACATGCGTCCCGCCCCCGGCTTCGCCGACTACCGCACCCCGATCGCCGGGTTGTACAACGGCAGCTCGGCCACGCACGCCGGTGGCGGTGTGTGCGGAATCCCCGGCTGGCAGGCCGCGAAGGCCGCGCTGGCCGACAAGAAGCGCGCCAGCGGGCGGGTACGCGCAGCGCTGAACCGTCGGTCCTAGGTCAGCTCCATGGGCGATGCACGCCGGGCGGCAGTGGCCGCCATGCTCGGTGCCCGGTCGGTGGCGATCGTCGGCGCCAGCGCACGCCCCGACAGCTTCGGCGCTCGCATGATCACTGAGGCACAACGCAGTTCGGCCCGAATGCACCTGGTCAATCCGCGGTACGACCGGATCGGTGAACTGCCGTGCGCCTCGTCGCTCGCCGACCTCGACGAGCCGGTCGACCTGGTGTTACTCGGCGTGCCGGACACCGCGCTGGTCGACCAACTGGCCGCTGCTGCAGACGCGGGCGCCCGCTCGGCGGTCGTCTTCGGAGCCGCGAACGGGGTGCGTGACAAGGTGGCCGCCGTCGCGTCGGAGGCGGGCATGGCGCTGTGCGGCGCTGGGTGCATGGGCTTCGTCAACAACGCGATCGGTCTGCGCGCGCTCGGGTACCTGGAACCGAAGATGTTGCCCGCGGGCGGTGTCAGCCTGGTCACCCACTCCGGGTCCGCCTTCTCCACGCTGCTCCGGTCCCGTCGCGGGTTCGGATTCCGACTCGCGGTCTCGTCCGGACAGGAACTCGTCACCGACGTGGCAGATTACGTCGACTACGCCCTCGACGATCCTGGCACCGAGGTTCTCGCGCTGCTGCTCGAGACGCCCCGCGCGGTACCTCGGCTGCGGCGTGCGTTGCGTCGCGCGTACGAACAGGGCATCCCGGCGGTGGTGCTTCCCGTCGGCGGTTCCCCGACGGGCCAGGCGATGGTTGCGGCCCACTCGGGCGCCTTGGCCGGCGGCGATGGGGCCTGGCAGGCGTTCTGCGAATCCGTCGGGGCGCTGCGGGTGCGAGACATGGCCGAGTTCACCGACACCGTCGAACTGTTCAGCGCTGGCCGACCACCGCGTTCGGGAGGCGTTGCGACCGTGCACGACTCCGGTGCCGAGCGTGCGATGGTCGCCGACCTGGCGCATGACGTCGGCGTCGAGTTCGCCTCGCTGTCCCCGCGGTCCCTGGCGGCCATCGAGGAGCTGCTCGACGACGGGCTCGTCGCCACCAACCCGCTCGACGTCTGGGGCACCGGGGCGGACACTCGATCGCTGTTCCGCGCGTGCCTTCGGGTCATTACCAAGGATCCTGCGGTGGCCGTCACCGCCTTGGCCGTCGACCTGGTCACGGAGTTCGACGGTGACACGGCATACCCGGATGCGGTGCTCGATGTCGCCGCGGAGACCGGCGCCGCACTGGCGGTCCTCAGCTCGGTGCCTGCTGCGATCGACGACGGGACCGCGCACCTGCTGCGCACCAATGGGATTCCCGTGCTCGAGGGGTTTCGCAGCGGGCTGGTGGCGTTGGGCCACCTGGCGCGGTGGCCGCTGGAGATCGCGCGCGCCGAGCCTCCCGTCGACCCCGACCGGCAACGTCGATGGTTGGCGCGCCTCGACGACTGGAACCCCGGGTTGGCGTTCGAGCTGCTCGCCGACTTCGGCGTGCCGGTGGCCGGCTCCATCACGGCGCACGACCTGGATGGCGCACTGGCGGCCGCCAACTCCATCGGATATCCGGTGGTGCTCAAAACCCAAGCCGCTGAGCACAAGAGCGATGTCGACGGCGTCGCGCTCGATCTGACCGATGACGGTGCGGTACGTGTCGCCTACGCCGACATCGCGGGCCGCTTGGGTCCGTCGGTGACGGTGCAAACGATGGTGCCCGACGGCATCGAGGTGTCGGTGGGGGTGGTGCGGGATGCCACGTTCGGCCCGCTGGTCGTGGTCGCCGCGGGGGGCACCCTGGTGGAGCTGTTGGCCGATCGTGCGCTCGCCTGTCCGCCGGTGTCGTACGCGGGAGCGTTGCGCATGCTCGACGCGCTGCGCATCAGGCCGCTGCTCGACGGCTGGCGGGGTTCCGCCGCGGTGGACGTCACGGCCGTGGCCGACGTAATCATCGGATTCTCTGGACTGGCAACGGAACTCGGTGATACGGTCGAGGCGGTTGAAGCCAACCCCGTGATCGTGTCGGCGTCCGGAGTGATCGCCGTCGACGCCCTGGTGATCGCACGCGATCAGAAGATCGAATAGACCTTCCGGACCGTCTCGTGGATGTCCCACGTGCCCGTCCAGCCCTTGGGGAACACCGCGACGTCGCCGACGCCGATCTCGGAGGCCTCGCCCCCGTCTGGCGTGACCGTCATCCGGCCTGCGACCAGGTAGATGACCTCGTTGGTCTCCAGCGTCCACCGGGACGGACCGGGCGCGCACTGCCAGATGCCCGCCGATGAATCGCCGTCCACCCATACCTCGAGGCCGTGGGTGGCCATCGGTGCGCCGGTGGCCTCCTCGAGCGGGCCCCAGTCCTCGAGCTCGGCGTCGGTGGCGTTGGGTAGCATGCTGGTGATCACTGGGAGGCCCTTTCGGGGAATGGTAGTGAAATCGGTTCGGGTGCAACGCGACTGCTGCCATTGGCATCGAAGCGGTCGAGTCCGAGGTCGGTCAGGTCGAGCCAGTCACAGCGGCCCGTCGTCGTCAGGTCGGCCGCCACCTGCGAGACCGCGGGGCCCCACATCATGCCGTGCCCGGCCGCGCTGGCGACGACGGTGCCGTCGACCGGACCGTCGTCGGTGAGCAGCGGGCCGAGGATCGGGAGGTGGTCGGGCGTGTAGTCGATGGTCGCCGCCCACGACCGCCGAAGGCCCAGGCCCTTGACCGACGGGAAGAGGTGTTCCATCCTCATCCGTGCCTTGCGGTAATAGAGGGTGTCGAAGTCGACGGCCACCCCGGGCGGTTCGTCGGGGTTGCTCATGCCCCACAGCACACCGCCGGCTTCGCCTGGCCTCCAATAGATTCCGGAGGTTACGTCGAATACCATCGGGAGTTCGTTGACGTCGACGTCGGATGGTGCAGCGGTGACGACGACCTGGTGGCGGGCTCCGCCGGCGTGGATGCGGCCGCCCGCCGTGGTACCCACCGCGGCGAGTTTCGGTCCGCCGGTAAGGACGACCCGTTTGGTGTCGATGGGTCCGTCCGCCGTATCGACGCCTACCACCCGACCGACCCTGGTGCGCAGCCCGGTGAAGGCGCAGTGCTCTCGGACGTCGACACCGTGGGCGACCAACGCGGCGGTGTAGGCCAGCACGTTGCGTGGCGCGTCGATGTAGCCGTCGCCGGGGGCGTACGACGCGCCCATCGTCACGCCGGGCGCCAGGCCCGTATGTCGTGCGTCGAGGTCGTCGCTGCTGAGCCATTCGACGGTGAGGCCGAGGCTCTTTTGTAGCGCGATGCGGTCATGCGCCTGTTGCACTTCGGCTTCCGTGAAGGAGGGCATGAGGTAACCCTGCGCGACGAATCCGCAATCCAGCGGAAAGCGATCACCGCTGGCGTCGTAGAACTCCTGGGCTCGAAGACCGAGCTTGATCGCCGGCTCGGTGCCGCCCTGCGCACGGACCATGCCCGCCGCGCGGCTGCTGGCGCCATCACCGAGCGTGGCGGCTTCGAGCAGGACGACGTGCTCGACGCCGGATTCGGCGAGCAGGACGGCGGTCCATGCGCCGACCGTCCCACCGCCGACCACCACCACGTCGGCGCTGCCGGAACTAGTCATAGCACCAAACGCTGACATAGACTGAACGCTCAGTCAAGAGCAAGGAGCGCGGATGTACGGGTTGACGGAAGCGGATCGGCGTATCCAGGACACGGCGCGTACATTCGTCGATTCGCTGATTCCGTTGGAGGTCGAAGCCGAGCTCGCGGGCGGGATGCTGCCCAAGGAGGTGACCGCCGAACATCACGCCAGGGCAATTGAATTGGGGTTGTACGGCACCAACATGCCGACGTCGGTGGGTGGGCCAGGATGCACCGCCCTGCAGCAGGTGCTGGTGCAGGAACAGTGCGGCCGGGCGACCAACGGGCTCGCGTGGGTGATGGCCACCCCGCCACAGTGGTGGGTCGACGTGGCGACCGACTACCAGCGGGAACGGTGGCTGTTGCCCGCCGTGCGCGGCGAGAAGCACGAGGCGTACGCGATCACCGAGGAGTTCGCCGGCTCGGACGTCTCCGCACTGCAGGCCACCGCCCGCCGCGAGGGCGACGAGTACGTCATCGACGGGGTCAAGTGGCACGTCACGTCGTACAACCTGGCGGACTACTGCTTCGTGCAGGCAGTTCTGGTCGGGGGGGAATTCGAGGGTGAACACGTACTGCTCGTCGTGGATCTGCCGTGGCCAGGCGTGGAAGTGGTTCGCACGCCGCACTATTCACATCACATCGCCGACGAGCATCCGATCGTCGCGTTCGACGGCGTGCGGGTGCCGGTGGCGAACCTCGTCGGCGCCGAGGGCGTGGGGATGACCTTCACGCAGGACTGGTTCCGGTTCGAGCGACTTATGGTCGCGGCCAGATGCGTCGGCGCGGCCCAGCGGCTGCTCGACGAGGTGACCGCGTTCGCGAAGGAGCGCGTCGTCGATGGCAAACCGCTGGGGGAGCACCAACTGGTGGCGGGCATGCTCGCCGACAGCGCCACGGAACTCTTCGCGGCGCGCACCATGCTGTACGAGGTGGCGCGCTCGATCGACGGTGGCGCCGACCGCAAGACGCTGCACGCGCAGGCGTCGATGGCGAAGTTGTACTGCTCGGAGATGGCCGGCCGGGTGGCCGATCGCAGCGTGCAGATCTTCGGCGGCCGCGGCTACATGCGGGAGAACGTCGCCGAACGGATGTACCGCGAACTGCGCGTCGAGCGGATCTGGGAGGGCGCCAGCGAAATTCAGCGCATCATCGTGGCCCGGCAGCTGATGAACCGGGGTCCGGCGGCGGTGTTGGAGGGGGCGTGACGGCGGCGCGTCAGCAGGGGTCGCCAGGCGGCGTGTAGTACGGCACCCCTTCGACCGTGTAACACGGGATCTCGCCGTAGACGTATGGGGTGTCGGCCGAGGCGATGGCCACGCCCGTTGCCACGTCTCCGGCAATGTTGGTGCAACCGCCTACTGCTACGTGCCGTCCACCAGCGCCCGCGCAGACGTCGGCCTGAGCCGTTGGTGCAACGGCGAACGGTAGCGCCGCCATCGCGGTAGTCGTCAACAGTGCTGCTGCCAGTTTCTTCATCGCACACATCCTTTGCTAGCCCGACCCGGCGTCATTATCGCGCGCGTTACCGTCGGTGATCGGGGATTCGCCAACTCTCTCGGTCCGATCGCCGTCGGCCCTGGCCGTCCGCAAGCCGAGCAGCCGCATGCCGTGGTAGATCACTAGGGCGGCGATCGACCCCAGCGCGATGCCCGTGAAGATCAAAGAGCCTGCCTGTGAGGTGAAGTCGGCGATCCCGATGATCAGGGGGATGGCGGCCGTCATCTGGTTGACGGGCAGGCTGAAGTCGACGTGGTTGGTCAGCCAGATGCGGACGCCGAGAATGCCGACGAGCCCGTACAGGACGATGGTCGCGCCGCCGAGCACACCGGGCGGGATGGCGGAGATGGCCGCACCGACCTTGGGGCACATGGCCAGGACGATGGCCACGGCGGCGGCGATCCAGTACGCCGCCGTCGAATACACGCGGGTCGCCGCCATCACGCCGATGTTCTCGGCGTACGTCGTGGTGGCCGACCCGCCGCCGAAACCCGCGAGCGTCGTCGCGACGCCGTCCGCCGCGATGGCGCGGCCCATCACCGGGTCGGTGTCGGTGTCCGTCATCTGGCCGACCGACTTCACGTGCCCGATGTTCTCGGCCACCAGCGCGATGACCGCGGGAAGGAACAGCGGCAGCACCGACAAGCTGAACGACGGCGCCTGGAACTCGGGGAGGCCGATCCACGGTGCCGCTGCGATCGCGGAGGTGTCGACGTCGCCGAGGGCGAGCGCCAGCAGGTACCCGATCACGACGGCCAGGAAGATCGCGAGCCGGCCGATGATGCCACGGAAGAACGCCAGGATCGCGACGAGCAGGACCAGGGTGACGAGCCCGACGACCGGACCCTTCTCGAAGTTCGACTTGGCGGCAGGTGCCAGGTTGAAGCCGATCAGCGCGACGATGGCACCCGTGACGACCGGTGGCAGCGTCGCGTCGAGCCACCCGGTGCCGACGACGTGACCGGGGCGATGACGGAGAAGCTCGAGCCGAGGTAGCTGGGCAGCCGGTTGCCGGTGATGATCAGGAAGAGCACCGTGCCGACGCCCGATAGCAACAGCGTGGTTGCGGGTGGGAAACCCGTCAGCACCGGCACCAGGAAGGTGGCGCCGAACATCGCCACCACGTGCTGGGCGCCGATGCCGATGGTGCGCGGCCAGCTCAGTCGTTCATCGGGCGCGCCACGACGTCCGCGTCGGACGGGACGGGTTTCCAGGTCAGTGGAATCACGGTTCTCGAATACACCATCGCAGGTCATCTCGCGAGTTATCCACAGTCCGCGATTCATCCACAGATTGCCCTCCACCTGGTGTTATCGAACACATGTTCGAATAGTGTCGATGACGTGAATGCCGACCGACCCTTCCTGACCGCCGACGCGGCGCGTGAGCAGCTGAGTGCTGATCTCGATGCGATCGACGCGGCGTTGGCGCGCATCCGCGAGACCTCGACGGATCTCGTGGGCAATGCCTTTCGGATCACCGTCGCCGAGCGGCTGGAGAACCAGGACCGGACCAACCGTGGGCTGTCCTATCGGATGCTCGGTGAGATCGTCGATCCGCCCGACGAGGTCGAGGGTCCCGCGTTGCCCTCCGGCGTGCGGGTGCGCGAGCTTCTGTGGAAGAAGCTGCGGATCATTCCGGCCGAGGTCCGCCGCCGCGTGAAGCTGGCGGCCCGCATTCGCCCGCGACGGTCGCTGACCGGGCCGCCGCTGCCGCCGGAGCTGCCCGCCCTGGCGGACGCCGTCGAAGCAGGCGACGTCGGCGAGGACCACGTTCGCGAGGTCTGCAAGGCGCTCGACCTGCTACCCAATCGCGTATCGGCGCAGGACAAGGAGAACGCCGAGAGGGTGCTCGTCGAGCATGCGGTCAAGCAGGACGCGGCCTTCGTCGCCGCACTGGGGCGGCGCATCGCCGACGTCCTGAATCCCGACGGGGTGTTCGACGAACGCGACCGCGCCAACCGCAGGGGCCTGGCGCTCGGCCCTAAGGGGCCCGACGGGATGAGTCGGCTGTCCGGATGGTTGACGCCCGAGGCCCGTTCGTATCTGGAGGCGGCCGGTGCCGCAGTGCGGCCGGGGCGACACCACCCCGACTCGGACAAGCCGGTAGTGAGCGGGGAGACCGACGGGCGCACGCCGTCGCAACGGCTACACGACGCATTGATGCTGGCGCTCAAGGCGGGGATCGGCTCGGGCGAGCTCGGTGCGCATCGCGGCCTACCGGTCACGGTCATCGCGACCACGACGGTCGCCGACCTCGAACAGGCCGCGCGCGCCGTCGCCGACCCCAGCGTCCCGATGCCGCGGCCGGCCCGGACGGGTGGCGGCTCGTCGCTGCCGATGCGTGACCTGATCGCGATGGCAGGCAATGCGATTCACTACCTCGCCGTGTTCGACGGGCATTCGCGACGGCCGCTGTACCTCGGCCGAAGCAAGCGCATCGCGACCGCGGACCAGCGGATCATCTGTTACGCGCGCGACCGAGGCTGCACGTATCCCAACTGCACGGTGCCGGGTTACCACAGCGAGGTGCATCATGCGCCGGGGTGGTATCCCGACGGCCGGTCCGACGCCGACAAGCTGTTCTTCGCGTGCGGTGCACACAACGCCGTGGCCGAGCAGGTCGACGTATCGACGACAGTGACCGAGGACGGTCGGCTCGCCTGGTCCGCCGGAACCGGACCACCCGAGATCAACCGGCTTCATCACCCGGAGGAGTTGCTCGCCGACGATGACCCCGTGGACGATGGCTAGCGGGGAGTCGCGGAATGACCTCGTCGCCAGGGCGTTTGACCCACCCCGACCGGATCGGGGTTACCGGGAAGCGGGCCGGAGTTCAGCAGGTCGAAGCCGAGCGCGGCGAACTGGTCGACACGTCGCAGGTATGCATCGAGATCGGCGAAGGGGTCGGTGAAGAACCCTGCGGTCAGTCGGATGTCGGAGAAGTTGCGGCCCACGGCGTCGCAGTGTCTGCGCAATACGTCGAGCTTGTGAGGCAGTTCGTCGACCGACGAGGTGCTGTTCCACACGTCGGCGTACTGCGCGACCATCCGCAGCGTCTTCTTCTCGCCGTCGCCGCCGATGAGGATCGGCGGTCGCCGCAAGGGCTTTGGCTGACAGATGGTCTCGGCCAGCTGGTGGTGCTTGCCCTCGTACGGGCCGTCGTCGTCGCTCCACATCTGCTGGGAGATCTGCAGCGTCTCCTCCAGCATCTTGAACCGGTCCTTGACGGACGGATACGGGACGCCGAGGGCGAGATGCTCGCGCTCGCACCAGGCGGCGCCGATGCCGAAGTTCGTCCGGCCCTGGGCCAGCACGTGCAGCGTGGTCATGGGCTTGGCCAGCACACCCGGGTAGCGGTAGGTAACGCCGGTGACGAGCATCGTCAGCGTGATGCGTTGCGTCTGACCGGCCAGGAAGCCCATCGAGGTGTAGCCCGAGGAACGGATCCTCGGCACGACCCATGCCCTCCATCTGGAAGAGGTGGTCGGCGAGTGTGAACATGGTGGCTCCGCCTTGGCGGCCTTGGCGGTCGCGGCCAGCGCGGGGCCGAGGGCCTCCGGTGCTCCGGGCGGGAAGTCGATGTTATGAACGCCCAATTCCATTGTCTCAAATGGTCTTTCGCTAGTCGTTGAGTCGTTCCAGAAGCGTCAACGCCTCGCTGATGACGCGGCGCTCCGGTTCGGCGTAGCGGTCCTGCATGGCGCGCACCAGCCACTCCTCGCGCACCTTGCGGTCGTTCTCGGCGTGCGTGCGTCCGAGGGCGGTCAGCGCGATGAGTTGGCGACGGCCGTCGTTGGGATCGGGCGTGCGGACGATCAGCCCGTGCCGGTCCAGTCCGGTGAGGGTGGTCGCCATGGACTGCGAGCGCATGCGTTCCGCACCGGCCAGTTGGCTGGTCGATGCGGGGCCATCCTTGATGAGGCGGATGAGGACCGCGGTATGGGACGGCGTCAGATCGTCGGCGGTCGCGACCTCGAGCAGTCGCCTGCGCAGCCTGCTGAACATCACGCGCAGATCGCGCGCCGCCGCTACCGCCGACTCACTGACCCGTCCCATATGGCAGGTGAACTGAACAGTCCAAACTGTCTAGTTTGAACCGGCCCGTGGGATCGAAAGGTGCATCCGAGCCGGTAGCGGACCGGCTCGGGCTTACGCCAACTCCGGTTGGATGTCTTCGATGACCCACTGTGCGTAGTCGAGGTATGCATCGACGTCTCGCACTGGTGGGATCGGCACACTGCTCAACGTGACGCCCAACTCCTTGAACCAGCCGAGCCGATCGATGATCTCCTGGGCACCCATGCCTGGCCGTTGCATCGGATCGTCCACGACGACGTGTCCCTCCCCGATGAGCGACGTGCCGAGGCCGTACGCCACCTCGAACGGCCCGCCGCCGAAGGTCGGCTGAGACTTGATGAAGTCCAGCTTGGCGGGAATGTCCGCAGGTTGGGTGAGAAACGGCATCCAGCCGGAGGCGAATCGCGCCGCGCGCTTGAGTGCCGGGTCGGCATCGCCACCGATCCAGATCGGTAAATGCGGCTTCTGCAACGGCTTTGGCTCGAACGCCACGCCATCGAAGGCCACGTACTTGCCGTCATAGCGGGGCGACTCGCTCGTCCACAGTTCGATGATGGCCGCGAGGTATTCGTCGGCCATGCGTCCGCGCTCGTGGAAGGGCACGCCGAGGGCCTTGAACTCTTCGGCGTCCCAACCGACCCCGAACGTGACGCTGATGCGACCGCCGCTTAGCCAGTCAGCCGTCGACAACGCCTTGGCCGTGATGATCGGATGCTGAAGCGGCAGCAGGGTTACGCAAGAGTTCACTCGAATGCGTTGCGTGGCCCCGGCGATGTGGGCTTGGGCGACGGTCGAATGGAAGTAATGCGGACCCGATAGTTCGACATGCGTATGCGGCACGACGAAGTGTTCGGGGACGGCGATCATGTCGTAGCCGAGTTCCTCGGCGCGTATCGCCATGACGGTCTGCTCGACCCCACTAACGCTCAGTTCCCAAGGCTGCGTCAGCGCTTGGAGTTCCATTGCGTGTGGCAACAGAAACATCAGTTTCATCGAAACATCTGCCCTCAATCCTCATCGAACGGTTGCGCCGGCCGGGTGTCGGCGCGAACCGGTGATCCCGCCCAGTCGCAGCCGGTCAGTTCCGCGGACAGTTCCCAAAGTCGGCGAGCCATCACCGCCTCGCGGCCCTTCCTGCGGACTTTGGTCACCTCGGGTTTGCCCCACTGGTTGAAGCGTGGTGCGAGGTAGCTTCCGCTAGGAAGCTGTGTGGTGACCGCCTCGATACTGGCGCGCGCGGCGTTGCGCGGGGACTGTAGGTGGAACGTCACGACCTTGTGATCACCGAGCCAATGCAGCAAACCGATGCTGTCCCTGGTGATGTCGGTGTCCGCCGACCCGGGGTCGGACGCGTACGCCCGGACACCCCGCCTGGCCAACTCGTCGATGAAGAGCATGTTCGCCAGCTTGGATTGCGCGTAGGCCGCCCACCGCGAGTACTTGCGGGTGTGCCAGTTCACATCGTCTAGGTGGATGCGGCCGAAGACGTACATCGCGCTGCCGACGGAGATCACTCGGTCCTTGATCTTGTCCCCGAGCAGGCACGTCAGAGCGAAATGACCCAAGTGATTGGTGCCCATTTGCGCCTCGAAGCCGTCGGCGGTACGGGTCATGGGCAGACAGAGGACACCGGCGTTGTTCACGAGCACGTCAACGGAATCCACCGAATCGGCGAACGTGCGCACACTGGCCAGGTCGGCGAGATCGAGGTGGCGAACCTTTACCTCGCCTGCCATTTCGGCGGCGGCCTGCTCGCCCTTCGGGATGGTCCGGCAGGCGATCACGACGCTATGACCGGCTTCGGCCAACGCGGCCGCCGTCGCTCGACCGACGCCACTGTTTCCGCCTGTGACGATGATCCGCATCCAGCACCCCCGTGCTTGAGCAAGGGCCAGTCAACGCACACCGTTCTCGTCGGGATGGTGGTGGCAAGACCGGAACGCCACCACCATTCCCCCGTCCTCTGGCGGTCGGGTGTCCCGGCGCCCGGCCTGGTCAGCACAATGTTGACCGTTCTGATAGTAAATCGCGTCTCTTCTCGTGATGCCTCATCCGAACGGTTGAAATTGGGCGTACCCTTCACCGATCGATCGGGGGTGGGTGCGGATGATGGGTCAAGGCAATGGCCACTGTCGATGACTTCTCGCGCCTCGTAACCGAGATCTACTCGGCCGTGACGACGCCGGAGAACTGGGACGTCACCCTGGCCGATCTCGGCGCCGTCTTCAATGGCGCACGTGCCGGGTTGGTGATCACCGACGGGGACGCGCGGAGGCACTTGCATGCCGACCTCCCTGCCGACAGCGCAAAGAGCTACGCAGAGCACTTCTCCAGGCTGGATCACGTTCTAGCCGCGGTGGAAACGGGTCCGGTCGGCGCTGTGCGAACCGGTACCGAGTTGATGTGGCCGCACAGCGATGGCGAGTTCGAGGCGGATTGGACGCGCCCGAACGGCTTCGGGGCGGACTGTTCGTTCGACTCACCGGGGCACCGTCCACCACGAGTCTGGTCGTCGCAGCGCCGGAGCGGTCGGATCCGTTCGACACCGCAGAACGTGTCGCATTCGTCCACCGGTTGGTCCCCCATCTGCAGCAGGCGTTGCTGATGCAGCACCGACTTGAAGACCTTGATCATCACAGCAACGATCTGGCCGCCGCGTCCGAGGCGGTCACCCACGGCATCGTCATCGTGGCGCCGGGAGGCCGGGTGGTCTTCAGCAACTCGGTCGCCGACCGGTTACTGGCCTCAGACGACGGTCTGCGGACCCGCGAGGGATGCGTCGAGGCGGCAACCCGACCCGGCGACGCTCAGCTGCGCCACGCTATCGACCGGGCGCTCGCCCCAGGCGACGGCCACAGGTGCGGCAGCTCATTGCTTTGCACACGTCCCTGCGGTCGGCGGCCTTACGTCATTCATGTGCTGCCACTCGACGAGACGAGCTTTGCCTCGCCGGGATCGTAGAGCAGGGCGATGCTCGTCATCGTCGACACTGAGCTCGAACTCGAACCGTCGGCTGCGCTCCTGCGTCGCCTCTACGGTCTCACCAGGAGCGAGGCCGAAGTCGCCCTGATCGTGTCTCGAGGCCAGGGCCTCACACCGATCGCCGACGAATTGTCGCTGTCACTTGCCACCGTGAAGTCGCACCTCCAGCACGTGTTCCGCAAGACCGGCGCTCACCGGCAAGCTGAACTCGTTCGCCTCCTGCTAGCCATCAATGCGCACATTCGCAGTCCCGATGGTGGTTGACCTATGCGCCCGACGATGGGGATGTCGCCTAGCGACGCACGGCGTAGGCGGCGGCACCGAGCAGCACGACCGCGACGCCGACCGCCACCGACGTCACCGGAAGTGTGAACGCCAGGACGAGGCAGCCGATGAGCCCCGCGATTGGAATGACCTTCGCGCCCAACGTGAATGCCGAGGCATTGGCGATGGCGTAGTACACCAGCACCGCGAACGACGAGAAGCCGATGGCGCCCCGCAGGTCGAGAACCGCCGCGAGAACGGCGACGATCGCGCCGACGGCGAGCTCCGCGCGGTAGGGGGTGTTGAACCGCGGGTGCACGGCGGCCAGGACCGGCGGCAGATGGTGGTCGCGAGCCATGGCCAGCACCGTGCGCGACACCCCGAGGATCAAGGCGAGCAGCGAGCCGAGCGCTGCGACCGTCGCTCCGGTCCGAACGAGGCGCGTGAACCCGGGGTGACCAGCGGCCGTCACCGCGTCGGCCAGCGGGGCGGTAGCGGAAGCCATTGCCGTGCTGCCCAATTCGGCGAGGACGGCAATCGCCACCGCTGCGTAGACGACCAGTGTGACGCCCAGGGCGATGCGGATCGCGCGCGGGATCGTCGTCGCCGGGTCGCGCACCTCCTCGCCCAGCGTGGCGATGCGCGCATAACCGGCGAACGCGAAGAACGACAGCCCGGCCGCCTGAAGCACGCCCAGGGCACTCGCGTCGTGCATCGCCAGGCGCGAGAGGTCGGCGTCACCGGAGCCGACGATCACGGTGACGACGGCGGCGAGCACCGCCAGTACGACGGCCACGATGACCCGCGTGAGCCATGCCGACTTCTGGACGCCGACGGTGTTCACCGCCGTCAGTGCGACCACCGCGGCGACGGCGACCGCGTGGGAGTACGCCGGCCAGGCGTAGACGCCGACTGTGAGGGCCATCGCGGCACACGACGCGGTCTTGCCGACGACGAAACTCCACCCGGCCGTGTAGCCCCAGAACGGGCCGAGTCGCTCACGCCCGTACACGTAGGTCCCGCCGGAGTGCGGGTAGAGCACGGCGAGCCGGGCCGACGACGTCGCATTGCAGTAGGCGACGACCGCGGCGACGGCCAGGCCCGCCAGAAGCGCCGATCCGGCAGCCGCTGCCGCCGGGGCCAAGGCGACGAAGATGCCCGCGCCGAGCATCGAGCCGAGTCCGATGGTGACCGCGTCCGCCGTGCCGAGGCTGCGCCGCAGCGCGGGCGGTTCGTGCGGAGCCACGCCGTAGAGCGTAGTGAGTTACTCGGGGTAGGCGGACGTCAGGCGGCTCGCCTCCGGCTTCAGGAAGACGTCGTTGAGCGTGACCGTTCGGAGATTGCGTTCGTGGATGATGTCGACCAACTGGTGATAGACGCCCGTGACTGGCGGATGGTTGAGGTGAGCGATGACGACCGACTGCGGGACGTAGTACTTGTCCGCGTTGGCGACGATGTCCTTCGGGGCGAGGATCTGGTCGTCGCCCAGGTTGCCGTTCCACAGTGTGGTCTCGGTGTAGCCGAGATCGGCGGCCACCGACTGGACGAGATCGTCGAAGGCGCCGTACGGCGGCCGGTAGAACGGCGTGGCGTCCACGCCGAAGGTGTCCCTGATGAACCGATCGGTGTGCCGCAGTTCGTCAGCGATGCGGCTGCCCGTCAGCTTCGTCAGGTTCGGGTGGATCCAGGTGTGATTGCCCAGCTGGATCTGGCCCGACTCCACCAGCGGCAGCAGCAGCTCGCGGTTCTCGGTCCACGACGAGTACACGCCGGTGACGAACATCGTGAGGCGGATGCCGGTGTCCTTCGCCAGCTGGCAGTAGGCCCGCACCACCCCGCTGTCGACCCCGTCGTCGAGGGTGAGCGACATCAGGTCGCCCGGGCCGGGCAAGGCGCTGAGCACGCCCCCGCCGGGAAGCAGCATCCGCGCCTGTGACGACGGCGGCGGCAGCAATTCCGGCCATGGGGGTGGGGGTGGCGGTCCGACCGGCGACGGAAGGGAGACCTGCGCGGCCTCGCTCGACGCACCTGAAGCACAGCGGACGAGGGCGATTCCGGCGGCCGATGCGACCACTCCCATGAGCACGTTGCGCCGGGACAACATGGTCCCATCCGTCACTCTGGTCACATCGGGCACGCTCAGCAGGGTAACTGCCGAGCAACTGATAACCGGGGAAGCTGGGGCGACTGTCGGATACTCGGTGCTTGGGGTTTGCCGTCAGGTGGCTGGCAACGGCCTACGGTTACCGGTTGCGGGCGACGTTGACTGCCAGGTAGCCGCCGTATCCCAGCAGGCCGGCGAGGGCCAGCTTGCGCGTCTGGGGCACGGCCACTCCGAGCCCCAGCGCCGTCTCGAGGCCTCCGTTGATCTTGAGGTAGCGGGCGGTGTTCTTCGGGAAGGCGGACTTGGTGATGCCCTCGAACAGCTCTGGGCGGACGAAGTGTGCGACACCCGTTCCGGCCAAGGTCAGTCCGACGAGCGCTGGCAACTTCGATCTACTCTCCTGCGGCACGTACCGATCCTCTCTGATCACGCAATCTGATAGTCGGCCAACGGGAATTCCGACGCCTCCTTGATGGCCGTTTCCGTCGATGACGGCCGTAGCAGCGTGGGTTCGCCTGCCGGGTTGAAGTAGTACGAATTCGCGCTGCCGCAGTTGCCGTTGGTGAACAACGAGTCTCCGAGCAGTTCGGTCATCCGGTCCAGGAAGGCCGTATTGGCTTCCTCGGTGACCTCGAACGTCGTGGCACCGCGTCGCTTCACCTCGGAGAACAGGCGGTCCATGAGCCGCATCTGGTACTCCATCGTGTTGAAGAAGTTCAATCCGAGGAACGCGTACGGACTCGCCAGGCTCAGGTAGTTCGGGAAGTACGGCATCGAGACGCCCTGATACGCCTGGAACCTGGTGTCGCGCCACCATTTTCCAAGATCTCGGCCGTCACGGCCGATGACCTCGATGGCGGGGAAGTTGGCTTCCCACAGGTCGAACCCAGTGGCCAGTACGAGGGTGTCGATGACGTTCTTGGTGCCGTCGGTGCCGACGATGCCGTCGGCTTCGATGTGATCGATGCCCGCATCCTGCAGGTGGACGTGCGGTTTGGTGAACGCGCGGTAGTACCCGTTTGAGAACGTCGGGCGCTTGCAGCCGAAGTCGTAGTCGGGCGTCAGGCGGCGACGCAGTTCTGGGTCGCGGATCACCGCGAATCGATGGAGCTTCGACAGATCGGACGCCGAGATGTTGAACCGCCCGCGGAAGGTCCGGTAGTGCCTCACGCCGACGGAGACCATCACCTCGTAGATCGAATCCGTCAGCCAGCGAAGCACGCGCTGGGTCAAGGGGATTCGTGCGAACAGCCGCTTCGCCCGTTCGCCGAAGCTGAGGTCGATCTTGGGCACCACCCAGATTGCGGTGCGCTGGTAGACGGTGACATCGGCGGCCCGCTTGGCGAGTTCGGGGATCAGCTGCACGGCCGTGGCGCCGGTTCCGATCACCGCGATGCGACGGCCGGCGGCGTCGTAGTCGTCCTCCCACTCGGTGGTGTGGATGACCTTGCCCTCGAAGTTGGCGATGCCGGGGATGTTTGGCACCTTCGGCTGCGACAGAAAGCCCGTTGCGGTGATGAGGTAGCGGGCCGTCAGCGTGTCACCGCCGGCCAGTGCGACCCGCCAGACGCTGGCGTCCTCGTCCCAGCGTGCGCCCTCGACCCTGGTGTTGAAGCGCATGTGCTTGCGAACGTCGTACTTGTCGGCGACGTCGTCGGCGTACTGCTTGATCTCCGGCCCAGGCGTGAACAGCCGCGACCAGTTCGGGTTGGGCTCGAAGAAGTAGGAGTACGTCGTCGTCGGCACGTCGACGGCGAGGCCGGGGTAGTGGTTGACGTACCAGGTGCCGCCGAGGTCGTCCTCGCGGTCGAGGATGACGAAGTCGTCGAAGCCCAGCCGCTTGAGTTGGATGGCTGCGCCGATCCCCGCGAACCCGGCACCCACGATGACCGCGTCGAAGTGCTCCGTAGTCATTCCCAAGACGGTACCTCAGGTCCGGTTCGTCACCCCTTGAGCGATCCGCTCCGCTTGTCGTCCGTCGTTGCGATGCACACGATCGCCCGGTCGCCCTGAGCCCACGTCTCCGCCGTCGGATAGAGCACGAACACGCCGACCGAGTCGTCCGCCATGGCATCGGCGGAATACGACTCCAGTTCCGCCGGACACTGGTTCTGCCACTCGTTGATCGTGGCCTGCCCCGGATAGTCGCCATCGGGCATGGTCAGAACGGCGTAGGCCTCACCGGCGTGCGGTTGACTGCAATCCGTCTTCGGTACCAGCTGCACCAGCGAGCCGTCCGGGATGTCGGTGAGGCAATCGCCGACGGCCAGGTCGGTGGCGATGACCTTGTCCTTGGCTGCGAACACGAAGAACGCGACGGCGGCGGCCAGGCCACCGAGCAGTACGACCGCGAGCACCGCCAGACCGATGAACAGGCCCTTGCGCGACTTCTTCTTCGGCGGCCGCGGGTAGGGATAGCCGGCGGGGGGCTGGCCGTACTGCCCCGGCTGCCCGTACGCGCCCTGCTGGTAGGGCAACGGGGGAGGCGGCGGCGGGTACTGCGCGCCAGGCTGTTGGTATGCGGGCGGCTGATTCGGGTCTCCCGACGGCCAGGTCATCCCCGGAAGATAGCAGGATCAGGACGGTAGCGACCGGACAGCGGCGTCGATCGCCAAGGCGGGGACGTCGAGGGTCTTGGAACCGAGGTCGTGGCGGGCGCCGGTCACCTCGACGATCTCGGTGGGAGCGGAGATCAGCGCGGCCGCCGACCGCACTTCGTCGATGGTGCCGAACGGGTCGGACGTGCCGTGGGTGAAGACGGTCGGCACGGTGATGCGCGGCAGGTGTTCGGTGCGTGCACGTTCGGGCTTGCCCGGTGGATGCAGGGGATACGAGAACAGGGTGAGCACGTCGACCATCAGACCGTCGGCGACGGCCATCGAGGTCATCCGGCCGCCGTAGGAGTGGCCGCCCGCGAGCACCGGTCCGTCGGTCAGGGAGCGGGCCAGTGCGACGGCCTCGACGACGCCGGCCTGGTCCGCGGTGGCAGATCCCGACGGTGGCCCCTTTGGCCGACGCCGCCGGTACGGGAGGTCGAAGCGAACCGCCAGCCAGCGGCGTCCGGCCCACTGGTCGCAGAGCTTGATTAGCATCGGGGACTCTCGGCTGCCGCCCGCACCGTGGGTCAGCACGACGATCCCCGCGGGTTCGCCCGCCGGTGCGTGTGCGACGCCCGCGATCGCGTCAAAGTTCATGGGCGAGCCTGAACAGGGCGGAGACCGGGCCGTTGCCGTGGCCCAACGGGTATGCGGCGCGCAGGCATTCGGTGACCCACTGCTTGGCGAAGGACACCGCGTCGGGCACCGGATAGCCGTGTGCCAACGCGCACGCCGTAGCGGCCGCCAGGGTGTCGCCCGCGCCGTGATCGTGGGCGGTGTCGACGCGCTCGGCATCGAATTCGTGGAACTCCGAGCCGTCGAACAACAGGTCGGGGCTGTGCGACGACGAACGGAGGTGCCCACCCTTGACCAGTGCCCATTGGGGCCCCAGTGCGTGCAGCGCCCGCGCCGCGTCCCGTTGGGTCGCCGCATCGACCACGTTGATGCCGGTGATGAGCCGTACCTCGTCGAGATTCGGAGTGACCAGCGTGGCGAGCGGAAAGAGTTCGGTGCGAAGCGCATTGAAGGCCGACGGGTGTAGCAGCGGATCGCCGTGCATGGAGGCGCACACCGGGTCGACGACCAGCGGCGCCACGGGTCCTGCCGCGTCGAGGCCTCGCCAGGTCTCGGAGACGGCTTCGATGATCGCCGACGACGCCAGCATCCCGGTCTTGGCGGCCTGGATGCCGATGTCCTCGACGACGGCCCGGATCTGCCCGGTGATGACGTCGACGGGAATCTCATGAAACCCCTTGACGCCCAACGAGTTCTGCACGGTGACCGCGGCCACCGACACGCAACCGTGCACGCCGAGCAAGGCGAACGTCCGCAGGTCCGCCTGGATGCCCGCGCCACCGCCGGAGTCGCTCCCCGCGATGGTCATGACGCGCAACGGGGTCTGCCCCGGCGGGGTGAGCGGTAGATAGTTCACGGCACATCTCCCTACGCCGGCACTACCCGGTCAGGTTCATACGGTCGACGGCGCGCTGGCCGTCCTCGCAGTGCACGTGGCGTGCGCTCCCGCGCGGACGAATCCGAACGTACCGCAGGGGGCAGGCGGGTTGCATCGAGGGAATAGGAATTGCTCCCAGATGTTTTGTATAGCTAACATATGTTTTTTGGGCAGCGTGGCCCGCGGACAACTGATGTCGATACGCAAAGCGAAGCTGATGACGACTGAGACTGAGATGACGAAGCCTGGACTCGCGGCAGATTCCGACGCCGCGCTCGCCGAGACCGCCAAACGGCGTGTGAGCATGGACCACGACCATCCCCACTACAAGTGGGTGGTTCTGTCGAACACGACGCTCGGCACGCTCCTGGCCACCATCAACGCGTCGATCGTTCTGATCTCGTTGCCCGCGATCTTCCGCGGCATCGGGCTGAACCCGCTGGCGCCGGGGAACGTCAGCTATCTGCTGTGGATGTTGATGGGTTATCTGGTGGTCACCGCGGTGCTGGTGGTGCCCTTCGGACGTCTCGGCGACATGCTCGGCCGGGTCCGCATCTACAACTGGGGCTTCGTCGTCTTCACCGTCGCCGCGGTCGCGCTGTCGTTCGACCCCTTTCACCTCGGCGGAGGCGCCCTGTGGCTCATCGGCTGGCGCGTGGTCCAGGGTGTCGGCGGCGCGATGCTGATGGCGTCGTCGTCGGCCATCCTCACCGATGCGTTCCCCGCCAACCAGCGAGGCATGGCGCTCGGCGTCAACATGGTGTCCGCCGTCGCCGGGTCCTTCCTGGGACTGCTGATCGGCGGCTTCCTGTCCGAGTGGCACTGGCAGGCCATCTTCTGGGTCGGCGTGCCCATCGGCATCCTCGGCACCATCTGGAGCGTCCGGTCCCTCCGCGAGCTCGGCGCGCGTACGCCGGGGCGGCTCGACTGGCCGGGCACGATCACGTTCGGTCTCGGCCTGACCGTGTTGCTCGCAGGCATCACCTACGGCATTCAGCCCTACGGTGACTCCACCACCGGATGGACCAGCCCGTGGGTGCTCGGTGCGATCGGCTTCGGCCTGCTGCTCCTGGTGGCGTTCTGCTTCATCGAACTGTACGTCGAGTCGCCCATGGTCGACGTGCGGCTGTTCAAGTCGGCGTCGTTCGGCATGGGCAACCTGGCCGGGCTGATGTCGTCGATGGGCCGCGGCGGTCTGCAGTTCATGCTCATCATCTGGCTCCAGGGCATCTGGCTTCCGTTGCACGGGTACAGCTTCGAATCCACGCCACTGTGGGCCGGCATCTATCTGCTGCCGATCACCGTGGGCTTCCTGGTGGCCGGACCCATTGCGGGTTCACTGTCCGACCGCTTCGGGGCGCGCCCGTTCACCGTCGGCGGCATGCTGCTGATGGCGGCGACCTTCGTGGCGCTGGTGCTGATTCCGGTGAACTTCGACTACTGGGTGTTCGCCGTTCTGGTGTTCCTCAACGGCCTCGGCGGTGGCATCTTCACCGCACCCAACACCGCGTCGATCATGTCGAGTGTGCCCGCCGCCCAGCGCGGGGCGGCATCCGGCGTGCGGGCGACGTTCTTCAACGCGGGCTCGTCGCTGTCCATCGGCGTCTTCTTCTCGCTGATGATCGTCGGGCTGGCCAACACGTTGCCGTCGGCGCTCAGCAGCGGCCTTCAGGCTCAGGGTGTTTCGGCCTCCGTCGCCCATGACGTGGCGAACCTGCCGCCGGTCGGCAGCCTGTTCGCGGCATTCCTGGGTTACAACCCGATGGGTGAGTTGCTTGCGCCGTCGGGAGCATTGACGCAGCCGGGCGTCAACGCCGACGTGCTGACGGGCAAGACGTTCTTCCCGCAGTTGATCACCGAGCCGTTCCATTCCGGGCTGGCCGTGGTCTTCATCGCCGCCGCGGTGATGATGCTGCTCGGTGCGGCCGCGTCGTTGTTCAACCCCGGTCGTTACGGCACCGAGGTCGGGGCCGACAACGCGAACTAGGGCCGACGCGGCCACCCCTATCCTGGATGCCATGACGACGGTACCGCGCAGGCGACTCAACGAATCGATCACGCGATTCTGGAGTTTTGCCGCCCCGGCCTACGACCAGCGGTGCCTGCAACGACTCGTCTACCGGCCTGCCCAGGACGAGGTGATCGCCGCGCTGCGCGCCAACCGGTCGAATCGGATCGCCGACATCGCCTGCGGTACCGGCATACTCGCGTCGCGGATCGCCGAGGAGTTGCGCCCCGATGAGGTGTACGGCGTCGACATGTCGGACGGCATGCTGGCGCAGGCCCGCCGTCGGTCGTCATCGGTGTTCTGGAAGAAGGCGCCTGCTGAGCAGCTGCCGTTCGCCGACGGCTTCCTGGACGCCGTAGTGACCACCGCGGCCTTCCACTTCTTCGATCAGCCGGCCGCGCTCCGCGAGTTCCACCGCGTCCTCGCCCCCGGCGGACTGGTCGCGGTCGCGACGATCAGCCCGCGCCGACTCCTGCCGGTGCAGCTGTTCGCGGCGGGTGGGTGGGCGCCCGCCCACAATGCGTCACCGGCAGAGATGCGCTCGCTCGTCGAAGATGCCGGCTTCGCCGTCAGCGATCAGCACCGCGTCCGCAGACCGGTGTGGACCCAGGCCGTCTCGGATCTCATCACGATCGGCGTCAAACCCTAGCCACTCAGCTCCACCAGAACCGGTGCGTGATCGCTCGGCGCCGGGGTGCCCTTCTTGCCGGGCTTGCGTTCGTCGCGGGCGATCTCGGCGTGCGTCACCCGGGAGGCCAGCGCTGGTGAACCGAGGATGAAGTCGATGCGCATGCCTTGGCGCTTCGGGAATCTCAGCTGGGTGTAGTCCCAGTAGGTGTAGACGCCAGGGCCAGGTGTGAACGGCCGCACGACGTCGGCGAAGCCCGCCTCCCCGATCGCGTGGAACGCTGCCCGCTCCGGTTCCGTGACGTGGGTACTGCCCTGGAAGACCTCGACGTCCCAGACGTCCTCGTCGGTGGGGGCGATGTTCCAGTCCCCGACGAGCGCGATCGGCGACGTGGGATCCTTGCTCAGCCAGTCAGAGGCGGTGTTCCTCAGTGCGGCAAGCCAATCCAGCTTGTAGGCGTAATGGGGATCCTCGATCGTGCGACCGTTGGGCACGTACAGGCTCCACACCCGCACCCCGCCGCACGTCGCTCCGATCGCCCTGGCTTCCCCCGCCTCGTTCCACGCGGGCTGCCCGTCGAATTCCATCTGGACGTCGTCAAGGCCGACCCGGGAGGCGATCGCGACGCCGTTCCACTGGTTGAACCCGACGTGCGCGACGTCGTAGCCGAGCGCCGCGAACGGCATGGTGGGGAACTGCACGTCGGTGCACTTGGTCTCCTGCATCGCCAGCACGTCGACGTCGGCGCGTTCCAGCCAGTCGGTCACCCGATCGATGCGGGAGCGGATCGAGTTGACGTTCCAGGTGGCCAGTCGCACGCGGCTACCCTAGCGACACGTAGCGCGAGCGGTGGTGCTCGCTGAATCCCATCGACTCGTAGAACCGCGTCGCGGCGGTGTTCTCGGCGAGGACCTGCACGTAGGCGCGGGTGGCGCCTCGTTCGCTTGCCCAGGCCAGCAGGGCGTCGCACAGCGAGCGTGCCACGCCGCGACGGCGGGCGTCCTCGGCGACGTATACGGACGACAGTCCCGCCCAGCGGGTCCCGTTGGGAGCCACGGTCACCGCGCCTCGGCCGACCGCGGCGTTTGCGACGCTCCCGAATACCACCTCGCCGTCGACGACGGCGGTCAGTACGTTGACGGGCACCTCACGCGGGTGCAGGCTCAACCACTCGTCATCCGGCTGCGGCGCCAACCTCACGGGCGCGTTGACGACTCCGGCCGTCAAACGTCTTGCCATGACGATGTTCTCGCCATCGGTCGGCTGGCCGGGGGGCACGCCGAAGAGCCGGTCCGGCAGGGCGAGCAGCGGCGGAGCACCGCGGGCGGCGTACCAGTCGGCGATCGCGCCGGTGTCCGCCCCCGGCGTGGGCAGCAGCGGGACCGCCGAGTTCGCCCGCCTCGTGCTGCCGTGGCCGAATCGCAACAGCCAGCCGCCGAACCACTGTTGCTCGACACCCGGCCAGCCCAGCGCGGCGGCGTGTTCCAGGTTGCGGATGTCGGAGGTGCGCACGGGCATGGCCGACAGGGGTCTGATCGATACCACGTCGGCCGCGGAGATGGTGACGACGTCGCCGCGCTTGTCCCGAACCCGCAGCGTGGGGCCGACGTCGACCAGATGTCCGACCACGTCGCTCAGCGGTGGCACCGACCCGGGGGACAGGCGGTAGCGCAGGCTGACCCTGGTCCCGACCTGCGGCAACTCCGGCACTAGTGATTTCCCAAGTCGCTGCGCTCCTGCCCGCCGGCTAGTGCCCGAACGGGTCGGGGTCCTCGCCCGGAGTCCAGGTGAGCCCCGGCACGCCCCAGCCGTTGGACTTGACGGTGCGCTTAGCCGCGCGGGCGTGCCTGCCGATCAACTTGTCGCTGTACAGGAAGCCGTCGAGGTGGCCGGTCTCGTGCTGCAGCATGCGAGCAAACAGTCCCGAGCCCTCCAACGTGATGGGCGTGCCGTCCGCGTCCAGCCCCGTGACACGCGCCCAACTGGCCCGGCCGGTCGGGAACGATTCCCCGGGGAGCGACAGGCAACCCTCGTCGTCGTTGTCGGGGTCGGGCATCGTCTCGGGCACCTCGGACGTCTCGAGCACCGGGTTGACGACCACTCCGCGCCGACGGCTGGCGCGGCCACGCTCGTCGGCGCAGTCGAAGACGAACACGCGCTTGGATATCCCGATCTGGTTGGCGGCCAACCCGACACCGTTGGCGGCGTCCATCGTTTCGTACAGATCCTCGATGAGATCGGCCAGGTCTGCGGGCAGGGAACCGTCGTCGCCGACGGGTATCGGACTGGTCGCGGTGTGCAGGACGGGATCTCCCACGATGCGGATGGGTACTACGGCCATGGTCGGCAAGCTTAAGTCAGCCGACTCGCGGGCAAGGCTCACGGCTCAACTCTGTCCGCCGTGGTTCAATGTTGGCCGACACCACCGGAATGTCACGAGTGCGGGGAAGGGTCCAGAGAGCAAATGGACGGCGCCATTGCGCGGACCGAAAAGTCCGGGGACGACGCGGCTCTCGCCGACGGTCTCACCCGCCGCGAACACGACATCCTTGCTTTCGAACGGCAGTGGTGGAAGTACGCGGGTTCCAAGGAAGACGCGATCAAGGAACTGTTCTCCATGTCGGCGACGCGGTACTACCAGGTGCTCAACGCACTGGTCGACCGTCCGGAAGCGCTCGCGGCCGATCCGATGCTGGTCAAGCGTCTGCGCCGGCTCCGGGCCAGCCGCCAGAAGGCGCGAGCGGCACGCCGCCTCGGCTTCGACGTCACCTGAGGTTTTCGCCGAGGGACCGCGGCTCGATACAGTGAGTGCGATGAATCAACGAGACTCCTCCGGGTTGCCACTGCGCGCCATGGTCATGGTGCTGCTGTTCCTGGGTGTGGTCTTTCTGCTGGTCGGCTTCCAGGCCATGGGCTCTGGTGACGACGAGGGCAGCAGCGCGTCGAGCAGCACCGCCACCACGACCGCAGCCCCGACGTCGGAGACCTCGGAGCCGGCGGCGGCCAGGCCGGACGTGCGCGTCTTCAACCTGTCCGACGTCGCCGGCCTCGCCGATCAGACCGCCACCCAGCTGCGGGATGCGGAGTGGAACGTGACCGAGACCGGAAACCTCACGCTCGAGGGTGTCACCGCGACGACCGTCTACTTCGGTGAGGCGCCGGGTGAGAAGGAGGCAGCCGACGAGATCGGCGCTCTGCTCCAGGCGCCCGTCGAACCCAGGACTCCCGCGGTCGCAGAGCAGCCGCCCGGCGTGATCGTGGCCGTCACCGGTTAGGCTCTCCGACATGCCGATCTCTGCCCCGCTTCGCTTCCTCGCCGCTGCGGCACTCATCGTTCCGATCGCGAGCGCGTGTTCCCCGAACGAGCCGGTCGCCACGCAACCCGGCACCACCCCTCCGGTGTGGACCGGTTCGCCGCCGCCGTCAGCCGCCGGGCAGGAAGGCGGGGCCGGAGAATCCGGGACCGCGACCCCGACCGGCGAGACGCTCAGCGCCGATCTGAAGACGGCCGACGGCACGTCGGTGGCGACCGCCGAGATCGTGTTCTCGGGCAACTTCGCCACGGTCACCGTGAAGACGACCGCCTCCGGGCAGCTGACGCCCGGCTTCCACGGATTGCACATCCACTCGGTGGGCAAGTGCCAGCCCAACTCGGTCGCACCGGCCGGTGGTGCACCCGCGGACTTCAACTCCGCAGGCGGGCACTTCCAGGTTGGCGGCCATTCCGGGCACCCGGCCAGCGGCGATCTGGCGTCGCTGCAGGTGCGTGGCGACGGCTCGGCGATGGTGGTGACCACCACCGACGCGTTCACCGCGGCTGACCTGCAGGCAGGTACGAAGACGGCCATCATCATCCACGAGAAGGCCGACAACTTCGCCAACATCCCGCCGGAGCGCTACCAGCAGGTGAACGGCACGCCCGGCCCCGACGAGACGACGATGGCCACCGGTGACGCCGGCAAGCGGGTGGCGTGCGGTGTCGTTTCTCCCGAGTGAGGCAACGGTCGGCTTGAGGCCACAACGGATCGACTTCGCCGGATCGCCCCGGCCGACGATCGGCGTCGAGTGGGAGTTCGCCCTCGTCGACCCCGAGACCCGTGAACTGAGCAACGAAGCCGCCGCGGTCATCGCCGAAATCGGCGAAAGCCCACACGTGCACAAGGAACTGCTGCGCAACACCGTCGAAATCGTCACCGGCATCTGCGTCAACTCCGGCGAGGCGATGGACGACCTGCGTGCCACCCTAGGGCCTGCGCGTCGGATCGTGCGCGACCGCGGGATGGAACTGTTCTGCGCGGGCACTCATCCGTTCGCGAAGTGGTCGGCCGAGCAGTTGACCGACGCGCCACGCTACGCCGAGTTGATCAAGCGCACCCAGTGGTGGGGCAGGCAGATGCTGATCTGGGGTGTCCACGTGCACGTCGGGGTGTCTTCGGCGCACAAGGTCATGCCGATCATCACCTCGCTGCTCAACCACTACCCGCACCTCCTGGCGCTGTCGGCGTCGTCGCCCTACTGGGACGGCGGAGACACCGGGTACGCCAGCAACCGCGCGATGATGTTCCAACAGCTGCCGACCGCCGGCCTACCCTTCCACTTCCAGGAGTGGTCGCAGTTCGAGCAGTTCGTTCACGATCAGAAGAAGACCGGCATCATCGATCACATGAACGAAATCCGTTGGGACATAAGGCCGTCGCCGCACCTCGGCACCATCGAGGTGCGCGTCTTCGACGGTATCTCCAACATCGCCGAACTCGGTGCGCTGGTCGCCCTGACCCACTGTCTCATCGTCGATCTGGACCGTCGACTCGACGCCGGCGAGCACCTGCCGACGATGCCGCCGTGGCACGTGCAGGAGAACAAGTGGCGCGCAGCGCGATACGGCCTCGACGCGGTGATCATCCTGGACGCGGACAGCAATGAGCGGCTGGTCACCGAGGACCTCGACGATCTGCTGAACAGACTGGAACCGGTCGCGAAGTCGTTGGGTTGTGCCGATGAACTGTCGCAGGTGCCGGGCATCTACCGCGCCGGTGCGTCGTATCAGCGGCAGCGGCGGGTTGCCGAGGTCAACGACGGGGATCTGCGGGCCGTCGTCGATGCGTTGATCGCCGAGCTGGTGCTGTAGGGGGTTCTGAACATGACGATCAGGCCGATGTTCCCACTGGAGTCCGTGCGGCTGCCCGGTGAGGACCTGCCGCTGCGCATCTTCGAGCCGCGTTACGTCGCGCTGGTACGCGAATGCCTGGACACTGCAATGGAGTTCGGCGTGGTGTTGATCGCCGCCGGTCGTGAGGTCGGTGGCGACGACGCACGTTGTTACGTGGGCTCGATGGCGCACATCGTCGACTTCCAGGACCTTGGCGACGGCCACTTCGTGCTCGAATGTGAGATGCGCGAGCGGATTCGGGTGACCTCGTGGCTCGACGACGATCCGTACCCGCGGGCCGACGTCGAACGGTGGCCCGACGAGCCGGGGCCGACCGTGACCGGCGGCGACATCGGAGTCGTCGAGGACCGGTTGATGGAGCTGTTCGAGCGCATCGCGTCCGCACGGCAGGCGACGCTGCCGCCGCGCCAGGAGCTGCTCGGCGAGCCGGAGCCGGGCGACGACGCGGGAAAGCGGTTGTATGCGTTGGCGTCCCGGGTGCCGATGGGGCAGGCCGACCGGTACTCGGTGCTCGAGGCGCCGTCAGCGGCGGCGCGGCTGGACGCGTTGCGGGATGCCGTCGAGACCGTCGCCGCGATGATCGAGTTTCAGCTCGCCGACGGCGGTCCGGCGGACTAGTGGCTAGAGGCCGCCACACGCCGATGGGCCGATGATGACGTTCCACGGCGGGCAGTAGGACGGCCGTTCGACGGGAGCCGCGGAGTAGACCCGCCCGGCTTCGTCGATCATGTCAGCGGGATGGTTGCCGTTGCCGTCGCTTTGGTAGTAGTAGCTGTGGCAGACGTTCCAGTCCCAGTCGACGTTGCGATCATTCGATCCCGAAGGATGGTCCTGGCCAGGGCACCACTGGAACCAGTAGGGACTGGCCTCGGCCGTACCAGCGGTCAGCCCGAGACCGGCGGCAGCGACACCGCCCGACAGCAGCGTCCCGAGGATGAGGCGTTTGAGGTTGTGAGACTTGTTCATGTCGGCAATTAGACGAGGGCTCGTCGGCTACCGATCCCAAGAACCGCCGACGCTCAGTTCTCGCCCCGGCCCGGCATCTCGTCCTTGGTGAGGAGGTCGTCGCGGAAACTCTGTTCGCGGTAGGCGAGTTGGCCGACCCGGTTGGCCACCACCGGCGCGGTGATGACGGTGAAGAGACCGGCCAGGATCAACATTCCGACGTCGGGGTGTCCGCGGAGCCGGATGGACGCACCTGCGAGCACCAGGAGCAGTCCGAGCACCTGCGGCTTGGACGCGGCGTGCATCCGCGACAGGGTGTCGGGGAACCTCACCACGCCGATGGCTGCGGTCAAGGCCAGCGCCGAGCCGCTGAGCACCAGGACCGCGGCCAGTACGTCGAGGACACCACCCGCGCTCATCGTGGTCCCTTGTCGGCGCGGTCGGTGTCCCGGACGCGGAAGCGCGCCACGCTGACGGAGCCCACGAAGCTGATGAGGGCCAGAGCCGTCAGGCTGTAGGTGACGGTGGTGTCCAGGCTGAACGCGGCCCACGTGCCGATGGCGCACATCGTCACTGCGACGAAGGTGTCAAGCGCGACCAGCCGGTCCAGTGTCCCGGGGCCCGCAAGGAGCCGGAACATCGTGATGCCGGCGGCCGCGGTCAGCATCACCGCCGAGATGGTCCACACGGTATTCATGGTGCCTCCCTGTCCGCCGACGGACGCCAGTCGGCCTCCCGCTCGAACGACGCGATCATCAGGCGCTGCAGGTCGGCGACCTGGCGGTAGAAGCGTTGTACCGACTTGGCGGAGCCGGCGTCGATGACGTGCACGTAGATCATGCGGCGGGTCTGGTCGATCTCGAGCACGATCCCTCCCGGGATGAGGTTGAGGACGTTGACCGTCAGCGCCAGCACCAGGTCGGACTTCAGTGCCAAATGCGCACTCAGCACTGCCGACCGCGGTGGCGGCCCGGGCTTGATCGCGAGCCAGGCCACCTGGGCCGAGGACAGCACCAGGTAGTAGGCGATGAGCACGACCAACCGCAGCAGCGACAGCGGGTGCAGCCTGCCCTCGATCGGGACCGGCGGCAGCGGCAGCAGCAGGGTGATCACCAGTGCGACGGCCAGGCCGCTGAGCGCGTTCGCCGCGGAGACGTTGCCCCACAACAGCATCCACACGAGTATCAGCCCGCACAGCACCCAGGCCCGCAACAGGAGTTTTCTCGTCACGGCGTGAGCACCGCC
>NZ_DASQEU010000016.1:0-126680 GCF_035633495.1 Mycobacterium sp. | reverse complement strand
GATCAAGCCTGGCGGTGGCGCGAAGATCGCGCGCTCGGCCGGGGCTGCGGTGCAGCTCGTGGCCAAGGACGGTCCGTACGCCCAGCTCCGCATGCCGTCCGGCGAGATCCGCAACGTCGACCTGCGCTCGCGCGCGACGGTCGGCGAGGTGGGCAACGCCGAGCAGTCGAACATCAACTGGGGCAAGGCCGGCCGCATGCGCTGGAAGGGCAAGCGCCCGACCGTCCGCGGTGTCGCCATGAACCCGGTCGACCACCCGCACGGCGGTGGCGAGGGCAAGACGTCCGGTGGCCGGCACCCGGTCAACCCGAACGGCAAGCCCGAGGGCCGTACCCGCAAGGCCAACAAGGCCAGCGACAAGTTCATCGTCCGCCGCCGCAAGTCCGGCAAGAAGCGTTAGGGATAGACATGCCACGCAGCCTGAAGAAGGGCCCGTTCATCGACGGCCACCTGCTCAAGAAGGTGGAGGTCCAGAACGAGGCCGGCACCAAGACCGTGATCAAGACGTGGTCGCGTCGCTCGATGATCATCCCCGCGATGCTCGGTCACACGATCGCAGTCCACGACGGTCGCAAGCACGTGCCGGTCTTCGTGTCGGAGAACATGGTGGGCCACAAGCTCGGCGAGTTCGCGCCGACGCGGACCTTCAAGGGCCACATCAAGGACGACCGCAAGGCGAAGCGGCGGTAGCCCGAGCGCCGTCAGGCGCCGGGCCATACGCACGGCGTGAGCAAGCCACCGACAGAGCACCACGATCAGCAGACAAGAGCAAGGGGACAGACATGGAAGCCAGGGCCCAGGCGCGGTACGTCCGCGTCACGCCCATGAAGGCGCGTCGCGTCATCGACCTCATCCGAGGGATGAACGCGGCTGACGCCCAGGCGGTGTTGAGGTTCGCGCCGCAGGCGGCCAGTGAGCCGGTCGGCAAGGTGCTGGACAGTGCGATCGCCAACGCGACGAACAACCACGCGATGGACGCGCGTGCGCTCGTCGTGAGTGCGGCGTTCGTCGACGAGGGTCCGACCATGAAGCGCATCCGTCCGCGCGCCCAGGGTCGCGCCTACCGGATCCGCAAGCGCAGCAGCCACATCACCGTGATCGTCTCCGACGGCACCGTGGTGGTACCGGTCGCGAAGGCGAAGCCGGTGGCCAAGGCTGCAGAGAAGCCCGCCGCCCCCAAGGCGCCGGCGAAGAAGGCTGCCGACACGGCTGACAAGCCCGTGGCGAAGAAGGCGGCTGACACGGCTGACAAGCCGGTGGCGAAGAAGGCCACGGCGAAGAAGGCCTCGGCTCCGGCCGAGACCGCAGAGAAGGAAGGGTGACCCGACAGTGGGCCAGAAAGTAAACCCGCACGGCTTCCGGCTGGGCATCACCACCGACTTCAACACTCGTTGGTTCGCCGATAGCTCCAAGCCGGGCCAGCGTTACCGCGACTACGTCCACGAGGACGTGCAGATCCGCAAGCTGCTCTCGTCGGGCATGGAGCGGGCCGGCATCGCCCGCGTGGAGATCGAGCGCACCCGTGACCGGGTCCGCGTCGACATCCACACCGCCCGTCCGGGCATCGTCATCGGCCGCCGTGGCGCCGAGGCCGACCGCATCCGCGGCGACCTCGAGAAGCTCACGGGGAAGCAGGTGCAGCTGAACATCCTCGAGGTCAAGAACCCCGAGATCGAGGCGCAGCTCGTTGCCCAGGGCATTGCGGAGCAGCTCTCCAGCCGTGTCTCGTTCCGTCGCGCCATGCGCAAGGGGATGCAGAGCACGATGAAGAGCGGTGCCAAGGGCATCCGCGTGCAGGTGTCCGGCCGCCTCGGTGGCGCTGAGATGTCCCGCACCGAGTTCTACCGCGAGGGTCGGGTGCCGCTGCACACGCTGCGCGCCGACATCGACTACGGCCTCTACGAGGCCAAGACCACCTTCGGCCGGATCGGCGTGAAGGTGTGGATCTACAAGGGCGACGTCGTCGGTGGCAAGCGCGAGCTGGCCGCACCCGCTGCCGCCGGTGCAGAGCGTCCGCGTCGTGACCGTCCGGCGGGTACCCGTCCGCGCCGCAGTGGGGCTTCGGGCACCACCGCGACGAGCACGGAGGCCGGTCGCGCCGCCAGCGAGGAGACGCCCGTCGCTGAGAACGCCGACACGTCCGCCGCTCCCGAGGCCGTCGCGGCCACAGAAGCGGCAGAGAGCACGGAGAGCTAAATCATGTTGATTCCCCGCAAGGTCAAGCACCGCAAGCAGCACCACCCGAGACAGCGTGGCGTTGCCAGCGGCGGCACTTCGGTGAGCTTTGGTGACTACGGCATCCAGGCACTGGAGCACGCCTACGTCACCAACCGGCAGATCGAGTCCGCTCGTATCGCCATCAACCGGCACATCAAGCGTGGCGGCAAGGTCTGGATCAACATCTTCCCGGACCGCCCGCTGACCAAGAAGCCCGCCGAGACGCGCATGGGTTCCGGCAAGGGTTCGCCGGAGTGGTGGGTCGCCAACGTCAAGCCGGGTCGCGTGCTCTTCGAGATCAGCTACCCGGACGAGAAGATCGCCAAGGAAGCGCTGACCCGCGCCATCCACAAGCTGCCGATCAAGGCACGCATCATCACCCGAGAGGAGCAGTTCTGATGGCAGTGGGAGTTTCGCCAGGCGAACTGCGCGAGCTGACCGACGACGAGCTCGCCGCTCGAGTGCGCGAGTCGAAGGAAGAGCTCTTCAACCTTCGGTTCCAGATGGCGACCGGCCAGTTGGCCAACAACCGTCGGCTGCGCGTCGTGCGGCAGGAGATCGCACGCGTGTACACCGTGCTTCGTGAACGTGAGTTGGGTCTGGCCTCCGGACCCGTTGGTGAGGATTCGTAATGGCAGAGAAGACAGAGGACGCGGCCGCACGGGCCGGCGCCAAGCACACCCCGCGCACTGAGAAGCCGCGCGGACAGCGCAAGACGCGCATCGGATACGTCGTGAGCGACAAGATGCAGAAGACCATCGTGGTCGAACTGGAGAATCGCTCGAAGCATCCGTTGTACGGCAAGATCATCCGGACCACGACGAAGGTCAAGGCGCACGACGAGAACGGCACCGCCGGCGTTGGCGACCGCGTGTCGCTGATGGAGACGCGGCCGCTGTCGGCCACCAAGCGCTGGCGCCTCGTCGAGGTCCTCGAGAGGGCCAAGTAGCACCAGACGTTTCCCGAAGTGCCCCCCGCACGCCATCGGCGTGCGGGGGGCCTTCTCCTATATCCGGACGTTCTTGCCACGGCAAACTTGCACGTCGGTTCGGCGGGGAAGGCGGTATTCGCGCACGGCATCGGCGGCATCGACGTCTTTCTCGGCTATGACAATTGAAATGCGCTCCGGTTGCTGTGGAAGCGAGGGTGCTCGGCCTTTGGATTCGTGCAGGGCGGTGCAATTCTGGCAAATTCGGGTATTTAGCCAGCTCAAGGTAGTTGAGTCGTAACTCAGTAAATTAAAGGTCTAGTAGATACCATTCCCGGAAATGACTCCGGGACGTTTGCATAGCGCTTGTCTTTCGTTGGCTGGAACCGCTCTCCTCATGGCCTTTACAGCCGGGCTCGGGTTGCCTTCGGCTAATGCTGCCCCTGGTGACGCCGAGACGGTCGCCCCTGCGCCCATCCTCACGTTCACCGACTTGGGGTCCAGCCCGCAATTGGCGTTCTACGGATTGCAGGGCACCGAGACAGTGGCCATCCCGGTTCCCGCGGGGCTTCAACCTGCGGAATTGACCGCGAACGTGGAGATCCCGGTCAACCTTCGCGCAGGCACCCTGACCGTCTCGCAGGACGATAGGACCATCTCCCGGGTACCGCTGCCCGAAGCCGACAGGGCGCCGATATCCATTCCGCTGACCGGAACCGTCGTGGTCGACAATGCGGTGACGCTTACTCTGCGCAGCTACCTCGTACCCGTGGACGGGTATTGCCTCGATCCCACCAATCCGTTGCGGCTCACCGATGCGGCAATTCGCTACGAGGGATCGGAGATACCACCGGCGACGGTCGCTGATTTCCTTCCGCCGGTATTGCGCAAGCTCACGCTCTTCATTCCGGCCAAACCATTGAACATCGAATCCGATGCGGCAATTCGACTGGCCACGGCAGTCGTTGCACGCTACGGCAAGCAGAATCCAGAGATCGCGGTACTGCCCCTTGCCGACGGTCAGACCGACCCCCCCGAGTCTTCGGCACCGATGGAACGCCAGATCGTCATCCGCGAGGGCCCGGAGGCCGGGGTCGGACTGCGCGGCGCCAGCGGCATCCCCTGGCTGCTGATCAGCGGGCCGCCCGATCAACTCGTCAACCAGGCGCGACTGTTGTCCAGCGATGTGTCCCGGCTGGCAGTGAGCTCGAAGGCCGTTGTCGGCCCGCTGAAGTCGGTACCCCAGCTACCTGCCGACGTCACGACCATCCGCCAGCTCGGCCAGCCCGGGGTGAACGCGACCGCATTGAACCCGCAGGTATCGATCGGGCTCGATCAGACCCGGCTGGGCCGCTCGGTGCGAAACGTCCGGGTTCATCTGCGCGGCACCTACACCCCGCTGCCGACGAGTATCGGTGGCAGTGTGGTGGCGGCAATAAACGGCGAGACCCTCGCCCAGTGGCCCACCGACGGCACCGGTGTGATCGACCGTTGGGTGGACATCCCGGATCGGCTACTGCAGCGATACACCAACCTCGGGGTGGCCATCAACATCTCCGGAAACACCGGGCGGTGCGGCGAGTTTCAACCGATCACCTTGACCATCGACGGCGAGAGCCCGGTGCAGAGCAGCCCGGCCGACCCGCCGCTGACCGCTGGACTGCAGTCGGTGCCGCAGGCGTTGATGCCCCGGATGGAGATCGGGTTGGGCCAGGACGCCTTCGCCGACACCAGTCGTGCGCTGTCGATCCTGGTGGGACTGCAGCGGATGAGTGCGCTGCCGATGGACACCGCGGTGATGCCCCTGCAACAGGCCATCGACTCACCGAACCCGGCCGTCCTCATCGCAGCAAATGGCTGGTCGGATCAAGCGATCACCTTGCCGGTCAGTGTCAACGCGTCCGGCGAGCTCAAGGTCGCCGCGGTCGACGGCAGCTCCGACGAGACCACCCTGACGTTGACCCCGGCGCAGCGGGTCGGCTCGCTGCAGACGGCGCTCGACGGTCGAAGACCACTGCTGATCGCGACGTCCAATGGCGCACCCGAACAGATCGACGCGCTGTTGGCGTGGCTGGGTGCGGACCCGGTGCGGTGGTCGCGGTTGACCGGAACTGCGGTTCTTGCGCCTGCCGGTCGCGAGCCCGTGACGTTCGGCGCGGTCGACTCCCGGCAGTCGGCCGCCTCCGTCGAAGGCGGTAACACCTCGCCGTACTGGTGGTTGGGCGGTGGCCTCGTCGCGGTGGCCGCCGCGGGAGTCGGGCTGATCTGGTGGCGCTCGAGGCAGAGGTCGGCGAGCGGGTGACATGACGGCATCCACCGACCTCAGGCACGCCCGATTCGGGCAGAAGCTGGCGGACTGGTACTACGGCCTGCATCCCGGCTACCGCCTGGTCTTGCGCTGGAGCCTCATCGTCACGACGACGGTGGTGGCCTTTCGCGCCAGCATCGCGAGCTTGGTGGAGACGACGCGTGAAGGCGGACTGGGCGGCTTCGTGTGGACGGTCGCGGTGGTGGGGACTCTGGTGGCGGTCGGCGTATCCCGTTGGCACCGAACCGAATTGCCGATTCACGACCGCCAGACCGACGTGATCATCGGAACGATGGGCCTGGTACTTGCGCTGTTGATTCAAGGGGTCCTGCTCGCGCGTTACGCACTGTACTTCCATCTGTTGCGGTTGGATCTGATCGCAATGTGGCTGTTCGTGTTCAGCGCGAGCATCGTGCTCTTCGGGCTCCGTCCGATCACCCGGTTCGCCTGGGTCTGGGGCATGGTGCTGGTGATGGTCTTTCCGCTGCCCTACTACGTCACGGTCATCGTCCTCGGTGGCAACAGAGTGGCCGCAGGCGCTGCAACCCTTCTGATCTCGGGAGTTGGCACGGGGATAGCACTGGGCCGGACCTATCGGCGCGGGTTGATCGGGTCCCTGGTGTCGTGGGCCTTCGGTGGTCTGGTGCTGCTGGTCATGACCACCTTCTTCTACGATTCGTCGCTGCTGGCCTTTCAGCTGATTCCGGCAGTGGCCACGATGTGCGTCGTCGGTGGCGGATTCTTCCTGCACGCCCGCCGGGGTGCGCCAAAACGCGTGCTGGACCGCAAGGTGGAGCCGCTCGCAGCGCGCCAGGTGTGGGCCGGCGTGCCCGTCGTGATCGTGGTCGGGATCGCGCTGTCGTTCGTGCACCTACCGCCCACGGTGAGTGTCATATCGGTCGCCCCCGTCAGCCTGGGGGCTCTGCGGCAGGGGCAGCCGCTGGTCGTGCCACCAGGCTGGCACGGCACTTCGGAGCGCACCTACGACTGGGTCCATCGGCTGTACGGCAGCGGCGCCGATCTGATCCGGCAACAGATCACGGCCGATGACGTCAACCCGTACTGGGACAAGCTGGGGCGGCCCCGAACGGTGGTGATCGACAGCCTGACGAGCCTCCGCCCCTTCTCCTTCAACGTCTATCCCGCCCGGGTCGTATACGACGTGGCCGGGTCTCGGATAAGCGAGCCGCGCGTGGTCGACCTGGGCTCGGGCGTGAGGGGGCAGATGGTCTCGGTGGTCGACGACAATCTGCTGGTCACCTGGAATGCATTGCAGTTCACCTGGGGCGACCGGGAGATCGCCCAGCGGGTGCTCCTCTTCGCCGTCGACAACCACGACCCTGGCGCGCCGTTCCCTGAGCCCTCCGGTGGCGTGGTACCGACTCTGGGCACGTTGTTCACCATTCTGCTCCGTGGCAATTCCGCCGCCACCGACCGTGCTCCCACCTTCAAGGACGCCGACTTGCTGACTCAGGTCGGCCGTGCTCTGGTTGCGGCCCAGGGCATTTCGCTAGGCGGTGCTCGATGAGCGCGGGGGTGGACCGTCCGACACCCGAGACGTGTTCCGGCGCGGAACGCGAACTGGCGCTATACCGCGCCATCAACGGTCTGCGGGATGACGATCCGCTGAACTCGGCCTCGACCCCCCTGGTGGGTTGGCAGCGACCCGTGTTGTGGGCGTTGATTCTGATCGTCGTGGGCTGCGTGATCGTGGCACCGATGCCGACCGCCGTCGCACTGATCGGCATCTGCACCTTCGGGTACGTCGTGACGATGCTCGACCGGGTGATGATCTTCCGCCAAGGGCTAGCTTCCCGAGCGATCGTCATTCCCGACGAAGAGGCCAGAGCCATCCCCGACGCCGACTTACCGCGCTACACGATCCTGGTGCCCGCCTACAACGAGCCAGAGGTCGTCGGCGACCTGCTCGGCGCGATGGCACGGCTGGAGTATCCGCCGGACAAGCTGCAGGTACTGCTCCTGCTCGAGGCCGACGACGAGGTCACGATCGCCGCCGCCGAGGCCTGCGGGAAATCCGAGACCGTCACTATCGTGCTGGTGCCGCCTGCCGAACCCCGAACCAAGCCGAAGGCCTGCAACTACGGGCTGCACTTCACCACGGGTGACATCGTCACGATCTTCGACGCCGAGGATCTGCCCGAGCCGCTTCAGCTGCGCCGGGTGGTCGCCACGTTCAAGCGGCTCCCGGACGACGTCGCGTGTGTGCAGGCGAAGTTGAAGTATCACAACGGGCTTCAGAACCTGCTGACCGGCTGGTTCACCGCGGAGTACGGGTTGTGGTTCGGCTACCTGTTACCGGGCATGATGCGGACGACGTCACCAATTCCGTTGGGCGGCACGTCTAATCACCTCTTGAAGTCGGTGCTGGACGAGATCGGCGCGTGGGATCCGTTCAACGTCACCGAGGACGCCGACCTCGGGCTGCGCATCGCAGCCTTCGGCTACCGCACGGCCGTGGTCGACTCCGAGACCCTCGAGGAGGCCAACAGCGACCCGATCAACTGGATCCGGCAACGCTCACGCTGGTACAAGGGCTACCTGCAGACCTGGTTGGTGCACATCCGACGACCTCGACAGCTGTTGCGCACCATCGGACTTCGCAGCTTCATCAGGTTCAATCTGGTTCTCGCGGGAACCCCGATCATCGCGGTGCTCAACCTGGTGTTCTGGTTCATCACGATGGTCTGGTTCCTCGGACAGCCGACGGTCGTGGGCGCCGTGTTCCCGCCCATCATCTACTTCCCGGCACTGGTGGCGTTGATACTGGGCAACGGCGCCACGGTATACATGAACCTCATCGCGCTGCGCGAAGACGACCGGTCCGACCTGTTGGTGGCCGGGCTGACCGTGCCGGTGTTCTGGGTGATGATGAGCGTCGCCGCGGCCAAGGGCTGCTACCAGTTGATCCGCAATCCGTTTTACTGGGAGAAGACCTTTCACGGTCTGGCGCAACGCCCCGTCCTCGATGGCGAGCCGGAGTCGGCAGCCACGTGAGGACAGGCACCCCGGTGCGCGACCGCAAGCTGAAGATCGCCGTCTACGTAGTGGCGCTGCTGGTGTACCTCGCGGTCGGGTACTGGCTGCAGGTGCGCAACGGATTCATCCTGGGCGACGCCCTGTCCCGAGTCTCGGCCGCCCAGAGCGCGCTGTTCAGCCGCGATCCACACCTGGCCGCCATCGGCTTCATCTTCACCCCGCTGACCGCGATGGTGCAGATACCCGCCGTTCTGTTGAGTCCGCTGTGGCCGGAGCTGACCGAGCGCGCCTTCTCCGGAACCATCATGTCTGCGATCTTCATGGCCGGCGGTGTCGTCCAGATTCTTGGCATGGGTACCGATCGGGGGCTGCCGCGAGGCTACGTCCTGGCGATCACCGCGTTGTTCGCGCTCAACCCGATGATCGTCTTCTACGGCGCCAACGGGATGAGCGAGGCGCCGTTCATCTTCTTCATGTCCTGGGCGGTAAGAAGACTCATCATGTGGATGGTCGACGACGACGTCCATCACCTCGTCGCCGCGGGCGGCATCGCGATGGGATTGGCCTACCTGACGCGATACGACGCGTTTGCCTGTGTCGCCGCGGCGGGTGTGTTGGTGGGCGCGACCACCTATCTGAGAGCACGGCCCGCGCCTCGGCTCCAGCGCGCGCTGCTCGACATGCTCTTGGTCAGCGCGCCGGGCTTCTTCGCGTTCGTCGGCTGGGCGGCGGTGAGCTGGCTGATCACCGGCGAGGCCTTCGCCCAGTTCACTTCCCAGTACGGCAACGCCGCCATCCTGGCTCAGTCCGGTCAGTCCACGGTGACCTTCGCCGAGGGCCTGACCTTCGCGCTCATCTGCATCACGCTGCTGGCGCCCACTCTGGTGCCGATCGCCTTGTGGTGTGGAATTCGGCGATACCGCCAGTCGAACTGGTCGGTGCTTCTGGTGCCACTGTTCGTGTACGGCGCGGCGCTGGCCTTCCAGGCCTACAGCTATGCGTCGGGTTCCACGTTTCCGTTCCTGCGGTTCTACATCGTGGCCATTCCACTGTCGGCCTGTCTGGCCATGTTGGCAGTCCCGGACGGAATCTCCGAGCCTGCCACACGGCGAGGCAGATACGCTCCGGCACAGCCGGATGCAGATCAGCAGCCACCACGGCGCCGGTCATGGTTGGCGTACGCGCCGGTGGCGGTGGCCTTCGCCGTCGCCGTCCCGGTGACCGCGTGGGGCATGGGGCAGCCGAAGTACGCCCCGCAGGAATACGCGCTGGGTGCAGTGCTGGCGCCGGAACCCGACAACGTCAGCGTCCGCAAGGCGACCGAACATGCCATCGCCGCGTCGTTCTCCACCGAACGCCGGATCGCAAGCTATCTGGAGAAGCTGAACCTGCCGGAGAGTTCGGTGATCACCGACACCGTCTACGGATTCGCGATCACCGCCGCATCGACTCAACCGAAGACGTTCGTGGTCCCTTCCGACCCGGACTTCGTCACGTTGCTCAACGATCCCCAGAACAACGGCGTCCGGTATCTACTGGCGGTACCGCCGACCGGGCGCGGCGTGTCCGACGCCCTCAACGTGCGGTATCCCACGCTGTACGACACGGGTGCGGACATCGCGACATTGGAACTCGAGATTCCCAATGACGGCGACAGTCAGCCGAACTGGCGGCTGTACCGGGTGCTGGCTCCCACCTAGGTCCGTAGGGCGAGGCACCCGTCACGATCCGCCGAGGGCAACGTCCGATAGGCCCTGTTCGGCTGCCATTCGACCTTTCACCTCGACGCAGTCCAGCAATTGTTCTAGGCCGGTGTGGAATTCGGCCAGCGGATCGGTGCCCACCTCGGGGAGATGAAATGTCGCCATCGTCAACTTCTCAGCCTCCGGCTACGTTTCGGGTGTAATCTCCGGGCGGTCGGCGAGATGACGACCGGGGCGAGCGAAGCGACGGGACGAATGCGCGAATTCAACGGCAAGATCGAACTCGACATCCGCGACTCCGAGGCGGACTGGGGCCCCTATGCGGCGCCGACGGCGCCGAAGGATGCGCCCAACGTCCTGTATCTCGTCTGGGACGACACCGGCATCGCGACGTGGGACTGCTTCGGCGGCCTCGTCGAGATGCCCGCGATGAGTCGCATCGCCGAACGCGGAGTTCGCCTCTCGCAGTTCCACACCACGGCGCTGTGCTCGCCGACCCGGGCCTCACTGCTCACCGGGCGCAACGCCACCACCGTCGGAATGGCCACCATCGAGGAGTTCACCGATGGTTTCCCGAACTGCAACGGCCGCATCCCCGACGACACCGCGCTGCTGTCGGAGGTGCTCGCCGAACGCGGCTACAACACGTACTGCGTCGGGAAGTGGCACCTTACGCCGCTCGAGGAGTCCAATCTCGCTGCCACCAAACGACATTGGCCGCTCAGTCGCGGCTTCGAGCGGTTCTACGGATTCATGGGCGGCGAGACCGACCAGTGGTATCCGGAGTTGGTCTACGACAACCACCCCGTCGCTCCTCCCGCCACTCCCGAGGACGGCTATCACCTGTCGAAGGACCTGGCCGACAAGACCATCGAGTTCATCCGCGACGCCAAGGTGATCGCACCCGACAAGCCGTGGTTCAACTACCTGTGCCCCGGCGCTGGCCATGCGCCGCACCACGTCTTCAAGGATTGGGCCGACAAGTACGCCGGCCGCTTCGACATGGGGTACGAGGCATATCGCGAGATCGTCCTCGAGAATCAGAAGCGGCTCGGCATCGTGCCGCAAGACACCGAATTGTCGCCCATAAACCCGTATCTCGACGTCACGGGCCCCAACGGGGAGGCGTGGCCCTACCAGGACACCGTCCGCCCGTGGGACACGTTGAACGACGAAGAGAAGCGGTTGTTCAGCCGGATGGCCGAAGTCTTCGCCGGCTTCCTGTCCTACACGGACGCACAGATCGGACGGATCCTCGACTACCTCGACGAGTCGGGACAGCTGGACAACACCATCATCGTGGTCATCTCCGACAACGGCGCTAGCGGTGAGGGCGGTCCGAATGGATCGGTCAACGAGGTCAAGTTCTTCAACGGGTACATCGACACCGTCGAAGAGAGCATGCGGTTCTACGATCACCTCGGTGGCCCCGAGACCTACAACCACTACCCGATCGGGTGGGCGATGGCGTTCAACACGCCGTACAAGTTGTTCAAGCGCTACGCCTCGCACGAAGGCGGCATCGCCGACACCGCAATCATCTCCTGGCCCAAGGGACTCGACGCGCACGGCGAGGTTCGCGACAACTACGTCAACGTCTGCGACGTCACGCCGACGATCTACGATCTGCTGGGAATCAGCCCGCCCGACGAGGTTGGTGGCATCGCGCAGAAACCGCTCGACGGCGCGAGCTTCAAGGTGGCGCTACTGGATTCAAGTGCCGACACGGGCAAGAAGACGCAGTTCTACACGATGCTCGGCACCAGGGGCATCTGGCACGACGGCTGGTTCGCCAACACCGTCCACGCCGCCAGTCCTGCTGGCTGGTCGCACTTCGGCGACGACCGCTGGGAGCTGTTCCACATCGACGCCGACCGCAGCCAGTGCCACGACCTCGCTGCCGCACATCCCGAGAAACTCGAGGAACTCAAGGCGTTGTGGTTCGACGAAGCGGCCAAGTACAACGGACTTCCGTTGGCGGACCTCAACCTGCTGGAGACCCTGACCCGTTGGCGGCCCTATCTCTCCGAGGATCGCAAGACCTTCACCTACTACCCGGGCGCCGCGGAGGTCGGCCTCGGCGCCGCCGTCGAGATCCGAGGCCAGTCCTTCTCGGTGCTGGCCCAGGTCACCGTCGATACCGCCGGTGCAGAAGGCGTGCTCTTCAAACAGGGTGCGGGTCACGGTGGTCACGTCCTGTACGTCCAGGACGCCCACCTCAACTACATCTACAACTTCATGGGCGAGGACGAACAGAAGGTGTCCGCGCCCGAACCGATTCCTCTGGGTAGCCACGTCTTCGGCGTCCGCTACGACAGGTCGGGCACGGTGGAGGGTAGCCACACACCGCTCGGGGACGTCTCGCTGTTCGTCGACGGGCAGACGGTCGCCACCACGGCCGGGGTGCGATCCCATCCCGGCACGTTCGGGTTGGCCGGTGGCGGAATCGCCGTGGGCCGCAACACCGGACAGGCGATCTCGGGCAGTTACGAGACGCCGTTCGCCTTCACCGGCGGCACCATCGCCAAGGTCGTCGTCGACGTCTCGGGTGCGCCGTACCTAGACGTCGAACGGGAAATGGCTCAGGCCTTCTCGAAGGACTGACCCCCATTTGGACGAACGGCCTACCCTGATGATCATGCTGACGGAGCTGGTCGGGCTGCCGGGCGGAACCTTCCGGATGGGGTCGACGGCCTTCTATCCGGAGGAGTCCCCCGTCCACACGGCAACCGTGTCCGCCTTCGCCGTCGAACGCCATCCCGTGACGAACGCGCAATACTCCCGCTTCGTCGAGGACACCGGGTACGTCACGGTCGCCGAGCGGCCCCTGGACCCGGCGCTCTACCCGGGAGTCGCGGCGGCCGACCTCGTGCCCGGCGCGCTGATCTTCCGGCCGACGCGGGGACCCGTCGACTTGCGGGACTGGCGGCAATGGTGGGACTGGGCGCCGGATGCCTCGTGGCGACAGCCGTTCGGTCCAGGGAGCACCATCGACGACCGTCTCGACCATCCCGTCGTCCAGGTTTCCTACGTCGATGCCGCGGCGTACGCGCAATGGGCTGGCCGCCGCTTGCCGACCGAAGCCGAGTGGGAGTATGCGGCGCAGGGCGGTGCGTCGACGACGTACGCGTGGGGTGAAGAGGCGACACCACACGGCGATCTGATGGCGAACACGTGGCAGGGCCGCTTCCCGTATCGCAACGAAGGTGCGAGGGGATGGGTGGGCACGTCGCCGGTCGGGGCGTTCCCGCCGAACGCGTTCGGACTGCGCGACATGATCGGCAACGTGTGGGAATGGACGTCGACGCGGTACTCCCTGCACCACCACACCGATGCCGGCTCGTCGAAGGGCTGCTGTACGCCGTCCCGCGAACCGGACCCGAGCGTGAACCAGACGCTGAAGGGCGGATCGCACCTTTGCGCGCCCCAGTACTGCCATCGCTACCGTCCGAGTGCGCGATCGTCACAGTCGCAGGACAGCGCCACCACGCACATCGGGTTTCGCTGCGTCACAGACGCCTGAGCAGAAGCCCCGTGGTGGCCCGCGTCAGCAGCCCATACTGTGGCGATGAGACTCTCCGGGCTGGTGACGGCGGCCATCGCCGTCGGTCTGATCAGCGGTTGCGCCGAGACGAGTGTCGGTCGTCCGATCGCCAGCCCGACCGACGACGTCTCCGCGACGGCCTCCCCGGCCACCTCCACGTCGACCTCCACCGCGACGAGCGTGCCGCCCCCCGAGTTCCCGACGATGGGCGTGACGCCGACCCTGCGTGCGAAGATCCCACCGAACGCCCTGGTGTGCCTTCCAGCCTCGGCGCCTGGCACGCCGGCCACGGCGCAGATCGGTGACGCCTCCGCACCCAGGATCGTCGTCTCGCTGCCCGACGGGTGGACCGCCGCCCCCGCCCCTGCGGGGCTGTCACTCACCGGACCGGACGGCATGTCTGGCACCGTCGACATCACCGAGACCGCCCTCGACCCGGCGGCGGCCTTCGAGAAGTACGCCGACGACGTCACGGCACGAGCACCGATCAGCAGCGTCAGCGTGCTGCCCGCCGAGAACTGCGGATTCAGCGGGCAGAGGCTGATGGGCGTCCTGTCGGGCGGCGCGGAAGGCAAGCAGACCTACGAGGACCGCATCGCCCACGTCTGGACCAATACGAAGGACTACCTGGTGGTCATCCACGTCGCGACGCCGCAGGGGTCGCCGGCCTTCGAAGCCGCGACGTCGGTGTTGACGGCGGACTTCACCGTTACCATCCCCTGAGAAACGCGCCGAGCAGGCAGACGTCCTGCGGTGATTTGGTGCATTGCCCGTGCTCACCTAGTATGTAGGGGTTGCCTCGGGCAGACCTCGGTGGCCGCTGAGTTTCACAGCGGAAGCCCTGCGTGCCCTTCGGTGACGAAGACCGCGTACGTCGAACAGCTTGGTACTGCTTGCCGTGCAAACAAATCGAGGAGATCTAGTGATTCAGCAGGAATCGCGGCTCAAGATCGCCGACAACACGGGCGCCAAGGAGATCTTGTGCATCCGCGTGCTCGGCGGCTCGGGTAGGCGTTACGCCGGCATCGGCGATGTCATCGTGGCGACCGTCAAGGACGCCATCCCCGGTGGCAACGTCAAGAAGGGCGAGGTCGTCAAGGCCGTCATCGTGCGCACCGTGAAGGAGCGCCGTCGCGCCGACGGCAGCTACATCAAGTTCGACGAGAACGCCGCCGTCATCATCAAGCCCGACAACGACCCGCGCGGCACCCGCATCTTCGGGCCCGTCGGTCGTGAGCTTCGCGAGAAGCGCTTCATGAAGATCGTCTCGCTGGCCCCGGAGGTGCTGTAAATGAAGGTGCACAAGGGTGACACCGTCCTCGTCATCTCGGGCAAGGACAAGGGTGCCAAGGGCAAGGTCCTCCAGGCCTACCCGACCCGCGAGAAGGTCCTCGTCGAGGGCGTCAACCGCATCAAGAAGCACACCGCCATCTCGCGTAACGAGCGTGGTGCATCCTCGGGCGGCATCGTCACGCAGGAGGCGCCCATCCACGTCTCCAACGTGATGGTCGTCGACTCGGACGGCAACCCGACCCGCATCGGCTACCGCTTCGACGAAGAGACCGGCAAGAAGGTCCGCGTGTCGAAGAAGAACGGCAAGGACATCTAGAGATGACGACTGCAGAAACCACGGAGAAGACTCTCCCCCGCCTCAAGCAGCGCTACCGCGACGAGATCAAGGGCGCGCTGAACGAACAGTTCAGCTACGACAACGTCATGCAGATTCCCGGCGTGGTCAAGGTCATCGTCAACATGGGTGTCGGCGACGCCGCCCGCGACGCCAAGCTGATCAACGGCGCCGTCAACGACCTCCAGCTGATCACCGGCCAGAAGCCCGAGATCCGCAAGGCGCGCAAGTCGATCGCCCAGTTCAAGCTTCGCGAGGGCATGCCGATCGGCGCCCGCGTGACACTGCGCGGCGACCGCATGTGGGAGTTCCTCGACCGGCTGGTCTCGATCAGCCTCCCGCGTATCCGCGACTTCCGCGGCTTGTCGCCCAAGCAGTTCGACGGCAGCGGCAACTACACCTTCGGGCTGACCGAGCAGTCGGTGTTCCACGAGATCGACGTGGACAGCATCGACCGCCCCCGCGGCATGGACATCACCGTCGTCACGTCGGCGACCAACGACGACGAAGGCCGGGCGCTCCTGCGTGCGCTGGGCTTCCCGTTCAAGGAGAACTGAGCAGATGGCAAAGAAGGCGCTGGTCAACAAGGCCAACAAGAAGCCGAAGTTCAAGGTTCGCGGCTACACGCGTTGCAACAAGTGTGGACGTCCGCATGCCGTGTACCGCAAGTTCGGCCTGTGCCGAATCTGTCTGCGGGAGATGGCACATGCCGGCGAACTGCCCGGTGTCCAGAAGTCCAGCTGGTAACAGCCCAACCTAATCAACCAACTTAGAGAAAGCGCGCGGCAGGCCCAGAGAACGGGAACCGCCGCGAGGAAGGTGAGCTGGCTGTCATGACCATGACGGACCCGATCGCAGACTTCTTGACACGTCTGCGCAACGCCAATTCGGCGTACCACGACGAGGTGACCCTGCCTCACTCGAAGATCAAGGTGCACATCGCCGAGATCCTCAAGGAGCAGGGCTACATCACCGACTTCCGCACCGAGGATGCTCGGGTCGGCAAGGCGCTCGTGGTGCAACTCAAGTACGGACCCAGTCGCGAACGCAGCATTGCGGGCTTGAAGCGGGTCTCCAAGCCCGGTCTGCGCGTGTACGCGAAGTCAACCAACTTGCCCCGCGTTCTCGGTGGCCTGGGCGTGGCGATCATCTCCACGTCCTCGGGTCTGCTCACCGACCGTCAAGCAGCACGACAAGGCGTGGGCGGCGAAGTCCTCGCGTACGTGTGGTAGCCGGGACTTTGGAGATATAGACATGTCGCGCATTGGAAAGCAGCCGGTCCCGGTCCCATCCGGGGTCGACGTGACGATCGACGGACAGAACGTGTCCGTCAAGGGGCCCAAGGGCACCCTGGCCCTGGACGTCGCCGAGCCGATCACGGTCGACCGTGATGACGACGGCGCCATCGTGGTCAATCGACCCGACGACGAGCGTCGCAGCCGTTCGCTGCACGGTCTGTCACGGACGTTGGTGGCCAACCTGGTCACCGGTGTCACCGAGGGTTACACCACGAAGATGGAGATCTTCGGCGTCGGCTACCGCGTGGTGCTCAAGGGCCAGACCCTCGAGTTCGCGCTCGGGTACAGCCACCCCGTGGTCATCGAAGCGCCCGAGGGCATCGCCTTCGCGGTGGAGACGCCCACCAAGTTCTCGATCACCGGCATCGACAAGCAGCAAGTCGGCCAGATCTCGGCGAACATCCGCCGCCTGCGTCGCCCGGACCCGTACAAGGGCAAGGGCGTTCGCTACGAAGGCGAGCAGATCCGCCGCAAGGTCGGAAAGACAGGTAAGTAGACCATGGCCAACACGAAGACAGATGTGGCGACCGTCAAGCGGAAGCCGGTGGGGCAGAGCGTCTCCGAGACCCGTCGGATTTCCCGGCTGCGTCGCCACTCCCGGCTGCGCAAGAAGGTCGCGGGCACCCCGGAGCGCCCGCGCCTGATGGTAAACCGCTCCTCGCGCCACATCCACGTGCAGTTGGTGGACGACCAGACCGGCACCACGCTGGCGGCGGCGTCCTCCATCGAAGCCGACGTGCGCGCGGTCGACGGCGACAAGAAGGCCCATAGCGTTCGGGTCGGACAGCTGATCGCGGAGCGTGCCAAGGCCGCCGGCGTCGACACCGTGGTGTTCGACCGCGGCGGCTACACCTACGGTGGCCGCATCGCCGCCCTGGCCGATGCCGCCCGCGAGAGCGGACTGAAATTCTGATGAAGACTCAAAACGGAAGGACTGCATGATGGCTGATCAGCCAGCAGCAGGAACCGGAGCGGCCGGCTCCACCGGCAGCCGGCCCCCACGCGGTGGCGGCGGCGGTGGTGACCGCGACGGTCGTGGTCGTCGCGACGACCGCGGTGGCCGTGGTGGCCGCGACGGCGGAGAGAAGAGCAACTTCCTCGAACGCGTCGTTGCCATCAACCGCGTGTCCAAGGTGGTCAAGGGCGGTCGGCGCTTCAGCTTCACCGCGCTGGTCATCGTCGGCGACGGCAACGGCATGGTCGGCGTCGGCTACGGCAAGGCCAAGGAAGTTCCCGCCGCGATCGCCAAGGGCGTCGAGGAAGCCCGCAAGAGCTTCTTCCGCGTGCCGCTGATCGGCGGCACCATCGTCCACCCCGTCCAGGGTGAGGCAGCAGCGGGTGTGGTCATGCTGCGTCCCGCCAGCGCGGGTACCGGCGTCATCGCCGGTGGCGCGTGCCGCGCGGTGCTGGAATGCGCTGGCGTGCACGACATCCTGGCCAAGTCGCTGGGCAGCGACAACGCGATCAACGTGGTTCACGCCACGGTTGCCGCGCTGAAGATGATCCAGCGTCCGGAGGAAGTGGCCGCTCGTCGCGGACTTTCGATCGAGGACGTCGCACCGTCGAGCATGCTCAAGGCGCGACGTGAGAGCGAAGCGCTGGCCGCCGCGGCAGCGCGTGAAGGATCGGCTTAAATCATGGCCAAGAACGAATCAACGCAGCTCAAGATCACCCAGGTGCGCGGCACCGTCGGCGTGCGCTGGAATCAGCGCGAGAGCCTGCGGACGCTCGGACTGCGGAAGATCCGCCAGTCGGTCGTCCGTGAGGACAGCCCGCAGACGCGCGGCCTGCTCGCCGTGGTCAACCACCTCGTAACGGTTGAGGAGGCCTGAAGAAGATGACCATCAAACTGCACGACCTTCGCCCGGCGCCCGGGTCGAAGACCGCGAAGACCCGTGTCGGTCGCGGTGACGGTTCGAAGGGCAAGACCGCAGGCCGCGGTACCAAGGGCACCAAGGCCCGCAAGAACGTTCCCGTGACGTTCGAGGGTGGGCAGATGCCGATCCACATGCGGCTGCCGAAGCTCAAGGGCTTCAAGAACCGGTTCCGCACCGAGTACGAGGTCGTCAACGTCGGCGACATCAACCGGCTCTTCCCCAAGGGCGGCACGGTCGGTGTCGACGAGTTGGTCGCCGCGGGCGCGGTTCGCAAGAACACCCTGGTGAAGGTTCTCGGCGAGGGCAAGCTGACCGTCAAGGTCGACCTGACCGCCCACAAGTTCAGTGGCAGCGCGCGCGAGAAGATCAGCGCCGCCGGCGGTTCGGTGACCGAGCTGTAACCCGCGAACAGTCCGCAAGCGGCTCCAGCAAGGGGCCCCGCACGCTCGGCGTGGCGGGGCCTCTTGCTGGAGCCGCTTGCGGACTGCTCGCGCCCGGGGTCGGGGCGCGACGTAGGTAGTCTCGGAAGTATGTTCAGCTTCCTCACCGATGTCCCGGGTACCGACGAGCTGCGCGCGATCGTGCGCAAGGTCGACACGGCGCGGCACCACGGCGTGCCCAGCGGTTGCGTGCTGGAGCTCGACCTGCAGTCGGTGCCTCAGGAGACCAGTGGTTTCGATCCGTTGGCGATGCTCACCGGCAACGGCAAGCCACTGTTGCTGCGGGAGGCGGTCGCCGCCATCCGTCGCGCGGCCAAGGACGAGCGCGTCGCCGGCCTGATCGCCCGCGTGCAGGTACCCGCTGCCTCGGCGGGTCCGGTGCAGGAACTTCGCGAGGCGATCGTCGAGTTCAGCGACGCCAAACCCTCACTGGCGTGGGCTGAAACCTATCCCGGCACGATGTCGTACTACCTGGCGTCGGCGTTCCGTGAAGTGTGGATGCAGCCGTCGGGCACGGTCGGACTGGTCGGTTTCGCGACCAATGCGCTCTTCCTGCGCGATGCGCTGGAGAAGGCAGGCGTCCAGGCCCAGTTCGTCGCACGCGGTGAATACAAGTCGGCGGCGAACCTCTTCACGCAGGAGAACTACACCGACGCGCATCGCGAGGCCGACGGGCGGCTCATCGAAAGCCTGCACGAGCAGGTGCTGGCCGCCGTCGCGGAATCACGCCACCTCGAGCCGGCCGACATCGACGCGCTCGCCGACAAGGCACCGTTGCTGCGCGACGACGCGGTGACCGGTCGCCTCGTCGACCGCATCGGATTCCGCGACGAGGCGTATGCCCGCATCGCCGAACTGACGGGCGCAACGGATGTTTCACCCGACGACGCCGACGCCCCGCCGCGCTTGTACCTGTCGCGCTACGCCCGCACCGCCACCTTCGGTCCCGCCCCATCACTGCCCGGCCGCAAGTCCAAGCCGACCATTGCCGTCGTGACACTGGCCGGGCCCATCGTCAGCGGACGCGGCGGGCGTCAACTGTCACCGCTGGGAACCTCCAGCGCGGGCGGCGACACGATTGCCGCTGCACTGCGCGAGGCGGGAGCCGACGACGACGTCTCGGCCATCGTCCTGCGGGTCGACAGTCCCGGCGGGTCGGTCACCGGATCGGAGACCATCTGGCGCGAAGTGGTTCGGCTCCGCGAGGCGGGCAAGCCGATCGTCGCGTCGATGGGCGCAGTCGCAGCCTCCGGCGGCTACTACGTCTCGATGGCTGCGGACGCGATCGTCGCCAACGCGGGCACGCTCACCGGATCGATCGGCGTCGTGACCGGCAAGCTGGTGGCGCGCGACCTCAAGGTGCGTCTCGGTATCGGCTCGGATTCGGTGCGCACCAATCGGAACGCCGACGCGTGGTCGGTCAACGCCCCGTTCACCGACGAGCAGCACGCACACGTCGAGGCCGAGGCCGACCTCTTTTACACCGACTTCGTGCAACGGGTCGCCGATGGCCGCGGCATGACGCCCGACGCCGTCGACGCCGTGGCCCGTGGGCGGGTCTGGACCGGGGCCGATGCCAAGGATCGCGGCCTCGTCGACGAACTCGGAGGCCTGCGCACCGCGATCGATCGCGCCAAGGTGCTTGCCGGGTTCGATGCCGACGCCGAGGTCAAACTCGTCGGACTGCCCGGGTCTTCTCTGCTGGACGTCCTGCGCCCCAAGCCTTCCTCGCAGCCCGCTGCGGCGTCGTTGCCGGATGCCTTCGGCGCGCTCGTCGGTCGATCTGCGGCGGCACTGCTCACGCAGGCCGAGCGATCGTTGACCGGGGTCAATGCGCTGTGGCTAGGAGATCATCGCTTCTGAACCTGGCCTCCCGTTGAGTTTGCTGTCGTGATGAGGTCGTGGGGAGCGCGACGGTAGGGCGCAGTGCTGAGTTGCGAGCAGTTGCCGACGTTCTGAGACGCGCAGTCGACGGGCCCGCGGGTCTGGCGATCACGGGTGAAGCCGGGATCGGCAAGACGACGGTGTGGTTGGACGTAGTGGATCATGCGCGCCGCGAAGGGTTTCGGGTCTCGTCGGCCCGCGCGGCCGAGGCGGAGTCGGTGCTTGCCTACGCCGCGGTCGCGGACCTCGTCGACGGCTTGTTGGACGGTGGAGACTCGGCTGTACTGGACGCCTTGCCGACGTTCCAGCGGATCGCGATCGATCGGGTGTTGCTGAGCGCGGCGGGCGACGGTCCGATGACCGACCAGAGGACGGCCGCGGCGGCGTTCACCGCGATCGTGGAGGCGTTGGCGGTCGAACAACCGGTGTTGTTGGCCATCGACGACGTGCAGTGGCTTGACTCCTCGAGCCGGACGGTGATCGCCTTCGCCGCTCGTCGGTTCAAGGGACGGGTGGCGGTGCTCTGCACCGAACGCACCGAGGGCCGCGGCTCGGACGCCTCGTCGTGGCTGCGGATGTCGCGGCTGGACGGGGTGGCATCGGTAGGGCTGGGCCCGTTGTCGCCTGGCGTGCTGCACGCGTTGCTCTCGGACCGTCTGGGTCGCGCGCTTCCACGGCCCACCATGACGCTCGGATGCACCGGAGGTGGCGGCGTCAACTCGATTCTGGGCGCTTTGACCGTGCAGACCGGCGTCGCTGCGTACACGGGTGATGAGCCGGTGGCCCGTCAGACGTCCACGCGCGCAGTGGTCTTGGCGGCACGGTGCGGTGCCCGCCGGACCGCCGAGGTCACGACGATGATGCTGGCTTTCTTGGAGGCATCGCTGGGGCGCCACGCGGAGGCGCTCCGAGTTCTCGACGCATTGATCGCGAAGTTTCCGAGCGCACCGACGGGTACCGAGATCATCTCTGCGATGTTCATTCCCGAAGCCGTCGAGTCGCTCGTGACCCTGGGGCGCGCGGGGGAGGCCGAGCCCATGACCGCGGCGTTGGAGGCCAACGGCGCCAGGCTGAACCGGCCGTGGATGTTGGCGGTGGGCGCGAGATGCCGGGCGATGATGCTGGCGGCGGGCGGCGATCTAGTCTCCGCCGAACGGGTCCTCCGGCATGCGGGCCGAGCACGACCGGTTGCCGATGCCGTTCGAGAAGGCTCGTACTCAACTGGTGCTCGGGCAGATTCTGCGACGCAGGAAGCAGAAGCAGGCAGCAACGGAGACGCTCGCCGAGGCGCGCTCGGCATTCGAGGAGCTCGGTACGCCGCTGTGGGCAGCCAGGGCGCGCGCCGATCTCGATCGCATGCGAGCCGCGCCCGCCGGGGCGTCCGCCCTGACACCCGCCGAGCGACGGGTGGCAGAGCGAGCGGCGGCAGGGTTGTCCAATCGGGAGATCGCCGCTGAACTCTTCATCGCGGTGAAGACGGTGGAGACCAGCCTGAGCAGCGCCTATCGCAAGCTCGGCATTCGGTCCAGGGTCCAGCTCCTCACCAGCCTGGCGCCGTGATGCCGGCTCAGCCCTTCAGCACCGCACTGACGTATCTCAGGTCCGCGAAGATCGCCGACATCTCGTCATCGGGGAACTCGAATCCGTTGGCCGCGTATGCTTCCCGCATCGGCAACACCGACACTTCCCAGCCTCGGGCAGCCAGGTAGTCGACCACGTTGCTGCGTTCGCCCTGGTACACGAGGTCGGCCATCTCGATGTCGGATCCAAGTTGCTTCAGTCGCTCCGACATGCGCTGCGAGCGCTCGTCGGTGAATGCGTTCAGGTCGGGAACGTGCTCGGTGGCCAGCCGGCTGCCCGGTGCCGAGAGGGCGGTGATGGCATCGAACAGCCTGTCCTGGGCTTCGGAGGGCAGATAGATCAACAGGCCCTCCGCGCTCCACGCCGTCGGCTGCGTCGGATCGAAGCCGTTGTCCTTCAACGCTTTCGGCCAATCTTCGCGCAGATCGATTGCAACGGTGCGATGCGTCGCCTTCGGTGCCGCACCGATTCCGTCCAGTGTCGTCGTCTTGAACTCGATGACCTCTGGCTGGTCCACCTCGTAGACGACCGTGCCGTCCGGCCACGGGAGTCGATAGCCGCGCGCGTCGAGACCTGCGGCGAGGATCACGGCCTGCCGCACCCCGGCGGCCGCACCGTCGAGGAACATCTGATCGAAGAATCGGGTGCGGATCGCCATGCCCTCAGCGGACCGGCGAGCCGTGAACGCCGGGTCCACGTCGGCGAAGTCGAGTTCGCCGTCGAGCATCCGGGTGAACAGGCCGACGCCGACGGCTCGCACCAGTGGTTCGGCGTAGGGGTCGTCGATGAGTTTCTCGCGGTGGCCCAGCGCGCGCTGCGCCGCCACCATCGTGGCCGTCGCTCCCACGCTCGAGCCCAAATCCCAGGTGTCGCCTTCGGTTCTTGCCATGTGATCCCTCCTCTACTTCCGTGTTGCTGCCAGGTATCCGGCATCGCCGCCGAACGCCGCGAGCTCGTCGTCGGGCAATTCGAAACCGTTGGCGGCGTAGGCGTCTGCGGTCGTGCGAACGTCATTCTGCCAGCCGTGTGACGCGAGATAGTCGGCGGCGCCGTGGCGCTCACCCGTGTAGAACAGCTCGGCCAGATTGATGCCGGAGCCCATCCCCTTCGTCCGTTCGGTGAGCTTGTCCGCCCAATCGGCAGGCAGTCCGCGCATGTCCGTGTGTTCGGTCGCCACCTGGCTGCCCGGCGGCGAAAGGTCGGTGATGTGGTCGAAGAGCCGGTCCTGTGCCTCCGGCGGCAGGTAGACGAGCAGGCCCTCGGCGCTCCACACCGTCGGTGCATCGGGGTCGAAACCCGACTCCCGGAGGGCCGCCGGCCAGTCGTCGCGCAGGTCGATCGCGACGGTGCGGCGCTCCGCGGTGCGCTGGGCCCCGAGGTCGGCCAGCGTGCGCGTCTTGAATGCGATGACCTCCGGTTGGTCGATCTCGTAGACGACGGTCCCGGCCGGCCACGGCAACCGGTAGGCCCTGGTGTCGAGCCCGGAGGCCAGGATCACGGCCTGTCGGATGCCGGAAGCGGTTGCCGCGGTGAAGAAGTCGTCGAAATAGCGGGTCCGCACGGCGATCTGTTCGTTCATCGCCTGGCGGTTCAACAGGGGATCGTCGGCCGCATCGAGCTCGCCGTCGACGAGCTTGACGAAGGTGTCGATCCCGACGGAGCGGACCAGCGGTTTCGCCCACGTGTCGTAGAGGAGGGCGTCGGGACCCTTGGAGGCCGTCGCGCGGGAGGCGGCGACCGCCGTGGCGGTCAGGCCCACGCTGGAGGCCAGGTCCCAGCTGTCTCCCTCGTGTCTGAAGTCGGTGCGCGTCACGGTGTGTCTCCTTCGTCGAGGGTGGCGATGACGGATAGCGAATTGCGCAGTGGCTCGAGTGCTTCGGCGTCGGGGAAGTCGCGGCCGTATGCGGCGAACACGTCGGGGCGGGAGCGGGCTGAGGTGTGCCAGCCCTTCGCGCTCAAGTAGTCCACGACGGGCGTGCGCTCGCCGCCGTAGAACAGGTCGGGAAGATCGACGTCGAAACCATGGTCGCGCCAGTGGTCGGTGACCGCAGCGGCTCGGTCGCCGAGGAACGCCCCGCCGTCGGGGTGGTACTCGGTCGCGATCCGACTTCCCGCGACGCTGAGCTCGGTGATGTCGTCGAACAGCCGGTCCTGAGCCTCCGGCGGCAGATAGACCAGCAGACCCTCGGCACTCCACGCAGTCGGTGCGCCGGGGTCGAAACCCGCCTTCCGCAGGGCCCCCGGCCAATCGTGGCGAAGGTCGACGGCGACGGCGCGGCGTTCGGCGGTGGGGGTCGCGCCGATCGCCGTCATCGCCGCCGTCTTCGGTCCGATGACCTGAGGCTGGTCGATCTCGAAGACCACGGTGCCTGGCGGCCATGGCAAGCGGTAGGCCCGTGAATCCAGACCGGAGGCCAGGATGACCGCCTGCTGCACGCCGGCCCGGGTGGCGTCGAGGAAGAAGTCGTCGAAGAACCGGGTGCGCTCCTGCCGCGTCATCCGGCACCTCCACACGTTAGTTAGCTGATATAACGAGCCGTTCGCGACTGTACGCTTTGTTCCTGATGCGCCAATCGGGCCGCCATCGCGCCGATCGGGTGAGGGTCCGACCGGCGGCAACTGTTACCCTCATAGACTGTTCCAACGCGCGATTGCGCTGGCTTCAGGCATGACTGTGCGCCGGCGGACGGATCGCTCAGGACTTACCCACAACGCGCTGGTCGGACCAGCCCCATCGGCACGCCGCGACACGAACCCGGCTGCGCAGGAGGAAGAGTGCTTTCGGCTTTCATTTCGTCGTTGCGGACGGCCGACCTCCGACGGAAGATTCTCTTCACGCTGGGCATCGTCATCCTCTATCGGGTCGGTGCCACGCTGCCGTCCCCCGGCGTCAACTACCCCAACGTGCAGAAGTGCATCGAGCAGGTCCAGGGCGGGGACTCCGCGCAGATCTACTCGCTGATCAACCTCTTCTCCGGCGGCGCACTGCTGCAGCTGTCGGTGTTCGCGGTGGGCGTGATGCCCTACATCACTGCCAGCATCATCGTGCAGCTACTCACCGTGGTGATCCCGCGCTTCGAGCAGCTGCGCAAGGAAGGCCAGTCCGGCCAGGCCAAGATGACGCAGTACACGCGCTACCTGGCGGTGGCGCTGGCGCTGCTGCAGGGCACCTCGATCGTGGCGCTGGCCGCCAACGGCGGGCTGCTGCAGGGCTGCACCCTCGACATCATCTCCAACTCCTCGATCTTCACCCTGGTCGTCATCGTGCTGGTGCTGACCGCGGGCGCGTCGCTGGTGATGTGGATGGGCGAGCTCGTCACCGAGCGCGGCATCGGCAACGGCATGTCGCTGCTGATCTTCGCCGGCATCGCCGCCCGCATCCCGTCCGAGGGCAAGATGATCCTCGACGGCCGCGGACCGACCGTCTTCACCATGGTCTGCATCGCCGCGCTGATCATCATCGTCGGCGTGGTCTTCGTCGAGCAGGGCCAGCGCCGCATCCCGGTGCAGTACGCCAAGCGGATGGTCGGGCGGCGCATGTACGGCGGCACGTCGACCTATCTGCCGCTAAAGGTCAACCAGGCCGGCGTCATCCCCGTCATCTTCGCCTCGTCGTTGATCTACATACCGCATCTGATCACCCAGTTGATCTCGAGCGGCAGCGCCAATGCGGGCACCGGGTGGTGGGACAAGTTCGTCGCGGACTACCTGACCAACCCGGCCAGCCCGGTGTACATCGCGTTCTACTTCGGCCTGATCGTCTTCTTCACGTACTTCTACGTGTCGATCACGTTCAACCCCGACGAGCGCGCTGACGAGATGAAGAAGTTCGGCGGCTTCATCCCCGGCATTCGTCCCGGCAAGCCAACTGCCGACTACCTGCGATACGTTCTGAGTCGCATCACCCTGCCAGGCTCGATCTACCTGGGTGTGATCGCCGTTCTGCCGAACCTCTTCCTCGAGATCGGCAACACCGGCAGCGTGCAGAACCTGCCGTTCGGTGGCACCGCGGTACTGATCATGGTCGGCGTCGGTCTGGACACGGTGAAGCAGATCGAGAGCCAGCTCATGCAGCGCAACTACGAAGGGTTCCTCAAGTGAGAATGGTTCTGCTGGGGCCGCCGGGCGCGGGCAAGGGCACGCAGGCGGAGAAGCTGTCCGAGAAGCTGGGCATTCCGCAGATCTCCACGGGCGACCTGTTTCGGCACAACATCAGCAACGGAACCAAGCTGGGCCTGGAGGCCAAGAAGTACCTCGACGCCGGGGACCTGGTGCCCGCCACGCTGACCAATGCCCTGGTCGACGACAGGCTCAACGACGAGGACGTCGCCGGGGGATTCATCCTCGACGGCTTCCCGCGGTCGGTGGAACAGGCCGAAGCGCTGCGCGAGATGCTCGCCGCACGCGACCTGAAGCTCGACGCGGTGCTGGAGTTCCGGGTCTCCGAGGACGAGCTGCTCGACCGCCTCAAGAGCCGCGGCCGCGCCGACGACACCGAGGACGTCGTCCTCAACCGCATGAAGGTCTACCGCGACGAGACCGCTCCGCTCCTGGAGTACTACTCCGACGAGCTGAAGACGGTCGACGCCGTCGGTTCCCTCGACGAGGTGTTCGCCCGCGCGTTGCGCGCTCTCGGCAAGTAGTCCCATGATCGGACTGCCCGGCCTTCGCGGCCGCAAGGTCGTCACCCAGCGCAGCGCGGGTGAACTGGACGCCATGGCTGCGGCCGGGGCCCTGGTGGCTGCGGCGCTGCGGGCCGTGCGCCATGCGGCCCAACCGGGGGTGTCGACGCTCGATCTCGACGCCGTCGCAGAAGCGGTCATCCGCGACGGCGGTGGGATTCCCTCGTTCCTGGGGTATCACGGGTTTCCCGCAAGCATCTGCTCGTCGGTCAACGACCGCGTGGTGCACGGCATCCCCTCGGCGGACGAGGTGCTGGCCGCCGGCGATCTGGTGTCCATCGACTGCGGCGCGATCCTCGACGACTGGCACGGGGACTCCGCGGTCACCTTCGGCGTCGGCTCGCTCATCGGAGCCGACGAGGCGCTGTCCGAGGCCACCCGATCCGCCATGGAGGCGGGCATCGCCGCCATGGTGCCGGGCAACAGGCTCACCGATGTGTCCCACGCCATCGAGGTCGAGACCCACGCTGCCGAGGTGCGACACGACCGCAGGTACGGCATCGTCGCGGGCTACGGCGGACACGGCATCGGCAGAAGCATGCACATGGATCCGTTCCTGCCCAACGAGGGATCGCCCGGCCGCGGACCGCACCTGGTGCCCGGGTCGGTGCTCGCGATCGAACCGATGCTGACGCTGGGCACCACGAAGACCATCGTGCTCGAGGACGAGTGGACCGTCGTCACCGCCGACGGCACCCGCGCCGCGCATTGGGAACACACCGTCGCCGCGACCGATGACGGGCCCCGCATCCTGACGCTGTAGGGCTTTCGCCGTTGAGATAGCGCTGGCGGCGAGAACGTGCGAGTAGCTCTCGCCGCCAGCGGCATCTCGACGATGTGAACCTTGCAGGCGTCCGCTGCGTGTTAACTGGCGGAGGTTGCACATGGACGATCCGGAGGCCGCCATGATGCGCGTGCTCTACGACGAGCACGCCGCCGCATTGTGGCGCTACGCCCTGCGGCTCACCGGTGACCATGCACGCGCCGAGGACGTCGTCCAGGAGACGCTGCTTCGGGCCTGGCGCCACCCAGAGGTCACCGATGACGCCGAACGGTCGGCGCGGGGGTGGCTGTTCACCGTGGCCCGTAACATGATCATCGACGAGCGGCGGAGTGCAAGGTTCCGCCACGAGTCCAGCACCGCCGACGTCGAGGCGATCGCGGAACGGGCAGGTCCGGACGAAGTGGACACCGCATTGGACAAGCTGCTCCTCAGCACCGCATTGAGCCAACTGTCCGACGACCACCGCGCAGTCATCCTTCGCGCTTACTACCAGGGGTGGAGCGTCGCGCAGACTGCGGCGGATCTGCAGATCGCCGAGGGCACCGTGAAGTCCCGGCTGCACTACGCGGTGCGGGCGTTGCGCCTGAGCTTGCAGGAAATAGGGGTGACACGATGACGCAGTCCGGTGGACACCATGGTTTCGAACTTGCGGACGGCGACCGTTACGCGACGTGGGACGCGGCATACGTGCTCGGCTCGCTCTCGAGCACCGAACGCCGGGAATTCGAAGCCCACCTCGCGACGTGTGACAGTTGCCGTGCCGCCGTCGCCGATCTGATTGGGATGCCGGCACTGCTGGGCCTCCTCAGCGCCGAGGACGTGCGGGGTTTGGAGCGCGAACAGACCGAACCCCCGCCGTTGCGGGCCGAGGTGCTGACGTCCGTTCTGGACAAGGTGCGGTGGCGTAGGCGGCGGTCGCGGTGGCTGACGTCTGCCGCAGTTGGGATGGCCGCCGCGCTTCTGGCGGTCGGATTGGTCGTCGCGATCCGGCCCGAGATCGTGGGACTTCAGAGCGGTACGACGACACAACCCGTCGCCCAGTTGGAGATGAGCAAGGTCGCGCCAACCCCGTTCAGTGCCACGGTGTCTCTGAGCAGTTTCGCGTGGGGCACGCGCATTGACATGGCGTGCACGTACGGCCAGTGGTCGGGCGGTCGAGACGCTACGGCGAGCAACCTCGGCATGGTGGTCGTCGGCCGCGACGGCAGTCGAACCCAGGTCGCGACGTGGCTCGGGCTGTCCGGCGCCACTGCGCTGCCCAGCGGCAATACTACAATGCCGAAGGACGAAATCGCCTCCTTGGAACTGGTTTCCGTCGATTCCGGACAGGTCCTGCTCGAACGTCAACTGTGAATTCTCACTCGCGGTGAACCCGCCCGCCACGCCCGCCGTGTCTCTAGGTAGGTAGCGGAAGCAGGTGAGCAATGGTCGGCAAACATCGGGTGGTCGACTACGTCGTCGAACATCTCGCGGCGCAGGGCGTCACCCACTTGTTCGGCGTGGGCGGCGCCAACATCGAGGATCTCTACGACGCAGCGCACCTCGGGGCCGTCACGGCGGTGCTGGCCAAGCACGAGTTCGGGGCGGCCAGCATGGCCGACGGATACAGCCGGGCCACTTCGGGGCTTGGCGTGGTGGCCGCGACGTCGGGCGGTGGAGCGCTGAATCTGGTTGCTGGGCTGGGGGAGTCCTTCGCTAGTCGCGTTCCCGTGCTCGCGCTCGTCGGTCAGCCACCCTCGGCGATGGACGGCCGCGGTAGCTTCCAGGACACCAGCGGTGTCAACGGTTCGCCGAATGCCGAGGAGATCTTTTCCGCGGTGTCGGTGTACTGCCGCCGCGTGCTCGTGGCTGCCGACGTGGTGATGGCCCTTCCCGAAGCCGTCGCCGCCGCGCTGTCGGGTGGCCCCGCGGTCCTGGTGTTGCCAAAGGACTTGCAGCAGAGCCTGATCGAAGCCCGGGCGGCCGTCGTCGTCGGCCCGGCCAGGCGCTTCGACCATCCACGGGCGATCCTCGATCTTCTGCAGCGCGAACCGGGGCCGGTGGTCATCATCGCCGGGGAACAGGTGGCACGCGACGACGCGAGGGCCGAACTCCGGGACCTGGTGCGTGCCTTGAACGCCGTGGTGGCCACCGTGCCGGACGCGAAGGACGTGTCTGCGGGGGCGCGGCTCGTCACCGGGGTGATGGGCCATTCCGGAGTCGAACGTGCGGTGGCGGCCAGCGCGGTGTGCCTGCTCGTCGGGACCCGGCTGACCGTCACCGCGCGCGCTGGTTTGGACGCCGCGCTGGACAGGGTGCCGGTGGCGTCGATCGGGTCGGCCGTGCCTTACGTCGACACCACACACGTACACTCCGAGGACCTGCGCGTGTCCCTGGCACAGCTCGCCGTGGAGTTGTCCGGACGGGTCGGGACGATGCCGGATCGACTGCCGGACAACGTACTACGCCCGCCCGCGCATCGCGGTCCGGGCATCCGCTACCGCGACGCCATGATCGCCGTCGACGCGGCCCTGCCCAAGGACGCCGACGTCGTCGTCGACGCGGGCAACAGCGGAGCGGCCGCCATTCACCACCTGCCCTCGCGGCCGTCGGGGCGGTTTCTCGTCGCGCTGGGCATGGGTGGCATGGGCTACAGCTTCGGGGCGGCCGTCGGCGTGTGCTTCGCGAGACGGCGGCGCACGGTCGTAATCGCCGGTGACGGCTCGTTCTTCATGCACGGCATGGAACTGCACACGGCCATCCAGCACGGGCTGCCGTTGACACTGCTGCTGTTCAACAACAACGCCCACGCCATGTGCGTCACCAGGGAGCAGCTGTTCTACGACGACCGGTACAGCTACAACCGGTTCACCAGGAGCCGGCTGGGCGCAGGGCTGGCGGCCATGTTCCCCGGGCTGCCGTCGGTCGACGTCATCGACCCGACGGCGCTACCCGACGTCCTCGATTACGCCATGGGCCACGACGGACCTGCGGTGGTGAGCATCGAGTGCTCTGCTGACGAGATCCCGCCATTCGCACCCTTTCTCGCTGCAGTAGAACACCATTCACATCACCAGGAGAGGAAGCACGATGTCGCTGCCCGCACTTGACGATATCGCGACCCACGCCGGCTCGTCCAAGCCCATCGACGGCGTCATCCGCATCGAAACGGCGCCACGAGAGAAGGCGATGCCGCTCATCATGGAGATGATGCGGTCGGTCTACCCGCACGATCAGGTCTTCGGCGAGTACTGCACGGTCAACGACTACGTCGACTGCCCTCCCCGTGAACTCTTCGAATACCTCTCCGACACGCGAAGTCTCGAGGAGTGGACCTACAGTCTGCGGGGCTTCACCACGACCGAGGAGCCGGGGCTGTGGCGGGCCTACGACCGGCTGGGTTCGGAAACCGAGATCTACACGCGCACGATCGCCAACCGTGACGCGATGACGGTGGACTACCACTGCGCCTGGGACCAGGGCAGTCATCTGTGGATGGTGTATCTGATGCGCGTAGTCGACGCCCTCGTCGTGCTGGACAAGCCGGGGTCGGTGGTGCTGTGGACCAACTGCCATCACCCGTTCTACGAACACAACCCATATCCCGAGACGTCGCCACCGACGCGCCCCGTGTGGGTCGGCGACTTCTGGGACATGTTCGGTGCCGGTCACCTTCTGGAGCTGAAGAACCTCAAGGCGATCGCCGAGTACCGCCACCGGAACGGCTTGCCGGTGCGTCCGGCCTGGATGAGATGAACACTGCCGTGAGCGCAAGCCTGATCGACGTGTCGACCTACCTGCCCGGCGAACCCGTGGGCGCCGACTACTATGCGCAATTCGCCGACTCAGACGGCCTGCGATACAACCTGATGTTCCGGGCGCCGCGCTTCCGGCATCACGTCGCTCCCGACGAGACCGCGATCGACATGGTCGAACGGGCCGCGGCGGGGCTGCTCGACCGGCACGGGAACGACGTACTTGCGTCGGTCGACGTGCTGATCACCCACACCCAGATGCCCGACATGCCGTTCTACGGTGGCGGGGGTGGAATGGCGTACCGCCTTGGGATGAAACCGAATTGGGTGATCGACCTACACAACGGCGGGTGCGCGGCCTTCGTGCTCGGGCTCAAGCTGGCCCGCACGCTGCTGTCTTCGGGCGAGGGCCGCACCGCGATCATCGCCGTCGCCCAGAATGCGGCAGGGCAGATCTTCGATCAGGAGACCGTGCGGCGCAAGGCCCAGTCGTCGGTTCCGGGCGACGGTGCCGCGGTCGGGCTGGTCATCGCATCCGACGAGTCCCCAATCCTCGACGTCGAATGCCGCACCTACGGTGAGTTCGCCGGCGACATGACGATCGCCATCGACCCACCACGCAAGTGGTGGCAGGCGGGCCCAGGCGAGGGTTGCATCGGCTTCACCGAGTCAAAGATCACCAAGGTGCTGGCCAGGGGCAATCGCCAGGTGCCCGAGGTGGCCTACGCGGTGTGTGATCGAATCGGTTTGCCGCCCAGGGAGATCGATCTGCTCGTCACCAACCAGCCGAACCGCGTGTTCCTGCGGAACTGGCGTGAGGCGCTCGAGCTTTCCGAGGACAGGCACGTGGACACGTTCGACGAGTGTGGCAATCTGTTCGCGGCGGGCATCCCGGTGAACCTGGACCGTGCCATCAGCGGCGGGCGCGTCGACCACGGCGACGTCGTGCTGATGGCGGCGTTCGCCCATGCCGGCGACTTCGCCGGCGCTGCGGCCGTACAGTGGGGCGGTCGGACGGCATGACGGCATCCTCCTGCGCCCTGTCCGATGCCGTGAGTGCGCTGCCGAATGCCGTCAATCCACTGGCCTTGTCGCTCAACGAGAATCCCTACCCGCCGCTACCGTCGGTACGCTCTGCACTCGTCGCGTCGATCGACGTCGCCAATCGGTATCCGGAGTTTCTCCCCGAACGTCTGCGGAGCCTCGTCGCCGGGCGGATCGGCGTGCGCGACGGGCAGGTGGTGATCGGCGCAGGCGCCACCGGGGTGGCGCTGCAGGTCCTGCACGCCGTCACCAGCCCCGGTGATGCCATGGTGATGACCTCGCCGACGTTCGACGGGTATCCGATCTTCGCGCAGATGGCCCGGCTGTGGTCGGTCACCGTGCCACTCGACCGGCACGGGCACCACGATCTGGACGCCATGGCCGACGCCGCCAGCCGGGCGCGAGTGGTCGTCCTCTGCCGTCCGCACAATCCGACCGGCACCGTCGAGTCTCCCGCCGACGTCGAGAGATTCCTGGGCCGGGTGCCTGCGGACACCGTGGTGCTGCTCGACGAGGCCTACGTCGAATTCCTGGCCCCGGAGTTGCACATCGATGCTCCGTCGCTCATCGCGCGATTCCCCAATGTCGTGGTGCTCAGAACGTTCTCGAAGGCGTACGGGCTGGCCGGGCTACGGATTGGCTATGGATTCTGCGCGCCCGACCTGGCACGCCAGTTGTGGACCATGCAACTACCGTTCGGGATGGCCGTCAGCAGCCTCGTCGCGGTGGCTGCCTCCTACGATGCGGAAGCCGAACTGCGACAGAGAATCCGGATGATCGGCGCGGAGGGGCGCTACCTGCGGGCCAGGCTACGGACGATGGGCGTTTACAGCACCGACGGGCACGCCAACTTCGTGTACCTGCCCGCGCAGCGCCGGCCATGGCGCGAGGTCTTCGGCGGAACGGACCTGCGAGTACGTGACTACGCCGATGGCGGGGTGCGCATCTCCGTCGGGGACCGGGCGTCGTCGAGGGCGGTGTTGTCCGCAGTCGCCGTGGCGTGAGCGAGCCGCGGAGAAGACGCCCGGGCGGAGTTGCCTCGATGTCGGCGTCGCGTGCGGTATGAAGGGGCCGTGTCCTCGCAGCCCGCTAAGCGCGACCCAATCGCGCTGGCGCGCCACAACTGGGAGCGCGCCGGCTGGGGCGGGGTGGCCGACGGCATGGTCGCCGTCACGTCGGTGATGCGGGCCCATCAGATCCTTCTCGCTCGCGTCGAGACGGCGCTGCGCCCCTACGGCCTGAGCTTCTCGCGCTACGAACTGCTGCGACTCCTGGCGTTCAGCAGCAGTGGCGCGCTGCCCATCACCAAGGCCTCGGACCGGTTGCAGGTCCACGTCACCAGCGTCACCCACGCGATCCGCAGACTGGAGGGCGACGGGCTCGTCGAACGGATCCCGCACCCCACCGACGGTCGCACCACCTTGGTGCGGTTGACCGATCTCGGCCGCTCGACCGTGGAGGACGCGACGATGACGCTCAACGACGAGGTATTCGCGGACATCGGCATCTCGGCCCCCGAGTGTGCGGCACTGGCGGCGGCGATCGAGACGCTGCGCCGCCAGGCCGGCGACTTCTAGGGCGGTGAGGGCAACGGGATAGTCGCGGTGACCGCCGTGCCGGAACCCGGCCGCGATCGGATGTTGAGCCTGCCGCCGACGATCTCCGCGCGTTCGGCCATCGACAACAGCCCGTAGCCACCCATCTCGTCGGCGCCGAGCGGGTGCTCGAACGTGTCGAAACCAACGCCGTTGTCGACGATCTCGAGCCGCGCCGAGTCGTCGCCCACGGAGAACGTCAGGCTCGCGTTGGTGGCGCGGGCGTGCTTGACCACGTTCTGCAGACACTCCTGGGCAATGCGGTACAAGGCGATCTCGATGTGGTCGGGAAGCCGCGCGTCGGCCAGATCGACGTCGATGTCCACCTGCGGAATGGACCTGGCCAGGCTGGCCAGCCCACCCGCGAGACCCAGGTCGTCGAGGACCGGCGGGCGTAATCCGCCGATCGCCGCGCGGGCCTCCTGCAGGGTGAGGTCCACCAACTCGCGAGCCATGCCCAACTGCTCGGCGACCGCGGCGGCATCCTCGCCCACCGCCCTGGCGGCCGCATCCAGGCGGTAGGACAACGTCACCAGTCGTTGCGAGATGCCGTCGTGGATGTCGCCGGCGAGCCGACGGCGCTCGATCTCCTGCGCTTCGATGACCTGCTCGACGAAGTTCTCGTGGGCACGCTCGCGGGCCACCAGCTGCCGGTGGAGCCTGGCCTGGTGCATGGCTCCCGCGATCAGGCGACCGATCACCAGCAGCAGTTCGACGTCGCGGCCGGTGAACTCGCGACGGGCGACGGTGTGCACGTTCAGCACGCCGACCAGGCCCCCGGGGTCGGTTTCCATCGGCACCGACACCATCGACGTGAAGTCCGAGCCGCGCAGCGATTCGAACGGCAGGTACCGCGGGTCGGACTCCTTGTCCTCGACGATCACCACGGGCTCTCGGTGGCTGGCCACCCAGCCCGACACGCCCCGTCCCAACGGCAGCCGGATCTTGCCGACCTCCGCGTCGAACGGCGGGGTCGCGCCCGTCAGCGTGAGCGAGCGTTCGGCGTCGTCGAGGACGTGCACGAAGCAGACGTCCGTTCCCGTGGCCGCGGTGATCATGCGTGCGGCGGCCTCGGCCAGCGGCTCGACACCTGGCCCGCTGGACGCCGCCTGGATCAGCTCGCGCAGGAGTGCGAGCTCGCGGTCGGCGTCGACGAGGTCACGGACGTCACTTGATTTCTGAGGAGTCACTGGTAGATCCCCTCCCGCAGGGCCGTGGCCACGGCGCCGGTGCGGTCGCCGACGCCGAGCTTGCGGTAGATCGACCGAAGGTGCGTCTTCACCGTCTCGTCGCCGATCACCAGCTTGGTGGCGATGCCACGATTGGACAGCCCGCTGACGACGTAGGACAGGATCTCGCTCTCACGCTGGGTCAAGCCTTGTCGGGCGCCGGGCCAGAACTCGTCGCGTTGCAGCCGGGCGGCGGTGTTGACGGCCCGCGCCGCCATTCCGGGGTCGATCGCGGTCTCGCCGGCATGGGCGAACTCCAGCTGGCGCACCAGCTCGTCGCTGCTGATGCTCTTCAGCAGGTACCCGGCCGCGCCCACGCGCAGCGCCTGGAACAGGTACTGCTCGTCGTCGTACACCGACAGCATGACCACCTTCCGGTGGGGATCGCGGTCGCGAAGTGCGGCGCACAGGTCCAGCCCGCTGGAGCCCTGCATGCGCACGTCGCACAGGACGATGTCGGGGTCGAGGTCGGCGACCACGCTCAGCGCCCGCTCGGCCCCCACGGCCTGGCCGACGACCTCGACCTGGTCGCCGAAGGTCGTCAGCATCGCCTTGAGTCCTTCGATGACCATCTCGTGGTCGTCCACCAGCACGAGCCGGACCGGGCGATGGGCGGCGGCGGACATGGCACGAGCATAGGACCGGCATTCGAGCTGGTCGCCAAGTTGGCCTGTTCAATCCCCCGGATGGGGGAGGCGCCGTGGGTGTGACGTCAGCCACTCTGAAGCATGTCGTCGATACCGCACAGAGCGCGGCGGGCAGGTCGGTTCTGGTGGGACTCGCCCCGCCCCAGCGAGGTCGGCCCTCATCCGCTGCGCGCGGTGGTGTTCGATCTCGATGCCCTCGCCGACGTCGAATGCGGTGGCCATCGGCTCGCGTTCAACGCGGCCTTCGCCGCGCACGGGTTGAAGCTGAATTGGTCCGTGTCGCGGTACCGCAAGCTGCTGGCGTTGCCAGACGAGCGGCAGCGCGTCGCAGCCGAGCTAAGGGCGCGGGGAGTCTGCACCGAGTGCGACGTCCCGTTCAAGGTGCTCGTCGACGAGATCTGCCTGACCAAGTCGATGATGGTCGACGAGGTGATGCTGGACGCCGATCTGGATCCGCGGGCCGGTCTGGTCGAACTGATCACCGATGGGTTCACTGCCGGCGTCTCGGTCGGCGTCGTGAGCGCCGGTCGCCGCCAGTGGGTCGAACCCCTCGTGCGCCAACTGGTCGGCGATGGACTGGTGCAGACGATCGTCACCGCCGACGACGTCGGCAAGCCCATGCCGAGCGGCGACGCCTACCGCCTGGCGCTGGCCGAACTGGGCGCCCCCGCGCACGACTCACTGGCCTTCACGGGGTCGCAGGCAGGATTGCGAACCGCGATGACCGTGGGGCTGGCCGGCGTGCTCGTCGACCCCGATGTAGTCGGGGCCCGCGCAGACTACGACGGCCTGCGCATCGCGGACTGTCGACGGCTGCAGGGTCGACTGTGGGCGAGTGGAAACCGTTCAGCTGCCGCGTAGCAGCTCGATGACGGCGCTGAAGTCCTTGGCGGCGTTGTCGGCGGCGAACTTCGCGTAGATCTCCGCGGCGTGAGTGGCCAGCGGCGCCGTCGAGCCCGTCGAGTTCACGGCCGCCATCGCCAGCCCAAGGTCCTTGTTCATCAGCGCCGTCGCGAAGCCCGGCTTGAAGTCGTTGTTGGCCGGCGACGTCGGAACTGGTCCTGGCACTGGGCAATTCGTGTGTACGGCCCAGCAGTTGCCCGTTGCTCCGGTGATCACGTCGAACAACGACTGTGCCGAGAGGCCGAGTCTCTCGGCGAGGACGAACGCCTCGCCGATGGCAATCTGCTGCACGGCGAGCACCATGTTGTTGCACACCTTGGCCGCCTGGCCGGAACCGGACGCTCCGCAGTGAATGATCTTGCCCGCCATCGGCTCCAGAACGGTACGGCCGCGCTCGACCGCCTCGTCCTCACCGCCGACCATGAACGCGAGCGTGCCCGCGACGGCGCCCTTGACGCCCCCCGACACCGGTGCGTCGAGTTGCGCGAAGCCACGCTCGGCGGCCTGCGCATTGACACTGCGGGCATCGTCGACGGAGATCGTGGAACTGTCGATGAAGAGCGCACCGTCGTTCGCGGCGGGCAGCACCTCGTCGTAGCAGCTCCGTACCAGCTCACCGTTGGGCAGCATGGTGATGACGACGTCGGCGCCGTCGACCGCCTCGACGCCGGCGTCGAAGACGTTGACGCCGTTGCCTTCCGCGGTCGCCTTGGCAGCCGGCACCGGATCGAAGCCGCGCACCGCGTGCCCTGCCGTCACGAGGTTGGCGGCCATCGGACCGCCCATGTTGCCGAGTCCCAAGAACGCGATCGTCGCCATCGGTGGCTCCTCCTGAACTAAGACGCGCGCGCCCGGGCGGCTTCTGCTCGCCCGATCACCACGCGCATGATCTCGTTGGTTCCCTCGAGAATGCGGTGCACCCGCAGATCGCGGACGATCTTCTCAATCCCGTACTCGCGCAGATAGCCGTAGCCGCCGTGCAACTGCAGGGCCTGATCGGCCACGTCGAAACAGGCGTCGGTGACGTAGCGCTTGGCCATCGCGCACAACTCGACCTTGTCGGGATGGTTCGCCTCGAGCGCGGAGGCGGCCCGCCACAACAGGTTTCGAGACGTCTCTAGCTTCGTGGCCATGTCGGCGAGCGTGAACCGGATGGTCGGTTCGTCGAGCAGGGTGATGCCGAACGCCTCGCGGTCGGCGAGGTACGACACCGCCTTGTCGTAGGCGGCCTGCGCACCGCCGAGTGAGCAGGCGGCGATGTTGATCCGGCCGCCGTTGAGTCCGTTCATCGCGATGGCGAAGCCGGTGCCCTCACCGTCGGCGCCGCCCAGCATCGCGTCGACGGGCACCCGGGCGCCCTCGAACACCACCTGCGCGGTGGGCTGTGCGTTCCAGCCCATCTTGTACTCGTCGGCGCCGAAGCTGACGCCGGGCGTGTCCTTGTTGACCACCAACGCCGAGATGCCACGGGGGCCGTCGCCCCCCGTGCGCGCCATCACGACGTACAAGTCGGACGCGCCCGCCCCGGAGATGAACTGCTTGACCCCGTCGATGACGTAGTGCTCGCCTTGGGAATCGACCGAGCGAACAGCCTTGGTGCGCAACGCACTTGCATCGGAGCCCGCGCCCGGCTCGGTCAGGCAGTAACTGGCCACCAGCTCCATCGACGCCAGCCGCGGAACCAAGCTCTTGCGTTGCTCGGGGGTGCCGTAGGTGTCGATCATCCACGTGCACATGTTGTGGATCGACATGAACGCCGCGATCGTCGGATCCGCCGTCGAGAGTTGCTCGAAGATTCTTACGGCGTCGAGGCGTCGCAGCCCGCTGCCGCCGACGTCCTCCGAGCAGTAGATCGCCGCCATGCCCAGCGCGGCCGCCTCGCGCATCGCGTCGATCGGGAAGTGCTTGGTCTCGTCCCACTCGAGCGCATGCGGGGCAAGGCGTTTGGTGGCGAACGCGGCCGCCGTCTCGGCGATTACGCGCTCGTCCTCGTCGAGGCCGAAGTAGTCCACGATGCCGCTCTACTTCATGGTCGGGATGACGAACTCGGCGCCATCCTTGATGCCCGACGGCCACCGCTGCGTGACCGTCTTGACCTTGGTGTAGAAGATGATCGACGAGGGTCCGTGCTGATTGAGGTCGCCGAAGCCGGACCGCTTCCAGCCGCCGAAGGTGTGATACGCCACGGGAACCGGGATCGGAACGTTGACCCCGACCATGCCCACCTGAACTCGGGACACGAAGTCGCGAGCGGTGTCGCCGTCGCGCGTGAAGATCGCCACGCCGTTGCCGTACTCGTGCTCGGAGGGCAGCGCGAGTGCTTCTTCGTAAGTCTCTGCCCTGACGATGCACAGCACGGGGCCGAAGATCTCGTCCTTGTAGATCGACATTTCGGTGGTGACGTGATCGAAGAGCGTAGGTCCGATGAAGTACCCGCCCTCCAGGCTGGCGTCGCCGAAGGTGAGGTCGTCGCTGGCGCGCTCGCGGCCGTCGACGACCGCCTCGGCACCGGCTTCGACGCCCTGGCCGATGTATTCCTTCACCCGAGCCAACGCGGCCGAGGTCACGAGTGGGCCGTAGTCGGCCTTGGGGTCGAGGCTGTGGCCCACCCGTAGGTTGTTCACCCGCTCGACGAGTCTGGCGCGCAACCGATTCGCCGTCTCCTCGCCGACCGGGACCGCGACGCTGATCGCCATGCAGCGCTCACCTGCGCTGCCGTAGCCGGCGCCGATGAGTGCGTCGACGGCTTGGTCGAGATCGGCGTCGGGCATCACGATCATGTGGTTCTTGGCGCCGCCGAAACACTGGGCGCGCTTGCCGTTGGCCGCCGCTGTCGAGTAGATGTACTGAGCGATGTCGGAGCTGCCGACGAATCCTACGGCCTGGATGTCGGGGTGGTTCAGGATGGCGTCGACGGCCTCCTTGTCACCGTGTACGACCTGGAAGACACCCTTGGGAAGGCCGGCCTCGAGGAACAGCTCGGCGAGCCGGACCGGGACCGACGGGTCGCGCTCGCTTGGCTTGAGCACGAACGCGTTGCCGCACGCCAGCGCGGGGCCTGCCTTCCACAGCGGGATCATCGCGGGGAAGTTGAACGGGGTGATGCCGGCGACGACGCCGAGCGGTTGGCGCAGCGAGTAGACGTCGATGCCGCCGCCTGCGCCCTCGGTGTACTCGCCCTTCAGCAGATGCGGGATGCCGATCGCGAACTCGATGACCTCGACGCCGCGCTGGATGTCGCCGAGCGAATCGGCGACCGTCTTGCCGTGCTCCAGCGACAGCAGTTCGGCGAGCTCGTCGGCGTTCTCGTTGACCAGCTCGACGAACTTCATCATCACGCGGGCCCGGCGCTGCGGGTTCCAGGCCGCCCACTCCTTCTGGGCTTCCACGGCGATCGCCACGGCGGCGTCGACCTCGTCCGTGGAGGCCATCGGGACCTGGGCCTGGACGTCGCCCGTACTGGGGTTCAGAACGTCGGCGGTGCGGCCGGACTGGCCGGCTACCCGCTGGCCATCGATGAAGTGCGGAATCTGTGTGGTCATGGCGCCCGTCCTTCGGCAGTAATCGCGATTACTAGGACATCCTAGTAACTCCGCGGCCGCGTGCGCAAGGCCCCATCCGTGCGCGAGCGTGCGTGTTTGCGGCCGACACGCCGCCAAGTAATCCGACTCCGCGCACGCTCGCGGTTCTGAAGACGCGTGCTATTTAGTCACCTTGTGAAACGTGATATCGCCGGCGATATGACGTTTCACATCGCAGGGTGGCCTCTCGCCCCTCGGGTCAGTGCGAGTTGCGCAATCCTTCGACGAACGCCTGCGCCTCGTCCCACGTCGGCAGCAGCCCGGCGGCCCGCACGTCGTCAAGAGTCGGTCCTGCGGCGTCGCGCTCGGACAGGTTCGGCTCGGCGCCGTCGACCAGAGGCCAGTCGATTCCGATGGTGGGGTCGGTAGGGCAGATGGTGTGCTCGCGGGTAGGGGAGTAGCCCGCCGAACACAGGTAGGCGACCGTCGAATCATCTTGCAGCGCAAGGAAACCGTGAGCGAGACCCTCGGACAGGTAGATCGTCCGGTGGTCGCGGTCGTCGAGCAGCACCGAGTCCCATTGACCGTACGTTGGCGAGCCCACCCGGACGTCGACCACCACGTCGAAGACTGCACCGCGTAGGCACGTCACGTACTTGGCCTGGCTCGGCGGCAGCTGGGCGAAGTGCAACCCGCGCATGACGCCCGCCGACGACACCGACACGTTGGCCTGCCGAAGGTCGAGGTGGTGCCCGGTCATCGCGGCGAACTCGCCGTCGGTGAACCATTCGAAGAACAATCCGCGGGGGTCAGGGCGAACGGTCGGGGTGATCTCCCATGCGCCGGTGACCGAGAGCTCGCGAAAGGTCACTGGTTGCGCTCCTCGTACATCGCCTCGGACGCGTCTTTCAGCGGGCGCCACCAGGATTCGTTGTCGCGGTACCACTCGATGGTCGCGGCGAGGCCGGACTCGAAGTCGCCGTGTTGAGGCATCCACCCCAGTTCGTCGCGAAGCGCCGACGGGTCGATCGCGTACCGCAGGTCGTGGCCCGCCCGGTCGGTCACGTGATCGAAGTCGTTCGGATCGCGGTCCATCAACCGCAACAGGGTGCGCATGACCGTCAGATTGTCGCGCTCTCCGTCTGCCCCGATCAGATACGTCCGCCCCAACTCCCCGTCGGAGAGGATGCGCCACACGGCACGGTTGTGGTCGATGACGTGAATCCAGTCGCGGACATTGGCTCCCGCGCCGTACAGCTTGGGGCGTCGGCCCGTCAGCACGTTGGTGATCTGGCGCGGAATGAACTTCTCCACGTGCTGGTACGGCCCGTAGTTGTTGGAGCAGTTCGAGATCGTCGCGCGCACGCCATAGGACCGCACCCACGAGCGCACCAGCATGTCCGACGCGGCCTTGGTCGCCGAGTACGGGCTCGACGGGTTGTACGGCGTCGATTCGGTGAAGCGCGCGGGATCGTCGAGCGGCAGGTCGCCGTAGACCTCGTCGGTCGACACGTGGTGCAGTCGAATGCCGTTCCTGCGCACCGCTTCTAGCACGGTGAACGTACCGACGACGTTGGTGCGCAGGAACGCCTCCGGGTCGGCCAGTGAATTGTCGACGTGTGTTTCGGCGGCGAAGTGCGCGACGGCGTCGGACTCGGCGACCAGTTTCTCCACCAGTGCGACGTCGCTGATGTCCCCGTGTACCAGACGCACGTCGTCGGCGACCGGCGCCAACGACTCGCGGCTGCCCGCATAGGTCAGCGCGTCGAGCACCGTCACCCGAACCTCGGGATGCTCGTGCACCGCGGCGTGAACGAAGTTTGCGCCAATGAAGCCGGCTCCCCCTGTGACCAGCAAACGCATGATGACAAACTCTAGCGGTTGGCCGATCTAGCCGTCGGCCGAGAGCCCCAATGGACCCGCGAGTTCGGCCAGCGTCGGAATCAGTGCGTCCTGGCCGCCGAGCACCTGGATGCAGACGTGGTCGGCTCCCGCGTCGACGTGCTCCTGCAAGCGCTTGGCGATGTCGTCCGGCGTCCCATGGGCCACCACGGCGTCGATGAGCTTGTCGCTGCCCGGCTTCTCGACGTCGACGTCGGTGAATCCCAGTCGCTTCCAGTTGTTCACGTAGTTGCTCAGGCCGAGGTAGAACTCGACGGTCTGGCGGCCGATCTCGCGAGCCTGCGCCGCATCTCTGGCCAGCACCACCTTGTGCTCCGGCGCCAGGAACACCGCGTTGCCGATCAGGTCGTGGGCTTGAGCGGTGTGCTCGGGCGTCGTGAGATAGGGGTGCGCTCCGGCGCTGCGCTTCGCCGAGAGCTCGAGCATCTTCGGACCCAGCGCCGCGAGGACGCGACGGCTGGTCGGAACGCTGGCCGCATCGAGGGCGTCCAGGTACTCCACCAGGACGTCGTACGGCTTGCGGTACTCGTCGGAGTGTTCGGGATGCCCGATGCCGATGCCGAGCAGGAACCGACCGGGGTAGGCCTTCTCGATGCGGTGATAGGACTTGGCGACCTCGGCCGCCGGGGCCGACCACACGTTGACGATGCCGGTCGCCACCTGGAGCGTCGTCGTCGCCTCGAGCAGGGGTTCGACGAACGCGAGCTCCGCGGCGGGTGATCCGCCCACCCACACGGCGCCGTAACCCAGCTTCTCGATCTCGACGGCCTGCTCGGGTGTCACTGGCCCCGGGGTCCAGACGCCGAAGCGCCCCAGCTTGGGCTTGAGCTCGGATACGTCAGTCATGCGCGATCCCTTCGGGTCGAGGTCGGGTCACTGTAGGCCGAGCGGCCCGGCCAGTTCGGCGAGCGCGGGCACCAGCTTGTCAGTACCCGTCAACACCTGAACCGGAACATGGTCGGCGCCCGCGGCGAGGTGTTCGGAGAGTCGGGCGGCGATGGCGTCCACGGTGCCGTAGGCGACGAAGGCGTCCACCAGCTCGTCCGAGCCAGGCTTGGCGATGTCCTCGTCGGTGAATCCGAGCCGCTTCCAGTTGTTCGTGTAGTTTGCCAGGCTCAGGTAGATCTCCAGCGCCTTGCGGCCTACGGCGCGAGCTGGTTCGGGGTCGGTCGTGAGGATCGCCTTGTGCTCGGGAGCGAGGAATGCATCGGGTCCGACGAGTTCGCGCGCCTGCCTGGTGTGCTCGGGCGTGGTCAGGTACGGGTGGGCGCCCGCGCTACGGCGAGCCGACAATTCGAGCACGTGTGGCCCGAGTGCGGCGACGACGCGACGATCCTTGGGGACGCCGTACTCGTCGAGCTTGTCCAGGTACTCGGTGAGCGCGTCGTAGGGCTTCTCGTACTCGGCGTGGGCCTCGGGGTGCCCGACGCCGATACCGAGCAGGAACCTCTTCGGGTAAGCCTCGTCGATGCGGTGGAACGACTCGGCCACCGCGCCGGCCGCCGCAGTCCAGATGTTGACGATGCCCGTGGCCACCTGAAGAGTGCTCGTCGCGTCGAGCAGGGGCTCGACCCATTCGAGCTGGGCCGGGGGAGATCCGCCGACCCAGATGGCGCCGTAACCCAGCGCCTCGATGTCCTTGGCCTGGGCCGGGGTGGCCCCGCGACCGAACACGCCGAAATTGCCGAGATTGGGTTTCGTCATGGTCGGGTCAACCAGTGTGAGCCGCGTGACTTCCGTCGCTACTCCGCGGCGTCGGCGGGTGCTTCCTCGGGCTTCGGCGCGACCAACGGCAGGACGATGACGAAGCGGGTGTCGCCCGGCTTCGACTCGACGCGGATGTTGCCGTGATGCTTCTGCGCGACGATGCGCCACGCCAGGTCGAGACCGAGACCGGTGCCCTCGCCGAAGGCCTTCGTGGTGAAGAACGGCGTAAAGATGCGGTCGACGATGTCGGCGGGGATACCGGGGCCGTCATCGCAGATCTCCACCTTGATGGCGTCCTCGCCGACCGCGCAGGTCCGGATGGTCAACGTGCCCTGACCGCCCATCGCCTGAATCGCGTTGTCGACGACGTTGGTCCACACCTGATTGAGATCGCCTGGGTAGCACTGGATTTCGGGTAACGACTTGTCAAGCTCCTTGATCAGCTTGACCGGCTTGTCCTTGCCCAGCTTCTCGCCGAACATCATGATGGTGCTGCGCAGGAGTTCGTGCACGTTCGCGCTCTGATAGGGCGCGCGGTCCATCTGCGAGTACTGCTTGGCACCCGCCAGCAGTGCCGAGATGCGGCTGCTGGCCTCTGCGATCTGATTCATCATCAGCTCGGTGTCGATGGTGTACCTCAGCCAGCCGATCGCACCCTGCAGCGATGCCGTCGCGTCGACCTCGTCCACCGATGCGGAGATCCGTTCCAGCCAGTCGGTATCCAAGCCGGCCTCGACGAAGGTCGGCGCGTAGTCCCACGCCCCGGCGATGCCGTGGTCCTCCAGCCAGTCGCCAATCGCGTCCTCGCGGTCGGACGCCTCCAGCGCGGTGAGCTCCTGCGCCTTCGACTTGGCGACCTGCTCGGCCACCTCCTCCTGGATGGTGACCAGAACCCGCAACCCCTCGGGGCTGAACTTGCCGTCGGCGAGCATGGCGAGCTTGTGGCGCATCCCCGCGATCTTCTCGCGCAGATCGGAGACCGCGCGCGCCGCAGCTGCCGCGGGGTTGTTGAGTTGGTGGGTCAGACCGGCCGACAGCTGGCCGAGAGCCAGCAGCTTCTCCCGCTGGTCGATGATCTGCCGTTGCCGTAGCCCACCCACCTTGAGGCCTTCGAGCAGATGCACGGCCATCGGCAGCTCGGTCTTGACGAAGTTTCCGAATGCCGCTGCGTCGAGCACGAAGAACTTCGACGGCTTCGAGACGCGAACCGACGATTCGTAGACCTGGGGTACGCCGTCGACGTAGGCGCTCCACGCACCGCAGTAGACCCCTCGCTGAGACGTCCGGTTGGTCTCGATGTCCGCACCGCCGGAACGCTTCGACATCACCAACTCGCCCTCGATGAGGACGTAGAAGCACGTCGCCGCCTCACCCTCGACGCAGATGGGCCCCGGCTCGAAGCGGGCAAGATGCCCGTGCGTGCACAGGGACTCCAGCTGTCGGTCCGTCAGTTTCTCGAAGAGGAACAGCGTCCGGAGTTCGTCGGGCAGACATGTTTCGCCCATCGGGGTCGTCCTTTCTAGGCCTCGGCCAGGTAGCGGTGCACCAGCATTACCGCCATCGACCCTTCGCCGACGGCAGCCGCCACCCGCTTCGCGGATTCCGAGCGCACGTCACCTGCAACGAACACACCGGGCACGCTTGTTTCCAGATGATGCGGTGGACGGTCCCGGCTCCAGCCGCACACGTCCTTGAGATCCGGCCCGGCCAGCACGAACCCGCGGTCATCGAGGGCAAGGACCCCGTCGAGCCAGGCGGTCCGCGGGGTGGCGCCGATGTAGCAGCACATCCGCCCGCAGGTCACCGTCGACTGCTCACCCGACTGCCTGTCGACTAGCACCAGTCCCGAGAGGTGGTCGTCTTCCCCCACCGTGTCGACCACCTCGGTGCAGGTCCGGACGTGAATCTTGTCGTTCTTCTCGATCTGCTCGATCAGGTAGTGCGACATCGACGCCTCCAAGGAGGGGCCGCGCACCAGCAGCGTCACCGACCTGGCGGTCTTGGACATGAACATCGCGGCCTGGCCCGCCGAGTTGGCGCCGCCGACGATGTAGACGTCCTCGTCGCGACATTCCTCGGCGTCCGACACAGACGCGCCGTAGTAGACGCCGCGGCCGACGTAGTTACAGCCATCGGGATCCTCGGGGTCATTCCAGCACCCGACGACCTTCAGTTCCTGGTACTCGACGCCGGTCGCGAGGATCACCGACCGCGCGCCGATGGTGCTGCCATCCTCGAACTCGATGGTGGGCGCGGCCTCACCGACGTGCAGCTTGACGACGTCGCGGGTGGTGATCACCTCGGCACCGAACCGCTCCGCCTGCCTGCGGGCGGAGTTGGTCAGCTCGGCACCCGAGACACCGATGGGAAATCCCAGGTAATTCTCGATCCGCGAGCTCCGGCCGGCCTGGCCGCCCGTGGTGGTGCGTTCGATGAGTACCGTCTCGAGCCCCTCGGACGCGCCATACACCGCCGAGGCGAGGCCCGCGGGTCCGCCGCCGATGACGGCGAGGTCGTACATCTGCAGCGAGGGTTCGGTGGACAGCCCGAGCAACTCGGCCAGCTGACCGTCGGTCGGTTCGACCAGCGCGTCACCCTTCTCGGAGATCACCACCGGCAGCTGCAGGCCGTCGAGCCCGGCGGCTTCGAGAAGCTGCTTGCCCATGGGTTCGTCCGCCATGAAGGCGCGGAAGGGGAACTGATTGCGCGCCAGGAACTGACGCACCTCCCACGACCTCTGGTTCCACCGATGGCCGATGACCTTCGTGTACGGCATCGCCCGGTCGCCGACGGCTCGCCACTCCTCGAGCAACCCGTCGATGACGGGGTAGAGCTTCTCCTCGGGTGGGTCCCACGGCTTCAGTAGGTAGTGGTCGAGGTCGACGACGTTGATGGCGTCGATCGCCGCGTGGGTGTCGGCGTAGGCCGTCAAGAGCACCCGCCGCGCCAGCGGAAACAGGTCCATCGCCTTCTCGAGGAACTCGATGCCGCTCATCTGCGGCATCCGGTAGTCGGCGACGAGCACCGCGACGGTGTCGCCACGCAGCTTGAGTTCCTTGAGGGCGGCCAGGGCGTCGGGGCCGCTCTCGGCGCGGACGATGCGATACCGTTCGCCGTAGTGGCGGCGCAGATCACGGGCGACTGCCCGGGACACGGCGGGATCGTCGTCCACGGTCAGAATTGCGGGTTTGCGGGGCTGGGAAGCAGGTCCAGTCATCACGACCAATTATGCGCTGGTCGTCCAGCGCATATCGGACCAAGGGCAAGGCTCTAAGCGAACGCCGAGCCGGGGATTCGGCGATTTTGGGGAGGGCGCGGGAGCGGGTACCATTGACCGACGGTGCGGCTTCCGCGCCGACTCTTGCGTGCCCTGTCCTGGAATTTACCAATCTGGCTCACGTGTTGTAGTCGGAGGCGGTGCTTGCGGCGCCAGATAGGGAATTACGGAGGACATGGGTAAAAAAGAGGGTGCCATCGAGGTCGAGGGCCGCGTGGTCGAGCCCCTGCCCAATGCGATGTTTCGCATTGAGCTGGAGAACGGACACAAGGTGCTCGCGCACATCAGCGGCAAGATGCGGCAGCACTACATCCGCATCCTGCCCGAGGACCGCGTCGTCGTCGAGTTGTCTCCATACGACCTCTCCCGGGGCCGCATCGTTTACCGCTACAAGTAACCAGACCAGAACAGGATCGACCGCCGTGAAGGTGAACCCGAGCGTCAAGCCAATTTGCGACAAGTGCAGGGTGATCCGTCGCCATCGGCGGGTCATGGTGATCTGCTCTGACCCACGCCACAAGCAGCGTCAGGGCTAGTCGCGCAAGCTCTACCGAACACCACAACTGAATGACGACCTCCCAGTACCACTGAGCGGATAGGCCGCTCAGCACGCCCGGCACGGAGGCCGGGCCCCGTCTAAAGAGCCCTCGGGCTGGCGGGAACGGACTGGGAACAGACCTCCGAACAGCAGAAGGAAATTACTGCCTGATGGCACGTCTCATGGGCGTAGACCTCCCGCGCGACAAGCGCATGGAGATCGCGCTGACCTATATCTACGGCATCGGCCGTACCCGCTCCCAGGAAATCCTGTCGGCCACCGGCATCGACAGGGATCTGCGCACCAAGGACCTCAGCGATGAGCAGGTCTCGCAGTTGCGCGAATACATCGAAGCCTCGCTGAAGGTGGAGGGCGATCTGCGCCGCGAGGTGCAGGCCGACATCCGTCGCAAGATCGAGATCGGCTGCTACCAGGGTCTGCGGCACCGTCGCGGCCTGCCGGTGCGCGGCCAGCGAACCAAGACCAACGCGCGCACCCGCAAGGGCCCGAAGCGCACCATCGCCGGCAAGAAGAAGGCCAGGTAAGAAAATGGCACCCACCAAGAAGAGCGGCACCGCCGGCCCCAAGAAGGGCCAGAAGACGCGCCGCAAGGAAAAGAAGAACGTTCCGCACGGCGCCGCCCACATCAAGAGCACGTTCAACAACACGATCGTGTCGATCACCGACCAGCAGGGCAACGTCATCGCTTGGGCGTCGTCGGGTCACGTCGGCTTCAAGGGTTCACGCAAGTCGACCCCGTTCGCCGCGCAGCTGGCTGCAGAGAATGCGGCCCGCAAGGCGCAGGAGCACGGTGTGAAGAAGGTCGACGTGTTCGTCAAGGGCCCCGGTTCGGGCCGCGAGACCGCGATCCGTTCCCTGCAGGCCGCCGGCCTCGAGGTCGGCGCCATTTCCGACGTCACGCCGCAGCCGCACAACGGCTGCCGCCCGCCCAAGCGGCGCCGAGTCTAGAGGAGATAGAGAGACATGGCTCGTTATACCGGACCCGTCACCCGCAAGTCGCGCCGCCTCGGCGTCGACCTCGTCGGTGGGGATCAGTCCTTCGAGAAGCGCCCCTACCCGCCCGGCCAGCACGGCCGTGCGCGGATCAAGGAGAGCGAATACCGCACGCAGCTGCAGGAGAAGCAGAAGGCTCGCTTCACCTACGGCGTCATGGAGAAGCAGTTCCGTCGTTACTACGAAGAGGCCAACCGCCATTCGGGTAAGACCGGCGAGAACCTGCTGCAGATCCTGGAGAGCCGGCTCGACAACGTCGTCTACCGCGCCGGGCTCGCCCGCACGCGTCGGATGGCCCGTCAGCTGGTCAGCCACGGACACTTCACCGTGAACGGCGTGAAGGTCGACATCCCCAGCTACCGCGTCTCGCAGTACGACATCATCGATATTCGCGAGAAGTCGCTGAACACGCTGCCGTTCGAGCTGTCGCGGCAGACGGCAGGCGACCGCCCGATCCCGGGCTGGCTGCAGGTCGCCGGCGAACGCCAGCGCATCCTCGTCCACCAGCTGCCCGAGCGTGCACAGATCCAGGTGCCGCTCACCGAGCAGCTGATCGTCGAGTTCTACTCGAAGTAAATGCGTGCTGCGGCCGACCGGTCGCAGCCACCCACCGGCATCAAATAGCGGATGTCGAGAAGGAGATAGAAAAAGAAGATGCTGATCTCTCAGCGCCCAACCCTGTCCGAAGAGAGCCTTGCCGAGAACCGGTCCAAGTTCGTCATCGAGCCCTTGGAGCCCGGATTCGGTTACACCCTTGGCAACTCGCTTCGGCGCACGCTGCTGTCGTCCATCCCGGGCGCGGCGGTCACCAGCATCCGCATCGACGGCGTGCTGCACGAGTTCACCACCGTTCCCGGGGTGAAGGAAGACGTCACCGACATCATCCTGAACCTCAAGAGCCTGGTCGTGTCGTCCGAGGAGGACGAGCCGGTCACCATGTACCTGCGCAAGCAGGGCCCGGGTGCCGTCACCGCCGGTGACATCGTTCCGCCCGCGGGCGTGACGGTGCAGAACCCCGACATGCACATCGCGACCCTGAACGACAAGGGCAAGCTCGAGGTCGAGCTCGTCGTGGAGCGTGGCCGTGGCTACGTTCCCGCCGTGCAGAACAAGGCCTCCGGCGCCGAGATCGGCCGCATCCCGGTCGACTCGATCTACTCGCCGGTGCTGAAGGTCACCTACAAGGTGGAGGCCACCCGCGTCGAGCAGCGCACCGACTTCGACAAGTTGATCCTCGACGTCGAGACCAAGAACTCGATCACCCCGCGTGACGCGCTTGCCTCGGCTGGCAAGACGCTGGTCGAATTGTTCGGTCTGGCACGGGAACTCAACGTCGAGGCCGAGGGCATCGAGATCGGTCCGTCGCCGGCCGAGGCCGATCACATCGCCTCGTTCGCGCTGCCGATCGACGATCTGGAACTCACCGTCCGGTCGTACAACTGCCTCAAGCGCGAGGGTGTGCACACCGTCGGTGAGCTCGTCTCGCGCACCGAGTCCGATCTGCTGGACATCCGCAACTTCGGCCAGAAGTCCATCGACGAGGTGAAGATCAAGCTGCACCAGCTGGGTCTCTCGCTGAAGGACAGCCCGGCCACGTTCGACCCGTCCGAGGTCGCCGGTTACGACGTCGCGACCGGCACCTGGAACAGCGATGCCAGCTACGAACTGGACACCGACCAGGACTACGCCGAAACCGAACAGCTCTAACACGTCTCGTCTTTACCTAGGAGTCTGCAATGCCCAAGCCCACCAAGGGCCCTCGCCTCGGCGGGTCGTCCTCGCACCAGAAGGCGCTTCTGGCCAACCTGGCCACGTCGCTCTTCGAGCACGGCCGGATCAAGACGACCGAGCCCAAGGCGCGGGCGCTGCGGCCCTACGCGGAGAAGCTCATCACCCATGCCAAGAAGGGCACGCTGCACAACCGGCGTGAGGTGATGAAGAAGATCCGGGACAAGGACGTGGTGCACACGCTGTTCGCCGAGATCGGACCGTTCTTCTCGGACCGCGCCGGTGGCTACACCCGCATCATCAAGGTGGAGGCACGCAAGGGCGACAACGCCCCGATGGCCGTCATCGAGCTGGTTCGGGAGAAGACCGTCACCTCGGAGGCCGATCGGGCCCGCCGGAGCCGCTCCGGCGGCGACAGTGCGGCGAGCGTGAAGTCGTCGCAGTCGGCAGCGGTGGCGGCAGCTGCTGCCCCGCAGGCCGTCGTCGAGCCCGAGGCGGCCGTCGGTCCTGAGACCGACGAGGTCGACGCCGTCGATGAGACCACCGACGAGGTCGATGAGACCACCGACGCGCCCGAAGCCACCGACGAGGTCGACGCCGACGTGGACGAGGCTCCCGAGGCAGACGCCAAGTCCTAGTGGACGAAACGTTGAACATGCCCGCCATCGACTCCGATGGCGGGCATGTTCGTCTTCGGCTCGACATCGCCTACGACGGCACCGCTTTCGCCGGCTGGGCGACGCAGTCCAATCAGCGGACGGTGGCGGGCACCATCGACGACGCGCTGTCGACGGTGTTCCGGACGCCGGTGATCACCAGGGCCGCGGGCCGCACCGACACCGGTGTGCACGCGACCGGGCAGGTGGCTCACGTGGACGTTCCGGCCGATGCGATTCCGCAGGCCTACCCGCGCACCCCTCGAGACGAGCCGGAGTTCCGCCCGCTGGTGCGGCGACTGTCCAGACTTCTTCCCGAGGATGTGCGGGTGCATGACATCACCAGGGCGCCAGCCGGATTCGATGCGCGGTTCTCCGCATTGCGGCGGCACTATCGATACCGGCTGTCGACGGCGCCGTTCGGGGTGGAGCCGCAGGAGGCCAGGTTCGTCACGCCGTGGCCGCGGCCGCTCGATGTGGAGGCGATGAGGGCGGCCTCGCGAGAGCTGCAGGGCCTCAACGACTTCGCGGCGTTCTGCCGCCCGCGAGAGGGAGCGACGACGATCCGCGACCTGCAGCGCCTGGACTGGGTGCGTGATGGTGACTCGATCACCGCCCACGTCGCCGCGGATGCCTTCTGCTGGTCGATGGTGCGGTCGCTGGTCGGCGCGCTACTCGCCGTGGGGGAGGGGCGTCGCGAACCTCGTTGGTGCGCCGAGCTGTTGACGTCGAGCCGGCGTTCGAGTGACTTCGCCACGGCGCCGGCCCGCGGTCTGACCCTGGTCGGCGTCGACTACCCGCCGGAAGACGAGCTCGAGGCCCGCATCAAGGTGACTCGCGACATGCGTTCGGTCGACGAGGTGAAGCGCGGCTAGACCCGTCCCGCGGCGAAGTCTGCGGCCTCGTTCACCATGCCGGCATCGATGTATTTCCGCGCCGCGTGATCGGACCAGTTCTCTTCCCACGTATTCGGGTCGGCCGGGTTGCACACCGGATCCGCCCCATGACACATCTCGATGGTGCGTTCGCGGTACATCGGACTCAGTGCCCCGATGGGTCCGGCCCACGCGCTGCCGTTGCCGAACAGAGCGACTGCCGCGATGCGCTGGTCGGCGCCCGGCGGCAGCGGGTTGTCGAAACCGAAGAAGGCGAACGGCACGGCCAGCGCCACGTCGGTGACGGCGGCTCCAAGTGAGTACCCTCCGAGCACGATTCGGGTGTCGGGGCAGCTCGCCATCGTGCTCGCCACCCGCGCGCTCATGTCGTTGGCGCCGACGTCGATCTGGTTGTCCGCCGGGTAGCGCACCGCGTACAGGTTGACGTTCTTGCCGGTCTTTTGGCGCAGTGCGCTGACGAAGGTGTTGCCGATCTGGCCGGCGCCTGCGGGTTCGAGGCGACCACGCGCGAAGATCACCTCGACGGCGGGGCAAGCCGCGGACGCGGTCGGCACGCCCACCGCCGTGACGACGGGCACCGTCAGCAGCGCACCCGCGGTGAGTGCGGACACGACCGCGGCGACGACGAACCTGCGAATCTGCTGAGTGATCACGGAATCGATGCTAGCCGAATGATTCGACGCGCACGTCTACGACGAATAGCGGCTGGGTTACAGCAGACCCGCCACGAAGTTCGCGGCGGCATCCGTCGATCCGCCCGCGTAGGAGCGGTGCGCGGCGACGTAGTCGCCGTTGGTCTGGCAGACCGGGTCACCGCCATTGCAAAGGTCGATGGATCGGGCGCCCCAGACCGGGCTGGTCGTCAAGGGCAGTCCCAGCTTGGCGGAGGGATTGCCGAAGGCGACGAGGGCGGCGACGAAGTCAGGCGTGTTGGGGGGCAGGGGGTTGGTGAATCCGATGGCCGGGATGGGCACGGCGGCGATGACGTCCACCACCGCCGCGCCTTGGGAGTAGCCGCCCAGAACCAACCGGGTGTTGGGGCAGGCACCCATCATGTACTGGATGTGCCCGCTGGCATCGTTGGCACCGTTGGCTGCCGCGAGGAAGTCGTAGCTGGCCGGATAGTTGACCGCGTAGGCACCGACCGAGCGGCCGCCTACCTTGCTGCGCAGCGAATCGACGAATGCGCCGCCGACCAGCCCGAGACCCGGCGCCTCGTTGGTGCCGCGGGCGAAGACGACCTCGATGTCGGGACAGTCGTCGGCGGATGCCACGCCGAGGCCCGCGGTGGGGATGGTCGACACGACGGGAGCGATGACGACGACGCAGGCCGCCGCAGCGGCGAGGGTCGTGCGTCTAACAAGATCGAAGGCCACGCCAAATGGTAACGCCTAAACGAGCTAAACAAGTCTCGCGATGAAATTCGCCGCCTGGGGGACGAAGTCGGACGACTCGTAGTCGCTGTGCGCGAACGGGTTGCGGCCGTCCGAGCAGATCGGGTCGCCGTCCTTGCACAGGTCGATGGCGCGAGCGCCGAAGACCGAGTTGGTGATGGGGATCGAGAACTTCGTCGAAGGGTTCCCGAACACGGCGACCGCGGCGACGTTGTTGTCGAGGTCAAGCGGCAGTGGCGGGGCCGACCCGATCTCGCCGATCTTGTTGCCCAGCGGTGGGATGCCCGCCAGCATGTCGATGACCGCGGCACCCTGGGAGTATCCGCCGAGCACGACTCGCGTCCCTGGGCACTGGGTGGCCAACGAACTGATGAAGTTGGTGGCGTCGGCGGCACCGTCGGCGGCCGCCAGGAAGTCGTAGGTGGCCGGATAGTTGACCCCGTATGCGGCAATGGTGCGCCCGCCGAGTTGCGGGGTCAGGGCGTCGACCAAGGCTTGGCCGACCCGACCGATGCCCGCTGGTTCGCTGGTGCCGCGGGCGAAGACCACCTGGACGTCGGGGCATGGGGCCGCGGACGCCGAAGGGGCTGCCACCAGCGTTGCGGCGGCACAGACGACGGCCGACAGGATCGCGGCCAGGCGAGCGGACATCCTGAGCATGGTCACGTAGCCCATCTTCACATATCGGCGTCAGCTGCGGCGAACCGTTTGCTCGGAGGTCGCTCCGTCGACCGGCATCTCGGGCCAGGATGCCTCGGCGACCTTCTCGGTGCGATCGCCCTGGCGTGCCAGCACGAGCCCGGCGAGAACCACCGCCGCGCCGAGGGCCCGGGTCGGGGTGAGCGCCTCACCGAGCAGAACCCATGCGGCCAGTACGGCGAACATCACCTCGGCGAGGCCCACCAGCGAAGCGAACCGCGGGCGCAGCCGGGCGATGCCCATGATCCCGAGCGTGTAGGCGATCGCGGTGGGAATCAATGCCAGCGCGATGACCGGAACCAGCCAGGACGTCGTCACACCCGCGACGACGGTGTCGTTCGCGGTGAAGGTCAGCGGCATCAGTCCGGAGACGCCCAGCAGTCCGACGGCGATGGCTCCGATGACCAGTCCACCGGCGGCGAGGGTGAGGGAGTTCAGGCGTCCTTCTTCGGTGCCGTCCGCACTCACCTCGTCGGACATCATGAAGTAGCACGCGGCGCAGACGGCCGCGGCCAGGCCCCAGCCGACGCCGGTGAGGTTGACGTGCGCGCCCGCGAAAACGTCCAGCACCAAGATGATTCCGGCGACGGCCAGTGCCACGCCTGCCAACGTCAGCTTGCTCGGCCTGCTGCGGGTGGTGGCCCACAGCCAGCCGACGACGAGGACGGGGGCGGTGTACTCGAGAAGGAGCGCGACGCCGACGGACAGATGCGAGACGGCGTTGTAGTAGCAGAGCTGGGCACCGGCGATGGGAACGAGGCCGTAGGCGATCACGGTCTTCCAGTGCTGCATCGCCTCGCGCACCCAGTTGGGCTTCATCATCGTGGCGAAGATCGCCATCGCGACGGCGCCACCCGCCAGCCGCGCGGTGACGGCGGCGGTGGGGCTCCACCCGGCTTCCATGAGCGCCTTGGCGAGCGGTCCGGACATCCCGAAGGCGAACGCCGAACCGATGGCGAACAGCATGCCGAGCCGAAAGTGATCGGCGGCGGGCCGCACGTCCGTCGTCGCAGTCACCTGGCACCTCCCGGCATGTAATGAGTAAAATCAATGTTGGTCGTGACGCTACCGACGGACCGAGTCAGGAGTCAAATGATTTTCAGTCATGACACAGAACTCACACTTCGTGCGGCATGTGTGCTGACCAACACCAACCGTGTCGACGGTGAGCACCTCGGTGACATGGCGTCCCTCGACGAGTACCTGGACGGCTTCGGCTGGACGGGACGCCGCGACAGGGACGACGCCGAACTCCAGTCCGTGCAGCAGCTACGCGCACGGCTCGGCAAGATCTGGTCGAACGCGGACGACGAGGAGCGCGTGGTCGGTCAGGTGAACGCGTTGCTGAGTGACACCCGCGCTGCGCCGTGGTTGACCCGCCACGCCGAGATGCCGGAGTGGCATCTGCACCTCGCGTCGATTCACGACCCGCTGTGGCAGCGCATGGGTGCGGAGATGGCGATGTCGCTGGCCGACCTCATTCGGGCCGGTGAGCTTCGCCGGCTGAAGACGTGCGCGGCGCCGGACTGCGAGGCCGTGCTGGTCGACCTGTCCCGCAACCGGTCACGCATGTTCTGCGACACGGGCAACTGCGGAAACCGACAACACGTGGCGGCGTACCGGGAGCGGCGGTCGGCAGCCGAGGAGTCGTAGCGGAAAACGGTGCGACGGTGCGCCTTCCGATGCGGTTAGGCTGGCGGCCGGGGGAATCATGGCTCGGCAATCGGCAACGCGCCTGCAACTCAGTGCGCAACACTTTCTCGTACGTCGCATGATGCACGCACTGGTACGCGGGGACGTCGCCATGCACGACGATCCGCTGCGCGCTCAGTCGATTTCGTTCGCCGTGGGTGGCGTTCTGGCGATCCTCGCCGTGGCGGCGGGCGCCGTGCTCGGGCTGGTGCGGCCGCAGGGTGTGCCCGACTCCGCGCCGATCGTGATCGCCCGCGACACGGGCGCGCTCTACGTGCGCGTCGACGACACCCTGCATCCCGTCCTCAACCTCGCCTCGGCACGCCTCATCGCGCGGTCCGCGTCCAACCCGGTCCCTGCGGGCGAGGCATCGATCGCCGCGGCGAAGCGAGGACCGCTGATGGGCATCCCCGGCGCCCCGGCGACCATCGGTCGACCCGCGCGCGGCCAGGAGTGGGCCGTGTGCGACGGCGAGCGCACGGTTGTCGCCCTCGGTGACTCGGAGCTCGATCGCTTGGACTCGGATCGTCCCGTGCTGGTGACTGCGCGCGGTGAGAGCGCCGCTACGACCTACCTGCTGTACGACGGTCAGCGCGCCGCGGTCGACCTCCGGAACATCGCCGTGACACGTGCCCTTCGGCTCGAAGGCATTGAGCCCGTTGCCGTTTCACGAACACTGCTCGACATCGTGCCGGAGGTGCCCGCCATCGCGCCGCCGCCCATCGCCGGAGTCGGCGGGCCGGGTCCGCCCGCACTCGGGGGAGTCGCCATCGGCAGGATCGTCCAGATTCAGCGCGCCGAGGTCACCGAGCGTTACGTCGTTCTGCGCGAAGGCCTTCAGTCGGTCGGCGAGGTGGCCGCCGATCTCATCAGGTTCACCTACGACCGTCGTGCACGACCTGATCCGGCCCTCGCACCTGCCGTGGTCGCGACGCTGCCGGTCGCCGACGCCCTGCCGGTAGGCACATTTCCACAGCGCGTACGTGCGCCCGTCGGCGCCACCGACGGCCAGACCGTCTGTGCGCGATGGCGAACGGGTGGACCAAGCCGAGCCTCGTCGAACACCGTTGTCGTCGTGGGGGAGTCGCCCTACCGAGATTCGGCGGAGGCCACGGCCCTCGCGCAGGCCGACGGCGAGGGACCCAACGTCGACGCCGTGGTCATGCCCGGTGGCGTCAGTGCCTACGTCCGGTCCTCCCGGATCGTGGGGGACGACGCTACGACGGGAGCAAGGTTTCTGGTCACCGATGCGGGCGTGGCATTCGGCATCCACGACGACGACGCGGCGAAGTTCGTTGGACTGGGGCAATCTCCCGAGGCTGCGCCGTGGCCGATTCTCGCGCACCTGCCCCGTGGGCCCGAACTCAGCGTCGAGGCTGCGTCAGTCCTTCGCGATGGGCTCCCGGCGCCGTCGTAGCCACCCGGCCGACGACGTCGTCGCGACGAGTGCCGCTGCGATGCAGACCGCCGCACCCACCAGCGAGACGCGACGGGACGTGGTGTCGGCAGGAACGTCGGCACCTCCCTGCACGACGGGTCTGGGTGACGATGGCGCTTGAGGTCGAACTCCGTCGGCGCTGACCGCCGCCAGCGTGTCGACGACACCGTGACCCACCCAGGGATCCCAGCCGGCGGCCGGATGGTGTGCGGTGTCCTCGATCCTGCGCATCACCTGTCGCGCCGTCAGACCAGGCGACAGCGACCGCACCAGCGCGGCGATGCCCGTCACCACCGGCGCCGAGTAACTCGTTCCCGAAATCGGCTCTGGTTCAGAGGCTCCCGGCACCGAGTCGATCAATCCGTCTCCGTCCGGGCCGAGGGACACGACCGCCTCGCCCGGCGCAGCCACGTCGACCCACGGGCCGGCCAGAGTGAAGGCCGACGCCCGTCCCGCACGGTCGACCGAGCCGACCGTCAGCACGTAGTCGTCGTACCACGCCGGGCTCACCACGACGTCCACGGTGTCCCAACTCGGCTGACCCGGATGGGCCGGATCGGGTGGCGGGTTCTGTCGGGGGCACTGCCCCGCACCACCGACATTGCCTGCCGCAGTGACGACGACGACGTTCTTGACGTCGACGGCATAGGCCAGGGCGGCGCCGAGAGACCGGTCGTCGAGTCCCTCGTCGGTCGGGACGCAGGCGACGGAGGAGATGTTGATGACCGTCGCCCCGGCGTCCGCGGCGGTCCGGACGGCGGCAGCGAGCGTGTCGACGTCTCCCACTCCGGATCCGCCGGCACCGTCGGAGGGCCGAAACACGTTGCTGGACTGACGGATCGCGAGGATGCTCGCGTCGGGCGCCATGCCGCCGAACGTCGCGCCCGCCGATTCACTGCGCGCCGCGCCGATGATTCCGGCGACGATCGTGCCGTGTCCGTCGCAGTCCTGCATACCGTCGCCCATCGACACGTAGTCACCGCCGGGCAGCAGATGAGGCAGGAGCCGATGCCGGGTGACCCCCGTGTCGATGACGGCGACGGTCTGGCCCGCTCCCTTCGTCAGCCGCCACACCGATTCGAGATCCGCGAGGTTCAGTTGCGTCACCGACGCGTGGGTGACGGCGGTTCCGACAGGGCAGGCGTCGGTCTGCTCCGTCGGCGTCCGCGGAGCGGGCGGGCGCGCCGGTGGCAGCAGTGCGTCGTCGACCGCCGGCGGTGTCACGGCAGAGGCCGTCGGGGCAGCCCACGTGGCGACGACGACCCACGCGACCGCGACGGTCCGTGCACCTCGCACCGGGAGGCCGTTCATCGCAGCGAAAATCCGCCGACGACGGCGTACACGCCTGCGACCCAGCAGGCGGCGGGGACGACGGCCGCCAATGCGGCGTACTCGAGGCGGTCGAGCATCCGTGACACGGTGGCGCCGCACCTCGGTCGTCGAACGGCGTACAGACCGACGACCAGGAGAACACCGGCCACCGCGCCGACTCCCTCCCGGTGCGTGCTCGTGGCTAGGTGGAGACAGGTGATCACGCTCACCAATCCCCCTGCGATCATGGCGATTCGACGTGGCAGGTCGACATAGGTCCTGGACCGCAGGAGCAGCACCGCGCCGATCAGGGCAGCGAAGGCGACGGCGCCGTCAGTGGCGGTCGCGTCGGCGTGGGCGGCGACGGCGACGACCACGACGCCCAAAGTTGTGCCCGCAGCGGAGCCGATGACGAGGCCGCTCAGTAGGGCATGACCTGTCCCAGCTCGATCGGTCAGGTCGTCATGCCAGTGATCGGGGCCGAGTCCTGCCATCAGCACGGACAACCGTGGCGCGAGCGCCAGCAGGGCGAGTGCCGTGGTCGAGAGGGCCGCACCGGCCGCGGCCACCGGCATCGCCACCAGCGTCACGATCGCCGTCAACAGTGAGAACGCCGCGGCCGCAGTCAATGCCGGTGACGCCCGCCCGGAGAGTCTCTGCACGAAAAGCGATGCGCAGGCTGCGGCGGTCGCGGCCAGGAAGACGTTCGGCGCCGCAGGGCCCGACGGCACGGCGAGGAAACCGGTCGCGCAGGTCAGGGACACCACCGCCAGGCTAGGTGCAGTCGCGTAACCGGTGGCCATCGTCACCGCCGCTGCGGCGGCCGCACCCACGGCGGCGATGATCGCGTTCACCGTCGCGGCCTCCGAACCGGCGGTCCACGCCAGTGCCGCCGCCGCCAGCACCGTGGCGAGCACGCACCCGACACCGGGAAGCAAGTCGACGCCTTGGCTCTCGGGTGCCCGAGCCCCGACTGCCACCTGGCACGCTGCCCGACGCATCGGTCCTAGCGTCGGCGCGTGGTCGGCGTTGAGGATGAGTAGCTCGCCGTCGCGAACGCCGTTGTCGATCAACGACAAAGACTCCTCCAAGCTTCCGCCGACGAGGCGATCGAGTCGCCAGCGGCGAGCCGCGTCACCGGGTGTGGCGCGGTCGTCGACCAACCCGACGATTGCGGGTAGGAGATCTGCGACCGGTGCACCCGACGGCAGCGCGACGTCGACCGCCACCGGATCACCGTCGCGGTCGGCCTGAATGCACACCCTGGAAACGGACACCGGATCACCCCCGAGCTAGTGCCACCGCCATCACCGTAGCCCCATCCGAGGGAGGGTTCGGTCACCAATTCTCTTTGTGCGGCATGGAACGGAAACGGTTCCTGCAGCGTCCATTAGACCGATGGAACTCTTGCGCTCACCGCGTCTGCCACCACCGGTCTACGGCGACGGCGCGATCGTCGTGAAGCGGCCACCCGACGTGCCGAAGGACCCACCGTCGAACGTCGTCGGCAAGCTGCTGCCGGTGGTGATGCTCCTGGCGATGGGTGGTATGACGGTGCTGTACTTCACCTCGGGAGCGGCGTCGTCGCGCAGTCCGATGTTCCTGTTCCTTCCCGTCATGATGCTGGTGTCGGTGCTCGGTTCCGTGGCCTACCAGTCCAGGGGAGCGCGGCGCGGTGGGGAGCTCGACGGGGACCGACGCGCCTACCTCCGCTACCTCGACGGCCTGGACGAGGAACTCGCAAGAACCGCTGCCGCCCAACATGCGTCACTTCACTGGAGCCATCCCGATCCGGCGTCATCGTGGACTCTGGTAGGCGGACCGCGAATGTGGGAGCGCCGCCCCGGTGACGGGGACTTCTGCCAGGTGCGGGTCGGGATCGGTACGCGTCCGCTGGCCACCGCCCTGGTCGTTCCCGAACTCGGCGAGGTCGAATCGCGGGATCCGGTCGCCGTGGACGCGATCGACCGCCTGGTTGCGGAGCGATCGATGGTGCCGGGCCTACCGATCACGGTCGACCTGCGGATGCATCCCCGCATCGCCGTCGAGGGCGCCCTCGACGCGGCGCGCGGTCTGGTGCGGGCGATGGTGTGCCAGCTGACGGTGTTGCACGGCCCGGATGTCGTCGCGGTCAGCGCGGTCGGCAGTCGCGCCGACCGAGACTGGGAGTGGCTGAAATGGCTTCCCCATCATGGGTATTCCAGGGAGCCCCGCCCACAGGTGCATCGAATCGTCGTCGTCGATGGTGACGTGGGAGGCCCCGGCGCCCAACGTGTCGAATTGCTGGGTGACGGCGCAACGGTGATAGCGATCGGCCAGTCAACCGGTGACTGTCTGCGTCTGGACGTCGATGCCGTGGGAGCCTTCGAGTGTCCAGACTCGTTGCCGACCGCGCAGGCGGTGGCGTGCGCCAGAAGGCTCGCGCCGTTCCCGGCGCTGTCCAGCGGGACGGTGGGCACCTCCAACTGGCCTGAACTGGTCGGTGTCGGTAACCCCGGACACCTCGATGTCGGGAAGGCATGGCGGCCAAGGCTGGGTCCGCACCGGCTTCGCGTGGCCATCGGCGCAGCCGACGGCGGTGAACCGGTCGAACTGGATCTCAAGGAGGCGGCACGGGGTGGCATGGGGCCGCACGGATTGTGCGTCGGCGCCACCGGATCCGGCAAGTCGGAGTTCTTGCGGACGCTGGCACTCGGTCTGGTCAGCACCCACGGACCCGACGCACTGAACCTCGTCCTCATCGACTTCAAGGGTGGGGCAACGTTTCTCGGCCTCGAGCGACTCAAACACGTCGCGGCGGTGGTGACCAACCTGGCGGAAGAGGCACACCTGGTCGCGCGCATGCGGGACGCACTCGCCGGGGAGATGACGCGCCGACAACGGGTGCTCCGGGCTGCGGGGCACTTCCCGAACATCGGTGAGTACGACTCTGCGCGTGCCGGAGGCGCCGATCTCGCGCCGCTGCCCGCCCTGTTCATCATCGTCGACGAGTTCTCCGAAATGCTCAGCCAGCATCCCGACTTCGCCGAGCTGTTCGTGGCCATCGGCCGCGTCGGACGATCGCTCGGTATCCACCTGCTGCTGGCCAGTCAGCGTCTGGACGAGGGACGGCTACGCGGTCTGGAGACCCATCTGTCGTACCGCATCTGCTTGAAGACGTTCTCCGCGAGTGAGTCACGCGCGGTACTCGGGACCACGGATGCCTACGAGCTCCCCGGCATGCCGGGAGCAGCTCTTCTCAAGACGGCGTCCGGTGAGCTCGTCCGGTTCCAGACCGCGTTCGTGTCGGGCCCGGTCACCGCCGGCGCAGCGCCCCACAGCACGGTGCCGTGTCTCTTCACGGCGCGTACTGAGGAGCCCTCGACCGGCGGGAACATCGGCGCCGGTGGATCCCGAACGCTGCTCGACGTCGTCGTCGACGGTTTGGCCGATCAGGGTCAGCCGGCACACCAGATATGGCTCCCGCCGCTGGACGTGTCGCCCTCGCTCGGCACGCTGCTGACCGACGCCGGGCACCCGCAACCGCGGTTCGTCGTGCCAATCGGGTTGGTGGACAACCCCTTTGCGCAGCGACGCGACACCTTGCTGGTCGATCTGCGGGCCGCCGGCGGGAACGTGGCCATCGTCGGCGGCCCGCGGTCGGGGAAGACGACCGCGCTCCTCAGCCTGGTCGTGGGGTTGGCAGCGACCCATGATCCCGACACGGTGCAGATCTACGGCATGGACTTCGGTGGCGGGTCGTCGTCATCGCTGAGGCAGCTGCCCCACGTCGGGGCAATTGCAGGCAGATCGGACCGCGATCTCGCCCGCAGGATCGTCGCGCACGTGCAGGGTGTTCTGCGCGACCGCGAGGCTCGACGACGCGCTGGCGATGCGTGGGTCGGCGGTGACACGTTCCTGGTGATCGACGGCTGGGCGGTGGCGCGCCAAGAGTTCGAGGGCATGGAGGAGGCCGTCACCGCGATCGCCGCACAGGGACTCTCAGTCGGAGTGCACGTCGTCCTCACCGCATCCCGGTGGGCCGACATCCGGCCGGCCGTGAAGGATCAACTGAGCACCCGCATCGAACTGTGTCTCGGCGACCCGGCCGATTCGGAGATGGACAGGAAGCGCGCCCGCCTGCTCGGCGCCCGCCCTCCTGGCCACGGAATCACCCGCGAGGGGCTCGAATTCGTGATCGCCATCCCCGATGGCATCGATGCGACTGCCCTCGCAGCGCGCTACCCCGATCAGGTGGCGCCGCCCGTACGACTCCTCCCGTCGCGAGTTCCGCACGACGAGGTAGCCGCGCAGTCTCCCGATCGTGTCGCCATCGGCCTGGGCGAGGACGCACTGCGGCCCGCGGCCGTCGATTTCACGGCGTCGCCTCATCTGCTGATCCTCGGTGACACCGAATGCGGGAAGACCGCCACGCTGCGTGTCCTGTGCCGGGAAATCGTGCGCAACCATGGGTCCGACGCGGCCCGAATCCTCGTCGTCGACTTCCGCAGGACACTGCTCGGCGTGGTCGAATCCGACCACCTCCTCGGGTATGCGATGTCCGCTGCGTCGGCCGAATCCTACGTGGCCGCCACGGTGAGCCTCCTGAACGGCAGACTGCCGGGCGAACACGTCACCCAGCGGCAGTTGCGGGACCGGTCGTGGTGGTCGGGGCCGGACGTCTACGTGGTCGTCGACGACTACGACCTGGTGGCCGGCACGTCCGGCAATCCGCTTCTGCCACTGCTGGACTTGCTCCCGCACTCGAGGGATCTCGGCCTGCACCTCGTCATCGCACGTCGCTCCGGCGGTGCGGCCCGCGCGATGTTCGACCCGATCCTTGCGCGGCTGCGGGATCTGGGATGCGCGGGGTTGATGATGAGCGCCGGCCCGGACGAGGGGGTCCTCCTGGGCTCGGTGCGGCCGTCGTCGCTGCCTGCGGGTCGCGGCACGCTGATACGGCGCGGGCACGCCGATCACCTGGTCCAGGTGTCGTGGACGGAGCCATCGTGAGCGAGGCCGTCGTCGTGGTCGGACCCACTCTGGTCAGCGGACCCGGCGTCGTCGATCGCGAAATGGCCGCCTTGGCAATGGAATCGATCGACGACGATCTTGCGCTGGTCGATGACCGGGTGGTTTCCGTCGACGACCTGTGGCGAGACGTGCTGGGGTCGGCGGTGCACGGCTCGTGCGCCCGGCTGTCGCTGATATGCCCGTCGTGGTGGCCGAGATCTCGCGTCGAGCGCATCCGCGCGTCGGCTGGAGAGTGGTCCGCGAACGTCGTCGTGCTCAGCCGGGCAGAGGTGCTGGCCACGGCCGCCACGGTGTTGGAGCTGTCGCCCGAACTGGTCGTCGTCCATGCGGATGCGCAACGGCACGTCATCACACGGGTGAATGCAGGTTCGGGTGTCCTCGACGCCGTGGTCGCCTGCGTCGAAGGACTGGCCGCCGTGACCATCGACGTCCCTCCCAGTGTCACACCGTTCGGTACCGAACTCGTTCGGGCGCTGCGCCGCCGAGGCGTCGACGTGACGGTGGCAGACGACCAGACGCTCGTCGGGGCCGTCCGTCGACAGCACGGCGAAGCCGGCTGCGATGCACCCTCGATCCGGCGGCGCCTGACTCCGCGTGCAGCCGCGGTGGCGGTGGCGATCCTGTCGGCGGGCGCATTGACGGCGGCGGCCCTGGGTCTCGACGCCGGCGCGGCGGAGCTCCCCGACGGGGCCTGGCTCGTCGAAGGGCGTGTTGCCGTCGAGGTGCCTTCGCACTGGACCGTCGAGAGGATCACGGCTGGGTCGGGATCGGCTCGCGTGCAGGTGGTTTCGCCGGTGAATACGCTCGATGCGATCCACGTGACGCAGTCCTGGGTGCCCGACGCCCAGACGTTGGAAGCCGCCGCCGAGGCACTGAGAAATGCCCTCGCCGAGCAGCCCGACGGGGTGTTCGTCGACTTCACCGCAGTTGGTGAGCGGGCGCAACGTGCCGCCGTCACCTACCGGGAGATCCGTACGGACCGGCGCGTCGACTGGACGGTGCTGCTCGATGGGGACGTTCGGATCGCGATCGGTTGTCAGGGCGCTGCCGATCACCCCGGTCCCGTGGTTCTGTGTGATAGGGCGATCCGTTCGGCACACGCCGTCGGGCGAAAGTGATTCATGCACAAGGGAACCGAATACGGCGAAGGCGCGTCCAATCATTCATACGACCGCAAACGGAGGGAAAGCGATGACGAGTAGAGCGTTGAACACCGACCTGGGGTTGATGTCGGCCGTCGCGGGCAAGATCGACAGCCGAAACGAGGAGACCAGGGCGATGCTGCGGACCTTCATCGGTCAGATGAGCAGCGTTCCGCCCACGGTGTGGGGAGGCGTTGCGGCAGCCCGATTTCGCGGTGTCGTCGACCGGTGGAACACCGAGTCCCTCGCACTGCACCAGTCGCTGCAACGGATCGCGGAGACCATCCGCTTCAACGAGCGGACGCTCCGCGAGGCGGCCGATCAGCATTCGCACCGGATCGCTTCGACCGACGTTCCGTAAGCACACCCGATAACTCACCGTCCACCCACGCGAATGGAGCACCGATGGATCCGGTTCTGTCATACGACTTCAACGAGATCGAGTACACCGTCCGTCAGGAGATTCACCACACGTCCGCGCGGTTCAATGCGGCGTTGGACGACCTGCGCGCACAGATAGCACCCCTGCAGGCGGTATGGACCCGCGACGCTGCGGAGGCCTACCGCGTCGAGCAGGCCAGATGGGACCAGTCCGCAGCCGCGCTGAACGAGATTCTGATCTCCCTCGGCAACGCGGTGCGCGACGGATCGGACGAGGTCGCGGACACCGACCGGCGCGCGGCAGGCGCTTGGGGTTTCTAGGCGGCGGCCCCACCAGACCCTGTGCGGTCCCGAACGGGAGGAGAGCCCGAAGGGACCGCACAGTCATGCCCCGGGGGAGCCCGGTAGACCGTCTCCAGCGGGCCGAAAGATGGCGTTTTGACCTGCGATGACGGTGGCCGGTAGGCTGTTCGGTTGGTGCGCGGTGAGTCTGTCGACTCTGCGGGTCCTCGGGTCTACGTCGGTCGCCGAGAACCCCAGCTGCAAGCGCCGGACCGACAACCCGGTTCAACCGGGACAACCCGAGAGAAGAGAAGGTAGCGCTGTGCCTACGTACACGCCGAAGGCGGGTGACACCACACGCACGTGGCACGTCATCGACGCCACCGACGTGGTCCTCGGCCGGCTCGCCGTTGCAGCAGCAACCCTGCTGCGCGGCAAGCACAAGCCGACGTTCACGCCGAATGTCGATGGTGGCGACTTCGTCATCATCATCAACGCCGACAAGGTCGCCATCGGTGGCGACAAGCTGGCCAACAAGTTCGCCTACCGCCACTCGGGTTACCCGGGCGGCCTTCGCAAGCGCACCATCGGCGAAATGATGGAGAAGCATCCGGAACGGGTCGTGGAGAACGCGATCGTCGGCATGCTCCCCCACAACAAGCTGAGCCGGCAGGTCCAGAAGAAGCTGAAGGTTTACGCGGGGCCCGAGCATCCGCACGTCGCCCAGCAGCCAGTTCCGTTCGAGATCAAGCAGGTGGCTCAGTGACCGAGACGACTGACGTGACCGAACCGACCGAGGTCGACGACGTGACCGAGGCGCCCGAAGCCCCCGAGGCGCCCGAGGCCCCCGAGGCGGCCGAGGCCCCCGAGACGGTCGAGGTCGTCGAGACCGCCGCGGCGGACGAGGCCCCGGCCCGCGAGCCGCTCCTGCTGGACCGTCCCATCCAGACCGTCGGCCGCCGCAAGGAGGCCGTCGTGCGGGTGCGCCTGACGTCGGGCACCGGCAAGTTCACCCTCGACGGCCGCAGCCTGGAGGAGTACTTCCCGAACAAGGTGCACCAGCAGCTCATCAAGGCGCCGTTGGTGCTCGTCGACCGGCTCGACACCGTCGACATCTTCGCTCACCTCGACGGTGGCGGCCCGTCCGGACAGGCCGGCGCCCTGCGTCTGGCCATCGCCCGGGCGCTCATCATCGTGCAGCCCGAGGACCGGCCGCCGCTGAAGAAGGCCGGCTACCTCACGCGTGACCCGCGTGCCATCGAGCGCAAGAAGTACGGCCTCAAGAAGGCCCGCAAGGCGCCTCAGTACAGCAAGCGCTGATCCTCACAACGTCATCTCGACGCCGCGAGCGTGCCCCGTCGCACGCTGGCGGCGCGAGGGGCACACAAGGAGGGGCATGGGTCGACTGTTTGGCACCGACGGCGTCCGTGGTGTCGCCAACACCGATCTAACCGCGGAGTTGGCACTGGCCCTGGGGTCGGCAGCGGCTCGTCGACTTGGAACCTCCGGCGGTCAACGCCGATTGGCCGTCGTCGGCCGCGATCCACGGGCCAGCGGCGAGATGCTCGAAGCGGCCGTCATCGCAGGGATCACCAGTGAGGGCGTCGACGCGCTGCGCGTCGGTGTGCTGCCGACCCCTGCCGTCGCCCATCTGACGGGCGTCTACCGCGCGGAGTTCGGCGTGATGATTTCCGCGTCGCACAACCCGATGCCGGACAACGGCATCAAGATCTTCGGCCCCGGCGGCCACAAGCTCGACGACGCCGCCGAGGACCGCATCGAAGAACTCCTCAGCGCAGGACCCGGCCACCGTCCGGTCGGGGCGGGCATCGGCCGCGTGCTCGACGCCGGCGACGCGCTCGAGCGCTACCTCCGGCACGTGGCCACGGCCGCCCCCGTACCGCTCGACGGCATGACCGTCGTGGTGGATTGCGCGCACGGTGCGGCATCGACCGCCGCCCCGCTGGCGTACCGCGCTGCCGGCGCCACCGTCGTGGCGATCAACGCAGAACCCAACGGGCTCAACATCAACGACGGCTGCGGATCGACGCACATGGGCGTGCTGCAGCAAGCGGTGCTGACCCACGGTGCGGATCTGGGCCTCGCCCACGACGGCGACGCCGACCGCTGTCTCGCCGTCGACGCGGCGGGCAAGGTCGTCGATGGCGACGCCATCATGGTGATCCTCGCGCTGGCCATGCGCGACGCCGACGAGTTGGCGTCGAACACGCTGGTCGCCACGGTGATGAGCAATCTGGGCCTGCACATCGCCATGCGGGAAGAGGGCATCGAGGTGCGGACCACCGCCGTCGGCGACAGGTACGTGCTCGAGGAACTGCGCGCCGGGGCGTACTCGCTCGGCGGGGAACAGTCGGGCCACATCGTGATGCCCTCCCTCGGCACCACCGGCGACGGGATCGCCACCGGACTGCGCCTGATGGCGCGAATGGCTCAGACCCGCTCGACGCTGGCGGCGCTCGCGGCGCCGATGCACACGCTCCCGCAGGTGCTCATCAACGTCGAGGTGGCGGACAAGGCCACCGTCGCCGAGGCGCCGTGTGTTCAGTCCGCGGTGGCAGAGGCCGAGGCGGAGCTCGGCGATACCGGCCGAATCCTGTTGCGCCCCTCCGGAACCGAACAGGTCGTCCGGGTGATGGTCGAGGCCGCAGACGAGGACACCGCGCGACTGCTCGCCTCCCGCGTTGCGGATTCGGTGAGCGAACAACGATAGATAGAGGAGCACCGTTGACTGAGTTCGTCGCTGCAATCGACCAGGGCACCACGAGTACCCGGGCGATGATCTTCGATCACGACGGTGCCGAGGTGGGCAGACACCAGCTCGAACACGAGCAGATCCTGCCGAAGGCGGGCTGGGTCGAGCACAACCCCGTCGAGATCTGGGAGCGCACCGCAGCGGTCCTGATGTCGGTGCTCAACAACACGAAGCTGCAGGCGAGTGACCTGGCTGCGCTCGGCATCACCAATCAACGTGAGACCGCACTGGTCTGGAACAGAAAGACCGGCAGGCCGTACTACAACGCGATCGTTTGGCAGGACACCCGTACCGACCGCATCGCCTCGGCGCTGGACCGCGACGGTCGCGGCGACGTGATCAGGCGCAAGGCCGGCCTGCCGCCGGCGACCTACTTCTCCGCGGCCAAGGTGCAATGGATTCTGGAGAACGTTGACGGTGTGCGCGAGGCCGCTGAGCGCGGCGATGCGATCTTCGGCACCAGCGACAGCTGGGTGGTGTGGAATCTGACCGGCGGCCCGCGCGGCGGTGTGCACGTCACCGACGTGAGCAACGCCAGCCGGACAATGCTGATGGACCTGGAGACCCTGGACTGGGACGACGAGTTGTTGTCGTTCTTCGGGATTCCGCGGCAGATGCTGCCCCGGATCGTGCCGTCGTCGTCGCCCGAGCCGTACGGCACGAGCCAGGACACGGGTCCGGTCGGTGGGGCGGTGCCGATCACCGGCATCCTGGGCGATCAGCAGGCGGCGATGGTGGGTCAGGTGTGCCTGGCGCCGGGCGAGGCCAAGAACACCTACGGCACCGGCAACTTCCTCCTGCTCAACACCGGAGAGAAGATCGTCCGCTCCAAGAACGGACTGGTGACCACCGTCTGCTACCAGTTCGGTGACGCCAAACCCGTTTACGCACTTGAAGGTTCGATCGCCGTCACCGGATCTGCCGTGCAGTGGCTGCGTGATCAGCTCGGCATCATCAGCGGCGCCGCCCACAGCGAGTCACTTGCCAGGCAGGTCGACGACAACGGCGGGGTGTACTTCGTCCCCGCCTTCTCCGGTTTGTTCGCACCGTACTGGCGGTCCGATGCCCGCGGCGCCATCGTCGGGCTGTCGCGGTTCAACACCAATGCGCACGTCGCGCGAGCGACGTTGGAGGCCATCTGCTATCAGAGCCGCGACGTCGTCGACGCCATGGAGGCGGATTCCGGTGTGCACCTCGAGGTGTTGAAGGTCGACGGCGGAATCACCGCGAACGACCTGTGCATGCAGATCCAGTCCGACGTGCTCGGTGTCGACGTGGTCAAGCCCCGCGTGGCCGAGACGACGGCGCTGGGCGCCGCCTACGCGGCGGGTCTGGCGGTCGGCTTCTGGGACAACCCAGACGATTTGCGGGCCAACTGGCAGGAGGACAAGCGCTGGACGCCTTCCTGGAACGACGATCAGCGCGCGTCCGGTTACGCGGGTTGGCAGAAGGCGGTGCAGCGCACGCTCGACTGGGTGGACGTCGACTAGAGCGCTCGTGGTCCGAGGGAACCGGACGGACGCCCGCTGCGTCGTAACCCGGTATGGGAGAAAATGAGTCGGCCCACGTCGACGTCGGAGCGCTTCTCGAGGTCGCAAGCCGATACGACGCGGTCGCAGACGTCGTCGACGGGCTGGCCCGCACCCACCTGGACCGGCTGACCTTCGACGGTGCGGTCGCGGGTCGCGACTACGCCCCCCGCGGGGACGCGGTGCGGCGGGCCGTCGACGAATTCGTCGACCAGATGCACGTGTGGGTCAGGGCAATGCGTGAAATCGCGGCTGCACTGCGGACTTCCGGTGATCGCTACCTCGACGCCGATGCGCGCGGCGCTGCGCGGCTGGGGTGACGGTGGCGAACCCCTACGACGTCGCGGCACGACTCGCCGAGGGGCGGCCCGCCATCGACGACGTCGAGGAGTACGTTGCGGCGTGTCGTCGGCTCGGCTACCAACATCGGGATCTGACGATGCACGCCACGCAGATACGCGATTGGTACGGCGGCGAAGAGGGCCTCGACCTGCGCGCCTTGGACGCTGATCACGCCGCCCTGTCCGCAGCCGCGTCGGCAGCCGAGGACGCCGCCCGGATGCAGGCCGACCTGGCGTCGGAACTCTCGGCGGCGTGGTCCGGCCGGGGAGCGGTCGCCGCACACCAATTCGTTTGGCGCAGTGCGCAAGCTGCGTCCACGGTCAGCGCGGCGGTGCGCACGGCCGCGGACGTGGTGGCGACGCTTCGGGACGCACTGTGGCGCGCCGTCGACGCGAGGGTGCTCGCCACCGAGACCGTCGACGGCAGGCAGCAGGCGCAGCGCGCCGAGTGGCTGGCCGCCGCCAAGACGGTGACGACCGGTACGGGAGACCTCGCGGCTGCCAGCGAACTGATCGAGTTGCAGGTCAAGCCATTCGTCAACCACGAGGTCGGTTCCGACTGGCTGGCCGCGATGCGCACCGCCGTCGCTTCGATCAACGCGGCCTACGACTCGGCGATCGCGGGCATGACCACCGCACCGCCCGCGGCGTTCGGCGTGCCCGGCGAGCTCGGCCCACGCCCCCAGCCGCCCGAGCACGTAGAAGTAACGGACGGTGGTGGGTCCGTGGTCGTTCCCGTTCACACCGTGCCCGCGGCGGCCGTCGGTTCGGCTCCGCCTGCCGCGGCTCCGTCCCTCGCAGCGACTCCCGCTGCGCCGTGGTCGGGGCCTGCACCCGTGACGCCTCCACCTCTCGGCGAAGCTGCCCCGCTGGCGCCTGCGTCCGCGCCGGCCGCACCTCCATCTGCCGCGCCGTCCATGCCGTCGACGCCGTCGCTGGGTGACCTCGGTGCCGGCACGTCCACGCTCGGTTCCGGCGTCTCGGGATTCGGGCAGCAGTTGGCCGACCTGATCGGCGGTCTGGTCGGTTCCGCCGATGGCGGACTACCCGATGCCGCCGATCCCGATGGGCCCACCGATCTGACCGGCGCCGAAGACGATCCCGACGCCGAAGACGACGCCGACGAACCCGAGGAACCGGGTGTCGAGGAGGACGCCGGGGCCACCGACGAGCCCGAGGAACCGGGCGAGGAGATCGTCGACGAGGCGGCGCCCGAACCGCCGCCGACCCCAGAACCGGTATCAACGCCGGCTCCACCACCCCCCGAGGCGCCGCCCGCCCCGCCGGGGTTACCCGAGCCCGTCGCCGACGCCCCTCCCGAGGCTGCGGAGCCGACGCCGTGCGAGATTGCCGCCGACGAGTTGCCGCAGGTCGGGGAGTAGCGTCCGGTGGGCCGCTCCTTCCGCCGCGGTACGTGCCAAGGACTGCTCAGTGCGCCAGTGCGACCAGTTCCTCGCAGAACTTCACGGACTCGCGGTCGTCGCCGGCGAGCGGATGCACCAGCAGCGTGGTGACGCCCGCTTCGGCGTAGCCGGCCAACCGCTCCTTGACGAAACCGCTTGGCCCGACGAGGGATACGTTGCGAACCAGCTCGTCGGGCACCGCGGCGATCGCCTCGGCCTTCTTGCCCGCGAGGTAGAGGTCCTGGATGTGATCGGCGACTTCGCCGAAGCCGTACCTCGTGGCCAGGTTGTGGTAGAAGTTCTTGCCGCGCGCGCCCATGCCGCCGATGTACAGCGCCAGTTGGGGTTTCGCCCATGCCAGGCGGTCGTCGACGTCGTCGCCGATGGCCAGGCTGGCCGAGACCATGACGTCGAGCGGACCGAGTGCGGGGTCGCGCTTGGCGGTGCCCGCGCGCAGCGCGTCGCCCCAGACGTCGTCGGCCTTCTCGGGGTAGTAGAACACCGGCTGCCAGCCCTCGGCGATCTCCGCCGTGAGCTGGACGTTCTGCGGCCCAAGCGCCGCGATGGTGATCGGAATGCGTTCGCGGACGGGATGATTGATGAGCTTCAGCGGCTTGCCCAGCCCGGTGCCGCGGTCGGCCGGTAGGGGGATCTGGTAGTACTTGCCGTCGTGCTGGACCTTCTCGCGTCGCCAGACCTGGCGGCAGATTTCGACGACCTCGCGGGTGCGGCCCAGCGGTCCGTCGAAGGGGACGCCGTGGAAGCCCTCCACCACCTGCGGGCCTGACGTGCCGATGCCGAGCCGGAACCGCCCGTCGGAGACGTAGTCGACGCCCGCCGCCGTCATCGCAAGCAGCGACGGCGTACGGGTGTAGATCGGCACGACGCCGGAGCCGAGCTCGATGGTGGACGTCTTGGCCGCGAGGTAGCCCAGTTGGCTGATCGCGTCGTACGAATAGGCCTCGGCGACGAGGGCGATGTCGATACCGCACTTCTCGAGTTCGACGACCTGGTCGGCTGCCTCACGGAAGCCGCCGGCATAGCTCAGGAAGATTCCGGTGCGCATGCTGGAGTTATATCACCATCAACCAGTTGGTTGGTAGCGCGCGTCAGGGCTTGAGGAGCGCCACGACCTTGTTCTCCAATTCGACGGGATCGTCGGAGAACGGATCGAGGACCTCGGCCCTCGGCAACACCACCTCGGGATCGGAGAAGTCCCGGTAGGTCTTGTCACCGGTCAGTTGGTGCAGCAGATAGCCCGTGAGGAGGGCGCGCACGATCTTCTGGGTGCCCCTGTCGGCTCCGGGCAGCTTGAGCACGCGGGCGAGGCGGCGGCCTTCGACCAGTCCGCCCGCCGTCACCTTCTTCACGTTGCGCAGCGTCGCCGGCTTCCAGGCCCTGGCCAGCTCCACCGCGTTGGACCGCAACGACATGGGGTCGCCAGGGTCCGCGAGGATGAGGCCCGGCACGCGCAGACCCGATGCAGGCTGCTGTGCGGGCGGTTTGGTGACGGTGGGAAAGAGGGCGACGGCCGTCTTGAGCCTGTCGGCCATGCCCGCCGCGGCGAAGACGGCGGCCGAACCACCGAAACCGTGACCGACGACACCGAGCTTGGTGGGGTGGACGCTGATCTTTCCGGGGCCCAGTCGTACACCCGAGATGATGTCCAGCGTCGTCCCCAGGTCGAACGCCAAGTTCAGCACCGAGGGCGCGAAGCTCGTCTCGGTGTGCGGGGCGGCGGCGACGATGCCCCAGGACGCGAGATGTTCCAGCGTTCCGGCGTAGCGGTCGGCGCTTGCCAGCCAGTCGTGGCCGAACGCTATACCGGGCAGGTTCATGCCCGATTCGGGGGTGTACACGATGCCCGGCAATCCGGCGAAGGCCAGATCACCGCGAAGAACGCGATGAGGTCCCCGACGGGTCAACGCAGCGAAGAGTTTCTTCGTCTTGGACACCCGATGACCGTAGCTCACACCAGGTTGGGACGGCGGCTGCACTACCCTGGTTGGTCATGTGCGGAATCGTCGGCTACGTTGGGCAGCGTCCTGCCCGCGACATCGTCGTCGACGCCCTGCGCCGAATGGAGTACCGGGGCTATGACTCGTCGGGGGTCGCGCTCCTGGACGGCCGCGGCGGCATGGCGGTGCACAGACGCGCCGGTCGACTCGCGAACCTCGAGGCTGCCCTCGCGGAGGCCGACCCCGGGGGCTTGACGGGTAATACCGGCATTGGCCACACCCGTTGGGCCACCCACGGCAGGCCGACGGACCGCAACGCCCACCCGCACCGCGACGCTGCCGGCAAGATCGCCGTCGTTCACAACGGGATCATCGAGAACTTCACCGCGCTGCGCGCCGAGCTGGAGACCACCGGGGTCGAATTCGCGAGTGACACTGACACCGAGGTTGCCGTCCACCTGGTGTCCTGGCAGTACCACCACGGCCCCACCGCGGGCGACTTCGTCGGGTCCGTGATGGCCGTGCTGCCGCGTCTGGAGGGCCACTTCACGCTGGTGTTCGCCAGCGCCGACGACCCGGACACCATCGTGGCCGCCCGCCGTTCCACACCGCTGGTGATCGGCGTCGGGGACGGCGAGATGTTCCTTGGTTCCGACGTAGCGGCCTTCATCGAGCACACCCGTGAAGCCGTCGAGCTGGGCCAGGACCAGGCCGTGGTGATCACCGCCGACGGGTACCGGGTCACCGACTTCTACGGCAACGACGAGACCGCCAGTGCTCGACGTTTTCACATCGACTGGGACCTGTCCGCCGCCGAGAAGGGCGGTTACGAGTACTTCATGCTCAAGGAGATCGCCGAGCAGCCCGCCGCGGTCGCCGACACTCTGCTCGGGCACTTCGTCGACGGCCGCATCGTGCTCGACGAACAACGCCTCAGTGACCAGGAGCTCCGCGAGATCGACAAGGTCTTCATCGTCGCGTGCGGAACCGCCTACCACTCCGGGCTGCTGGCCAAGTACGCCATCGAGCACTGGACGCGGTTGCCCGTCGAGGTCGAGGTCGCCAGCGAGTTCCGCTACCGCGACCCCGTGCTGGACCGAAGCACGCTGGTGATCGCCATCTCGCAGTCCGGAGAGACCGCCGACACTCTGGAGGCGGTTCGGCACGCCAAGGAGCAGAAGGCCAAGGTCCTGGCCATCTGCAACACCAACGGCAGCCAGATCCCGCGCGAGTGCGATGCGGTGCTGTACACGCGCGCGGGTCCGGAGATCGGCGTCGCCTCCACCAAGACGTTCCTGGCTCAGATCGCCGCCAACTATCTGGTCGGGCTGGCGCTGGCGCAGGCGCGCGGCACCAAGTACCCCGACGAGGTCGAGCGCGAGTTCAACGAGCTCGAGGCGATGCCCGACCTGATCGCCCGCGTGCTGACGTGCATGGAGCCCGTCACCGAGCTGGCCCATAGGTTCGCCTCGTCGTCGACGGTGCTCTTCCTGGGCCGCCACGTCGGCTTCCCGGTGGCCCTCGAGGGTGCGCTCAAGCTGAAGGAACTGGCCTACATGCACGCCGAGGGGTTCGCGGCCGGCGAGCTCAAGCACGGGCCGATCGCTCTGATCGAGGACGACCTGCCCGTCATCGTCGTCATGCCGTCTCCGAAGAACGCGGCCATGCTGCACAGCAAGCTGCTGAGCAACATCCGCGAGATCCAGGCGCGGGGCGCGATCACCATCGTCATAGCCGAGGAGGGTGACGACACGGTGCGGCCCTACGCCGATCACCTCATCGAAATCCCGGCGGTGTCAACGCTTTTCCAGCCGCTGCTGTCGACCATTCCGCTGCAGGTGTTCGCCGCGGGCGTGGCGCAGGCGCGTGGATACGACGTCGACAAGCCCCGCAACCTGGCGAAGTCCGTCACCGTCGAGTAGGCGCGACCCGCGACCGCGAGACTACGGAAATATGCGGGAAATCGGGCGAAAGCCCGCATATTCCGCAGTTTCGGCGCCGGTCGCGGCGGTTGCGCGACGACTTGCAGACACCCGCAATCATCGATGCCGCCGTGACATGGCGCCTCGACGCCGACTGGGCCGCGCGGATGGTGCTGGCCTGGGGCGAGCTGCAGCGTGACATGCCGGGTCGCCTATGGCCCTGCGCGAACGGCGAATGTCACCTGTTCCTGCTCGACCGCAGTCGTGGCGGCACGGGCCGCTGGTGCTCGATGAGCGGTTGCGGCAACCGGATGAAGGCGCGGCGCCACTACAGTCGGACGGTTGGCAAGCCGGGGGACTGACCAGGAAAGCCGATATCGCCGGTGATATCGACTTCGGGAACGGGTCCGTGTCCGGAGAAGCCGCGCTCAGAGTTCGCGGATGCGACGGGTCCGTGCCCGACGCCATTACCCGGAGTAGGCCGAACTCGCGGCATCACGCCGTAACCTAGGGCGGGTGCGGCACTACTACACCGCGGACGTCATCCGTGAGGCGGAGGCGCCGCTGTTGGCCAGCCTGCCCGACGGCGTCCTGATGCGGAGGGCCGCCCACGGCCTGGCGGGTGCGATCGCCCGCGAACTGCGCGCCCGTACCGGGGGGATCGCCGGTCGTCGGATCTGTGCGGTGATCGGTTCCGGTGACAACGGCGGCGACGCGCTCTGGGCGGCGACGTTCCTGCGACGTCGCGGAGTGCGCACGTTCGCGATCGTGCTCAACCCGCAGCGGGTGCATCGGGTGGCGCTCGCCGCGTTCACGCGGTCAGGCGGGCGCGTCGTCCAAAGGGTGCCGCAGGCAACCGATCTGGTGATCGACGGGGTCGTCGGCATCTCGGGATCCGGTCCGCTGCGTACGGCCGCCGCGGAGGTGTTCGACGCCGTCAACGCCTTGGGCATCCCCGTCGTGGCGGTCGACATTCCGAGCGGAGTCGACGTTCAGACCGGGGCGGCCGACGGGCCCCACGTCCGCGCCGCCCTGACCGTGACGTTCGGCGGCCGCAAACCGGTTCACGCCCTGGGTGATTGCGGGCGGGTCGAACTAATGGACATCGGCCTCGACCTGCCCGACTCCGACGTGCGTTCGCTGGAGAGCCCCGACGTCATCGCGCGGTGGCCCCTTCCCGGCGCGCGCGACGACAAGTACAGCCAGGGCGTGACGGGCGTGATGGCAGGCTCGTCCACCTATCCGGGAGCGGCCATCCTGTGTACGGGTGCCGCAGTCGCCGCCACCTCGGGCATGGTGCGGTACGCGGGATCGGCTGCCGCCGAGGTGGTTTCGCACTGGCCCGAGGTCATCGCCACACCTAGGGCCAACGCGGCAGGCCGGGTCCAGGCCTGGGTGGTCGGGCCGGGGCTCGGCACCGACGAAGCGGGTGCGGCGGCGCTGTGGTTCGCCCTCGACACCGACCTGCCCGTGATCGTCGACGCCGACGCGCTCACCATCCTCGCCGCACACCCCGACGTCCTCGAGGGGCGAAGGGCTCCGACCGTCCTCACTCCGCACGCGGGCGAGTTCGCCCGCCTGGCCGGCCATCCGCCGGGTGCCGATCGCGTGGGCGCGACCCGACGGCTGGCCGAGGCGTTCGGCGCCACCGTCCTGTTGAAGGGGAACGTCACCGTCGTCGCCGAGCCGGGCGGACCCGTCTACCTGAACCAGGCGGGTCAATCGTGGGCCGCCACCCCGGGTTCCGGTGACGTGCTCTCCGGCGTCATCGGCGCACTGCTAGCCTCGGGTCTGTCCCCGGGTGAGGCGGCGGCGTCGGCGGCATTCGTCCATGCCCGCGCCGCAGGGCTGTCGGCCGCCGATCCTGGACCGCGACCCGCACCCACCTCGGCGTCGGGAATTCTCGCGCACATCCGTTCGTCGATCGCCAATCTCTAGAAGGGACAACAGATGTCATCCAGGCACTCTCCGGCAGCGTCGATGGCTCCGGCCTACACCGGCAGGCTCTCCACCGTGCCCGTGCCGACATTGCGGATGCCGAACGAATCGATGGACCCGCAAGCCGCCTACCGGTTCATCCACGACGAGCTCATGCTCGACGGCAGCTCACGGCTGAACCTCGCGACCTTCGTCACGACGTGGATGGATCCCGAGGCCGAGAAACTGATGGCCGAGACGTTCGACAAGAACATGATCGACAAGGACGAGTACCCGGCAACGGCCGCCATCGAGCAGCGCTGCGTGTGCATGGTCGCCGACCTCTTCCACGCCGATGATCTGCGCGAGGACGACCCGGGCAGCGCGATCGGCGTGTCCACGGTGGGATCCAGCGAGGCCGTGATGCTGGCCGGGCTGGCGATGAGCTGGCGGTGGCGGGCGAAGGTCGGCGACGGTTGGCGCAGCCGCAGGCCGAATCTCGTGATGGGTTCCAACGTGCAGGTGGTCTGGGAGAAGTTCTGCCGGTACTTCGACGTCGAGCCCGTCTACCTCCCGATGGAGGAGGGGCGCTACGTCATCACGCCCGAGCAGGTTCTCGCTGCGGTCGACGAGGACACCATCGGCGTGGTGGGCATCCTCGGCACCACCTACACCGGCGAGCTCGAGCCGATCGCCGAGATCTGCGCGGCCCTGGACAAGTTGGCCGCCGACGGCGGTGTCGACGTCCCGGTGCACGTCGACGCGGCCAGCGGTGGCTTCGTTGTGCCGTTCCTGCACCCGCAGGTGTTGTGGGACTTCCGCCTGCCCCGCGTGGTGTCGATCAACGTCAGTGGCCACAAGTACGGCCTCACCTACCCGGGCATCGGCTTCGTGGTGTGGCGCAGCGCCGAGTACCTGCCGGAGGAGCTGGTCTTCCGGGTCAACTACCTCGGCGGCGACATGCCGACGTTCACGCTGAACTTCTCCAGGGGCGGCAATCAGGTCGTCGGCCAGTACTACAACTTCCTGCGGCTCGGCCGAGCCGGTTACGGCCAGGTCATGTCGTGTCTGTCGACCACCGCCCGCTGGTTCGGCGACCAACTGCGCGACAGCGAGCACTTCGAGCTCATCTCCGACGGGTCGGCGATCCCGGTGGTCAGCTTCCGCCTCAAGGGGACGCGCCGCTACACGGAGTTCGACGTCTCGCACGCGTTGCGTTCCTTCGGCTGGCAGGTGCCCGCCTACACGATGCCCGACGACGCGACGGACGTCACCGTGCTTCGGGTCGTGGTCCGCGAGGGCTTCTCCACCGACCTCGCCAGGGCGCTGAAGGACGACATCCTCACCGTCCTGAAGAGCCTGGACGAACTCGAGCCGAACGGCCATTTCGACCAGCTGCAGCCCTTCGCGCACTAGGCCCGACGACCTGGTTCTGCACACTCTGGGAGAATCGACGACGGTGACATGACCATGCACACGACCCAGCTGCCGACATCGACCGCCGCCGCGAAGGTGGTGGTGGATCTCGGCGCCATCGAGCACAACGTGCGCTTGCTGCGCGAACGTGCCGGATCGGCCGAGGTGATGGCCGTCGTCAAGGCCGACGGTTACGGTCACGGGGCCGCCCAGGTCGGCCGGGCCGCCATCGCGGCCGGTGCCTCCGAGCTCGGCGTCGCGACCCTCGACGAGGCACTGGCCCTGCGCCGCGACGGCGTGACGGCGCCGGTGCTGTGTTGGCTGCATGCGCCGGGCACCGACTTCGCTCCGGCATTGCGGGCCGACGTCCAGTTGGGGGTCTCGTCGACGCGTCAGCTCGCCGAGGTGCTTGACGCGGTCGGGCGCACGGGTCACACGGCGACCGTCACCGTGAAGGTGGACACCGGGTTGAACCGCAACGGCGTCGGCTCCGCGGACTTCGCGGACCTCTTGGTGGCGCTGCGACGGGCGGCCGCCGACGACGCGATCCGGCTCCGCGGCATCATGTCGCACCTCGCCTGCGGTGACGATCCGACGAGCCCCGTCAATGACCGACAAGCACAACGCTTCTCGGAGATGCGCTCGCAGGCCAGCGAGGCGGGTGTCGAGTTCGAGGTGGGGCACCTGTGCAACTCTCCCGCGGTGCTGACGCGGCCCGACCTCGCATTCGACATGGTGCGAACGGGTATCGCGGTGTACGGGCAGACGCCGATCCCGGCCAAGGGCGACATGGGGTTACGGCCGGCGATGACGTTGACGTGCCCCGTCACCCTGATTCGTTCGCTCAAGGCGGGCGACGGGGTCTCCTACGGACATACGTGGGTGGCCAAGGCCGACACCACCGTGGCGCTCATTCCCATCGGGTACGCCGACGGTGTCTTCCGCGGACTGAGTGGTCGCATCGCGGTCCTGATCAACGGGCGGCGCCGACCGAACGTGGGTCGCATCTGCATGGACCAGTTCGTGGTCGACCTCGGCCCCGGCCCCGTCGACGTCAGCGAGGGTGACGAGGCGATCCTCTTCGGCCCCGGCGACGCCGGTGAACACACGGCGCAGGACTGGGCCGAATTGCTCGGCACCATCAACTACGAGGTCGTCACCAGCCCACGCGGCCGGGTGTCCCGCGTGTACGTGAACGCGACGGGCGGAAGCCGTTGAGCGACTCCAGATACGACGCCTCGCGTCGCCGCAAGCGGACGGGGCGGTGGTTGGCAGGCGCCGCCGGGCTCTCCGCGGTCGGCGGGCTGGCGGGCACCACCGTGGCCCGCTCCCTGACGCGCCGAGTCGCCGAGGACGATCCACATCGCGACGAGGACTTCGAACTCCTCGACGCCGACCGCGGGTGCGTCGTGACCACCCCGGACGGCGTTCCCCTCGCGGTCAGGGAGGTAGGCCCAGAAGACGCGCCGCTTACGGTGGTCTTCGCTCACGGTTTCTGTCTGCGCATGGGCGCCTTCCACTTTCAGCGGGCGAGGTTGACCGAGCAGTGGGGATCGCAGGTTCGCATGGTCTTCTACGACCAGCGTGGGCACGGCCAGTCCGGCGATGCGCCGACCGAGTCGTTCAACGTTCCCCAACTGGGGCAAGACCTCGAGTCGGTGCTGTCCGTCATTGCTCCCCGCGGTCCGGTGGTCTTGGTGGGGCACTCGATGGGGGGTATGACCGTGCTGGCCCACGCGCGCCAGTATCCGCAGCGGTATCCCACCCGGATCGTGGGAGCGGCGCTCATTTCTTCTGCTGCCGAGGGGGTTTCACGGTCGCCGTTGGGCGAGGTGTTGAAGAACCCGGTTCTCGAGGCGGCTCGCTTCGCAGTGCGGTACGCGCCGAAGGCGGTCCATCGCACCCGCGGTGCCACCAGTTCGGTGATCGGACCGGTGCTGCGGGCAGCGTCCTACGGTGACGAGAAGATCAGCCGCAGCGTCGTGTCATTCTCCGAGAAGATGATGCACGACACGCCGATCGCCACCATGATCGGGTTCCTGCACGCGCTGGAGGTTCACGACGAGACCGCGGCCCTGTCGACGCTGGCGAAGGTGCCCACCCTTATCGTCTGTGGCGACCACGACCTGCTGACGCCCATGGAGTACTCCGAAGCCATGGCAGCGCATCTGCCGAAGTCCGAGCTCGTCATCGTCGGCGGCGCAGGCCATCTCGTTCAACTCGAGCAGCCCGAGATCGTCGACGACGCGTTGGTGCGATTGGTGGAGCGCGCGACACCGTCGAAGCTCGTGGCGATGACCCGTCGGCTCCGTGAGCGGGCGCGCAATCATGGCTGAGGTGCTCGAGGGAACCGCCGAGCTGGCGACCGCGGACGACACCGTCGCCCTCGGTGCCCGGTTGGGAGCGGACCTCCTGGCCGGCGACGTCGTCGTACTGTCCGGTCCACTGGGTGCGGGAAAGACGGTGTTGGCCAAGGGCATCGCGCAGGCCATGGACGTCTCGGGAACGGTGACCTCGCCGACCTTCGTACTGGCCCGCGTGCACCCTGCGCGACGGGCGGGCGCGCCGGCCATGGTGCACGTCGACGTCTACCGGCTGCTGGACCATGCAGGCGCCGACCTGTTGGCCGAGCTGGACTCCCTCGACCTGGACACCGATCTCGACGACGCCGTCGTCGTCGTCGAATGGGGTGAAGGGCTCGCCGAACGACTGTCGGATCGCCACCTCGACATCAGGTTGGAGCGCAGCCGCGACACCGACGTCCGGGTCGCCACCTGGCAGTGGTACCGAGAATGACCGTTGTCCTGGCGATCGACACCGCCACCCCCGCCGTCACCGCGGGGGTGGTGCGCCGCGGGACGACGGGAGTCGACGTCCTGGGCGAGCGAGTCAACGTCGATCCCCGCGCGCACGCTGAGCAGCTCACCCCGAACGTGTTGGGCGCCTTGGCCGATGCGGGACTGCGGATGGCCGATCTGGACGCCGTCGTCGTCGGCTGCGGCCCCGGTCCGTTCACGGGCCTGCGCGTCGGCATGGCGACCGCCGCCGCCTACGGCCACGCCCTCGGCATCCCGGTCTTCGGGGTGTGCAGCCTCGACGCCATCGGGGTGGACACCTCCGGTGACGTCCTGGTGGTCACCGACGCCCGCCGACGCGAGGTGTACTGGGCGCGCTATCGCGACGGAGTCCGCAATGACGGGCCAGCGGTGAACGCACCGGCGGACGTCCCCACTGACGCGGCGGCCGTGGCCGGATCACCCGCGCACGCGGCGCTCTTCGACCTGCCGCGGTTGACGCCCGTCCAGCCGACCGCGTCGGGCCTCGTCCGCGTCGCCGACTGGTTTGTTGCGGAGCCGGAACCGCTGATCCCGCTGTACCTGCGGCGTCCCGATGCCAAGCCTCAGCCGGTGCTGTCATGACCGTCGAGTACGGATCGCTCGCCATCGGCGACGCCGATCGCTGCGCCGAGCTGGAGGGCGAGCTGTTCCCCGGAGACGACCCGTGGCCCCCGGTGGCGTTCATCCGCGAGCTGGAGTCCGCGCACAACCACTACGTCGCGGCCCGTCTCGACGGCGAGCTCGTCGGCTATGCGGGCGTCAGTCGATTGGGGCGAAAACCGCCCTACGAGTTCGAGGTTCACACCATCGGCGTCGACAAGCGCTTCCAGGGGCAGGGCATCGGTCGTGCTCTGTTGGACCACTTGCTGGGCATCGCCGACGGGGGCACGGTCTTCCTCGAGGTAAGGACCGACAACGCGGCGGCGATCGGTTTGTACGAAAGCGTCGGCTTCACCGTGGTGGGAACGCGTAAGAGGTACTACCGGGTCAGTGGCGCCGATGCGTACACGATGCGGCGGCAGACTGAAGGAGTGGCGAAGTGATCGTCCTGGCCATCGAAAGCTCCTGTGACGAAACGGGAGTCGGGATCTGCAGGCTGGATGACGACGGCACCGTGACGTTGTTGGCCGACGAAGTCGCCTCCAGTGTCGACGAACACGCGCGGTTCGGCGGCGTGGTTCCCGAGATCGCCTCGCGCGCGCATCTCGAAGCGCTCGGCCCCACCATGCGGCGGGCGCTCGCGGTGGCAGGCATCGACAAGCCGGACGTAGTGGCGGCCACCATCGGGCCCGGCCTCGCGGGCGCGCTGCTGGTGGGAGTCGCTGCGGCCAAGGCATATTCGGCCGCATGGGAGGTGCCGTTCTACGCGGTCAACCACCTCGGCGGGCATCTCGCCGCCGACGTCTACGACCACGGCCCGCTGCCCGAGAGCGTCGGATTACTGGTGTCGGGCGGGCACACCAACCTGCTGCACGTGCGGTCGCTGGGGGAGCCGATCGAGGAGCTCGGCAGCACCGTCGACGACGCGGCCGGCGAGGCGTACGACAAGATCGCCCGGCTGCTCGGCCTCGGCTATCCCGGCGGCCGGGTGCTCGACGAGCTGGCGCGCACCGGTGACCGGGAGGCGATCGTGTTCCCGCGCGGGATGACCGGGCCTCGAGACGACCCCTACGCGTTCAGCTTCTCGGGACTCAAGACGGCGGTCGCCAGGTATGTGGAGTCTCACCCCGACGCCGCGACCGCGGACGTCGCGGCGGGCTTTCAGGAGGCGGTCGCCGACGTGCTCACCAGGAAGGCGGTGCGCGCCGCGGAAGCGCTCGGCGTGTCGACGCTGTTGATCGCGGGCGGCGTCGCCGCCAACTCCCGCTTGCGAGAGCTCGCCGAGGAGCGCTGCTCGGCAGCCGGTGTGACCTTGCGGGTGCCGCGGCCGAGACTATGCACGGACAATGGCGCGATGATCGCGTCGTTCGCCGCGCACCTGATCGCGGCGGGCGCACCGCCGTCGCAGTTGGCGGCGGCGACCGACCCAGGGTTGCCGGTGGTGAGGGGGCAGGTCGCGTGAGCGTGGAAAGCGAGCCACCTGACGTTTGATTTCTGTAGCGCGGAGAACCGGTACGGCCCCAGCCTTGAGGAACTAGCACTCGCGTGTATAGAGTGCTAAGTGGCAGGCGGCCAAACCCCGCTCCGGCTCCCGCGACGACGGTGTGAGGGCTAGGACGCGTGCCGAACACCTGAGAATGCTGAAAATCCGTGAGGGTCCGGGAACTAGCCCGGATCGCACCCCTATCAAATGTGGAGGGCTCCATCGTGGCGAGCGTGAACATCAAGCCACTCGAGGACAAGATCCTCGTTCAGGCCAATGAGGCCGAGACTACGACCGCTTCCGGTCTGGTCATTCCCGACACCGCCAAGGAGAAGCCGCAGGAAGGCACCGTCGTCGCAGTTGGCCCCGGCCGCTGGGACGAGGATGGCGAAAAGCGCATCCCCCTGGACGTCGCCGAGGGCGACACCGTCATCTACAGCAAGTACGGCGGCACCGAGATCAAGTACAACAACGAGGAGTACCTCATCCTGTCGGCACGCGACGTGCTGGCAGTCGTCTCCAAGTAAGCATCAGCATCCCGCCCCGGAGGTCCCCGTCAACGCGGGTGATGTCCGGGGCGGCATGCGTTGTGTCTCAACTACGTAGTCAGAGAGAACATTCATGAGCAAGCAGATTGAGTTCAACGAAACTGCGCGCCGGGCCATGGAAGCCGGCGTCGACAAGCTCGCCGACGCGGTCCGCGTGACCCTGGGCCCGCGTGGCAGGCACGTCGTGCTCGCCAAGGCGTTCGGCGGCCCGGTCGTGACCAACGACGGCGTCACCATCGCCCGCGAGATCGACCTCGAGGACCCGTTCGAGAACCTGGGTGCCCAGCTTGTCAAGTCGGTGGCGACCAAGACCAACGACGTCGCAGGTGACGGCACCACCACCGCCACCGTGCTGGCTCAGGCGATCATCAAGGCCGGCCTGCGCAACGTGGCCGCCGGCGCCAACCCCATCGAGTTGGGTCTGGGCATCGCCAAGGCCGCCGACGCGGTGTCCGAGGCGCTGCTGGCCGCCTCCACCCCGATCACCGACCAGAACGGCATCGCGCAGGTGGCGACCGTGTCGTCGCGTGACGAGGTCATCGGTGCGCTCGTCGGCGAGGCCATGACCAAGGTCGGCCACGACGGCGTCGTCACCGTCGAGGAGTCCTCGACAATGAACACCGAGCTCGAGGTCACCGAGGGCGTCGGCTTCGACAAGGGCTTCACCTCCGCGTACTTCATCACCGACTTCGACGCCCAGGAAGCGGTGCTCGAGGACGCCTTGGTGCTGCTCAACCGGGAGAAGATCAGCTCGCTTCCCGACCTGCTCCCGCTGCTGGAGAAGGTGGCCGAGGCGGGCAAGCCACTGCTGATCATCGCCGAGGACGTCGAGGGAGAAGCCCTCTCGACGCTGGTCGTGAACGCGATCCGCAAGACGCTCAAGGCCGTCGCCGTCAAGGCGCCGTTCTTCGGTGACCGTCGCAAGGCATTCCTCGATGACCTCGCAGTCGTCACGGGTGGCCAGGTCGTCAACCCCGACGTCGGTCTGCTGTTGCGCGAGGTCGGCCTCGAAGTGCTGGGCACCGCCCGGCGCGTGGTCGTCAGCAAGGACAGCACCGTGATCGTCGACGGCGGCGGCAGCAAGGACGCGATCGAGGGCCGCAAGTCGCAGCTGCGCGCCGAGATCGAGGCCACCGATTCCGACTGGGACCGCGAGAAGCTCGAGGAGCGTCTGGCCAAGCTGTCGGGCGGTGTCGCGGTGATCAAGGTCGGCGCGGCCACCGAGACCGATCTGAAGAAGCGCAAGGAGGCCGTGGAGGACGCGGTCTCGGCGGCCAAGGCCGCCGTCGAGGAGGGCATCGTCACCGGTGGTGGCAGCGCTCTGGTACAGGCCGGGTCGGTTCTCCCGGCGCTGCGCGACTCGCTGAAGGGTGACGAGGCGCTCGGCGTCGACGTGTTTGCCTCGGCGCTTTCGTCGCCGCTGTACTGGATCGCCACCAACGCCGGACTGGACGGCTCGGTCGTGGTGAACAAGGTGTCGGAGCTGTCCGCGGGACAGGGCTTCAACGCCGCGACGCTGAAGTACGGCGACCTGCTGGCCGACGGCGTCGTCGATCCCGTGAAGGTGACCCGCTCCGCGGTGCTCAACGCGGCGTCGGTGGCGCGGATGATCCTCACCACCGAGACCGCGATTGTCGAGAAGCCGGCCGAGTCAGAGGACGGTGGCCACGGTCATCACGGCCACTCGCACTAGGCACGATCGAACGCAAAGGCACCCCCGGCCCTGGTGGCCGGGGGTGCTTTCGTTTGGTGGGGAGTCAGGCCGCGGCAGGTAGTTCAAAGACCGGCGTGCAGATCTCCAAGTAGACCTTCGACTTTGGGTCGGCCCGTGGGCAGAGAGCGAAGTAGTCAAAAGCTTTGGGCGACAGGCGGAACGAAGTCGAGTTCGTCATGTAACAGGAGGGCAGTGTTGTGGAGTTGACCCGTAATCACGCGGGCCAGCCGTTGCGGGCACGTCAGCGCGAGATCTTGAACCGCATCGTTCGGGAAACCGATCCGCCGACGGGCAGCCTGCCGCGGATAACCGTGAGCAGAGAGCTCGACGACGAGTACAGCGCGCGGGTGGGTGAGGTACTCGATCTAGCCGGGACGATCGGCGCGATCCTAATGGCGTCCGGGATGCCGGCGACCGCCACGATGGACCAGGTGACGGCCATCACCGGCGCGTACGGCATCGAGCGTTGCGAGGTTGACGTCATCAACACGACAATCCACGTCTCTGCCTACCGGGGGCCGACGTTGGCGCCCGCCAGCACGCTGCACATCGTGCAGTCCCGGTCGATGGACTTCAGCCGACTGGCGGCCGTCGACCGTCTGATCGGTCGCATCCGCGCGGGCGAGGTGTCGCCGTCGGACGCTCGCGACGAGCTCGACGCCATCAGTACCGCCCCGCACCCATACAAGCGCTGGATCGCCACCCTCGCCTGGGGCGCGCTGGCCTTCGCGACGGCGGGAACCCTCGGCGCCAGTTTGCTCGCCTGTGCGGTGAGCGCTTTGAGCGCCATGACGATCGACCGTGTCAATCGGCGACTCAACAGGCATGGACTGACGTTCTTCTTTCAGTACGCGGTCGGCGGCGCGATCGCGACCGCGCCGCCGCTGGTGCTCTACTGGCTCAGCCCCAGGCTGGGGTTGCACTTCGAACCGACGGTTGCGATCGCCGCCGGCCTGGTGGTGCTTCTCGCCGGACTTTCGTTGGTGGGCTCGGTCGGCGCTACGCGATTCTCAATGACCAGCACGCCGTCGGATTCGCATCGGTGTTGGGTGCGCTGGCAATCGGCACCGCGCTTGCGGCCGGTGTCAACTTGGGCGAATGGAGCTCGTGGAAGGTTCGGAGGCGCCGAGTCCAGGCTCGCCGCCGCAGCCGGGGCGTACGACTTGCCCGCTAGCCCGGACGTCTGCAATCCACCGCCACTCGCACAGAGTAGTCCTGCACGGCTTCGCTTCAACGGCTGCTGTGATGCGGGGGCCGCGGTGTCAGACGTGCACGTCGCGGAGTCCCACGGCGAAGCGCAGACCCGAGCAGTTGTAGCACCCCACACACCCGACACAGTTCGTGCAACCGACACAACCTAGGCACGCGATACAACGCTTGCAGAACCCGCACGCCATACATGCGACGCTCCCTGCGACCGCGAGTGACATTGCGGTGACGATACTTCCGGCGACGGCGGCACTGCCTGCCGTGGCAATTGATCCGGCCACACCGGCACTGGCGACGGTGGCTACCGATCCGGCGACCGCGCTGCTGGCGACGGTGGCTGCCGAACCGACGACAGCGGAGCTGGACACGGTCGCCACCGACCCCGCTACCGCGGTGGAAGTCGTCGCGGCATCGGGGGCGCCGCAGTCAGGGTCGGCGTTGAGGTTTCTTGCCACCACTCCATCTTGCGTCAGCGCCAACCGGCTGTCTCGCAATGAGGTCACCGGGAGTGGTCGTCTTCTCAGACCCGTCGGGTATGGCGCTGCCCATACGCCGATCGCGTTATGCGAGGGACCAACGTTTCGCACCACGCAGCGACGAGGAGAGGCCCATCCCGCGAAGGGATGGGCCCCTACATTCGTAAGGGTTCTTCGTGAGGGGGCTGAGCTGGGGCTTCCAGGTGTCTGACGTGACTGCTGCGGTCACGCGGTGCGGCGAATGCCCCGCTTGAGTAGGAGCTCGCGTTCGGACTCGCTGAGGCCACCCCAGATGCCGTACGGCTCTCCGACCGCGAGGGCGTGGGACCGGCACTCAGCAACCACCGGGCAACGTCGGCACATCTCCTTGGCGCGCATTTCACGCTGAGCCCGGGCACGGCCCCGCTCACCGTCGGGATGGAAGAACATCGCGGAATCGACGCCTCGGCAAAGTCCCGACATCTGCCAATCCCAGATGTCGGCATTTGGCCCGGGCAACTGCTGCGGCTGTGGCATTGGGAAAAACCCTCTCTACGCGCATCTTTCGCGAACGAACGAAAGCGTGAGTCGTGTAACCGATCCGAGCACGTGTCGCCGATGACTACTCTTGCACACAAACTAGAAGGGCTAGTGAAGATGGGTCAATAGCCCGCGCATGTGCTCAACCGCATAGCGGCAGGCCGAGAATTTACATCACGTTCATCAATGCGACGCGTGCGCAACGAGAAAAGTGATCACGAAGCGCCAACTGTCCGATTTCGACTCGCGTTTGCGCTGTTCGCGTGCCAAGGTGTGCCGCCAGCACTGCCGAGCACCCGAGAGGCAGTTGACATGGATGTAACACGACGACCATCAACTGTTAACCAAGTCGCATTTCTTACGGATTCCGTGCGCAGTCGTCGGTTTCAGCTTCCCGCGGTTCACCAATTCGCGCGCATTGATAGCGTCGCCGCGGATGAGTCCATTCGTCGACGCCGCGTTTGGGGACGACCCCGGCCGATGGCCACTGCCCGCGGCGACCACCCCCGTGGAGCTTTGGCTGCGGGCGGTGGCGTCGGGCGGGCAGGGCCGGTACGGCAGCGCGTTGACCGACCTCGAATCACTCGGACGCACCCAACCCCACGGCGCCTTGGCGTCGCTCGCGTTCAGCACGCGGGCGTCGTTCCTGCGTCAACTCGGCGGGCACCGCGCCGCCAGGACGTGCGACGGCCGAGCGTGGGCCGTTGCCGATTCGGACGTCCCGGCGGGTGCCGACGCGCTGATCGGATTGGCCGCCGATGCGCTGGGCGTCGGCCGGTTCGCCCTGTCGGGCCGGTTGCTGCTCCGCGCGGAAGACCTCCTGGCCCGCGACACCTCGGGTCGTCTCGCAGTGCGGCTGGCCTGGGTCCGCGCGGAGCTGGCGATGTTCACCGGCGACGGAACGACTGCGGTGGAGCATGCGCAGGGCGCGGCCGAGTTGGCGTCGCGGTGGGGTTCCGCGCGGCACTCGACGAAATCCCAGGTCGTGCTTGCCGCTGCCCTGTGCAGCGTCGGGGACGTGGAAGCCTCCCGGCGGGTCGCCGACGCGGCACTGCAGGCTTCTGAGCGGCTGGGATTAATACCCCTGAGCTGGGCGTTGGCCTGCCTCCTCGCCGACATCGGCAGTGCCGACCTCGGCCCCTCTCGGATCGCCGCACTTCGCGACCGGTTGGCCGACGTCGTACGTCACCGAGGCGGGACGTGGACGGCGCGGTGAATCAGCGACTCACCTCGCGATCACTAGTCTCTAGCTGACACACCCGCTGAGAGGTGCCCCGTGCCCCATCCGTAACGCTGGAGATACTGCCCACGATGACAATTTCGGGAGACAGTCTCGATGGTGTCGTTGCCAGAGCGGTGAATGGCGATCGAGATGCACTCCGGGAAGTGCTGGAGACCATCCGGCCGATCGTCTTCCGGTATTGCCGGGCGAGGGTCGGGACAGCGGAACGCAGTGGTCTTTCAGCAGACGACGTGGCTCAGGAGGTGTGCTTGGCCGCCATCACGGCGCTGCCGCGCTACAAGGATCAGGGACGACCGTTCCTGGCCTTCGTCTATGGCATCGCCGCACACAAGGTTGCTGACGCTCATCGCGCTCAGGGGCGCAATCGCGCCGACGCGACCGACACGCTTCCGGACCGACCCTCACTCGAGGCAGGCCCGGAGCAGATGGCGATCGACTCCGAATCGGCCCAGCGCATGAACAAGCTGCTGGCGATCCTGCCCGAGAAACAGCGCGAGATCCTGGTCCTGCGCGTGGTCGTCGGCATGAGTGCCGAGGAGACCGCCGAGGCCGTCGGCAGCACCGCGGGCGCGGTACGCGTGGCCCAGCATCGTGCCCTGGCGCGTCTCAAGGGCGAGCTGAACGGGACGGGGCGCGCAGATGCCTGACTTCGGTCGTTGGACGTCCAGCGGTGGAGACCCGTCACTCAACGAGATCAACCGTGCCGACCGCTTCTTCGAATCCCTCGCCGCCAAGGAGCCGGTGTACTCGACCGACCCTGCGGAAGCCGAGTTGGCCTTTCTGCTCTCCGGTTGGCGCGACGACGTTCGCGACGCCCCCGTCACCGCCCCCGTCACCGCCCGCGACGCCGTCGAGGCCCTGCACGGTGGCATGGCCAGGAACCGGGGCTCCCGCAGGTCGTTCGCGGTCGTCGGATCCGTGGCCGCCGCGATGTTGTGCATCGGCGGGTTCGGCACCGCGGTGTACGGGGCCGGTCCGGGCGACGCGCTGTACGGCGTGCGGACGGCGTTGTTCGGGCAGAGCCAGGTCACCCGCGACGACCGGGTCGAACTGGCGTCGGCGCAACTGGCGCAGGTTCAGCAGCTGATCGACAACGGTCAGTGGCAGGAGGCACAGGACAAGCTCGTCGCCGTCAGCACCACGGTGCAGGACGTGGGTCAGGTCGAGCAGAAGCAGCAACTCGTCGAGCAGTGGAATGCGTTGACCTTCAAGGTGGTCGAGCAGGATCCCGCGGCGACGCTATCGCCGGGTGAGCCGTTGCCCGTCCTGCCGTCGTCGCCGTTGACCTGGCTGCCGGTGCCCGTCGTCGAAGCGACGACGACCTCCGCGTCGACGGCCACTTCGGAGACCACGGTGAGTTCGACGACGGATTCGTCCGTCCCGTCCGAGATTCTGCTGACGCCGCCGTCCGACGGGTCGACATCGCCATCTTCGACTTCGTCCACTCCTACTTCTGCGTCGTCGCCGTCCTCCTCGCCCGGATCGTCGACGCCACCCACCGCGGCGCCACCCACCGCGGTGCCGCCACCGCCGACCAGCGCAGTTACGGTGCCCCCGAGCACGACGACCACGACGACCGTCTCGCGGGAGCCGGAGGCGATACAACAGACGTCGACGTCGGTCGTTCCGCCCGTCGTTCGGTCGACGTCGACGGCAGTCGCCCCACCGCCCGCATCCTCGGCGCCACCCGCGCTCGCGCCGGTGGAGCCAACTCGGCCCGCGACCTCGACGCCGCCCGCCGAACGGCCGAGCGTCGATTCGACCACCACCACGTTGCCGCCGTCGTAGGGCGGAGCCTGGGCGCCAGCCCTCAGCAACTTCGGCACGCCGTTTCGCCCACGACACGAACTCGGCGACGTCCCCGTCGGACGCGTGGCTAGCAAACGGTGGAACGGGATCTGACGGCCGTGCGCGTGCTGGGGAGACGCAGTACGCCCTCAGCGATATCCGTCGGACTCCGTGGTCGCCTCGTTGAGCGACGCATCGGCGTAGCCGCGGCAGTAGTCCCAGGTCACATATGCGTCGGGCTCGGGGTCGTAGGCCGGCTCGTGCGGCCGAACCGTACCGTCCACCAGCAGTTGCAGAAGGTTGGCCCGCAACATGTCCCAGTCGTGATAGTGGTCCTGTTGGCATTCGTCACAGCAGACCACCAGGCCGCGAATTCCCTTGTGCGCCAACAATGCTTCATAGACCGCGAGATCGGCGAGATCGGCTTCGACGGCTACGCGTTCCTGTGGGTCCAGCGGCTGGCCCGGCTCGAGTGCGTCGAGAGCCGCCGTGGGGTCGCTCGGATCATCGGCGAAGGGGTCGGGCGGCAAACCCGGTGGCAGATGGTCACGCACGGCTCCACACTACGCAGCACGGCGGGTATCGCGCCAGCGATCCACACCGTGCATCGAGGGCATGTCGTGTGTTCCAACCACGTTGCCAATGGCGCGGGGAAGCCAAGTGTCGCGCCCGACCCCGATAGGATGGACCCTTAGTTCTGTGCCATCTGGAGGCCACACAAATGTCGATCGCTGAAAGCAGCCTGCCCATCGCCGTTCCGGTGCCAACCGGTGGGGACGATCCCACCAAGATCGCGATGCTCGGGCTCACCTTCGACGACGTCCTGCTGCTCCCTGCGGCCTCCGACGTGGTGCCCGCCAACGCCAATACGTCCAGCCGGCTCACCAAGCGGATTCGGCTGCGGGTGCCGCTCGTCAGCTCGGCGATGGACACCGTCACCGAATCGCGGATGGCCATCGCGATGGCCCGCGCCGGCGGAATGGGCGTGCTGCACCGCAACCTGCCGGTGGCCGAACAGGCCGGGCAGGTCGAGACGGTCAAGCGGTCGGAGGCGGGCATGGTCACCGACCCCGTCACGTGCTCGCCCGGCAACACGCTGGCCGAGGTCGACGCCATGTGTGCGCGGTTCCGCATCTCGGGCCTGCCCGTGGTCGACGTCAATGGGGCGTTGGTCGGGATCATCACCAACCGCGACATGCGCTTCGAAGTCGACATGAACAAGCCGGTCTCCGAAGTGATGACCAAGGCGCCGCTGATCACCGCGCAGGCGGGCGTGACGGCCGACGCGGCGCTGGGCCTGTTGCGGCGCCACAAGATCGAGAAGCTGCCGATCGTCGACGGTCACGGCAAGCTGACCGGGCTCATCACCGTCAAGGACTTCGTCAAGACCGAACAGTTTCCGTTGGCCACCAAGGACAGTGACGGCCGCCTCCTGGTCGGCGCCGCGGTCGGTGTCGGTGGCGACGCCAGGGAGCGGGCCATGACGCTGGTGGACGCCGGCGTCGACGTCGTGATCGTGGACACCGCCCACGCGCACAACCGCGGCGTGCTGGACATGGTGCACTGGGTCAAGACGGTCGCCGGTGACCGCGTCGAGGTGGTCGGCGGCAACGTCGCCACCCGTGCTGCGGCCGCCGCGCTGGTCGAGGCCGGTGCCGACGCCGTCAAGGTGGGCGTGGGCCCGGGATCCATCTGCACCACGCGTGTCGTCGCCGGGGTGGGTGCACCTCAGATCACCGCGATCCTCGAGGCCGTCGCCGCCTGCGCACCCCATGGCGTGCCCGTGATCGCCGACGGTGGTCTGCAGTATTCGGGCGACATCGCCAAGGCGCTGGCGGCCGGTGCGTCGACCGCCATGCTCGGGTCGCTCCTCGCTGGCACCGCCGAGGCGCCCGGAGACCTCATCTTCGTCAACGGCAAGCAATTCAAGAGTTACCGCGGCATGGGGTCACTGGGCGCCATGCAGGGTCGCGGCACGCAGAAGAGCTACTCCAAGGACCGCTACTTCCAGGACGACGTCTTGAGTGAGGACAAGCTGGTGCCCGAGGGCATCGAGGGCCGGGTGCCGTTCCGGGGGCCACTGTCGACCGTGATCCATCAGCTGACCGGTGGTCTGCGGGCGGCGATGGGTTACACCGGTTCCCCCACCATCGAGCACCTTCAGCAGGCGCAGTTCGTCCAGATCACCGCGGCGGGTCTGAAGGAGAGCCACCCGCACGACATCACGATGACGACTGAAGCCCCCAACTACTACGCGCGCTGAGGAGACGATCCGTCATGCGTGACATGGTCGAAATCGGCATGGGCAGAACTGCCCGCCGCACCTACGAACTCGACGACATCAACATCGTTCCTTCGCGGCGCACGCGGTCGTCGAAGGACGTGTCCACGGCATGGCAACTCGACGCCTACCGCTTCGAGATCCCGGTCGTGGCACACCCCACCGATGCCCTGGTATCGGTCGAGTTCGCCATCGAGTTGGGCCGGCTCGGTGGACTCGGGGTGCTCAACGGCGAAGGACTGATCGGCAGGCACGCCGACGTCGAGGCCAAGATCGCCCAGGTGGTGGAGGCCGCAGCCAAGGAACCCGAGCCGTCGGCGGCGATCCGTCTGCTGCAGCAGTTGCACGCGGCGCCTCTGGATCCCGATCTGCTGGGCAGCGCGGTCTCGCGCATCCGCGACGCGGGCGTCACCACCGCCGTGCGGGTCAGCCCGCAGAACGCGCAGGCCCTCACCCCCGCGCTCGTCGCGGCGGGCATCGATCTTCTCGTCATCCAGGGCACCATCATCTCTGCCGAGCGTGTCGCCCAAGACGTCGAACCGCTGAACCTCAAGACCTTCATCTCCGAGCTCGACGTGCCGGTGGTCGCAGGCGGCGTGCTCGACCACCGGACCGCACTGCACCTGATGCGGACCGGGGCGGCGGGCGTGATTGTCGGGTACGGCTCCACGTCGGGGGTGACCACCAGCGACGAGGTTCTGGGTATCAGCGTGCCGATGGCCACCGCGATCGCCGACGCCGCCGCGGCCCGCCGCGAGTACCTCGACGAGACGGGCGGCCGGTACGTCCACGTGCTCGCCGACGGTGACATCCACACCTCCGGCGAACTCGCCAAGGCCATCGCCTGCGGCGCCGACGCGGTCGTGCTCGGGACGCCGCTGGCCGCGGCCGCCGAGGCGCTCGGTGACGGCTGGTTCTGGCCGTCGGCTGCGGCCCATCCGTCGTTGCCCCGCGGCGCGCTGCTGCAGGTGGCGCTCGGCGAGCGGCCGTCGCTCGAGCAGGTCCTCGGCGGCCCGTCCGACGACCCCTTCGGCTCGCTGAACCTCGTCGGAGGGTTGCGCCGGTCCATGGCCAAGGCCGGGTACTGCGATCTGAAGGAATTTCAGAAGGTCGGCCTGACGGTCGGCGCCTGACCGGTTCGGCGCACCGAGCGAGTTTTTCTCGCATTCAGCCTGGATATCGGCCCCTTCGTCGATATCTTGAGCTCCCTTGAACATTCAGGGGGGAGCATGTCCGCATCTTCGCGTGGGTGGTTCGCACCGATTGCCACCGCAGCTGACATCCCGACGTTCTCACAGTTCGTTCAGGTGGGCCGACGCCGGGAGGTGTTTCGCACCCTTGCGCTGATGGTCGGGCTGCATCTGCTGCAGATACCGCTCTATCTCGTAGCCACCGGCCGATTGCACTCGGCGGCCGAGGTCGGGCAGGTGGTGCCCGGCCGGTTGCTTCTCGCGATCGACCTCGGCTGCATCCTGACGCGAATGTTCGTCGCGTACCGGGCATGGGGACTCGTGCGTTCTCGGCGGGCCAAGCGCGGAGTGCTCGCGTGGGCCAGGTACAGCGTCGACCTCGTCATGGTCTTCGCGCTGGTCAACTTCCTCAGTGACGTCGCGCTCTGGTTGCTGGTGGATGCGGACGGTAACTCGGGATTGACCGGCGTCGTCGGTGTCGTCCGCGGGCTCGCCTCCACGCTGAGCTTGCTCGCCTTGTGCTCCGTCCTCGTCGCGGCTTTCTGGCCGCGAGCGACCGACCCGCTGTACGACGGGAGCACCGGCGAGGCACCCATGAGGGGGGTGAAGCCAGCTGTCGAGCAGGTCGAGGTCGAAGAGCCTGCGAGCGAGCGTGTTGCGGTGGAAGAGCGAACGGCCGTCGCCTCGACTGCGAAGGAGAAGGGTGAGGACGTCGTCATCTGCTGTTCCGGTGGCGGGATCCGGGCCTCGGCATTCAGCTTGGGTGGGCTGCAGGTCCTCCAGGAGGCGAACATCTATCAGAAGGCCTCCGCCGTGATCGGGGTGAGTGGTGGCGGATACACCGCCGCCGCCCATCACGTGGTCCGGTGGAACGTGCGCAATCCCGACGTCGACGGTCCCGATGTCGATTCATCGGTCAGGGGCGATTGGCAGCTCGAACCCGACGACCTGCCTGCGTTCGCGGCGTCCAGTCCTGAACTGCACTGGCTACGTCGCCACACCCGCTATGTGCTGGACAGCGCGGGCACCCTCACCCAGGCAGTGCTCTCACTGGCCTGGGGTATCGCGGTCAACATCTTGCTGATCGCCATCGGGATCGGTGCCGCCGGCTGGCTACTTGGCTGGCTCTTCCTCTCCTCTGGTCGTCTCACGAGGGGGATCGTCGTGCCCGGCGGAGGCTCAGCGCCAGCGTTCTCCGAGTTCGGCGGGCCCTGGGGGGCCGACTGGCGCTGGGTGCCGTGGCTGTGCCTTCTGCCGTTGATCGTTGGCGTGGTCACGTTCGCCGTCGAGAAGGTGATCGACCGCTTCGGCACCGTCTGGGTGAAGCCGCGGCGGGTGATGCGCCGGGTCAGTCGATACGCCCTGATCGGCGGGGCGGCGCTGTCCGCTCTACTACTGGGTCTGCCGTGGCTCGTAGAGACGGTGGTCGAGTGGGCCGCCAGCAGCGCTTCGCTGGCTGCCTCGCTAGTGCAGCAGGCCGGCTTGGTGCCCAATGACATTTGCACGACGTTGTTGCAAGACACCGGAGCGGCGTGCGGCGCGCGGCAGAAGGACGCACTGGCGGCGGGTGCGGTGAGTTCTGCGGTGACGGCGAACTCGGTGTCGATCGCCGCCGTAGTGAGCGCGGTGCTCGCCGTCCTGGCTTCGCTGAGTGGGCAGTCACCGGCGAAAAGTGACGAGGGCAAGACGCTTTCGCGATTGTTCAACACGCTCTGGGCAAAGATCAAGGATCCGGTGATCCCCTACACGGCGGTCACCGTCATTGCCGTCGTCGCCTTGGGCACTCTAATCCGGACCGTGAGTCTGGTCGTGACCGATGGAACGACGATCGAAGATTGGCAGACCGGCCTGCTGCTAACCCTGGCCCTGATCCTGGTGCGTATCTTCACGGAACCCAACCGAACGTCCATGCACCACTTCTTCCGAGAACGGATATCCGAGGCGTTCTTCGTGCACCGGTCGTCGGCGACGAAGGTCGGCCCGATCGACTACCGCCAGCCGTTGCGATTCTCCGACGCAGGCCCCGACCCCGGCAAGGGGCCACGCTTGGTTGCGTGTGCCGTCGCGAATGTGACCGACTCCGATCTGATTCCGTCCAATCGTGGGTGCACCCCATTCGTCTTCGACGACGCACAGATGGGACTAACGGAGCGCATGTTGCCGAGCAGATACGCGCGAAGGTCAAGCGCCACCTACGAGTTCGCAGCGGACCAGAACTATCGCGACGCCACCATCCCTGCCGCGGTCGCCATGAGCGCGGCGGCCTTCTCTCCGCTCGCGGGCAGAGAGAACGTGCGCCTCGCGCCCTATCGCGTCGTTCTCGCGCTGGGCAACGCCAGGTTGGGGGTCTGGCTGCCCAACCCGATGTGGGTGGACGAGGTGACTCTGGTGCCGCGGTTGCTCGCACTGGGGCGGTACGACGAGGCGCAGAAGGCGTGGGCTGCCTTGTCGACGCCGGATCGGGACTACCTTGCGAAGACGTCAAAGGCCGTCGGCGCGATCGCCGACCGCGGCGTCCTCAAGACCCCCGACGAGGCGCCCCGTCGGCCGTCGACGTTCCACGCGGTGCGGGAGGCATTCCGTGGAGTGCTCAAGAAGCCCGGGATCTTCAGTTTGATCCTGGAGGCCTTTGGCAGCGCGTCGGTGTACGACCGGTTCCTCTACGTCACCGACGGCGGGCACTACGACAATCTGGGTCTCATCGAAGCCTTGCGTCGGCGGCCCGACCACATCTACGTGCTGGACGCATCCAACGACCCCGAGGACACGTTCCACGCCCTCGGGCAGGCGATGGCGACGGCGCAGATGGACCTCAGTTGTGAGATCACGATGGACCCGCGTCCACTGCGTCGACTCGGGGACGACCGGTCGGCGGTGGCCTGGCGCTCGGGGTCCTACCTCTATGCCGACGGCAGCGGTGGGGCGATTCATCTCGTCAAGGCCATCCTCACCAAGAACTCGCCATGGGAGATCGAGGCATACGCGTCGGCGCACATCGACTTTCCCCGGACCAGCACGGGCCGGCAGCTATATAGCGAGTTCGATTTCGAGGCCTATCGCGCCCTCGGTCACTATGGAACATCGTGCCTGCTCGAGGAGTTGCGCCTTACAACTTAGGGTCGCCTGTCTAGCTCGTTACCCGTCGGTAAGTTCATAATGTGCTGATGGATCCTGACTATGACGTCCTGATCATCGGCTCGGGTTTCGGGGGCAGCGTCAGCGCACTGCGGCTCACCGAGAAGGGCTACCGCGTAGGTGTGCTCGAGGCGGGCCGACGCTTCGAGGACGAGGACATGGCAAAGACGTCATGGAACCTGCGCAAGTTCCTCTGGATGCCGAAGCTCGGCATGTACGGCATTCAGCGCATCCACCTGCTGCGCAACTGCATGATCCTGGCGGGCGCCGGCGTCGGCGGTGGTTCGCTGAACTACGCGAACACGCTGTACGTGCCGCCGGAACCCTTCTTCGTCGACAAGCAGTGGGCCCACATCACGGACTGGCGAGCCGAGTTGATGCCGCACTACGACCAGGCGACCCGCATGCTCGGCGTCGTCACGAACCCGACCTTCACCGACGCCGACCGCATCCTCAAGGAGGTGGCCGACGACATGGGCGTCGGCGACACCTTCGTGCCGACGCCCGTCGGGGTGTTCTTCGGACCCGACGGCCAGAAGGCGCCCGGCAAGACCGTGCCCGACCCCTACTTCGGTGGCGTGGGTCCAGCGCGGACCGGTTGCATCGAATGCGGCTCCTGTATGACCGGATGCCGATACGGCGCCAAGAACACCTTGCTGAAGAACTACCTGGGCCTGGCGGAAACGGCTGGGGCAGAAGTCATTCCGATGACGACGGTCACCAGCTTCCAGCCGCGGCCCGACGGCTCCTGGGATGTGCACACGGCGCGGACCGGGCGTTGGCTTCGCAAGAAGAAGCGGACGTACACCGCGTCGACCGTGATCCTCGCGGCGGGCACGTGGGGCACACAGCAACTGCTGTTCAAGATGCGCGACACGGGCAGGCTGCCCGAACTGTCCGACAAGCTCGGCGTTCTCACCCGCACCAACTCCGAGTCGATCGTCGGGGCCGGGCGCCACGAGGTCTCGTCCGATCTGGACCTCACCCACGGGGTGGCGATCACGTCGTCGATCCACCCCACCGCAGACACCCACATCGAGCCGTGCCGCTACGGCAAGGGCTCCAATGCGATGGGGCTCCTGCAGACGCTGATGACCGACGGCTCGGGTCCCGGCGGCAGCGACGTGCCGAGGTGGAAGCAGCTCGTCACCAACGGACGAAACGACCCCAGGGGCACGATGCGACTGCTCAACCCGCGCCGGTGGAGTGAGCGCACGATGATCGCACTGGTCATGCAGCATCTGGACAACTCGATCACCACCTACACCCGACGCGGGAAGCTCGGCTTCCGCCGCATGACCAGCAAGCAAGGCCACGGCGAACCGAACCCGACGTGGATTCCCGCAGGCAATGAGGTCACGCGGCGGATCGCGAAGAAGATCGACGGCGTCGCAGGCGGCACCTGGGGTGAACTGTTCAACATCCCGCTCACCGCGCACTTCCTCGGCGGCGCGGCGATCGGCGACACCCGGGAACAGGGCGTCATCGACCCGTACCACCGGGTCCACGGGTATCCCACGTTGTCGGTGGTGGACGGTGCCGCGATCTCGGCGAACATGGGCGTCAACCCGTCGCTGTCCATCACGGCGCAGGCCGAGCGTGCGGCGTCGCTGTGGCCCAACAAGGGGGAGGTCGACCAGCGGCCCGCCCAGGGGCAGCCGTATCAGCGGCTGGCGCCGATCCCGCCCGAGCATCCGGTGGTTCCGGCCGATGCACCTGCGGCGTTGCGCCGGCTCCCGATCGAACCGGTCCGCTCGATCGGCTGATCGAAACCGATTGTTAATCCAGACGGCCGCTACGTCGGCGTCTTTGCGTCGTGTGATCGCTGGTCCGCCTTCGGTCGCCACTAGACTGTGCCAGTGGAAACGGCATCACCCCGACCCGTGTTGGTAGTCGACTTCGGCGCGCAGTACGCGCAGCTCATCGCGCGCCGCGTCCGCGAGGCGCGGGTGTACTCGGAGGTCATCCCGCACACCGCGACGGTCGACGAGATCAAGGCCAAGGATCCGGCGGCGATCGTGCTGTCCGGCGGCCCGGCCAGCGTGTATGCCGACGGCGCGCCGCAACTCGATCCGGCGCTCTTCGACCTCGACGTGCCCGTGTTCGGCATCTGCTACGGATTCCAGGCGATGGCGCAGGCGCTCGGCGGTACCGTCGCGCACACCGGCACCAGCGAGTACGGCCGTACGGACCTGAAAGTAGCTGGGGGAGAGCTTCATTCGGATCTGCCCGCAAGCCAGCCGGTGTGGATGAGCCATGGCGACGCGGTGACGGTGGCGCCCGAGGGCTTCGCCGTCGTGGCGACAAGTGCCGGTGCTCCGGTGGCGGCGTTCGAGAACCGGGCGCGCAGGCTCGCCGGTGTGCAGTACCACCCCGAGGTCATGCACTCACCGCACGGCCAGCAGGTGCTCAGCCGGTTCCTGCACGAGTTCGCCGGGATCGGTGCCACCTGGACGGCCGCCAACATCGCCGACGCGCTGGTTGAACAGGTGCGCCGGCAGATCGGTGACGGCCGGGCCCTCTGTGGGTTGTCTGGCGGGGTCGACTCGGCGGTCGCCGCGGCCCTCGTGCAGCGCGCCATCGGTGACCGGTTGACGTGTGTCTTCGTCGACCACGGGCTGCTGCGGGCAGGGGAGCGCGGCCAGGTGCAACGCGACTTCGTCGCCGCCACCGGCGCCAAGCTCGTCACCGTGGACGCCGAGGCGCGGTTCCTGGAGGCGCTGTCGGGTGTCACGAACCCCGAGGGCAAGCGCAAGATCATCGGTCGCGAGTTCATCCGCGCGTTCGAGGGCGCGGTGCGCGACGTGGTGGGCGACAGCGGATCTGACGTCGACTTCCTGGTGCAGGGCACCCTGTACCCCGACGTCGTGGAGTCCGGCGGTGGCACGGGCGCTTCCAACATCAAGAGCCACCACAATGTCGGTGGACTGCCCGACGACCTGAAGTTCAAGCTCGTCGAGCCGTTGCGCCTGCTGTTCAAGGACGAGGTCCGCGCGGTCGGCCGCGAACTCGGCCTGCCCGAGGAAATCGTTGCCCGCCAACCCTTCCCGGGCCCGGGGCTGGGCATCCGCATCGTCGGCGAGGTCACCGCAGCGCGGTTGGACACGCTGCGGCGCGCCGACGCCATCACCCGCGAGGAGCTCTCCAGCGCTGGTCTGGACAGGCAGATCTGGCAGTGCCCCGTCGTGCTGCTCGCCGACGTGCGGTCGGTGGGTGTGCAGGGCGATGGCCGCACCTACGGTCACCCAATCGTGCTGCGGCCGGTCTCCAGCGAGGATGCGATGACCGCGGACTGGACCCGCGTCCCGTACGAGGTTCTCGAGCGGATCTCGACCCGGATCACCAACGAGGTGCCCGAAGTGAACCGTGTGGTGCTCGACGTGACGAGTAAGCCACCGGGAACCATCGAGTGGGAGTGAGTCACCCCTCCGCTTCGGGGGATTCTGCCGAGTCGGCGGCCTCATCGATGAACTCGCCGAGGATCTGACTGACCACGGACTCGATGGTCGACTCGATCGAGAACGCGAGCGTGGCCGACACCGCAGCCACGGCCTGTGTGCGGAACCGCACCAGCATCGTGATCAGCTCGGCCACCTCGGTGTCCGGCGGCAGCGCGGCGCCGGGCTTGATGCGGGTGAGGACGTGCTCGACACCCGCGCGCACCAGGATGCCGCTGATCTCGTCGATGAGCGGCGCGGTCTGTTCGTGGATGTCGATGAGCTTCTCGGTGCTGACGCCGTACTGCCGGATCTCGTTGAAGGCCTCGATCAGCTTGGGCCGCCGGATCGTTGCCTCGTCGTCGTCGAGGGTGACGACGTCGAGGCCGACCAGCCGATCGAAGCCCGCGTCGTCGTCGACCAACCGCTTGGCGTCGACGACGGGCATCCGGTCGGGCTTCTCCGAGGCCCAACTGCCCGCGATCGCCGACTCCAGGCCGAGCATGTCGCCGAGGTTCTTGCCCTGCTCCCAGGCGCTGAGCATTTCGTGCACGTGGGCGATGTTGTAGCCGCGGTCGAGCATCGAGGTGATCAGACGCAGCCGAGTCAGGTGAGTGTCGTTGAACAGCGCGATGCGGCCGACCCGCAGCGGCGGATGCAGCAGGCCGCGATCCCGATAGACGCGGATGTTGCGCGTGGTCGTGCCCGCCAGCCGCGCAAGCTCCTCGATCCGATACTCACCGGACGCTTCCACGCCGTGGGGTTGCACGGCCGCGTCGAACAGTTGCGACACCGCGTTCTCGATGACGTCGCGAGAACCGCGCCGGATCTGCCTCGGCGCACGACGCAGCCCGGTGAGGATCGTCGAGATCGCGCCCGCCTGTTGCCGTGGCTGCTTGGCCGGCGGCATCTCAGGCCGACGACGTCATACCGACGACTGCGGGCGCGTGGCGTGCCACGGCGTCATAGTCTCCGAACCGGAAGTCACGCATCTGTCGAAGATACTGCGTCGCGAACCCCGGGTACATCGAGGCGTTGAAACCGTCGGCCGTCAGGTACCAACTGTTGCAACCGCTCATCCACGTGGTCTTGGTCAGCCGCTTCTGAAGCTGCTCGTTGTGGCGCCGCTGAACGTCGGCGCGGACGTCGAGGTACCGCAGGTCGCCGCGCAGGATCGTGGTGATGCCCGAGACGGCGTAGTCGATCTGGCCCTCCACGAACACCAACAGCGAGTTGTGCCCCGGCCCGGAGTTGGGTCCCGTCATGAAGAACAGATTGGGGTAACCGCTGGCGTTGATGCTCTTGTAAGCCTTTGCGCCGCGGGTCCATTCGTCGGCGAGTGACCTGCCCCCGAGTCCGGTGACCGAGTACGGCGGACCGGTCAGGTGCACGTCGTATCCGGTGGCGAACACGACGCAGTCCAGGTGATGCTCGACGCCGTCGCTGGTGCGGATGCCGGCCGGGCTCATGGTCGCGATCGGCCAGTCGATGAGTTTGCAGTTGTCGCGTTGCAACGCCGGGTAGTAGTCGCTGGACACCAGCATCCGCTTGCAGCCGGGGGTGAAGTCCGGCGTCAGCTGCCTGCGCAGCCATGGATCCTTCACCTGTCGCCGCAGATGCGCCTTGCCCAACCGGGCGACCAGAGAGCTCAGCGGCGACTTCCACACCAGTGCCGTGGCGCTGGCCTCATGCCCCCAGAACAATGCCTGGAGGGCAAGCCGTTGCGCCGCCGGAACTTTCGCGAACAGCTCCTGCGCGCGTCCCGGGGTGGCCACGTCGAGCCGGGGGATCACCCATCCCGGCGTGCGCTGGAAGACCTTGACGAAGGCTGCTTGCTTGACCAACTCCGGCACGATCTGCACGGCGCTGGCACCGGTGCCGATCACCGCGATCCGCTTGCCGGTGAAGTCGTAGTCGTGATCCCAGCGTGCGCTGTGGATCTTGTGACCCTCGTAGGTCTCGAGCCCGCGGACGTCGGGCCACTCGTGGTCGGGCAGTGGACCGGAGGCCAGCACGACGGTGCGCGCGCGGTAGCGCTCGCGACCGGTGGTGGAGACGTTCCAGACGCCCTCGGTCTCGTCGAACTCCAGACCGTTGACCTCGACGCCGAACTGGATATGGCGCCTCAGGTCGAAGCGATCCACCATGTCCTCGATGTGCTGACGAATCTCGCCTGCCGGGGAGTAGGCACGCGACCAGGTGGGGTTCGCGACGAACGAGAACGAGTACAGCAGCGACGGGATATCGCATGCCGCGCCGGGATACGTGCTATCTCGCCAGGTGCCGCCGACGCGCTGGTCGCGTTCGACGATGACGATGTCGATGTCGTCGACCCCGGCCTGGGTCAGCTTGATGGCCGCGCCAATGCCGGTGAACCCGGCGCCGACGATGAGGGTGTCGTAGACGTGCATGTCAGGCCGCCGGTTCGTAGGTGAGTTCCTTGAACCAGCTGGGGATCGGGCTGACCAGCCGGCTCGGGTAGCGGTCGGACAGCCAGACCATCGAGTTGGCGAGATAGTGGTAGGGGTTTTTCGGGTTGACCACCATCCTGGCGTGCAACTTCAGGAGCTGATACGTGGGCACCCGGCGGGTGAACTCGGCACGCTCGCCCAGTTGCTTGAAGCGCTTCATGGCGTTGTAGAGGCGCTCGGGCTCGAGGCCCATCTCGACGATGTTGTTGCGCATCCGATTGAGCAGGGGCGCGTACATTAGCGCGCCGAGGATCACCCCGGGGGAGGCGACATTGCCGACGAACTGGATCGCCAACCGGCGCGGGGTCGCATTGCCGATCATGTTGAGCACGTCGAAATCGACTGCGATATGGCGTGATTCGTCGTTGTTGATCTTCTCGAAGACTCGATGGCACACCGGGTCGTGGACCTCTTCGAGCAAGAACTTGAGCAGCGCCCCGTCGAGTGCCACCTCGAGCATCGGGATGACGGTGCCCAGAATCGACAGCGACATGTCGTCGGAGTACTTGTCCAGCCACTGGATGGCCAGCCGGATGTTGATGTTCGGTTCGGGCATCTCACCGTCCTCGAGCATGGCCCAGCGCTTCATCAGCGCCAGTTCGGCGTTCGCGTGCCGCTGCTCTTCGGCGTGGAAGTAGCGGTAGATCTCGGCGAGCGTCGGTGTCGGCGCCTTCTTGGCCAGCGCGGCGAACCCGCGGGCACCGACGTTCTCGATCCAGCACAGGTCCGCCATGAACGCCTTGAGCTTGGGCCGGAACTCGTCGCTGATGGTCTCGGCACCCGGGGCGTCCCAGTCGATGTCGGCCAGCGCCCACTGGCGGTCCTTGATCTTCGCGAGCATGGCATCCATGTCGATACCTCTCTTGGTGGCCATGACTATCTCCTATTGAGTGACGCGATTGGTCAGGCCGGCGGCACGGGTGTAGACCGTCGGGGTGAAACGCTTGATGCCCCAGCTGATTCTGGCGTCGGGTTGGGGCATGCAGTACAGGCCGCCACGATCGTTGGTGTCCAGGCAGGTGCGCGCCACGCGTTCCGGCGAGAATCCGGTCCAGCGCATCAGCCGGTCGGCAAGCTGCGTCGAACGGGCCGAGATGCGTCCGGATTCCACGATGTTCGTCTTGACGAAGGTGGGGCACAGCACGGTGACGTTGATTCCGGTGCCGGACAGTTCGGCGGCCAGCGTCTCAGACAGCGAGAGCACGCCCGCCTTGCTGACGTTGTAGGCGGCCATACCGGGTGCGGCGCCGAACGCCGCGGCCGACGCGACGTTGATGATCCCGCCCGGTCGGCCGGCGTCGCGCAGGATCGGCGTGAACACGTGGCAGCCGTTGATCGGGCCCCACAGGTTGATGCCGAGAACCCAGTTCCAGTCGTCGAGGTCGATGTCGCCGATGGGAGCGCCACCCGCGCCGACGCCGGCGTTGTTGATCATCAGCGTCGGTGGACCGTCGAGCCGGGACTGCGCTTCCTTGGCCAGCTGTTGGACGTCATCGATCTGCGAGACGTCGCAGCGGACGGAGGTGGCCTGACCGCCGGCGGCCACGATGGCATCGGCGGTGGCACGCGACGACCCCTCGTCGACGTCGCTGCACACGACCCGGCCGCCACGACGGGCCAGCTCGGTGGCGAACGCGGCCCCGATGCCGCTGCCTGCGCCAGTGATGACGGCCGCCGCACCGTGGCTGCGCCTGGGTGAGGATCTGAAGAGGTTCATCCGGCTGCCCGCTCGATTCCATTGGCCTGCAACGACTCCGCGATGAACGCGGCGACCCGTCGCATGGCAGGCGCGGCATCGGGTGCGAGTCGCGGCAACGCCTGGAAGACGTGGACCTGGTCGGGCCAGACCTGCAGTTCGCAATCACCGCCCGCCGCGTGAATGTCGGCGGCCAGGCTTCGAGCGTCCCCGACCAGCATCTCGCCACCGCCGGCCTGGACCAGGGTCGGAGGCAGCCTGCGACCGCCCGCGACGTCGAGGGTGAGCCGTGGATGCGTGAGATCCGTTCCCGCGCAGTACAAGCCAACGATCTTCGCAGCGTCGACGGCGCGGATCGCAGGGCCGCGGCGAAGTTCCTCACGGGTGCGCACGAGTCCGAACGTCAGGTCGACCAACGGGGACAACAGTGTCAGTCCAGCCGGGTGGTCGACGTCGGGCTGCAACAACAGGTCGACGGCAAGGTGTCCGCCCGCCGAGTCGCCTGCGATGGCGATTCGGTCGGGAGCGAACCCTTCTCGCGGCACAGCCAGTCCCAACCCGAGCGGACGTCGACGGCGGCGGTGGGGAATCGGTGGCGCGGAGCCAGTCGGTACTCGACGCAGAACACGGGAAGTCCGGTCAGGCGGGACAACCACGCGGTCAGCCTGCGGTGGGTGCGCGGTGAGCACAGGGCGAATCCACTGCCGTGCAGGAAGTAGATGCACTGATCAGTGGTGGTCACGCCGGCGCCACGCACCCATTCACCGACGAGGCGCCTGCCGTCTCGGAGGCAGACGTCGACCTTCTCGACCTCGGTACCCGCCAGGGAAGGGCCGAAGGAGTCCATGATCCGCGAGACGATTCGGCGCGAGGTCCACAATCCCCACGCCCGCTCGGGCGGCAGCACCGCGCTGATCTGTCGCAGGGTCAGTCCGCTCACCGCGGCTGCGCCGCGCGATCGCCTCGATCCTCGTGTGGGCATCGTGTCGGTCGTCACAACCGGAGTACAGCAGCAATTGGTGACATTTGTCAATGTCAACATTGTGTCGTGCAAGTTCCATCTCACACCGACGAACTACCGCCGCCGAACCTGGGGGCTCAGCGCAGCGGGTCGCCGCGCCAGCTGAAGCTGTTGACGTACTTGCCCATGTCCAGCGCAAGTTGGAGGTTGGCTGCCGAGGGTTTGCCCGAACCGAAGTCCGGCCCAAAGGCGTGGTACGGACCCACCGCGCCGGCCACCAGCGCAAGATCGTTCTTCAAGGCCACCATCACCACCACCCGCATCCGGGTGTAGCTCGCGTTGGATCCCTGGGGCCAGCAGTCGGCGACCAGGCCGTACCCCGGTTGATAGCCGACCATGGCATTCGGGATCTCGTAGGCCATCTTGTTGTCGGGGAAGGTCTCGTTGACGAGTTGGTGGGCGATCTGCTGCGGGGTGCGACCGGCGGCGGGCTGGCTGAAGAGTCGCATGGTGCCGCCGTCGCCGGCGAGCAGGTCGGCAGTGATTCCGCGGTCGCCCGGGGTGACCTTGTATGCCGACCCCTCGGCTGGATAGGCGACCGAGAACGTCCCGTCGGGGGCAGTGAAGCGTGGGTTGATGGTGACGGGTCGGCCCATCGGTGGCCGCCCGCAATCGGGCGGGCAGACGTACCTTGCCGACGGTTTCTCGATGGCGCCGGACAGTGCGACCAGGCCTGCCGCGACGAGGCCGATGGCGGCCACCCAGACGATGAGCAGCCTGCGGTGCGAGGTCTTGGGAAGCGCAGGCGCGGTATAGGTTCCGGCCTGCGTCGAGTAGCCGGGGAGAACCGTCGTCACTGCTCTTCCGTCCCCGGTTCGGGGCCCGTCTCGACGCGCACCGGCCGGCTGTCCCGTCGGGCCTTCCGCGACGATCGGGAGGATGCCCGGGTGGCCGCGCCGCAGGCAGCGCAGAACGCCATGTCGGGGACGACGTGACCGCACTGCGTACACAGGAGGGGTTCATCCGAGAGGATCTCGTCGTGCGCCTCGTGCAGCAGCGCCATCTGCAGGCCGATTCGCAAGGCGAGCACGGCGACGGCAGACACGGCGAGATGCAGTGCCAACTGCAGGATTTGGGGGAATCGTGCCACGTCGACCAGGCCCAGTAGGGCGTACATCGTCAAGACCACGAGCGTGAACACGGTCAAGGCGATGCGCACGTAGTTGCGGTGCTGTTCCTTCTTGTTCGCCGGTCTTGCGAACCATAACGCGGTGCCGATGAGGCCGCCCACCGCGGCCGCCATCAGTGGCACCGCGATACCGCGGATGCCGGCCTCGACCATCAAGCCGCTCATCGGCCTGGCCTTGGCGATCATGCCACCGGCGAATTGCGGGGCCAGTCGCGTCATTTGCGCTGCGGCCGTGAACATCAGCGCGCCGAGTGCGCCGATGGCGAAGCCGTCGAGGGATTCCCGTTGCCCCGGGCGTATCAATCGCACCACTACCGCGGGGGCGAGCATGAGCAGCAAGTTGGCTACGGGTATGCCAAGACCGTCACGAAGAATCCGGGATCCGGCGATGCCTGCGCCCAATCCCACGTCGTAGGCCTGCGCGACCACCGCTCCAGTCAGAAGCACCCACCCGACGCCGAGACCGATGCCCAACCCGGCAGTCGCCACCAGGGTGCCGGTCGGGACGTCGTCGAAGACGTCGGACTCCTGAAGATAGATGAGGAAGAGCAGAGGCAGTCCAAGCGCGGCGACGGTGATGAGTGCGGCGGGCAGACGGGACAGGGTGGCGGCCAACAGTGCGGCTAACAGCACGCCCAGTCCTAGCAGGAACGGCATGCGCGAACTGGGGGACAGGCGTGGAAAGAGCGAACTTACGATGTTCGGTCTCAGCAGATGTTCACCGGGTGATGCGCTGTAGGCCTTGATGCGCAGCCAGCCCGGGCCCGAGATGCCGTGTTCCTTCAGCGTGAGGCCGCAAAGGCCGCAGAACTCGCCTTCTGGCACCTCGGTCTGGCACACCGGGCACTCGACCATGCCGGGCGTGACACCGTCTGTTTCCGACTCCGTGCTCATTGGGTGATCCTCTGGAGAGTGAGCAGGTTGCGGGCGAGGTTGTCGACGTCCGGGGTGCCGAGTCCGCTGACCAGGTCGTAGCCCGGTCCCGCGATGTCGACCGCATTTCCGCCGAGGGTGACGTCGCGGAACGCGGGTAGCGGTGCACCCTCGGCGATTTGGTACAGCAGGGGATTGATGTCACCGATCTCGCTGCCGCCGTTGGCCTTCAGGAACTGAGTCATCACCGCGGCCAGCCCCGCCCAGATGGGTGCCGACTGCGACGTTCCGCCGCCGACCACGTTGTCGCCGTTGAGCACGATCTTCACCCCGGTGAACGGGTCGGCGACGGCGGAGATGTCGGGGGTCAGCCGCTTGCCCGTATTGCGATCGGCGGGAATCTGTCCCGACGCGACGCGCTGCCACGGCGGCAGGTCGAAGAGTGTCGACACCCCGCCGCCGGTGCCCTGAGAGAGGGGGACGTCGAACCACGCCTGCTCGGCCAGCCACCGGCCCTGGGCATCGGTGGACAGGGTGGTGCCACCGACGCTGGTCATCTCGGGAAGGGAGGCAATGGAATCCAGCCCGACGTCGGACGGTCCGGGCGGGGAGTCCCAGTCGTCGCCACCCTTGCACTCGAGGCCGGCGAGGTCCCCACTGGCGTTGAAAGCCGTGGTGCCGTGGGTGTGGGCGGTGGCAAGCGCGGAGCGAACCGGTGCCAGATCCGCTGCGGTGAGCAGCTTGTCGCAACCCCAGCCGATCGACAGGCTCCAGATTGCGCCGGGGAACTGACGGTCGGTGTCCTCCAGCATCTGGCCGATCTTCTGGAAGGCGCCATCGCCCTCGACGGTCGGACGGGCGTTGACGACGACCTTCTGGGCATCCGGCGCAATCGCGTGTGCGACTTCGAGATCCATCGTGGTCTCGCCATAGGGTTCGGGCAATTGGTCGCCGACGACGGTCGGAGTGAACGCTGGAAGTGCGTTCATGGTGGCGAAGGCGTCGAGGTCGGACTGGGCGAAGCCGTTGAACGCGAAGATCACGATCGTGGTGCCCTTGCCCGTGAAGCCGCTGCGTGCCATGCCCGCCGCGTTGTACGTGTTGAGCAGTGCGGTGGGCGTCAGCCCGCGATCGGGCACGTCCAACGGCAGGATGTCCGGCCGCGACGTGTGATGCGGTGTGTAACTGAGGATTCGGCCCAGCTGATTGACCTCGTCACGCAGTGTCGGAGGTACCTCCGGCTGTTGCGGTGACGCGTAGAACTCTTGACCGCGCTGGCCGCGATAGTCGTGTACCTCGACGCGGAAGGCATCCGCCACGTGGTCGGGCGTGCCCTTCACTACGGCCCAGCCGTCGCTGGCACGCCACTGCACGGACAGACCGTGTTGGCTCGCCCAGCCGATCAACCCATCGGGACGACGGTGGTCGTTCAGCATTGCCGTGAGCTGGACGTGATCGCGGCGCGCCGGACCGAGATCGGTTGAGGCAGCCAGCAATGAGGCGAATGGACCCTCGATGAGGTCGGGCGTTCCGGCGCTCGGCGTGATCCGCAGATCCGAGGCGAGCGCCAGTACGCCAACCAAGATGACGGGCAGCAACCACGGCCAGACGCTCGTGCGCCTGGTCCGTGACGCTGTCACAGTCGGTGACGGCATGGTGTCGTCGTTAAACGGTCCCGCGATGGACTGCCGAGACGCGTGATGTCAGTTGTCGCCGGGAATGGCCGTCGGCGCGGGCGGCGCCTTGACCGGAGGCGTGAAGAGGTTGCCGCCCGTGGGGTTGATCGACTTCTCGGTGGGCGTCACCGAAGGCGCGGTGGTGGTCGTGGTGGTCGACGTTTCGGGAGCCTTCTCCGAACCGCCGCCGCACGCAGCAGTCAGACCGACCATCGCGACTATGGCGGCACCTCCCGCGTAGGCCGCGACACGGCGAGCCAGACGATGTGACCTCATGATGCTGTTCCTTACTAATCCCCGAATTGCCAACGCATGGTCTTCGGCGAATCGCCATGCGATTCTGCACGGTTCCAGGGTGCTGGACGCGTGCACCAGCCCCATGCCGAAGCGGGTTCCGGTGACCGAACTCTAATGCATCGACTAAACGGCCGCACAGGCATTTCTCTGGTGGCGTACAGCCCCGCCTCGGTCCCCGTGACCCGCTTGACGGTGTCAGAGGGTAAGTGTTTACTCGTCATATCGAACATACTTTCGAATACGGGATCAGATGCGGGAGAGCCGGATGGTGCGAGAGGTGCTGATGTGACAGCGGTGATGCGTGTTGACCAACACTCGCTAAATCGCGCTGAACAGGTAGAACACCTACGGCGCAAGATGGCCGAAGTATCCGGGAGGGCATCGGGCACGGTGGGTTCGACGCATCGTGGATCCATGCCGTCACACGCCTCGCTTCCCGCCGCGGAAACTTTGCTGCCCATCCCGGAATCGCTTGCCGACCTCCTGCCCGAGTCGTTGCCCCGCGGCGCGGTCGCGGTGTTGTCGGGAGCCCGGTCGCTGCCATTGAGATTGGTGGCAGCGGTGACTGCGGCGGGTGGGCACGCGGCGATAGTTGGCCAACCCGACGTGGGTCTGCTTGCCGCCGTCGAGATGGGCGCCGACCTGAGCAGGCTTGCGGTGATCCCCGACCCCGGTGCCGATCCGGTCGAGGTGGCCGCGGTGTTGATGGACGGACTGGATCTGGTGGTGCTCGGCCTGGGCGGTCGATCGGTGGCGCCGAGCAGGGCGCGTGCGGTGACGGCAAGGGCCCGCCAGAAGGGTTGCACCCTCCTGGTCACCGACGGGGATTGGCACGGGGCATCGGCCCGGTTGGAGTCGAGGGTCTGCGGCTACGAGGTAACGGGTGCGGGTTCCGGTGCACCCACGCCGGGGTGCGGACGGATCAGTCGGGTGCGGTTGGCGACCAGGGCCTCTGGTCGGTCCGTCGGCCATGCTCGGGTAGTGGGCGGATGACATGCCCGGCCGGGTGCTGGCCATCTGGTGCATGGACTGGCCCGCGGTGGCGGCGGCTGCCGCGGCGGACCTGCCTGCGACCGACCCCGTAGTGGTCACCCTGGCCAATCGCGTCGTCGCGTGTTCGGGGTCGGCTCGCTCGGCCGGAGTGCGAAGGGGGTTGCGCCGCAGGGAGGCTCAGGCGCGCTGCCCTCGTGTGCACGTCGTCACCGCGGACCCCGGCCGCGATGCCCGACACTTCGAAGGCGTGACGGCGGCGGTGGACGAGGTCGTTCCGCGCGCGGAGGTTCTGCGGCCGGGCCTGCTGGTGTTGTCGGTGCGTGGGGCTGCCCGCTTCTTCGGATCGGAGCAGGCCGCCTCGGAGCGGCTCGTCGACGCGGTCGCCGCGGCAGGGGCGGAGTGCCAGGTCGGCATCGCCGATCAGTTGTCCACCGCAGTGTTCGCCGCCCGCGTCGGCTGCATCGTGGAGCCCGGCGGGGATGCGTCCTTCCTGGCCGGCCTGTCGATCCGGCAACTCGCCACCGAACCGAGCCTGGCGGCACCCGGCCGTGACGATTTGTCCGACCTGTTGTGGCGCATGGGAATTCGTAGTATCGGTCAGTTCGCTGCGCTATCGCGCACCGACGTGGCATCCCGCTTCGGTGCCGATGCGATCACCGCTCATCGGTTCGCTCGCGGGGAGCCCACTCGCGGGCCGTCGGGCCGGGATTCGCCCCCGGATCTCGATGCCGTCATGGACTGCGATCCGCCGGTGGATCGAGTGGACGCCGCTGCCTTCGCCGGGCGGTCGCTGGCCGGTGAACTGCATCGCAGCCTGGAGGCGGCGGGGGTCGGCTGCACCCGGTTGGCGATCCATGCGATCACTGCCAACGGTGAGGAGATGCAACGGGTCTGGCGGTGCGCCGAGCCGTTGACCGAGGATGCCACGGCCGACCGGGTGCGCTGGCAGCTCGACGGTTGGCTGAACCGACGCAACCCGGACGACCGGCCCACCGCCCCGATCACCACGTTGCGCCTGCATCCGGTGGAGGTGGTCTCGGCAGCGGCGTTGCAGCTGCCGCTGTGGGGTTCCTCCGGTGACGACGACCGGTTGCGCGCCCGTCGGGCTCTGGTGCGGGTTCAAGGACTGCTGGGGCCGGACTCGGTGCAGGTGCCGGTGCTCAGCGGTGGTCGTGGGCCTGCCGAACGCATCACCCTCACGCCGTTGGGAGACGAACCGGTGCCGCGCGCCGACCCTGGCCAGCCTTGGCCGGGGCAGCTCCCCGAGCCGGCGCCGACCGTGCTGCTCGACGATCCGGTCGAGCTGCTCGACGCCGAGGGCAACGCCGTGCGGGTGACGGGCCGGGGGTTGTTCTCCGCAGAGCCGGTCCGTCTCACCGGAGACGGCAGGTCGGGCAGGTTGAGGTGGTGGGCCGGGCCGTGGCCCGTCGACGAAAGGTGGTGGGATCCAGGGGCATCGGGCAAGGCCGGGGGAACGGCGCGAGTGCAGGTACTGCTCGAGGAGCAGGGTGGTCGAGGCGACGTCGGTGATCGGGCGATGCTGCTGTGCTACCGGCAGCGGCAGTGGTTTCTCGAGGGGGTCTACGAATAATCAGTTGTACACAATTGAATTGTGGTCTGTAGTTCTGGGCATGGCCACGATGAGCCTCGATCAACACCTCTGCTTCGCCCTGTACTCGGCGTCGCGAGCGATGACCGCGGCTTACCGACCGGTCTTGACCGAGATGAACCTCACCTATCCGCAGTACCTGGTGCTTCTGGTGCTGTGGGAAGAGGAGCACGTCACGGTCGGCCAACTCGGCGAGCGCCTCCAACTGGACTCCGGAACGCTCTCCCCGTTGCTGAAGAGGTTGGAGGCCAACGGGTTCGTCCGGCGCGAGCGATCGCTCGACGACGAACGCTTGGTCGACGTCAGCCTCACCGACGCCGGACGCAAATTGGAACGTCGCGCCCAGTGCATCCCGGAACAGCTCTTCTCGTCAACCGGCATGACCGAACGAGAGGCCGCCGACCTGCGTGACGCAGTCCGGCAACTCACCGATGCGCTCAACGCATCTCTAGGAAGGGAAACCCCATGAAGACCCTGTACACCGCCGAGGCGTTGACCACCGGCGACGGACGCGACGGGCATGCCCGCAGTGCCGACGGCCGGCTGGACCTTGCGCTGGCCATCCCGAAGGAGATGGGCGGCAGCGGCGATGGCACCAACCCCGAGCAGCTGTTCGCCATCGGTTACGCCGCATGCTTCCATTCGGCGCTGCGACTCGTGGGCCGCCAGGAGAAGGCGGACGTGTCGGATTCGGCCGTGGGATCTCGGGTTTCGATCGGGCAGCTGGACAACGGCGGCTTCGGCCTGGCGGTGGAACTGGAGATCACCCTGCCCAACGTCGACCGCGCCACCGCGCAGCAGCTCACCGAGAAGGCGCATCAGGTCTGCCCGTACTCCAATGCCACGAGGGGCAACATCGACGTCACCCTCGTGGTGACCGTCGACCGCGCTCAGCCGAGCGTTGCGGCGAAGGGGCCCACCCGCGCGATGAACCGGTCGAAGAACGCCTCTGTGTCGACCTCGAAGCCGATGTGCGCGTTGGGGTATCGGCCCCAGTGTCCACGCCAGTCGGCCACGGTCATGCCGCGGGTGAGGGTACCCGTCAGCTCGACGTCGATGGTCGCCTGCCGGTAGAGGACCAGTTCCGGGTCCAGCGCCACGGCGGCGGCGAGAGGATCGTGCAAGTGGGCGAGATAGCCTTCGCCCTGGTCGAAGTGGAACTCGAAGTAGAAGCGCATCGCGTCCTCGAGTACGCGAATCAGCGGGTTGGATGCCGCCGACCTCGAGCCGCGGTCATCGAGAACGCTCATCGGGGTGGTGGCGGAACCGGCGGCCGCCGCCAACCTGCTGAGGATCGCAGGTGTCATGACGACACGCTCAGTCAGGTTGAGCCCCAACATGATTGGTAGGTGTGTCGGTACGTCAAGTCCCCATGCCGCACTCCACACGCTGAACACCTCGGAGCCCGACTCGGGGTCGACGCTGATGTTCCACTCCGCGACGGGGGTGGTGTTGCCGCGGTAGTCGAACGCGCCGCCCATGATGACCAGCCGTCGCAACAGCCGGGGCAGGCTCGGCTCGATGCGCATGGCCAACGCCAGGTTGGTCAGCGGTCCGGTGACCAAGCCGACCAGTTCGCCGGGGTGTTCGCGCGCCGCCTGCACCCAGGCCGTGGCCGCGTCGTATTCGGTGAGTCGTCTGCCCCCGCCGGGCAGTCGCGCGTATCCGAGCCCCTCTGGACCGTGGGTGTCCTCGGCGGTGCGCAACGGCGCCGTCAACGGCCGTTCGGCGCCCCTGGACACCGGGATGTCGGTCACCCCGCAGAGTGCGAGCAGCCCCAGGTTGTTGACGCAGACCTGATCGACGGGGACGTTGCCCGCGGTGGAGGCGATGCCCACGATCTCGGCATCCGCACTGGCCAACAGGTAGGCGAGTGCCATCGCATCGTCCACACCGGTGTCGACGTCGGCGAAGACGGGAAGCCGCGTCGTCGGGCTCTCGCCTCTGCGCTCAAGCCCTGTCACGTCGCCAACGATAGGACCGGCCCGCTACCAGTGCACACCGGGCACCAGGCGGACCGCCCGCTTGAGCGGTCCCGGTGCACGAAGCTTCGCGACGGCGGCACGGGCTGGTCGCTTGGGCCGCCTGGTCGGATCGCGATCGGACGGTGCAGAGGAGTGCGGAGCCGTGACACCCCTGGCCGCCGCCGAATCCGGGTAGCCGAGGTAGAGCTGATGAAGTATTCGCCGAGACAGTCTCGGGGTGAAGTAGTGGCCGACGTCGGCCAACGTGCCGACGGGGGTGTCGATCCGCGCGGGCTTGTCCACCAGGCCGCGCACCACCATCGCCGCCGCGTGATCGGCGGTGATTGCAGGCATCGGGTTGAGCCTGCGCGAAGGGGCGATCATCGGCGTCTGCACCAACGGCATGTGGATGCTGGTGAACGTGACGTGGTCCGAGAGCGTTTCGGTGCCAACCACTTCGGCGAACGCGTCGAGGGCCGCCTTGCTGGGGATGTAGGCGCTGTACTTCGGGCTGCTGGCCTGCACGCCCGCGCTCGAGACGTTGACCACGTGTCCGAATCGGCGCTCGCGCCAGTGCGGTAGCAATGCGAGCACCATCCGGACCGAGCCGAAGTAGTTGACGGCCATGACGCGTTCGTAGTCGTGCAGTCGGTCGGTGGAGGCCGACACCGACCGGCGGATCGAACGGCCCGCGTTGTTCACCAGATAGTCGACGTGACCGAACTGGCCGAGGATGTCCTTGACGGTGTGATCGACCGACGCCGAATCGGTGACGTCGCAGGTGAACGCGTAGGCGTCGCCACCGGATTCGCGAATCTCGGTGACGAGGTCGTCGAGTGCCTCGGCGTTGCGCGCCAGCGCGAACACCGTCGCACCGCGTTCGGCCACGGCGATCGCCGATGCACGTCCGATGCCACTGGATGCGCCGGTGATGATGACGTGGCGACCCACCAACGGCCCCGCGGCGTCATCACGGCGCGCCCGGTCGGGGTCGAGGTGCTCGGCCCAGTACCTCCACAGCCGAGGGGCATAGGCGGAGAACTCGGGGACCCGTATCCCGCTGCCGTGCAACGCCTCCATCGCGTTGTGGGAGGTGAACGTCGGGGCGAGGTCCACGACGTCGAGAATCTCCGCCGGGATGCCGAGTTGAGTGGCCGCCATGTTGCGCAGGATCTTGGCCCGTCCCGAGGCCTTGAGGAACGGCGTCGCCAACGACCCGGGCAGCGAGCCGCGGAGTTCGGGCAGGCCGGCCTCCTTGGCCACGCCACGGTAGATGTGCTTGAGACCAATCGATTTCGGCGCTGTCAGATGGAACGTCTGCCCGTCGCGATCGGGGACGTGCATGATTGCGACCACGGCTTCGACAACGAAGTCCACCGGGACGATGTTGGTGCGGCCGGTGTCGGGCAGCATCATCGGCGTGAAACTCGGCAGGGCGGCCAGCTTCGCCAGGAGCCCGAAGAAGTAGTACGGACCGTCTATCTTGTCCATCTCGCCGGTGCGGGAGTCCCCGACGACGACGGCGGGCCGGTAGATGCGGTGGCGCAGCCCCGGCGCGGCGCGCACCAGCATCTCGGCTTCGAACTTGGTCTGGTGATACGGGGTCGGCAGGTCCTGGGCGACGTCGAAGTCCGCCTCGGTGTATTCACCGGGGAACGTGCCCGCCACCGCGATCGACGACACGTGGTGAAGTGTGGCGTCCACCCGCAGGGCGAGGTCGATGACCGCCTTGGTGCCGTCGACGTTGGCGGCGCGCTGAGCGTCGTCGTCCGCCGTGATGTCGTAGACCGCACCGCAGTGCACCACGTGGTCGACGGGGCCGAGCTCGGCGAGTGTCTCCTCGGAGAGCCCGAGGTCCGGCGCGGTGAGATCCCCGACCAGGGGTTTCGCCCGTTCGCCCCAGTGTTCGGCGAGACGTTCGAAGCGGGACAGCGACTCCCGTCGCACCAGGATCCAGACGTCGGAACCGTCGTCGCGGGAGAGGATTGAGGACACCACGCGGCGGCCAATGAACCCGGTACCGCCGGTAACGACATAGCGCATGCGAGTCATGGTCACCCCTGTCCCGGTAAAGGTCAACCAGGTGTGACCCGATCGGGGAGGGCGCGCCGTCGTCGCGCTATCGTCCGACTGACCGCCAACGCCTTCAAGGGAGAACGCATGCCGATCAACCCAGACGCCATCGGTGCCAAGACCGCGCCGCAACCGTTCGAATGGACTGAGCGCGACACCCTGTTGTATGCGCTCGGCGTCGGTGCCGGCACCAAGGATCTGGCCTTCACGACCGAGAACAGCCACGACATCGAGCAGCAGGTGCTGCCGACCTACGCCGTCATCGCCTGCCCGGCGTGGGGCGGGGCTGCCGAAGTGGGGTCGTTCAACTGGGCCATGCTGCTGCACGGTTCGCAGCAGATTCGGCTGCACGCGCCGTTGCCTCCGTCGGGCAAGCTCAACGTGACCTCCGAGGTCGTCGACATCCAGGACAAGGGCGAGGGCAAGAACGCCATCCTGGTGCTCAAGGGCACCGGCACCGATCCAGAGACCGGCCAGGTGATCGCAGAGTCCGTGTCGACCGCCGTGATCCGCGGTGAAGGCGGCTTCGGCGGTCAGCCGGGGGAGCGCCCCGTCGCTCCGGAGATCCCGGACCGCGAGCCGGATGCGAAGGTCGCTCTGCCGACCACCGAGGACCAACCCCTGATCTACCGCCTTTCCGGCGATCGCAACCCGTTGCACAGTGACCCGTGGTTTGCGCAGAACCTCGCGGGCTTCCCCAAGCCGATCCTTCACGGGCTCTGCACGTACGGGGTGGCCGGTCGCGTGTTGGTGGCCGAACTCGGTGGCAATGACGCCACCAAGATCACGGCGGTTGGCGCCCGGTTCACGTCGCCGGTGTTCCCGGGTGAGACGCTGACGACGTCGGTGTGGCGCACCGAGCCGGGACATGCGGTGTTCCGCACCGAGGCTGCGGGCGCCGACGGGTCGAACGCCCGGGTGGTGCTCGACGACGGCACCGCCGAATACGTGGACTAGACGCGGACGCCGTTCCAGTCGACGAGAGTCCAACCCGCACTAGGGCTTCCGTGGACGACGACGTAGCCGGTGTTGCTCAGCGGTTCGGCCTCCAGCAGGGTGGGATCGGCGTTGCCGGCGTTCATCAGCGTCCATGGGGCGATGGCACCGCCGTGCGAGAACGCGACGGGGCGGCGATCGCCCGTCGCATGGATCGCGGCGACGGCGCCGTCGAATCTGGCGTCGAACTCGTTGCCGTCGATCGACCCGGGAATGCGGGCATTGCGGTCCCCTCGTGCCCATTGCCTGAGCACGTCGTAGAACCCCGCGCCCGCGGATTCCGGCTGGCCCTCGTAGACGCCCGCCTCGATCTCCCGCAACCCGGGCAGGACGTCGACGGGATCGTGGAGTTCTTCGGCGAGGAACTCGGCCGTCTGCTGGGTGCGCACCATCGTCGAGGCGAAGACGCCGTCGAAACCGTCGTCGGCGAAGTCGGCGGCGACCTGATGGGCCTGGTTCCACCCGAGGTCGGTCAGCCCGGGGCCCGGCGTCGACGTGTCGATAGAGCCCGACGTGTTCCCCTCCGACTGGCCGTGGCGGATGAAGGTCAACGTGATGTCGTCATCGGGCGTCGCCCACGATCGCGGGGCCACGGGCACGGACACCGCGGCGACGAGTGTCGCTACCGCCAGGACGATGGTCGCGATCCGTCGTGTCATGGGTGCATCCTGCCACCGCCACCAATCGTTCAGTCCTTCCGTGATGATGGCCATCATGACCGACACAGCACACCGTTTCCGCCCTTCGATCACGCCAGCGCGATCGTCAAGGTGCAAGCGGCTGAAGATGCGTGGAACACCCGTGACGCGCAACGAGTGAGCCTGGCGTACACCGAGGATTCGGTGTGGCGCAACCGCGACCTGTTCATCACCGGGCGCGCCGAGATCGTCGAATTCCTGACCGTCAAGTGGAAGCGGGAGCTCGACTACGTCCTACGCAAGAGCCTCTGGAGCTTCGACGGCAACCGGATCGCGGTGCGGTTCCAGTACGAGTGGCACGACACCGCGGACCAATGGTGGCGCAGCTACGGAAACGAGCTGTGGGAGTTCGAGGAACGCGGCCTCATGCGTCGTCGGGAAGCCAGCATGAACGACGTCGCGGTTCGCGAAGCTGACCGTCGGTACTTCGGACCTCGGCCGGAATCCGAAAGGGGTCAAGACATTCCGGTGCGCTAACCGGCACCGTACATCCGGGCGATGTCGGGTGAGTCGAGCCAGTGGGAGTAGGTCGGCGCCTGCGGCCACCCCGCGGGGGAGTCCTGCCATTCCTCCTGCCGACCCCACGGCAAGAGGTCGATCAAGGCGAAGCTGTGGCTGAGTTGTTCAGTTCCGCGGCCATTGGTGTGCCAGGTGCGGTAGACGGTGTCGTCGTCGCGCAGGAAGACGTTGACCGCGAAGCCGGTTCCGGGTGCAGCACCCACGTCGGCGCCGAACGAACTCTCCGACGACGAGTACCAGTCCATCCGATTGCCGACCCGTTCCTTGTACGCCAGCGCCTCGTCGAGGCTCCCGTTGGTGACGATGACGAACCGGGCGTCGTAGCTGGCGAGGAACTCCAGTCGGGTGAACTGCGACGTGAAGCCCGTGCAGCCGCCGCACTGCCACTCCGCGCCGTCCGACCACATGTGGTTGTAGACGATGAGCTGGCTGCGGCCGTCGAAGACGTCGGCCAGCGGGAGGGGTCCGTCGGCGCCGATGAGCGTGTAGTCCGGCATCTGGACCATGGGCAGCCGCCTGCGCTGGGCGGCGATCGCGTCGAGCTCGCGGGTGGCGGCCTTCTCTCTGGCCCGCAGCTCGTCAAGCGCCGCCTGCCAGGTGGCTTGGTCGGCCACGGGGGGCAGGGCGGTCGAGTTCGTCTGAGTCATGATGATTCCTCCGGTCGTCGGGTCTCCTGGTGTGTTGACTCGATCCGCGCATCGAAGTCATCGGCCCGGGGTGCACCGAACCAGTGGAAGAGCGCTTCCCGCAGGGCCGGCATGTCGGGCTTGCCGATTCCTGCGGCCCAGGCGATCGTGCCAGCCCCGGGCGGCCTCGCGGATGTCGGCACGGTCGGCGAGGTCCCGTAGGACGGGCCGCGCGGTGTCGACGAGAACAAGATCGGGGGCGAAGGTGCCCGCCAGGTCGTGTGGCCGGGCGCCGGGCATCGGGTAACGGATGTCGGCGCCGGCGATGAATGTCCCGGTGCGCCAGGGCCCCTTTTCTTGCCCATCTCCGCCGCGACTTCTGCACGGGGGGTGCGATTCCTTCGCCGCCGCGACCTTCACGCAGAACTGGCGCCGGGCACCATGGCTTTCGAACACGCGTTCGATTACTCTTGTCGGGTGGGATGGAACGACGGACCGTCGAGCTGGACCGAGATGGAGCGCGTTCTCACCAGCAAGCCGCGCCGCGCCGGTTCGCGCCTTCCCGAGCCCACCGGTGACGGTGGCGACAGCCCGGCCTGGTCGCGCAAGCGCGGAAGCTACGAGCCACCGGATCGGAAGCGGGACGGCTCGGCTCACGACTCGACGCCGTACGCCGAACTGCATGCGCACTCGGCGTACAGCTTCCTCGATGGGGCGAGCACCCCGGAGGAGCTCGTCGAGGAGGCCGCCCGGCTGAATCTTCGGGCCATCGCGCTGACCGATCACGACGGCTTGTACGGGGTGGTCCGTTTCGCCGAGGCGGCCAGGGAGCTCGACGTGCAGACGGTGTTCGGCGCCGAGCTCTCGCTGGGAAACGTCGCCCGCACCGAGGTGCCCGATCCGCCGGGGCCGCACCTGCTGGTGCTGGCGCGCGGGCCCGAGGGCTACCGGCGGTTGTCACGCGAGCTCGCCAAGGCCCACCTGGCGGGCGGCGAGAAGGGCAAGCCCCTCTACGACTTCGACGCGCTGACCGAGGCCGCCGGTGGGCACTGGCACGTCCTCACCGGATGTCGCAAAGGCCATGTGCGCCAAGCTCTGTCGACAGGTGGGCCCGCAGCGGCCGAATCGGCGCTCGCCGACCTGGTCGACCGTTTCGGCGCCGACCGGGTGAGCATCGAGCTCACCCGCCACGGGCATCCTCTCGACGACGAGCGCAACGCCGAGCTCGTGGCGTTGGCACCGCGGTTCGGCTTGGGCGTCGTCGCCACCACCGCGGCACACTTCGCCGAACCGGCCCGCGGCAGGTTGGCCATGGCGATGGGTGCCATCCGGGCGCGCAACTCGATGGACGAGGCCAGCGGATGGCTTGCGCCGCTAGGTGGTTCGCATCTTCGGTCGGGGGATGAGATGGCGCACCTGTTCGCCAGTCATCCCGGGGCGGTGGCGGCCGCTGCCGAGCTCGGTGAACAGTGTGCGTTCGGGCTGGCGCTCATCGCCCCGAAGCTACCGCCGTTCGACGTGCCGGATGGGCAGACCGAGGACAGCTGGCTGCGGCACCTCGTGATGACCGGAGCCCGCAACAGGTACGGACCGCCGGAACGCGCGCCGCTGGCCTACGCGCAGATCGAGCACGAACTGAGGATCATCGCCCAGCTCAACTTTCCGGGTTACTTCCTGGTGGTGCACGACATCACCCGGTTCTGCAAGGAGAACGACATCCTTTGCCAGGGCAGGGGATCGGCGGCCAACTCAGCGGTCTGTTACGCGCTGGGCGTCACCAACGTCGACCCGGTCGCCAATGAGCTGTTGTTCGAGCGGTTCCTGTCCCCGGCACGGGACGGCCCGCCGGACATCGACATCGACATCGAATCGGACCTGCGCGAGAAGGCGATTCAGTACGTCTACGAGCGCTATGGCCGCGACTACGCCGCCCAGGTCGCCAACGTCATCACCTATCGCGGTCGCAGCGCAGTACGCGACATGGCCAGGGCGCTGGGCTTCTCGCAGGGGCAGCAGGACGCTTGGAGCAAGCAGATCAGCCGGTGGAACGGGCTTGCCGACTCGCCCGACGTCGAGGACGTTCCCGAGCAGGTGGTCGACCTGGCACTGCAGATCAAGAACCTGCCGCGGCACATGGGCATCCACTCCGGCGGTATGGTGATCTGTGACCGGCCGATCGCCGACGTGTGCCCGGTGGAGTGGGCGCGCATGGAGAACCGCAGCGTGCTGCAGTGGGATAAAGATGATTGCGCCGCAATCGGTTTGGTGAAGTTCGACCTGCTCGGTCTCGGCATGCTCTCGGCGCTGCACTACGCCATCGACCTGACCGCCGAGCACAAGGGCATCGAGGTCGATCTGTCCAAGCTCGACCTGTCCGAACCCGCCGTGTACGAGATGCTGCAGCGCGCCGACTCCGTCGGGGTGTTCCAGGTGGAGTCCCGCGCGCAGATGGCCACGCTGCCCCGGTTGAAGCCGCGGGTGTTCTACGACCTCGTGGTCGAGGTTGCGTTGATCCGCCCCGGGCCCATTCAGGGCGGGTCGGTGCATCCGTACATCCGCCGCCGCAATGGCGAGGAGGCGGTGACCTACGACCATCCGTCGATGGAGCAGGCGCTGCGGAAGACGTTGGGCATCCCGCTGTTTCAGGAACAACTGATGCAGTTGGCCGTCGACTGCGCGGGCTTCTCCGCGGCTGAGGCCGATCAGCTGCGGCGGGCGATGGGGTCCAAGCGCTCGACGGAGAAGATGCAACGGCTTCGCGGTCGCTTCTACGACGGCATGCGGGAGCGGCACGGGGTGACCGGTGAGGTCGCCGACCGGATCTACGAGAAGTTGGAGGCGTTCGCCAACTTCGGTTTCCCGGAAAGTCATTCGCTGTCGTTCGCTTCGCTGGTGTTCTATTCGTCGTGGTTCAAGCTGCACCACCCCGCAGTGTTCTGCGCCGCGCTCCTACGGGCGCAGCCGATGGGTTTCTACTCGCCGCAGTCGCTGGTCGCCGACGCCCGCAGGCACGGGGTGCTGGTGCACGGTCCCGACGTGAACGCCAGTCTGTCGCACGCGACGTTGGAGAACCGTGGCCTTGAGGTGCGGTTGGGGCTTGGCGCCGTGAGGAACATCGGTGACGAGTTGGCCGAGCGAATCGTCGAGGAGCGAAAGGCCGACGGCGCGTTCACGTCTCTCGTCGATCTTGCGGGCAGGGTGCAGCTCTCGGTGCCGCAGACCGAGGCGCTGGCCACCGCGGGGGCGCTCGGCTGCTTCGGGGTCACCCGTCGGGAGGGGTTGTGGGCGGCGGGAGCAGCGGCCTCCGAGCGCCCGGACCGGTTGCCCGGCGTCGGCTCCTCGTCGCACGTCCCGTCGCTACCCGGCATGACCGAACTCGAACTGGCCGCCGCCGACGTCTGGGCCACCGGCGTGTCACCCGACAGTCATCCCGTCCAGTTCCTGCGTGACCATCTGGACGAGGTGGGCGTCATCCCCGCCAATCGGCTTTTGTCGGTGCCGGACGGCACGCGGGTGCTCGTCGCGGGCGCGGTGACCCACCGGCAGCGGCCCGCGACGGCTCAGGGCGTGACGTTCCTGAACCTCGAGGACGAGACGGGCATGGTCAACGTGATGTGCTCGAGGGGAGTGTGGGCGCGGCACCGCAGGCTGGCTCAGACGGCGTCGGCGCTGATGATTCGTGGCATCGTGCAGAACGCGACGGGCGCGGTCACCGTGGCGGCCGACCGGATGAGCCCCATCGACCTGCGGGTGCGGTCGAAGTCGCGCGACTTCCAGTAAGCAGCGGAGTCGCGCGCTTCCCCCGATCGGTGGACACGGGATTCCTCCGGTCCATCCACCGGTCACCGGACATACAACGCCGTCAGTGCGACACATAGTTGTCTCATCGCCGGAACGCACGCGTTAGGTGTTTGTCCATCCTTCGGATTGGCTCATGCGGCGGCCGAGCTCGGCCCGCGAGTGGATGCCGAGTTTGTGGTAGATGCGGACGAGGTTTGCTTCGACCGTCTTTGGGCTGATGAACAGCGTTTCGGCAACTCTGCGGTTGGTCAGGCCGGTCGAGGCGAGTTCGGTCACACGCTCTTCCCCCGGGGTGAGCACGGCGGTTCGGTGCGCTTCGCTGTTGTTGGCGGACAGTTCGCGGTGGGCGCGCTCGGCCCACAGTGGGGTGTTGAGGTCGGCGAACGTCGCACACGCCTCACGCAGCGTCGCCGCGGCCGTCTGCTGGTGACCGTGGCGGCGTTGGAGTTGGCCAAGCAGGAGCTGCGTGCGGGCCAGCTCGAAGGGCATCGGCAGGCGGCGGTGCTCGTTCATTGCCTGCTCGACGGCGGTGCTCGCGGCGTGGTGATCACCGCGGGCGGCGAGCAGCATGGCACGGCAGCGGGCGCCGACGGCCAGCATCCACGGACGGTCGAGGCGACGACCGTTGCGTTCGAGTCGCGCGATGAGCGGCTCGGCGTCGGCGAAGTGCTTGAGGTGGATCATGGCTTCCACGACGTCGGGCACGAACGAGGCGGCGATGATCTCGGTACCGTCTGGTGCGGCATCGAGCCTGCCAACCTGCGTGTGCAGTGTCTTGAGCGCCGACCGATGGTCACCCAGGGACAGCTCGAGGAACCCCAGCGCCGTGATCGGCCCTTCGGTGAGTGTGTGCGCGCTGCACCGCCGACCGGCCGCGACCGCGGCACCCGCATCGAGTCGGGTCTGCTCGACCGGGCCGGCGTACGCGCCCAGCGTGGCGCGAAGCGTCAAGGCGATGAATAGTGGCATATCGCCGCCCAGCTGCACGGCGCGCTCCATGGTGTCCTCTCCGATCAGGGTGGCGGCGGCAAAATCCCCCCGTCAGATCTCGATGAGGACGTGGTGGAACGAGACGAAGGTGAGTTCGTGTTCCTCGCCGCGTTCAATGCAGCTTCGTCGGATCGACCGGATCGCGGTGTGATCGAGCTGCCCAGTCCAGGCCGACGTCAGGGCCTCCGCATGGTCGGCCGGAATGCCAATGGGATCTCGGTATCGTGGCCCTCCAACTCGACAGCACGCCGGATGCCGGGTTCGTCAAGCCCGTCGCCCGCCATGAAGCGGACCATGACGCGCATCCCCAGCGCTTGGCTCAGCAGTCGCGGCTGCGCCAAGCGTGACGCGTCCGCGACGGCTTCCCCTATGCGGGTGAGGGCGGCGGCGACCTGTCCGGCGTTCAAGAGGGCGAACGTCAGCGTGATCATCGTCTGCACCCGAAGCGCCAGACAGTCGTCGATTTCGCCGAGGGCCCGTTCGAACAGGTCGCCTGCCTCGGCGAAGCTGTCATCGAAGATCCGGACGAACGCGAGTAGGCGCAACGCCGTCGCGCGCAAGGTGCCGCGGGCCAGCTCGGCGATGACCTGCTCGAGCAATTCTCGGGCCCGCCCGGGGTCGCCGGCGCCGAAATGGTGCTGAGCGGCGGTGATCCGGCGCTCGGGAGTGTCACCGCCGAGCTCGATCGCGAGGTCCAGCAGCTCAGCGGCGGCAGCTGGGGCGCCTCGCTGGCGGGCTGATTCGGCGGCCGCATCCAGGGACTGCAGCGTCTCGGGGTCGGCGCTGACGGCCGCCAGCGCCAGATGCCGAGCTCGCAGCTCGGGTTCGGCGACGACGCCAGCCAGGCCACGGTGCGCTCGCCTGCGCTGTCCAGGGGGGCTTCGGTATAGACGCCGCGAGCCAGCAGCGGATGGGCGAAGCGCAGCTGGTGCCCCTCGATGACCACGATGCCCTCGGTTTCGGCCTGCTCCAGCAACCCCGCGACCAGATCGGCGTCCGTTCCGATGGCGGCTGAGACCAGCTCTACGGTCGGTGCGGGCAGGCAGGCAGCGGTGAGCAAGGCATCTTTGACCGCCGGGTCGAGGTTGCCGATCCGGGTGCGGACTACTTCGGCCAGCGTGTTCGGCAAGGCTACGTCTGTGTGTGACGTTCCCGGGACGATCGCCCGAGCCAATTCCAACGCGTAGAACGGGTTTCCCCCCGAGATCTCGTGTATCCGTAGCATCACTGGCCGGGAGAAGGACCGGCCCAGCCGCTGCACCACGACCGCATGCAAGCCGCCCAAGCTCAGTGGTCCCATCGTGAGACGACGGACCGCGGCGGGGCTCGCCAACTGCAGCCACGACACCGCCGACGATGCGCGCCGATCGGTGCGCATCGTACCCAGTATCTTCACCGGGGCCGACAGTCGGCGTGCGGCGAAAGCCAGGGCCATCTTGCTCGACGCATCCAGCCATTGCAGATCGTCGATCGCGATGAGCACCGGCGTGTCTTCGGCCAACCGTTCCAGGACTGACAGATAGGCCGCCGCGACGGCACGGGGGTTGGTCGCTTCTCGGTCGGCATCCGCCCGCAGCAGAACCCGGTCCAGGGCTAAACGCTGAGGAGTCGGAAGGTCTGTCCCCGCAGCCTGGCCCACTCCGGCGAGTAGGTCAGCCAACGCGGCGTAGGCAAGAACCGATTCCGAGGCGGCTGGGCGTGCGGACATCACGTGAAATCCTCGACGACGAGCCTCTTGCACCGCCGCCAGCCACAGGTTGGTCTTCCCGATACCCGGTTCGCCGTCCACCAGCAACGCCGACGGGTCGATGGCCGCCGAGGCGAGGAAATCCGTCACGGCACCAGATGCCGCCGATGTGTCCTCGACGTCCGTCATGAGCAAACGATGTCAGCCTTCTGCAAGGCTGTCCACAACA